>NZ_JBITHP010000017.1:0-206013 GCF_044458105.1 Embleya sp. NPDC050493
GTTGGAGCTGCGCGGCGGCGGGCGGGGTGAGTGTTTTCCGCGTGGCGTTGGTGCGGGCGTGCCGCCCGGCGGCGGGGGCGCCGCCCCCCCCGCCCCCCCCCCCCACGCCCGCGCCCTCGCCGCGCCCTCGGCCCGACCGGGCCGAGGGCGCGGCCGATATCGGCTTCCCTCGGTACCGGTTTCCTTTCGGTTTCCGGTGAACCTCCCCGGTGCATCGGCCACTTGGCCGGATAAATCGTTCGGCGTCGCGTGCCGGCCCGCATAGGGTGCTTCGGTTGTCGAGCCGGAGAGGTGGGTCGCACGTGGCGCCCGGAAATGTGACGCGGGATCTGTTGGCGGGGGCGGCGCGGGCCGCGATGGGCGGTGGGCGTCGGCTGCACGGGGTGGAGCGGCTCACCGGTGGCACCAGAAAAGGCGTGTACCGCCTGACGATGGACGACGCGACGTCGGCGATCGCCTATCTGTGGGCGGACTCCGAGAACTACTGGCCGGCGGCCGAGGGGGACGACGACGTCAGCGATCCGTTCTCACCCGGTGTCGGGCTCGACCTGTTCGAGGCCGCCCACGCGCGACTGGACTCGCTGGGTCTGCGGGTCCCGACGATCCACCTGGTCGACCGCGACCGCACCCACTACCCGGCCGACCTGGCCGTCGTGGAGGACTTCCCCGGCGAGCACCTGATGGACCTGTTCGAACGCGACCCGCACGCCGCCGAGCCGACGATGGCGCGTCTCGCGGAGGGCCTGGCAGCGATGCGGGGCCACCGTGCGCCCGCCTACGGCAAGGTCGACCTGGTCGACAGGGGCGGGACGTCGCGCGGAATGTCGTGCGAGACGGCCGTGCTCGACTTCGCGCTGCGCTGCCTCGCCGAGGCGGCCTCGCGCGACCACCGGATCGCGCGGGCCCGGGACCGGTTGCACGAGCGGCTGCACGAGCTCGCCGCGGCGGTGCAACCGCGCGCCGAGTATTCGGTCGTGCACGGCGAACTGGGGCTGGACCACGTACTGGTGGACCGTGAGGGCCGGCCCGTGCTGATCGACATCGAGGACCTGATGTACTTCGACGTCGAGTGGGAGCACGTGTTCCTGCGGATCCGGCTGCACGACGACTACCGGCGACTCGCGGTCGGCGGCCTGGACGAGGACCGGCTCGCCCTCTACATGCTCGCCCAACGACTGTCCCTGACGGCCGGCCCGCTGCGGCTGCTCGACGGCGACTTCCCCGACCGGGCGTTCATGCGGGAGATCGCCGAACACAACCTGAACGAGGCGCTGAACCTGGTCTCGGCCGAATAGGGATTCGCGGGCGACGCCGGCCCGTGCGGGGGTGGGGATGCTCCTTCACGGCGGCTCGTGGCCGCTGATCCGGGTGGTGCGGTCGGCGCTCGCCACGACGATGAAGGGGTTGGCGATCAGGCCGTCCTGGGCGTCGAGGAAGAGCAGGCCCCGGTCGCCGACGGTGAGGTCGGGACCGGAGATGATGATCGCGGTCCACCCGCGGGGGAGTACGTCGTCGGTGCGGGGCGGGTCGTACAGGTCGAGCGTGACCTCGACTTCGCCCCGATCCGGGAGCGAGATCGTGCCGTGTGTTTCGAGGATGTCCATCCTTCGAGTGTCGGTGGCGGGATCGGGATCGGTGCGCCGAACGCACACGGCGCGCCGGACCGGTCCAGGATGGCAGCGGCCCGACTCGCGCGGAACCGATGAAAGTTGGGTGTGACGGCGCGAAGGATGACCGTGGGAGATACGAAAGTCGACTCCCCGCAGGAACCGCGTGCCGCGCGCGGCACGGTGCCGGCAACATCTGCCTCGGAGGACGAAATCCGGCTGTCGACAGGGCACTTGAGGCTGCGACCGGGCGCGGGGCGATTTCGCGGCGGCGAATTTTAGCCGATCGGCACGGGCGCGATCACTGCGCAGGGCACGCCTCGTTGATAGCTGAGCAAAGAGTTCGCAAAGAACCTTTGGCTTCCCCTGCCTCTGCCGTCACTCACGCCTCTAGGGTCCGGTCACCCGGCCCATTTCCCACCGGTCGCCGTGACCCGACGGTTGGTGGGAGCAGGCGTCGGGTTCTGCCGAAACAGCTCGACGTCGTGGGCGCACAACGGCACCACAGCACCCTGATCGGCGTCGCTTCGCGTCCGGAACCACCTTCCGGGCGGAAGGGAGACCATCTTGAGTCGAGCGATACCCGGACGTGGCGGAACTCCGCCACGAGCCATCCGGCGATTGCGTGGCCCGGTGACGCTACTGTCCGTCTCGCTCCTCGCGGTCACGGGACTGACCGCGGCACCCGGCGTCACCTCGTCCGCAGCCGCCGCGCGTGTGGACACCACCAAGGCGGTATGGAACCCCGGCCCCGACGATCGGTACTTCAACCCCGTCGAGGCCGAGATCGGCCCCGACGGCCGCATCGATGCCGAGCAGACCGCCGCCGACAAGTCCCGCAAGGCCAAAGCGGGAGGCGGCAGCAAGGAACGCGAGGGCAACCCGCGCGCGGCATCGCAACTGCGCCTTCTCGAGGCCGAAGCCCAGCGCACGGGCAAGAGCCCGGAGCAGCTCAGGGCCGAAAAGAGCGGCTTGGCACCGGGTGCCAGGCAGGAAGCCAAACTGTTGACGATTCTCGTCGAGTTCAACGAGAACGCCAACGACGACTTCTCCGGATTCAACCGCAGGGCGAGCGTGAGCGACGCCTCCTGCGTGGTGGAACCGCCGGGCACGATCAAGAACGGACCCCTGCACAACACCATTCCCGACCCGGCGCTCACCGGGCAGGACAACAACACGCCGTGGGTCAAGGACTTCAGCCCGGAACACTTCAACAAGATGCTCTACACCAAGCAGGGCATCACCGAACGCATGCGTCCGGACCTGACCGGTCCCGACGGCAAGCCGGGCATCGACGTCTCCGGCTACACGATGAAGAACATGTACGAGGAGATGTCCGGCGGCAAGTACACCGTGTCCGGCACCGCCACCTCGTGGATCAAGGTGCCGCACTCGGAGGCGTGGTACGGCGCCGGGCGTTGCGGCAAGCGCGAGCAGGACATGGGCGGACACCCGAACAATCCGGGCGGCGCCGAGACGCTGGCCACCGACGCGGTGAACGAACTCGCGCGCAGTCAGCCGAACTTCCCGTGGGCCGACTACGACAAGGAGGACATCGGCGACGCCGACGGCGACGGCAACACGCAGGAGCCGGACGGTGTGGTGGACCACCTGGTCCTCGTGCACTCCGGCAAGGACAAGTCCACCGGCGGCGGCGCCGAGGGCAGCTATGCCATCTGGGCGCACTCCAGCGCCGTGGCGGGTGGCTACACGGTTCCCGGGACCCGACTGAAGGTCGCCAACTACATCGTGCAGCCGGAGGACTCCGGGGTGGGCGTGTTCGCCCACGAGTACGGCCACGACCTCGGACTGCCGGACCTGTACGACAACTTCAGCAGCGTCCCCGGTGGTGCGTCGGACGTCAACTTCTGGGACCTGATGGCGAACGGGTCCCACTCCGGCCCGCTGTTCCAGTCGATGCCCGCCCACATGAGCGCGTGGTCCAAGTACACGCTGGGTTGGTTGACACCGGAGGTCCTGAAGGTGGGCGACCGGCCCGCCCTGGCCACGCTCGGCCAGGCGGCCAAGACGCCCAAGGGCACCAAGCAGGCCGTCCGGGTGAACCTCCCGGACCAGGTGACCAGGTTCAGCACGCCGCACAGCGGCCAAAAGGCGTGGTATTCGAGCAACGACCAGGACTGGGCGGACGTGAAGCTCGTCCGCGACATCGCGGTCCCGGCCGGCTCCGACGTGAAGTTCCAATGGTGGAGCGACTACGTCCTGGAGGAGGACTGGGACTTCGGTTTCGTCGAGGTGTCCACCGACGGTGGCACCACGTGGACGCAGCTGGAGGTTCGCAACGAGGCCGGCGCGCTCGTGTCGACCCCGCCGGACTACCCGGACCCGAACGGCAACCTCCGACGCTTCCACAAGAGCACCGGATTGACCGGCAGCAGCAACGGTTGGCGCCATGATCAGGTGAACCTGACGCCGTACGCCGGCAGGAACATCAAGCTGCGCCTCGGCGTCGACACGGACGCGGCGACGCAGGAGAAGGGCTGGGTCGCGGACGACTTCTCGCTCACCAACGGCACCACGACGGTGTGGTCGGACGACGTCGAGCAGGGTGACAACGGCTGGACCCCGCAGGGCGGTTCGGTCGGCGCGGGCACCAAGGGCGCCGGCTGGGTCCAGAGCGACGGCACCTTCAGCCGCGAGCGGTACTACCTGCTCGAATGGCGCAACATGTCCGGCTTCGACCAGGGCCTGAAGTACACCTACACGTTCGGCGAGAACGGCAAGCGCGAGAAGCTCGCGTACAACGCGCCGGGCCTGCTGGTGTGGCTGCGGGACAGCTCGTACCCGAACAACGGGGTCCTGGACAACATCGACAAGTCCCCGTCGTGGGGAGCCAAGGGCGAGCTGCTCCTCGTCGACGCGAACCCGAACCCCTACCGGTTCCCGGACGCGCCGTCGAACTCGGCGGCCAACCTCGAACCCCGGGTGCAGTCGGCGAACGCGGCGTTCAGCTTCAAGGACACGGCCGGGTTCCGGGCGTGCCGCAGGGCGGGCGACCACTGCGCGACCTTCGCCAAGCAGGAGCCGGTGCGGTTCTTCTCCGACTCGCTCGGCTACGCCCCGGGTGCGGAGGCCACCGCGACCGGCTTCGGTGCCAAGGACGCCACCGGCTCGACCGTGGTGCCGGCGCGGGCTCCGTACTCGACCAGGGTGACCAAGGCGGACGGTTCGCCGGACTACGCGAACTACGGCAAGCCGTTCTTCTCCTCGGTGCTCGGTTCCGGAAACCCCGGATGGGACAAGGCATACGGCGTGACCGTGTTCCCGGTCCACCCGCTGTCGGGTGACAAGGGCGCCGTCGTGTGGATCGTGCCCGCACGCAAGTAGGCGGGCGCGCACGAGCACGGGTGCGACATCGGCCCCCACGACCCGGTTGTGGTCGTGGGGGCCGATGCATGCCCGAAGGGGCGGGCCGCCGTGCCGGCGGTCGATCCGGATCGCTCAGAGGGCCGGTGGAGCGGTCGATCCGTGCCGGCGCAGGAATGCGTCGACGAGGCCGTCGGTGAAGGCGTCGTCGATCGGTTCGGCGGTCACCAGGACGCGGTAGTAGAGCGGGCCGACGAGTTGATCCGTCTCGCTCGCGATGTCGAGGTCGGCGGTCAACCGGCCGTCGCGGATGGCGCGTTCGAGCGGAAGGCGGTCGCGTCCACGTTGTGCGTCGAGCCAGCGGGAGCGGAAGTCCCGGGCGAACGCCGGGTCGTGCTGAGCCTGGGCGATCAGCGCGCGGAAGACGGCTCCGGAGTCGGACCTGCCCAGGAAGTGGGCCAGTTGGCGCAGGTAGTCGCGCAGGTCGTGGGCGAGGTCCCCGGAGTCGGGCGGGGTGAGGTCCTCGATGGCGTCCTGGAGGAAGGCGTCCATCAGGACGTCGGTCTTGGTGCTCCACCACCGGTAGATGGTCTGTTTGGCCACGCCGGCCCGGGCGGCGATGCCCTCCATCGTGACGCCGGCGAACCCCTTCTCGGCGAGCAGGTCGTCGGCCGCCTCCAGTACCGCCAGCCGGGCCTGTTCGCTGCGTCCGTGTCGGTTGCCGTGGTGCTGCCGTACGGATCCCCCGGTGTCGTCCGCCTTGCTGCCGTCCGCCCTGGTGCCCTGCGTCCTGGATGCCATCTCGCCTCCCCTGTCGTCTCGTCCTGTGTCGTCTCGTCCTGCGGGTCGAGAATATTGCATCTAGAAACGACGAGACGTTGCGTCTACTCTAGGAGGCATGACCTACACACACACGCTTGCCGACCCGCGCGTCCGCACGGCTCTCGATCGCATGTTCGCGCACGCCGAACAGGACGACGCGGTCGCGGCGCGCGTCGACGCGGAACTGCCCGGCGGACGGGGGCCGCTGTCACCCCTGGAGCACGCCGACGCCGCGGCGGAGATCTACATGCCCATCTCCGCCGCAGCCGGAGCACTGCTCTACAACCTGGTCCGAGCCGTACGCCCGACCACGATCGTCGAATTCGGCATGTCCTTCGGCATCTCGACGCTGTATCTGGCCGCGGCCGTACGCGACAACGGCACCGGACGCGTCGTCACCACCGAACTCAGCAAGGACAAGATCGCCGCCGCGCGCCGCACCTTCGCCGAGACCGGCCTGGACGACCTGATCACCGTGTTGGAGGGGGACGCCCGCGAGACCCTCCGCGACCTGGACGGCCCCGCGGACTTCCTGCTGCTGGACGGCTGGAAGGACCTGTGCCTGCCGGTACTGAAACTGCTCGAACCGCGACTGCGACCCGGCACGCTCGTCGTGGCCGACGACATCGTCCTGAGCAGCCTGCAGCCCTACCTCGACTACGTGCGCAACCCGGAGAACGGCTACCACAACGTGACGTTCCCGGTCGAGGACGGCTTGGAGATCAGCTGCCGCCTCTGACCGACCACCGCACGGGCCCGCCCTGGCCGGCCACCCACCCGCGCGTGGCCCGGGCCCGCCTGCCGGCGCGCCGGTCAGGCGGGGAGGGCGTCGACGGTGGGGACGACGGTGCCGAACAGGTCGGTGATGGTGGTCAGCGCCGCGGCCTGGAGGGTGGCGGCGGACAGGACCGTGCCGTCGGGGGCGGTGAGGGCGCGGGTGGCGGTGGCCTCGGCGACGACGGTGGGGCGGTAGCCGAGGTTGAACGCGCCCTGGGCCGTGTGGCCGACGCACATGTGGGTCATGAAGCCGCCGATGATCAGGTCCTTGCCACTGCCCGGTGCGGCGCCGAGGTCGGTCAGGATCCGCTCCAGTTCGGTGCGGTGGAAGGAGTCGGGGAACTCCTTGACCACGACCGCCTCGCCGGCCACCGGGGCGACTTCGTCGCTGATGGCGCCGATGTGGGCGCGGATGTCGTACGGGGTGTTCTCGCCGCCGTCGTTGAGCACGTGCACGACCGGGGCGCCGGCGGCGCGGGCACGGGCCAGGAGGCGGGCGCCCGCCGCGAGGGCGTCCTCGGCGCCGTCCAGGGCCATGACGCCGGTGCGGTAGGTGTTCTGGAAGTCGACCATGATCAGGACGGAGCCGGCCGGCCTCGGCGGCTCGTTGTCCAGGCCGATGACGTCGCGCAGGGTCGTGGAGGGCTGGTTCGTGCTCATCGCGTGTGGTGCCTTTCGATAGGGGAGTGTGGCTCGGGGAAACGGGCGGCCGGGAACCGGGCACGGCGGAGTGGTCCGCCGTGCCGGGTATCGGCAGGGGATTTCGATCGGTCCGGAAGGTCAGTGGGTCCGCGTGCGAAAGCGTCGACGGTAGGCGGCCGGCGTGGTGGCGAGTTGCCGCCTGAACGCCCGGTGCAGGGTCTCCGCCGAGCCGAGCCCGGCGGCGCCGGCGACCCGGTCGAGCGGATCGTCGGTGGTCTCCAACAGGCGCCGGGCCACCTCGACCCGGGCGGCCTCGACGTACGCCGCGGGACCGGCACCGGTCTCCTGCTTGAACACGCGGGCGAAGTGCCGCTCGCTCAGGCACATCCGGGCCGCCAGTACCTCCACGGACAGGTCCTGATCGAGGTGGTCGGCGATCCACAGCCGCAATGCGTCGATGTCCCGGCGGGCGGAGGCGGGACGGCTCAGCGGTACGGAGAACTGGCTCTGCCCGCCCTGTCGCTTGAGGTACATCACCAACTGTCGGGCCACCGCGAGCGCCACCTCCTCGCCCAGGTCCTCGGCCACCAGGGCGAGCGCGAGGTCCAGGCAGGCGCTGATTCCGGCACCCGTCCACAGTCGGCCGCAGTCGGTGCGCAGGAAGATCGGATCCGGGTCGACCGCGACGGCCGGATGCTCGGCGGCGAGTTGGGCGGCGGTCGACCAGTGTGTGGTCGCCGTCTTGCCGTCCAGCAGGCCGGCCGCCGCCAGGACGTGCGCACCGACGCACACCGATGCCACCCGCCGGGCATGCGGGGCGGTCTCCTTGACCCAGGCCACGACATCGGGATCGATCAGGGCCACGGGACCGTCGTCGGTGACCTCCACCGCGCCGGGCACCAACAACGTGTCCACGTCGTCGCCGACCTCGTCGAAGGCCAGGTCGGCCAGCAGCCGCACCCCCGCCGACGTACGCACCGCACCCGCAACCGGCCCGGCGAGCCGAACCCGATACCCGGCACGGCCCGCGATCCCTCCATCGATCTCCTCGTTGGCCAGCGCGAACACCTCGGCCGGACCGGTGACGTCGAGAAGATCGACATCGGGAAAAACCGCGATGACGACCCGGTGCGAAAAGGACATGTCTCCATCCTCCCCAGCACCACCCATGACCGCAATGACACCCGACTGTCACATCCGGACATGCACGTCATCACCCACCGCACCGGCGACCACCCCGTATGGCGCGAGCGCCGGCGTCCGGCGAGCGGCTGGGACAGGGGAGCCGTGGGGTCCTTCGGCGAGCGTGGCTAGCATGCCCAAGACGGCTGACCCGAAGGGCAGTTGGTGTTGTTCCTTCAGACGGACGGAAGAGGCGAAGGATGTCGGACGAGCAGTGGATGTCCGGACGGGAACCGCAGGACGAGCACCAGCCGATGGTGGACTTACGGCTGGACATACCGCATTCGGCCCGGGTCTACGACTACCTCATCGGCGGCAAGACCAATTTCGAGCCGGACCGGGTGGCCGCCGAGGCATCGGTGGAGGCGTGGCCGGCCCTGCCGATCTCGATGCGCACCACCCGCACGTTCATGAACCGCGCCGTGCGCCATCTCACCGAGCAGTACGGGGTCCGGCAGTTCCTGGACATCGGCACCGGCATCCCCACCTCGCCGAACGTGCACGAGATCGCGCAGGGCATCGCGCCCGACGCACGGGTCGCCTACGTCGACAACGACCCGATCGTGCTGACCCACGCGCGGGCCCTGATGTCGAGCACCGTCCAGGGCAGGACCTGTTACGTCGACGCCGATCTGCGGGACGTCGACTCGATCATCGGCGCGCCGCAGCTGCGCGAGGTGCTGGATCTGAGCAAGCCGGTAGCGCTGTCGCTGGTGGCGATCGTGCATTTCGTCCTGGACGAGGACGACCCGCGGGGACTGGTCCGCCGGCTCATGGACGAACTGGTGCCCGGCAGCTTCCTGGTGCTGACCGTGTTCACCGGCGACACCGACCCGGTGGGGGTCGGCGGTGTCGGCCGCGAGTACAACGCGCGCGGCATGCCGTTGCAGATCCGGGATCGGGCCGAGGCCCTCGCCTTCTTCGACGGCTACGACCTGGTCGACCCCGGGGTGACCCTGGTCCACCACTGGCGGCCCGACCACGACGCCCCGCCCGTGCGGGATCGGGACATCGCGATGTACGGCGGTGTGGCGGTCAAACGCGCGTGACCGGCCCCTGCGGCCCCTGCGGCCCATGCCGCACAGGGTGAAGGCGTGTCCGGGTACCGGCCGCGCCGCCGTGTCGGATCCCGCGTCAGCCCTTCGCTGGAGCGGGCTGCGTGGGCTGTGTCGACCGCGTCGGTGGGGGGAGGAGCGGCAGGCCGGCGGTGCCGATCAGGGCGCGGCCTGCCAACGGTGCGTCGAGGGTGATCGTCACCGTGCGCGAGGCCATCACCATGGGGCACGCGATGCGCACGCCGTCGGCGGCGACCGTCGGCCCGGGTTTGCGGATGCCGACCACCGCCACGGCGACGACCCTGTCGCGCTGTACGGCCACCGGTCGGTAGTCGGACCCGCAAGGGCCGGGCCCGTCCGGCGAGCCGTCGAACCCGACGGTGACGGTGCGGCCGTCCGCGCCCACGGTCGCGGTGCTCCCGCTCTCGATCGAGCGGCCGAGGTCCGGCGGTGGGTCGTCGGTGAGCGCGAGGTCGATGACCCGTACGGAGGTGTCCGCGAACGTGATCTCCCAGGCCGGGACGGTCGCGGCGCCCTCGGTGGTCTGCACGGTCCGGGTCGTCGCGGAGACCGAGGTGACGGTCAGCCGGGGCGACTGCGCCGTTCCGCACCGGGACTTCAGCTCGGCCGGTACGGACTTCCCGTAGCCCTGGAGCGGTGCCGTGGCCGGGCGGCGCTGGACGACCCCGTCCGCCCAGCGCACCTCGCCGTCCACCGGTGTCGGGGGGAGGACCCCGGGTGCGGGCGGGGCAAAGCAGCCGTCGGCGAGCGCGAGCTTGAAGGCCTGGTTGTTCGGCTCCCAATTGCCGACCTGGGTGGGCAGGCCGCCGCGGACGACGAACGAGCGCGGCTTGTCCGCCGCGCGCTCCGCCTCCCAGCGGTCGGCGGCCTGCTCGGCATCCCGTCGTCCCCGCGCGACGGCTTCGTCGACGTCGTGGCCGGTCGCCGCGGGGGCACCGGCACCCGCACCGGCGCCGTCGTCGTGCTTCGCGTCGCACCCGGTCATGGTGGCGGCGAGCAGCGCGACCGCGAGGGTGACGATCAGTCGTGGTGCGGGAACGGACACGGTCCACCTCCGAGACGCCGCACACCCTGCGCGACGCCGGTGTGACGCACCACCCGCCCGGTGGGTTCCGTGGCGAGGACCGGGCTCCGGCGGTCGCCGGCCGGCGCTCCCGGGCCTTCGCGCGGCACCGGCCGCGCATCGCATCCCGACGAAACCCGGCAAAGCGGACGTCGTCACCGTCGGTGCCCCGGGAGGTCATCGTGGATGTGCCTATTGTTGTCCCCGCGTACGAAATCGGAGGACCGTTTCGGTTCCGTCCCACAGAGGTGACCCACACGTGACGACGCACTCCCGCAGGAGCCTGGGCCGCGTACTCGAAGAATTCGGCCCCACCCTCCTCGACCTGATCCACGGCGATCCGGACACCGTGGAGGAGATCGGCGGGGTGGTCATCCACGATCCGCACGACGAACCGCAATACCCCCAGCACGCCGTGGTCCTGGGCCCCGCCGTGCACGGGCCCGCCGAGATCGCCCGCCTGCTGCACACGCTCGGCACCCACGACGTCGGCGCACTGATCGTCCGCGGGCCGATCGACCCCGACCCCGTGGTCGCCACCGCCGCCGCACACGCGGGAGTGGCGCTGCTGGCGCTGACCCGGGGTGCGTCGTGGGCCCAACTCGCGGCATTGTTGCGTACGTTGCTCACCGAGGGCGACGTCGGCGACGCCGGCACGCCGACCCTGGGCGGCATCCCCTCGGGGGACCTGTTCGCGCTCGCCAACGCGGTGGCCACCCTCCTCGACGCGCCGATCACCATCGAGGACCGTCGCTCGCACGTCCTCGCCTTTTCCGGCCGACAGGACGAGGCCGACCCTTCACGTGTGGCCACCATCCTGGCCCGTCGAGTGCCCGAGGAATACCTGCGCATCATGGCCGCCCGCGGCGTCTTCAAGGAGCTGTACCGCAGCCGGGAACCGGTGTTCTTCGCCCCGGCCACCCTCGAAGAGGACGAACTCGGGCTCGCGCGGGTGGCGATCGTGATCCGGGCGGGCGACGAGATCCTCGGGTCGATCTGGGCCGCCGTGCGCGAGCCGCTCAGCCCCGAACGCGCCACGGCGTTCCGCGAGGCCGCCGAACTCGCGGCCCTGCACCTGCTGCGCCACCGGGCCGGCGCCGACTTCGAGCACCGGCTGCGCGCCGACCTGGTCACCACGGTGCTGGAGGGCGGCCCCGGCGCCGTGGACGCCCTCGACCGCCTGGGCCTGGTGCACGAGCCCACGGTGGTGCTGGCCCTGGGCCTGGCCCCCGGAGCGGGCGTGGACCATGCACAACTGACCGCCGAACGGCAGCGGCTGGCCGGAGCCCTGGCGATCCACCTCAACGCCGTGCAACCGCGCTCGGCCGTCGCCCTCCTGGGCGATGTCGCCTACGCCGTCCTGCCGGCACCGGGCGATCCGGCCGACGGACGCGAGCGCACCGTGCAGATCGCCACGAACTTCCTGGAGCGCACCGGTGACCGGGTCAAGGCGCTGATCGGCATCGGATCGATCGCGAAGGAACCCGCCGCGCTGCGCCGCTCGCGCACCAACGCGGACCGCGCCCTGCGGGTGCTCGTCGGCGGACATGTGAACCGGCGGGTCGCCTCGATCGCCGACGTCTACATCGACGCCCTGCTCCTGGAGGTGCGCGACCTCGCCGTGGCCAACGGCGACGAACTCGTCGGTCCGTTGGCCCGACTCGTCGCCTACGACGCCAAGCACAACACGAGCCTGGTCGAGACGCTGCGATCGTGGCTGGACGCCTTCGGCGACGTGACCTCCGCCTCGGCGAGCATGTTCGTGCACCCCAACACGTTCCGCTACCGGATGCGTCGGATGACCGAGGTCGGCCGGATCGACCTCCAGGACCCGGCGGCACGCTTCGCGGTCCAGTTGCAACTGCGACTGATGACCCCGCGCCCGAGCGATCCGACCCGCGAGGTCGCCGACGCGGTGTCGGCCACGGCCCGGGTCGAGGGGTAGCCGAGGCCCACCGCCCGGTACGTTGCCGGGCGGTGGGGGCGGGGTGGGCTCTCGGGGTCAGTAGGCTCGGGCGACGATGGCGATGTTGCCGGCTTGGTCGTCGGAATCGGGCACCGAGCCGTCCGCGGCGATCAGGCAGCGGACGGATACCCCCTGGTCGGCGAGGCGGGCCTCGCCCTCCGGGCCGAGCGTGGCCCACGGGATGCGGGCCCAGCCGGTGCCCGCGGCCTCCACGGCCTCCTCGATCGTGGTCACCTCGACCTCGCGGCTCGTGCGCCGCTCGCGGGCCTGGGCCAGGAGCAGCGCCTGGTCGTCCGCCAGCACCGTGGGCACGAGTTCGGGCAGTCCCGCGATCGGCACCGGATACTTGCTGCCCGCGATGCGGCGAACCAGCACGGCGGTACCGTCGGCCAGGTCCCGAGGCCCGACCTCGATCCGTACCGGCACACCCTTGAGCTCCCAGTCGATCGCACGGCGGCCGAACGGCGTGTCCGTACGGTCGTCGACGTGGACGCGGATGCCCGCCGCCCGGAGCCGCTCACCGATCGCGCGGACCTCGGCCAGGACCGCATCGTCGCCCTTGACGGCGAGGACCACGACCTGAATCGGCGCCAGACGCGGCGGGACGCGCAGACCGTCGTCGTCCCCGTGCATCATCACCAGTGCGCCGATCATGCGCGTGGTGGAGCCCCACGAGGTCTGCCAGACGTACTCCTGGTGACCGTCCTTGGACAGGTAGCGCGTCTCGAATGCCTTGGCGAAGTTCTGGCCGAGTTCGTGACTGGTGCCCAACTGGAGAGCCTTGCCGTCGCCCATCATGCCTTCGAGGGTGAGCGTGTTGATCGCGCCGGCGAACCGTTCCCTGACCGTCTTGCGCCCCGGCACGACATCCATGGCCAGGACGTTCTCCATGAACTCGGCGTACACGTCCCGATGGATGCGTGCGGCGTAGTCCCGGGCGTCCTGGTAGGTGGCGTGCGCGGTGTGGCCCTCCTGCCACAGGAACTCCGTCGTGCGCAGGAACACGCGCGGGCGCAGCTCCCAACGCACCACGTTGGCCCACTGGTTGATGAGCAGGGGCAGGTCGCGGTAGCTCTGCACCCACTTTGCGAAGTACTCGTTGACGATCGTCTCGGAGGTGGGGCGGATGACGACCGGCTCGTCCAGTTCCTTCCCGCCGCCGTGCGTGACCACCGCGAGCTCGGGGGCGAAACCCTCGACGTGCTCGGCCTCCCGGGTCAGGTACGACTGCGGGATCAGGAGCGGGAAGTAGGCGTTCGCCGCGCCCGCCTGCTTGATCCGGGCCTCCATCTCCTGCTGCATGCGTTCCCACAGGCTGTACCCGTACGGTCGGATGACCATGGTGCCGCGCACCGGACCGTTGTCGGCCAGTTCGGCCTTGGCGATCAGGTCTTGGTACCAGCGGGGGAAGTCGTCCGCTCGGGGGGTGAGAACAGGAGCCTTGGGCATGTTGCGGATGGTAGGACGCGGTCCGGTGCGGGCGCGAATCGATTTCCCCCATCGGCCGTCGGCTTCCCCCAGGGGGTGTACGAGGCCCGGCGCACCAGGCCCGGTACCCGAAGGTCCCGGGCCGCACGGGGTGGTCAGGAACCCGTGGTCGTGCGGTTCGTGGTGGGAGGCCCCGGTACATCGGCCGTCGCGTAGCCGGGCGCGGACGGTGTGAAGGTGTTGGTCGAGGGGCCGAATACCGGCCCTTGCATCGCCTGTCCCCGTTCGTTCTGGAACGTGGTGATGCGGGCGACCAGGGCGATGGCAAAGCCCGTGGCGACGATCTGGAGCACGAAGATCGCGGTACGCGCGAGACCGGCGGCATGGGCGGCCTCGGCGTCGACGATCGGGTCGAAGGTGGGCGAGGAGGTGTCCGGGTCCCCTTCGGGGCCGAGCAGGCGGAGGAGCCCCCCGGCCGTCTGCCCGACGACGAAGGTGATCCACCAGCCCCACACCAGAACGAGCCGCCCGGGCGTGGCGCCGCCGACGTGGGGCGCACGAGGGTCACTGGCCCGCCACACCTCCTGGGCGATCATCGGCGGGAACCACAGATTGACCACGGGGCAGAACCAACCGCCGATCGCCCAACCGCGGGAGAGTGTTCGGCCCTGACGACCGGGATACGCGTCGATGTTGCCGCGGGCGGCGTGGAACCAGATCACGAACACCACGATCAGGGCGATCTGCACGAACGCGTACGCGTGCCAGAACAGGGCGAGCGTGTCGTTCACGTCGTTCGGATTCCGGCTCGGCTGCCGGCCGTGCGCGATGTCGTCCCACAGCCCCGCGCGGTAGAGCAGCGAAACGACCGCGGACGCGGAAACGAGAGCCGAGACCCCCAACATGACGTAGAGCGTGATCGCAAGCCCGCGCAGGGGGCGCTGGATCGGCCGGACCGGGCCGGCCGGGAAAGGCGCCGGGTACGCCCAGTACGGCGGGCCCGGCGCGAGTTGCGCGGGTACCTGCCTGCCGCAGCCGGCGCAGGGGCCTGGGACGGCGGGTTGCCCGCCGCAGAATGGGCACAGCACGGATTGCGTTCCCCTGTCGACGACGGCGGGACGATCGCACACGCGAGTACGGATCCGATCCCCCTCGACCTCCCGTATCCGGCGAGGCGTTACCGGCATCATGCCGTGACCGTCGACCCCCGTCGCCGGCGGGTCGGGGAACTCCGCGCCGCCGCCGCCGAATCCGAAGTCGGAAGGGCTCGACCGGCCCGCACGCAGCGTTTGTTCCCAGAGTGAAACGCGCTTCCCGGCTCCGGGAGGGGGCCCGGCCCTCGGTCCGGCCGGGCCCACACGGATTGCGCCACCGGTCGAGCGACCGGCCGAGTCGCCCACGGCGCCGGGCCGGCCGCATCGGAGCAGCGGTGCCGGAACGTTTCGGTCCACCGCATTCGGCCCGGCACGCCATGCACGCCCTCGGTCGCCGGTGCTCCGGGCGGGCCCGGAACCGGAGGCGTCGGGTGGCGCACAAGTGACCTGAATTCGGCTCCCGTCGGTTTCCGCTCCGGCCAATGATGAGAACCGTCGGCGTGCACGGGGGCACGTGCCCACGACCCGTGTGTCGACACGGTTGTCACCGAGGGCACGAAGGGAGATCGCACAATGGAATTGCGCAATACGGAACTCCGCGTGGAGTCGGCGAACGAGGACGACTCCTTCGACATCCTCGTCGGTGACCTGGAGTTCGAGCTCGTGGACGACAGGCTCCGCCCGCCGACCAGCTGTACCCACTACGGGTACTGCCCGGCCTGAGGCCGAGCCTGATTGCCGGATGCCGTGCCCGCCGGGTGCGGCATCCGGCTCGTTTCCGGACTCGTCGGCGCCCTCCTGGCAGGGCGGAAGGATGATTCGCCATGGCCACCACGCTCCCGGGGCACGTGCTCGACCGCGGTCCCGTACTCGGCCGCCTGATTCGGCGGGTACGAGTGCACGGCGCCCCGGAGTTCTTCCCGCCCGTCGTCACCGACGGACCGCACGGCACGCTGGCGCCGGACCGTGCGCTCGGCGGCGGGCGCGACGCCGACGAGGTGGCGGCGCTCCTGGGGCAGGAGCGATTCGCGCCGCTGCGGCGGGCGTTGGAGCGGCTCGACGCCTGGTGTGTGCGGACCGCTTCCGTCGTGGAGGAGGACGTACTGGCACCCGGGTTGCTCGACCCGGTCGACTCCGGTGCGTTCGGGGCCACCCTGGGCGCCGTCTTCACCGCGTGTTTCAACTCCCCGCCGGACGTCGCCGACCGCCTCGCGGAGCAGCGCACGGGACAACTGTGCGCCGCGCTGGACCTTTTCCTCGCCCGACTGCGCACCGACCTGCGCTCGCCCGACTGGCCCCGGGACGCGCGACTGCGCGGCCCGGTCACCGATCTGTCGGCCCAGGGCACGGAAACCCACAACGGGGGATTACGCGTGTTGCGGCTGCGGCTGGCCGGCGGCGGGCGGGTCGCGTACAAGCCGCGGCCGGCGAACGGCGAGGCGCTGTTCCTCGCCGACGGCGGGCGAAGCGGCCACGGCGCGGGCCTGTTCGCCCGCATCAACGCGCTGCCGCAGGCGTCCGGACCGGTACGCCTGCCGGTGCTGGGCACGTGGACCGGGTCCGGTCCCGGGGCGGCGGGGTACAGCTGGCAGGAGTGGATCGAACCGCCGGCCGAGCAGGGCGCCGTGCGGGTCGACGGCCGCTGGACGATGACCGGTACCGTGCTCGCCCCCGAGGACGCGGCGCGGTTCTGGCGGCGGGCGGGCAATCTCGCCGCCGCCTGCGTCGCCTTCGGGATCTCCGACCTGATCGGCGGCAACATCCTGGCCGGCGCCAGGCCGCATCGCCCCGACGACGAGCCGATGTTGTATCCGGTGGACCTGGAGTGCTACTTCACCGGATTGACCGGGCTGCGTGCCACGGGCCTGCTGCCACCGGACCGCGACACGGCGGGCGACGCCGGCGCCGACCTCGGCCCGGAGGCCGATGCCGGTCCCGCGCCGGCCTCCGACGCGGATCCCGGCCCGGACTCCGCCACAGTCCCCGGCCCGGCCTCGGACGCGCGGCCGGCCCCGGCACCGGATGCGCGCGAACCGAGCCCGAACCCGCCCCATCCGCCCGCCGCACTCGGGGAGTTCCCGCCCGGGCTGGAGGACACCGCCGACTGGCCGGACCAGGAGGGCGGCGCCCTCGTGTGGCGG
The DNA here is from genome assembly GCF_044458105.1 of Embleya sp. NPDC050493. NCBI lineage: Bacteria > Bacillati > Actinomycetota > Actinomycetes > Kitasatosporales > Streptomycetaceae > Embleya > Embleya sp. NPDC050493. Next base: position 17,123 of record NZ_JBITHP010000017.1, read on the forward strand.
CGCTCGCCCCGTACCGGTGTGCCGCGCCCGGCACCCATGGACCGGCCGCTGACCCGCACGGCGGTCCCGTCGGCCGTCGCCGACACCGAGGGGCGGATCGGCCGGGCGCCCTACCTGCCGGCGATGCTCCGCGGCATGTTCGACGCATGGACGCTGTTCTCCCGCCACCGGGAGGCCCTGCGCGGTGAGCTCGAACGCGGCTGCCCCGGGGCGTACATCCGGATCGTGCCGCGCCCGACGGCCGACTACGCGCGGGCCATCGACGCGAGATTGCGGGGCGTGACCGACGAGGTGTACCCGGACGGGGAACCGTTCGGCATCGACGAGAAGCGGCAACTGGGGCGCTGGGACGTGCCGTACTACTTCTGTGCCGCCTCGGGCGGGCCGCTGCTCGCGACGGTCCCGGCCGCCGCGCCGTTCACGGCCGCGCCCGTTCCGGCCGAGGAGAGCCCCGAGGCGGAGGTACCGGAGTTCCCCACGGCCGGCCTCCACCGCTACCGCGACGCCGCCCTGGGCGCCCTCGGGCCGGCCCTGCGCGACGCGGTCGTGAGCCTCGGCACGCCGCCCACGGGGGAGGTGCGCACCCTGTCGGATCCCGCGCTCGGCGTAGGACTGCGGTGGTCCGACGACGGGGGCCGGGTCGACTTCGACTGGCCCCGGGCGGGCCGCCGGGTCGGCTACGAGTGGAGCGCGGGGGCCGTGCGCGTCCACCTGGAGGAACTCGCCCGACCCACGGCCGGGCCCGACGTACCCGCGGCGTCCGCGACGACGCCCGAGGTACCCGCCAGGGGCACGACCACCCCCGACGAACCCGCCCGTTCCGCAGCCACGGAGGAGGCGTCGTGAGCGGCCCGGCGGCCGGATCGACGGGAACCGGGCACGCGTACGCCGACACCGCGTGGGAGAAGCGCTGCGCCCACGCGTGGGGCCGCGAGCCGGTCCATGCCACCGGCGTGACCCCTCCCGTGAACGCGGCGGAGGCATTCGGTACCGCGGTCAGGATGAGTGGGCCGTTTCGGGCCGGTGCGCGGCCGCGTTCGGTGTCGGCCGTCCGGTTCTTCACCGTCGACGGGCGCCTGGCCGCCCCCGGTGCCCTGCTGCCCACCGAGGAAGACCTCGACCGGGACCGCTACGCGGACCGGCTTGATCGGGAACTCGGCGGGAAGGGCTGGCTCCTGACCATCCGTCATCCGTTCGTGCTGAACTTCGACCGATGGGCGCGCACCCGGGACGCGCTGGCCGGACTGTGGCGCCGGGCGGGATGGCCGGCGCTGCCGCTGACGGCGGAACTGAGCTTCGGCCACGGCTGCTCCGCCTCCGCGCCGGCGCCGGGTACGGACGTGTTGACCTGGGTGCTCGGCGGCACCTTCGGGCCCGGGGCGCGGGCGGGCGATGTGCTGTACCGTCCGGCCGCGAGCGCGCCGGACGACGCGGGCGAGATGTACCGCGACCGGGCCGCCGTGCTGCGGATCCTGGTGCCCACCGATCCCACGACCGCACTGCCGGCCGTGCGTACGGTGCTGCTGGACCTGGTGCGCCGCGACCCGCTCGCGGACCGAGCGATGCCGTACCTGCCCTATCCGCCGCCGGAGAACCCCGACGGCTCGACGCCGGTCGCCGGCGAATTCGCCGAAGTGGCCGACGTGCTCCGCCGGGTGATCGACGGGCCCGACGCGGAACTGGAGCGAGCGGTGCGGCGGCGCTGGGCGGCTCGGCGCTCCGCGGCGGGCCTGGAACCCGTCCCGGAACCGCGCCCGGCGACCGACCTCGGCCCGGGTGCCGACTCGCGGGTCCGGCTCGGCGCGCAGGTGCTTCGGGTACCCGAGGGCGCGAACCGCGAAGTGTGGGCGGTCAACGGGCTGTTGCTCCCGGTACGCGGCACCCTGGCGGCCCGGGTCCTGGCCGAACTCGACCCGGAACGCCCCATCACGGTCCGCGACTTGCTCGCGCGGGTCGGCGCAGCCGGCCACCCCGCCCGGGAGGACGGCGTCCTGGCACTGCTGCGGGCGCTGTATCGCACCCGCGCGCTCGACCCGGTCGACCCGGGCGAGCCGCTCGACCCGGGCGAGCCGCTCGACCCGGACGGGCCGTCGGCACCGAAGACGGAGACGCAACCATGAGGACACCACGGGGCGACCACCGCACCGACATCGCGGACCGGACCGGGGGAGTCGACGTGATCGACGGCCTGGACTGGGAACTGATCGCCGCACGCTACTGGGACCGACGTCCCGTGCTGATCCGACTCGCGGACGCCCCGGAGCGGCACCCGTTCCGGCCGGACGACGTATTCGCCTCGGCCGTGGCCGCCACCGCCGCCAACGCCGCCGGCGAAATCCCCAAGCACGTCCGGTTCGCCGTGGACCGCGACCTCAAGTCCCGCCCGGACGGCTGGCTGCCCCGCGCCGGCGACGGCTCGCTGGACGGCTACGCGCACCGCCTGGCCGAGCGCCTGGCCGGGCGCCGCTACTCGCTGACCGTGCAGGCGTTCCACGCCTTCCACCCCGCGCTGTGGCGGCGCGAACGAGCCTTCTACGACGGCGCCTTCCGACGGTTCGGGCTGCCGCTGAGCAGCGCGATCACCACGATGTTCCACGGCAATTACGAGCACACCCAGATCGGGGCGCACAAGGACCGGTTCGCATCGTTCATGTTCGCGCTCCAAGGACGCAAACGCATGCGTTTCTGGCCGGAACGGCCATGGACCGAGGCGGTCACGTCGGTACTGGACTACGAGCGGTACCTGCCCGGTTCCTTCGCCGTCGAGGTGCATCCGGGCGAAATGTTGTACTGGCCGTCGAGTTACCACCACGTCGGTGAAAGTGCACTGGACGAAACCCCCGCCACGAGCGTGAACGTCGGACTGCCGCGCGAGTTCACCCGGTCGGCGTTCGAGGTGGCGGAGTACCTGACCGAACCCACGCCCGAATCCATGCTGAGCGAGGAAATGGAAACCGCCGGACTGCCGGCCCTGGCGGGCCCGGCATGGGCACCGGCCGACCCGATCGACGGGGCCTCGGTGGTGGGCGAACTGCCGCCCGCACTGGCCCAGGCGGTGGACTTCTTCCGCTCCGGCATCGACGAGCACTCGCTGAACGAGTGGGTGGCGACGCTGTCGCTGCGCCGCTGGACGGCCGGCGGCTTCTTCCCGTCGCCGCCGCCCGCACCGCATCGGGCCCTGGACGACGAGGCGACCGTCACGCTGCCGGTCGACGAGCCGGTGCGTTGGCACGACACGGGAGCCGCCCGGATCGTCGCCGCGTGCGGACACACCACCCGCACCACACTCGATGCGCACACCCTGAGCCGCCTGCTCACCGGCCTGCGCACGTCCGGCGGGGGAACTCGGACCGGTACTCTCCTCGACCGACTGCCCACGGCGGCCCGGGAGGACGCCCGGCACCTCCTGGAGGACCTCAGCCGATTCCACGCCCTGCATCACTCCTGACCGCCTCGCGGCGGCCTTCGGACGCGGCCGCGCTCGCCGTGCTCGTCGTCCACCACCCGCCCGCCTCCGAGCCCGACGGGTGGTCGAACGCACGGCCGCCCGCCCGCCGGTGCGCCGGGTGCCACCCGGCCCGACCTCTCCTACGGGCCGGGCGCGTTCGGGTGCGGGGCATGCCCTACGCTGCGCTCTCATGTCGATCTTCAAGCGGTTTCGTCGGCCCGGGCCCGACGAGACCCCCGCAGGTCCGGTTTTCGTCGAGGACCCCGCCATGCTGGACCTCGAGGTGGCCGCGGCCCGCGACTTCGTGGTGCGGACCGGGCGTTTCGAGCCCGCGGCGCAGATGCTCGAACAGATCGGCTCCAACTGGGATCGGCGCTCCCTCTGCGCGCAGACCCTCGCCGACAGCGTCCTGAAGAACCCCGCCTGGTTCGTGGCCTGGACCCGGGCACAGCCCGATTCGGCCGACCGGCTCGTGGTCGAGGCGCAGGTCGCGGTGAACGCCGCCTGGGAGGCGCGTGGCAGTGGGTGGGCACGCGACACCAGCTCCGAGGCGTTCGCCGAATTCGCCCGGATCCTCGAACACGCCGAGCACGCCTGCCTGCTCGCGTGCGAAGCCGCCCCGCAGGACCCGACGCCCTGGATCACCCGACTGTGGGTGACGATCGGCCGTGGAGCCCCGCGGGAGGTGTTCGAGGCCCGCTGGTCCGAACTGCTCGCCCGGGACCCGCACAGCCGGTTCGGCCACAACAGCGCGCTCCAGTACCTGGCCGCCAAGTGGTACGGCTCGCATGAGGAGATGTACGCGTTCGCCCGCAAGGTCGCGGCAGCGGCTCCGGCCGGATCCCCGCTGGCGCTCCTGGTGTTGCAGGCACACGTCGAGTACCAACTGCGCGAGAACGACCGTGACTCCGATTTCGACATCGACGCGTTCTGGTCGCACCCCGAGCGTCGGGCCGACCTGGACGCGGCCCTCGCGGCCTATCCCAAGGACGGCGCCGGCCGCAATCCCACCTGGCTGCACGACCTCAGCATCCTGACCTTCGCGCTCGCGATGTCGGACCGATGGATCGACCTCGCGGTCCAGTTCGCGGGTGCCAACAACAGCGTCTACGAATACCCCTGGTACCACACCAGCCGCGGCTTTCTCGCCGAGGCCTTCCGCAACGCGCAGGAGGCGGTGGCTCCCCACCGCGACTGAGCCGCGCGGGCGTGGGTCCGGCACGCCGGCTGTGGGGTGGGGCGCCACGACCGGTGCCCCACCCCGCGATCCCACACCGGCGAAACGCGGTGACCGGTCCCGGCGTAGACTGCGCGGCCGAGTCTTGAGTGGTCCTGGAGGTGTCGGTGAAGTCTCGTCCGTTGGCCGTGTTCGACCTGGACGGCACGGTGGCCGACACCCGTCACCGGCTGCACTTCGTCGAGTCGCGTCCGCACGACTGGGCGGCGTTCTTCGCGGCGGCGGCGCAGGACGCGCCGCTGGAGGAGGGTGTCGCGCTCGCGAAGGCCAGTGTCGAGACCCACGAGGTGGTGTACGTCACCGGCCGCCCCGAGCGCTGCCGCCGCGACACTGTGGACTGGTTGCGCCGGCACGGTCTGCCGCGGGGCCGACTGCTGATGCGCGCCGACCGGGACCGCCGTCCGGCCCGCGTGGCCAAACCCGAGTTGCTGCGCCGACTTGCCCGGGGGCGGACCGTCGGCATGGTCGTCGACGACGACGCCCGGGTCTGCGAGGCGTACGCGGCCGCGGGATTCCCGGTGGTGCGGGCCGACTGGATGCCCGCCTCACCGATCCTGAAGCAGGCCCAGGAACAGCAGGGCCGTACCTGACTCCCCGCACGCCCCGAAGCCCGGCACCCGTCGTGCCGACGAAGGTGGAGCGGGACGTGCAATCGGATGCCGGCTCCGACCGGGTCGCCGACCCCGACCCGACGCGGACGGGTTCGCCGGCGGCCCCGCCCCGGGTTCGACGCGACGCCGCTATCCGTGCCCCGGGAACGGCGGGTCCGGGTCGTGTCGCAGTGCGTCCAGTACGGCGCGCACCGCCGCACGAGGTGGCGGGCCGCGGCGGATCGCCGCCGTGATCGTGCGGGTCACGGGGGTTGCGAGTTCCCGGGTGGCGACGCGGTATCGGCGGTCGACCGCCAGGCCGGGCAGCAGCGCGATGGACAGGCCGGCCTCGACGTGCTGCAGGGTCATCATGTAGTTGCCGAACCGGCACACCACCCGCGGCTCGAACCGTGCCTGACGGCACAGCCGGAGCGCCAGATTCGCCATGTACGACTGCGGCACGTCGAACGCCCACGGCTCCTCGGCGCAGGCCGCCAGATCCACGGCGCCGCGCCCGAGCACGGGGTGTTCCGGCGGGACCACCAGCACGATCGGATCGGTGGTCAGCGGCACGATGTCCAGGTCGGGCCCCAGCGGCAGTTCGTCGAAATCCGTGGTCGTGATGATCACGTCCGCATCGCCGACCCGCAGCGCGGGCATGCTCTCGTGCGGCTCCAGCTCCAGCAACTCGACGTCCAGGTGCGGATGTTCGCGCGCCAGCCGGGTCACCGCCGGTACCGCCATGCTGTGGATCGCGCTCTGGAACGCCCCCAGCCGCACCAGCCCGGCGGGTTCCTCGCCGAACCCGCGCAGTTCCTCCTCGACGCCGTCCATGTGGTCGAGGATCGCCCGCGCCCGCCGGGCGAGGATCAGCCCGGCCGAGGTCAGCCGCACTCGGCGTCCCGTTCGTTCCAGGAGCTGGGTGTGCGTCTCCGCCTCCAGCACGGCGAGCTGCTGGGAGACGCTGGACGGGCTCAGGTTGGCGGCCTGGGCGACCGCACGGACGGTGCCCAGCGTGTCCAGTTGGCTCAGCAGCCGTAGCCGCCAGGGATTCATCACCTACCGATTATTGTGCGGTTTTCCCGAACAGGACAGCCGGAATCGTGAGCTGGACGTGTTGCTCGGACGCGACCTACCGTCGAAGACATGGCTGCTTCGACCCCCGCCCCGGCGTCCACCGAAACCTTCTGGACCGATGCCGAGAGGCATCTCGTCCGCTACGGCGGCGAGTTCACCCGCGAGATCATCGACCATGCCGCCGGGAGCTTCGTGTTCACCGCGGACGGCCGGAAGATCCTCGACTTCACCTCCGGCCAGATGAGCGCGATCCTGGGCCACTCGCACCCGGAGATCGTCGCGACCGTGCGGCGACAGGTGGCCACCCTCGACCACCTCTACAGCGGCATGCTCAGCCGCCCGGTGGTCGACCTCGCCCGGCGGCTGGCCGACACGCTGCCCGCGCCGCTGGAGAAGGTACTGCTGCTGACGACCGGCGCCGAGTCGAACGAGGCCGCGATCCGGATGGCCAAGCTGGTCACCGGCAGGCACGAGATCGTCTCGTTCGCGCGGTCCTGGCACGGCATGACGCAGGCCGCCGCGTCCGCCACCTACAGCGCGGGACGCAAGGGCTACGGCCCCGGTGCGCCGGGCAACTTCGCCATCCCGGTGCCGAACACCTACCGGCCCGACCTGACCACGGCGGACGGCTCCCTGGACTGGCAGCGCCAGTTGGACCTCGCCTTCGACCTGATCGACGCCCAGTCGACCGGCAGCCTGGCCGCGTGCCTGGTCGAGCCGATTCTCAGCTCGGGCGGAGTCGTCGAGCCGCCGGCCGGATACTTCGCGGCCCTGCGCGACAAATGCCGGGAGCGCGGCATGCTGCTGATCCTGGACGAGGCGCAGACCGGCCTGTGCCGTACCGGGTCCTGGTACGCCTTCGAGCGCGACGGCGTCGTCCCCGACATCCTGACGCTGTCCAAGACGCTCGGCGCGGGACTGCCGCTCGCGGCCGTGGTCACCAGCGCCGAGATCGAGCAGGAGGCGTACGAGCGCGGGTACCTGTTCTTCACCACGCACGTCGCCGATCCGCTGCCGGCCGCGGTCGGCAACACCGTTCTCGACGTCCTGATCCGCGAGCGGCTCGACGAGCGCGCGCGCTCGCTCGGCGGGTTCCTGCGCCGCGGCCTGACCGAACTCGCCGCGCGCCACGCGGTCGTGGCCGACATCCGCGGCCGGGGCCTGCTGGCCGGACTCGAACTCGCCGTCGACGGCGAGGCGAAGCGCAGCACGGACGAACTGGGCGCACGCATCACCCGGCGCTGCCTCGAACTCGGCCTGCACATGAACATCGTGCAACTCCCCGGCATGGGCGGAGTCTTCCGGATCGCCCCACCCCTGACCGCCACGGAGGAGGAACTCTCCCTCGGCCTGACCATCCTGGACGAGGCGATAGGCGACGCCTGCGCCACCCTTTGAGCACGCCGCCACCCGCGGGCGGGCGGTCCGGCTCGGGGTCAGGTCGGGATGTGGGCGCGGACGGTGGCTCGGGTGTGGGGGCCCAGTGCGTTCGTGCCGGTGACGCGCAGGGTTGTCTCGCCGTCGTGTACGGCGGTCACCTCGCCGTCGAGGGTGAGGGTGTCTCCCGTGTGGTTGGGGGCGAGCAGGCGCAGGTCGACCTCCAGGAGCCGGGTGGCCGGGCCGCCCCAGTCGGTGACCACACCGCCGACGAGACCGGTGGTGGCGAGGATGTTGGTGAAGATGCCGGGACGCCGGAGCGAGCCGCGTGTCCAGTCGGCGTCGTGGTGGGCGGCGTAGAAGTCCCCCGTGGCGAAGGCGGTCGCGATCACGAACGTGGGGGTGATCGGGATCGTGGTGACGGGGGTGCGGTCGCCCACCCGCGGGGCCGCCGCGAGCGGGCGGCAGGTGCGGCCGCTCGCGGGTGTCGGCGGCGGAGGATCCGCGGCGGCGGCCGGCGCGGCGGCGGGTCGGTCTTCCGGTGTGCGGAAGCACAGTACGGTCCAGTCGACCGTGGCCACGTCCGCCTCGTCCCCGTTCCGGAAGGTCATCCGGGTGGTGACGAAGTATCCGGCGCCCAACGCCGTCTGCTTGCGCGCCGACACCGTCGTGAGCACGCTCTCGCACGTGAGGTGGTCTCCGACGGCCGCCTCGCGGTGGTACTCCTGCCGGCATCGGGTCGCCGCGCGGGCGGCGTACCCGTGCGCGGTGAGCAGGCGATGTACGGCCGCGGCGGGGTTGTCGGCGCCCTTCCCGTCCGCCCTGTCGGTCGCCGACGGCCCGTCGTTCGCCGCTTGCCCGCCCAGGTACGGCGCATACCCGGGCACCTGCGGCAACGTGGCGGCCAGGGCCGACAGCCGGGGCATGGTCCAGGCCTGGACCATGGTCGGCGGTGCGACGATCCCGGCCCTCCCGGTCGCGGCGGCGGCGCCCGCGTCGCGGTAGACGGGGTTGGGGTCGCCGAGGGCGTCGGCCCACATGTCGAGCATGGGCGCGTTGACCGCGTACCGGGCGCGCACGACGGACGCGGTGCCCCGGAGCACGCACTCCTGGAGCCTGCGATCCAGTTCCACGGTGTCGGTCGTCATGCCCGCCTCGCCTTCCGGACGATCGCCAGGTTGCCGTCGCACACCCTATCGATATGCTTGACATTGACAAGCGTCGGGTGTCCGGCCGCGGGACGGCCCCGGTCACGATCCCCCGCCCCGCCACCCCGTCGTGCGGCACCGTGTACGGGCTGCCCGGCGCCGGCCGGACGGGCTCGTACACGGTGCTTGTCGGCCCGCTAACGGCCGGTTCCCGCGTGCACCGGGGCCTCCTCCTCGGTGTCGTCGGTGTCGAGACGGAATGCGGTGTGCAGGGCACGGACCGCGTCGGCGACCCGGGCCGTGCGACACAGGACGGAGATGCGGATCTCCGAGGTCGAGATGATCTCGATGTTCACCCCCGCAGCCGCCAGCGTCTCGCAGAACGTCGCGGTCACTCCGGGGCACGTGCGCATGCCGCTGCCGATGAGCGAGATCTTGCCGACGTCCTCGTCGTGACTCACCTCCTCGAAGCCGATCTCCGCGGCGCTCCCACGCAGGGCGGCCAGGGCGGCGAGCGCGCCGTCCCCCGCCAGTACGAACGTGATGTCGGTACGTCCGCCCTTCGGCGGCGCCGCGTTGTGGACGAGCATGTCGATCTCGCCGCCGGCGTCGGCGACCGTTCGCACGAGCCGACCCACCGCCGCGGGATCGTTCGGCACGCCGGTCACGGTGACCTTCGCCCCCGACGTGTCGTGGGCCACGCCGGTGATCGTCGACCGACCGGCATCCGCGTCGTCGGGCGCGCCGGACACGGTGGTTCCGGGCCGGTCGCCGTAGGCGGAGCGGACGTGGATCGGCACACCGCAGCGGCGGGCGTACTCCACCGAGCGCAGGGCCAGGACCTTGCTGCCTGCCGCGGCCATCTCCTGCATCGCCTCGTAGCCGATGTGGTCGAGCAGTGCCGCGCGCGGGACGATCCGCGGATCCGCGCTGTACACGCCGTCGACGTCGGTGTGGATCTCGCAGATGTCGGCCTTGAGCGCGGCGGCCAGGGCGATGGCCGTGGTGTCGGAACCGCCGCGGCCCAGGGTGGTGATGTCGTCGGTGTCCCGACTCAGACCCTGGAACCCGGCGACCAGGACGATGGCGCCCCGGTCGAGTTCCCGCCGGATGCGTTGGGGCGCCACCTCGACGATCCGGGCGTTGCCATACTCCGAGGTGGTGAACACGCCGGCCTGTGGACCGGTGAGCGAGCACGCCCGTTCGCCCAGGGCACGGATCGCCATCGCCGCCAGGGCGTTGGAGATGCGCTCGCCCACCGTGAGCAGCATGTCGCGTTCGCGCGGGTGGGGGAGGGGTGAGATCTGCCGGGCCAGGTCGAGCAGTTCGTCGGTGGTGTCGCCCATCGCGGACAACACCACGACGACATCGTGGCCTTCCCGGTGGGTGGCCACCACACGTTCGGCGACGCGTCGAATGCGCTCGATGCTGTGCACCGACGAGCCGCCGTACTTCTGGACGATCAAAACCATGGGGGAGGTCTCCTCGAAGGGCTGCCGGTGACGGGCGGCCGGGATCGGCGCCGGGCCGGGCCGATCGCACCGGGGCCGATACGGCGTGGGCCTACGGATGGCCGGTTTCGATGGCGTCGACGAGGATCGAGCACGCGGTGTCCACGACGTCTGCGGTGACGTTGAGCGGCGGCAGGATCCGGACCACGCAGTCGTCGCGACCTCCGCGTTCGATGATCAGTCCGCGGCGCAGCGCCCGGGACTGCACGGCGCCGGCGAAGTCGCCCGCGGGCCGGCCGGTCTCCGGATCGGCCAACTCGATCCCCCACATCAGCCCCCTGCCGCGTACTTCGCGCACCCACGGGTCGGCCATCAGCGGCGTCAGGCGCGCGGAGATCTGCGCACCGCGACGGCGCACGTTGCCCAGGACGTCGTCGCGCCGCACGATGCGTACGGCCTCGGCACCGGCGGCGAAGGCGAGTTGATTGCCGCGGAAGGTGCCGATGTGCGCGCCCGACGCCCAGGTGTCCAGTTTCTCGTCGTAGAGGATCAGCGCGATCGGCGTGCCGATGCCACTGAGCGCCTTGGAGGCGACGATGACGTCCGGTTCGATGTCGTACCGCTCGAAGGCGAACCAGGTCCCGGTCCGTCCGCAGCCGGTCTGGACCTCGTCGACGATCAGCAGGATGCCCAGTTCGCGGGTGATCGTCCGCAACCGGCGGACGAAGTCCGCGGTGGCCGGCACGACGCCGCCCTCGCCCTGGATCGGTTCCAGGATCACCGCGGCCGGGAGCGGGATGCCGCCGTTGCCGTCGGTGAGCGAACGCTCCAGGTAGGTCGCGCAGTTGGTGTCGCACGTCGCCGGGCTCAGGTCGAGCGGGCACCGGGCGCAGTAGGAGAACGGGAAGAAGTGGGTGCCGGGCATGCCGTTGGGGACGGCCGTCTTCGGCGCCACGAGTCCGGACAGGGCCATCGCGGCGTGGGTGCTGCCGTGGAAGCCGCCCTGAAAGGTGACGATGTCACCGCGGCCGGTGGCGATCTTGCACAGCTTGACCGCGGCTTCGACGGCGTTGGCTCCGGTCGGGCCGCAGAAGTGCACCTTCGTGCGCTCCCGCATGCCCGCGGGCAGCATGGACAGTTGGGCCTCGATGAACTCGTCCTTGATCGGTGTCGGGAAGTCGAGGCCGTGGGTGAGCAGGCCGAGCTGGGCGACGACGGAGCGCACCAGCTCCGGGTGGTTGTGGCCCAGGGACAACACCCCGGCGCCGGCGAGGAAGTCGATGAAGACGTTGCCGTCGACATCGCGCACGAAGCTCCCGGAGGCTTCGGCCGGCGCGATGGGCAGGTGTCGCGGATAGGTGCGGGCATTGGACTCGCGGCGTCCCTGACGTGCGAGCAGTTCGGCGGAGCGTGGGCCGGGAAGGTCGCAGTCGACCCGCGGTTCGGTCATGGTGCGTTGCACGAGCGGTGCCATGAGGGTCTCCGATGGCGTGGCGGGAGATGGGGCATGAGGGATGGGGACGAGGGGTGGAATCGGATCGTGCGTCGGGGACGAACGCGGAACGGGAGCGGGGCGGAACGGGAGCGGGACGGGATCGGCGCGGGACGGGAGTGGATGCGCGGGAGCGGCGCGGGATCGGAGCGGAGGCGGCACGGGAGCGGAACGGCCTTCGACCGTGCGCCGGTTCAACCGGGACGGGCCGGGATGCCGCGCCAGCGGGTGCCGTCCGGCAGGTGCTCGCCCTTCATCACCAGGGACATGGCGTCCAAAGAGGCGCCGGCGCCGACCCGCGCGTCATAGAGCACCACCGATCGGGTGCCGACCGAACTGCCCGCCCCGATGCGCACTTCGGACATCTTCATGACGCGGTCCTCGAACAGATGGGTCTGCAGGGACGTCACCTCCGCCACCGCGGCGTCGTCGCCGACCTCGACCAGGTCGAATTCGGTGAGGTAGGTCGTCGCGAGCCAGACCCGCCGCCCGATGCGGGCGCCGAACAGCCGCAGGATCGGGCCCATCAGCGGCGTGCCGGTGAGGAGGTTGAGCAGACTCGGCACGACGAGGTTCTCGAACAGCCCGGTGATCACCTCGGTACGGCGCACCCAGATGCTCCACAACGGTTCGACACGGGCCCGATAGCGGCCGATGACCAGCCACTTGAGCAGCACCACGGCCAGGGTGGAACCCACGCCGACGGCCAGGAAGAAGGCGGGACCGAGCAGGAACAGCACCCACGGCGGGCAGTTCTCGGCGACCCGGATGCAGCCGTACAGACTGGCCAGCGCGGCCAGCGAGGCGATCGTCGCGGGCAGGGTCACCCGGAAGTACTCGATGGCCAGGCGCGCCGCGATCAGCCCTCGGGAGGGGCTGTAGGTCAGTTTCGCCGGGAAGTCCCGGCTCGCCTCGCGGCGCGGCAGGAAGATGGCGGGTGAGCCCAGCCAGGTCGTCTCGGGGTCGATCGGCCGGTTCGGGGCCAGGGAGTGCACGCCGAGCAGGCTGTTCTCGCCGAGTCGGCACGAGCCGGGCACGAGGGCCCCGTTGCCGACGAAGCTGCGTGCGCCGATCTCGGCCGGTGCGAGCGAGACGCGACCGCGGTGGAAGACCGCCGGCCCCACGACGCTGACGTCCGCCACGAAGCTGCGTTCGCCGATGATCAGCATGTCCGGGTCGACGAAGCTCACGGTGGCCACCTCGGACCAGCGTCCGGTGCGGGCACCGAGCATGCGCAGGAAGGGCACGAGGTAGAGCGTCGAATAGAGCGAGTGGGTCAGGGTCAGGCTGGTGGTCATCATGCCGTCGCCGATCCACTTGCGCACGCCGAAGCCGCTGCGTTCGGGGTGGATTCCGGCGCGCACCCGCGGCAGTACGGCTCGTTTGACGAGCAGCACCAGCGTGCAGGTGAACAACACCACCAGTGGGCCGGCCAGGACGGTGGCGGCGACGGCCCAGCCGAAACCGAACTTCCAGGCCACGCAACCGACGAGGGTGCCGGCCCCCGCGGCGACCAGCAGCGGGACCAGCGCGAGCAACAGCGCGCCGGCACCGAACCCGAACAACACCCGTATCGGCCAGGGGCGTCCGTCGTCCTCGGCGGCCAGCGCGGCGAGCAGGGCGGGCGCGGTGTCCCGGCGGGCGACGGGCGATCCGGCCCAGTGTTCGTCCGCGGGCACCACGTGGCCGGCCGGAACCAGGGACTGCTCGCCGATCGAGGCCCGGTCGCCGATCACCGCGCCCGCCAGGACGACGCTGTTGGTGCCCACGAAACTGCCGGAGCCGATCCGGATGGGCGCCAGGCACAGCCGGCCGTCCTCCACCACGTACGGCTGCAACCGCGCCCCGTAGCCGATGCTGGTGCCCTCGCCGATCTCCACGAACGCGGGCAGGCCGATCACGGCCGACAGGTGGCAGCCCCGGCCGATCCGGGCACCGAGCAGCCGCAACCACGGGGCCAGCAGGGGCGAACCGGTCAGGAAGGCGAGCGGACCGAAGACGAGGATCTTGCCGTACAGCCAGAACCGCAGGTACGTCACGCCCCACAGGGGATATCGGCCGGGCCGTACGCCGAGCATCAACAATCGTCCGCCGAGCACCGGGATCAGCAGGCTCACCAGGATCCAACCGATCTCCAGGAGGATGAATCCGGGCAGGTTCAGGTGGATCAGGCGGTCGAGGACACCGCCGGCGGCCGGCCGGTGCACCGGCAACTGCCAGACCAGGAACAGCCGGTAGAGCAGAACCACGCCGGGCAGGCCGAATACGAACAGCCATCCGTACAGGCAGGCGATCTGCGCGAGGCCGCAGGCGAACACCCGGGCGCCGGAGTGGCGTAGCGGCGCGAGCGGCTCGGGGAGCGTCGGTGCCGTGGTCGCGGTGTCCGTGTCGGTGTGGCCCTTGGCCGCTGCCGCTGCCGCTGCCGCTGCCGCTGCCGCTGCCGCTGCCTCGACCTCGGACTGGATGAAGCGTGCCAGCCGGCGGACGGTGGGATGGGCGTACAGGTCGCCCATCGCCACGCCGGACAGGTCGGGCTCGCGGCGCAGCCGGGAGACGAGCCGGGCCGCGGACATGGAGTGGCCACCCAGGTCGCAGAAGAAGTCGTCCTCGACGGAGGGCGATTCGCCGCCCAGAACCTCCTGCCACACCTCGGCCAGCAGCCCCTCCAACGCGGTTGCGGGGACGACGTGGGTGGTGGTGCGTCGGTTCAGCGGCGGGGAGGTGGGGGCCGGCAGGGCGGACCGGTCGACCTTGTCCGCGGCCAGCAGCGGGAATTCGGGCAGGACCTCGACGAAGGACGGGATCATGTAGTCGGGGAGTCGGCTCTGCAACGACACCCGCAGCCGCTCGCGCAGCGCCTGGTGCGAGGCGCCGCCCGCGGGGTCGGTCAGCGTGACGTAGCCGATGAGGTCCTGGACGACGCCGTCCTGCTTCCGGGGGATCACGATCGCGTTCCCGATCGCGGCATCCGCGCGCAACACCTCCTCGATCTCGGCTGCTTCGATGCGGTAGCCGCGGATCTTGAGCTGGGTGTCGACACGGCCCAGGTATTCGATCTCCCCGGTGGGGGTGAACCTGCCGAGGTCGCCGGTGCGGTAGATGCGCGGGACCTCGGCCCGTTCGTGCTCGACGGGGTTGGGCAGGAAACGTTCGGCGGTCAGTTCGGGCCGGTTGACGTAGCCGACGGCCACGCCCGGACCGCCCACGCAGATCTCACCGCCGACGCCCGGGTCGACCGGCCGCAGTCGCTCGTCCAGGATGTAGACGCGATACGTGGGCAGCGGGATGCCGATCGTGACCGGCCGGTCGGGAGCCAGTTCACCGCACGTGGCGGTGACGGTGGTCTCGGTCGGGCCGTACGCGTTGAGGATGCGCCGGTCGGGATGCGACCAGCGGCGCACCAGGTCCGGTGGGCACGCCTCGCCGCTGACCAACAGGGTTCGCAGGCCGGGTGGTTCGGCTTCGATGGTGGTCAGCAGGGTGGGCACACAGCACAGCACGGTGATCGCGTGGGCGACCAGGAAGTCGCTCAGGCCCCGGCCGACCCGCCGATCGTCCGTGGGGCCGGCGACCAGGGTTGCGCCGGCGATCCAGGCGGGCCAGATCTCCTCCACCGAGAAGTCGAAGGCGATCGAGAGGCCCTGATAGACCCGGTCCTCGGCCCGGACCCGGTAGATCGGGGTGACCACGTGCAGGAAGTTGGCGATGCTCGCGTGCGACACGGCAACGCCCTTGGGCCGGCCGGTGGTTCCCGAGGTGTAGATCACGTACGACCACGAACTCGGCTCGATGTCGACGTCGGGTCGATCGTCGCGCTGCTCCGCCAACTCGCGGGCTGCCTCGTCGAGTTCCAGGAACGGACCGGGCAGTCCCGCGGTGCGGTGGCGCATGCCGCCGGTGGTGACCAGATCGCACAGGTCGGCGTCCCGGGCGATGAAGGCGATGCGTTCGGCCGGGAAGGAGGGATCCAGCGGGACATAGGCGGCGCCCGTCTTGATCACGCCGAGGAGCGCGATGTAGGAATCGATCGAACGCTCCAGCAGGATGCCGACGGTACGTCCCGGAGCGGCCCCGCGCGTCCGGAGCAGATTCGCCAGGCGATTGGCTCGCGAATCTACTTCCGCGTAACTTAGCTCGACGTTCTCGCAGACGACGGCTATGGCGTCCGGATTGCGGTCGCAGGAGCGTTCGAAGAAATGGGGAAGGGCTCGGATCGGCGAGCCGTCGAGAGCGGTCGTCGGCGGTGATATATCGGGGTCGATCGCCGCCTTCGCCGGTCCCGGAGCGGATCTCACTTCGGTCATGGCGGATCCTCGTATGGGATTATGTAAACCTGGTTGAATTAATCGATTCGAACTTTATTCGATTGTTGATCCACATGCACCGGGGCTTCCGGCGGCCGTTCGGCGGGCTGTCCGCACGCTCGCAAGAGCGGGCGGACGTGCGTCATCGACGCAGGTGAAGAGCTGTCTGGCGGCCGTCGTGGGGGCGGCCTTCGGCCCGACGCGGGTCGGCGCTCGTCGTATCGCGCGGCAGGTTCCGGCGAACCGCCGAGGCGCGCGGAGCGCTCTCGCGAAATGACGTTGCCCACGGAGGCGAAACCGCGACGAACGATCGGATAAGGATCGCCCGCGCCACTCTTCCACCACCGATCGACGCCGAGGTCGACGACCGACCGGCTTCCTGTGCAATTGGAAGCCGTGATCATCCCCGAAGGATCACGGTTTCGCCGATTTTTGTGACCGCGATTGAGGATTGCACTTTTTTCGCGGTCACGGTTGAAGCCGAAATGAAAAATAGGTTCGGGCGTGCGCGTGCGAACAGGCGAATACGAGCCAACGTTGATCGGCTCGTTGGCAGGGGTGGATGGATACGCCGGGTGACCCAACGATGACGCTTCGCACGGTCTATGTGCCCGCGGCCGCAATCCGCCGGCGGGGGTGGAATCCCGGACGAGTCGGGCGTGCGTCGGGGGGTTCTCGGGGTACCCCCGCAAACGCCGGTACGGGCCGGGAGCCGAGGCGGTCACCTGCGAGACCGTCGGGATGCGTGCGGCCTCGGTCCCGGGCCGACGTCGTGGCGCCTTCCGGCGGGGGTGCGGTCGGTCGACGTCCCGGTCGAGGGCAGGACGGCCCGGATTATTCGACTCGACGAGATCGCTCGATCACGAACAGTCAACGAAATCGGGCCGCCGAGGCGAAAATCGGCCTCCGGAGGGGGCAGAAAAGTGCGCCCCGTGCCTTCCGGCGGCTACCGGGACGGGCAAAGACTCCCTCACGGTTGCCTATCGGTTGTTTCTCGGTGGGTCCGGGGCCGTTGTTTTGTCCAACACCCCGCCGCCGATGTGCGCGCTCCGCACCCGACCGGCAACGGCGACGGGCCCGACCGGCGCAGCGCCGGTCGGGCCCGTCCCAGGGATGGGTCGGCGGTTCACCCCGAGGTGCGAGACCCCACGGACGGCGGGTAGCGCGGTGCCTGCCAGGCATCCAGCCGACGTTCGACCGAGGCGCCCAGCGACAGCAGTTCGGCGTCCCGGTGGTCGCCGGCCATCAGCAGCAGGCCGACGGGCAACTCGTGCACGAAACCGGCGGGCACCGACAACGACGGGTACCCGGACACGGCCGCCGGGGTGGAGGACGGGATCACGTCGTTGTCCCCGCGCGCGCAATCGGTGGTCCAGGCGGGCGGGTTCGTCGGCGAGGCGATGGCGTCCAGGTGATGTGCGGCCATGGTCTCGTCGATCGACCGCCGGGAGAGATCCTTCAACTCGGCTCGCATCGCCCGATATTGCGGGTCGCTCGTCGGCGGCGCGGTCAACGCCTGCTCGAACAACTCCTGACCGGCGAAGCAGGTCTGCTCCGCCGGGTGACTGCGGTTGAACTCGATCAGTTCGGCAAGGTCCCGCGGTCCCCGGCGGGTGCCGAGGTAGGCGTCGATGTCCCGATGGAACTCGCTCAGCAGCGCCGGGAACTCCAGTTCGGCGAGCCGCTCCTGGTAGGGGAGGCTCACTTCGACGACCTCGGCGCCCGCCCCGCGCAGGCGGTCCGCCGTACGCGTCATCAGGGCGTCCACATCCGGCCCGAGGGTGGGCAGCCGCCACAGGCCGATGCGTTTGCCGTGCAGACCGCCGGGGCGGGTCGACCCGCTCGCGACGTCGAAGGAGTCGGCGAGGTGCGGAAGTCGGCCGCCGCTGAGGACCGACAGCGTGAGCGCCGCATCGGTCACGTTGCGCGCCATGGGCCCGGCGGTGTCCTGCTCGGCGGAGATCGGCACCACGCCGGCCTGACTGACCAGGCCCAGGCTGGGCTTGTGCCCGACCACGCCGTTCGCGCCGGCCGGGCACACGATCGATCCGTCCGTCTCGGTGCCGATCGCCACCTGCGACAACGACGCGGCGAGTGCGGCGCCCGACCCGGCCGACGAACCGCAGGGGTTCCGGTCCAGGACATACGGGTTCCTGGTTTGTCCGCCCACCGCCGACCACCCCGATGTGGGCCTGGCCGCACGGAAGTTCGCCCATTCGGAGAGGTTCGTCTTGCCGAGGATCACCGCCCCCGCGTCGCGCAGCCGGGTCACGAGCACGGCATCGGTGTCCGGTGGACTTCCGGCCAGTGCCAGCGACCCGGCCGTCGTCGGCAGGCCGCGGGTGTCCACGTTGTCCTTGAGCAGGACCGGAATGCCGTCGAGCGGGCCACGGCTTTCGCCGCGTCGATGCCTGGCATCGCTGGCCGCCGCCTGGCGCATGGCCGTCGGATCCGTGCGCAACACCGAGTCGATCCGGGGATCGATGGTCTTGATGCGCCACAGGTAGGCGCCGGTCAGTGCCGACGAGGTCAACGAGCCGCGCGCCATGCGCGCCTGTAACTCGGGGATGGTCACCGTGTCGAGGTCGACTCCCAACCGCGCCGGCGAATCCGCGGACGAGGACGAACCGCCGGCCCCGGCCGCCTCGGCAGCCGAAGCCGGCGACCCCGTCACCAGGCACCCGGCGACCAGGGTGGTGATCAGTAGGGCAACTCTCTTTCTTGTCATGCGAGTCATCGCACTACATCCCGGTGTCCGGGCACAAGGACGCCATGACACCCACTCGGATCGAGAGCCTCGCGTTCACGGTTCGTCCGCGGACCGTCAACCGTGCCGGCCGCGGAGCGCCCCCGGCCGTGGCCGGGGGCGCCGTGCTTGCGCTGTCCGGTCGGTGGGTTCGCGGCGAGGGGGTGGGATGGGGTGGATGTGGGTGGTCAGGTCGTGGCGTTGCGGACGACGTTGTACATCGCCTGGGTGAGTTCCCCGAAGCCGTTGGACATCAGATAGGGGCCGTATGCCCAGTTCGGGGTGCTGCCGTGGACGATTGCCCAGACCGCGTCCCACCAGGGCGAGCTTCCCGTGGAGTTGGTGAAGCGCGAGGTGACCGCGATCTGGGTGCCGGTGCCGGTCGCGGGGTCGAAGTTCAGCAGCCAGGGGCCGCCGCTGGAGCCGGGCGACATGGCCGAGGCCATGTCGTGTGCCAGACCAATGGTCGAGTCGGCGATTGTGCTGCCGTGCGCGTACATCAGGGCCCGGCCGTCGAAACCGCGTCGCAGTGAGGGGGCGACGCCGAAGTCGGCGGCGGTGGTGCCGTCGCTGTTCTTCGTCCAGTACCAGTTGCGGGTGTTGTCGGTGGGGTAGCCGAACTGGTGGAGCGAGAGCGGGTTGGCGTCCACGCCGAAGGCGATGTTCTGGCCGCCGGTGAGTTGTTGGATCGGGGTGGGGTCGCCGGGACGTTCGACGGTCGCCATCGCGACGTCGCCGCCGGATCGGAAGGTGCTGTCCGCGTCCCAGGTGGGGGTGATCCAGGCACGGGTGACGCCCCATACGCCATAGGGCGCGATGTCGGTGCCGGGAAGGGGTGCGGTGGTGTCGTCGCCGCCGGTGAAGCGGGGCACGTTCGCGCCGTTGAAACCGGGGATGAACACGGCGTTGGTGACGACGTCGTCGCCGAGTCCTCCGCGGAGGTTGGCGGTCACCTTCAGGCAGTGGCCCGCGGTGACGATGGTGCTCCGGTTGGCGCTGGTGACCACGTTCGCCGAACACGAGGAGGGCACGAGCGAGCCGTCGAAGGAATTGCGGTACACCATCAGGAGCTTGCCGGCGGTGCGCGAGATCGCGCCCTGGCCGGTCCACGGCTTGCTCAGGTCGTCCCAGCCGCCCGGCGGCGGGAACGCGTCGGCGCCGTCCGAGTTGAGCCCGTACTCGGCGATCCGGGCCACGTTCCAGAAGGCGACCTCCGCCTGGAGCATCCCCGCGTGGTTGACGGGGTCGGCGGTGACCAGTCGGGGCAGTTCGACCGGGGCCGTGTTGTCGGCATGCGCGACCGGTGTCGCGGTCAGCGCCGCGGCGGTGAGACCGAGCACCCCCACCACGGTCGCGATCTTGCGTCGTAACGTGCTGCGTATCCGCATGAAATGGTCCGTGTTCTCTCGAATGGACAACGGAATGAGCGGTGTTGCGTGCGGCAGGGAACGCCCGTGCGGGCCTCCCTCGGGGACCGCGCCGTGCGCACCGTCGCGATCGACTCTGTTCATGACCGGCCGGTCGGTCATAAGGTGTTCATGCGGAGCGCAACTGTCAAGACCACCAGGTGGTTTGACCGTCGAACAGAGGTGATCGATGGCACGGCCGGCCGGACCGGGGCGCGAGGCGTTGCTGCGGGCGGGGCTCGAAGTCGGCGACGCGCGCGGGTTGTCCAGGATGTCGGTGAACGCCGTGGTGGATGCGGCGGGCATGGCGAAGGGCAGCTTCTACCAGCACTTCGAGGACCGCCGCGACTACCTCGTGGCGCTGCATCGCAGGTACCACGGTGGGCTGGAGGAGCGGATCCTGGCCGATCTGGAAGGTCTCGCCGCCGGTCGCGAGCGCCTGGTCGGCGGCGTGCACGGCTATCTGGACGCCGCGCTGGCGACCACCGGCACCAGGGCGCTGCTGGTCCAGGCCCGCACGGACCCCGACCTCTTCGAGGAGACCCGCGCCCGCAACGCCCGTACCAGAGCACTCGTGCAGCCCGAACTCGTCGCCCTGGGCTGGGATCCACCGGAACCGATGGCGCATCTGCTCGTGGCGATGGTCTTCGACATCACCCTGGAGGAACTCGTCGCCGGGCGCCGCGACGACCTGCGCGAGGCGCTGCTGCGACTGATGGTGCGCTGATCCGCGCGGCGGCGGGCACGCGACTGCGGCTGCGAACCGCGGTCGCGGTCGCAGCCGGTCAGCCGGTGGTTCGTCCGGTCAGCCGGTCGGGTCGCCGAACGGACCGTCCGCGCCGAACGCGAGGTGCGCGAAGCGTTCGCCGATGCGGCGGTGGGCGGCGGGGTCCGGATGCAGCTCGTCGGGCAGCGGCAACTCGGCCTGGTCCGCTGCGCCGTAGAGGTCGAGGCCGTCGAGGTAGTGCAGATTCGGGTCGGTGTCGGCGCGCTGCCGGACGATGCCGGCCAACGCGTCCCGGATCACGGTGAGAGTCAGCTTCCCGGCGGCGGTCTGCGTGGGGTCGCCGGTGGCCGTGAACCGCAGGCGTCCCTCGCTCATCGCGGCGGGGTCCGGCGCGGCGGGCCCCGGAGTGTGCTCGTGGATGGCGCAGTGGATCGGCGAGACGACCAGCAGCGGCGCGGTGGGGTGTCCGTCCCGGATGGTGTCGAGGAAACCGTGCACGGCCGGGCCGAACGCGCGCAGCCGCATCAGGTCGAAGTTGACGATGTTGATGCCGATCTTGAGGCTGATCAGGTCGGCGTGGGTGTCGCGCATCGTGCGGGCGATGAACGGGTCGAGCAGCGCGCCGCCGCCGAATCCCAGATTGATCAGCTCCACCCGGCCGAGAGCCGCGGCCAGGGCGGGCCAGGTCCCGGTCGGGGTGGCGGCGTTGGAGCCGTGGCTGATCGAACTGCCGTGGTGCAGCCAGATCTTGCGGTCACCGGTCGGCGGGGTGTGTACGGGTGCGTCGGTGCGCAGTGCGACCAGCAGGGTGGTCTCGTCGTGCGGCAACCAGATCTCGACGTGCTTCTCGTCGCCGGGCAGGCCGGTGAACCGCACGGTCCGCACCGGCCCGGGCCGGTTCCGTGCGGTTCCGGTGGCCGGGTCGATGGTGAGCGTGTCGCCGTCGGTCACACCGGTCCGGTCCACGATCCGCCCGTCCACGACAAGCTCGTACACCCCGTCCGGGCGCGGCGGGGCACCGAGGTACACCCGCTTGGTGGCCACGACGTCCAGTTCGACGGCGGTGGCCCGGGTACGCAGGGCCAGCCGTACGCCGGAGGGTTGTGACTCCGCCATCGCGAGTTGACCGTCGGGGATCTGCCGCCGGGCGCGTGCGGGCAGCCGGTGGGGCAGCACGCCGCGGTCGGTGTACTCCAGGTCGAGGGCGCCGCGCACGAGATCGGCGGTGATGGGGGTGGTGGTCCAGTCGAGTTCGGTGCTCATTGCCTTGGTCTCGTCGATCGGGGGAGGTGGGAGGACCATGGAGGCTCGGGCGTGGCCGCTGCCGGTGTCGGTGTCGGCAGCCTGTGCAGCGGGGCAAGGCCGTTCGTGGTCAATGCGTCGCGGCGGCCGGGTTCCATCCGGGGTCCCGGCCGGTACGGGCCAGCAGGGTATCGAAGGGCGACGCGTCCTCCGCGGCCGGGACGGGTGCGGCAAAGACGTTCATCTTGCGTGCGGTTGCGGCCATCGTGTCGACGAGTTCGTTCAACGCGGGGATCACCTGCGGAGGCGCCGGGTAGTCCCGACCGGTGGCCCGGGCGAGATCCCACGCGTGGACGGTCAGGTCGAGCAGGGCCATGCGCGCCACGATGCCCGCGGGCAGCCCCATGTTGCCGGCGATCCCCTCGTCGGCACCGGGCGCCGACCACGCCGCCACGAGCCGATCCGTCTCGGTCTCGAAGTCCGCCCGCCAGTCCCCGTGCAGCCGATCGGGCGTCGAGGAGAAGTCCACCGGCTCCCTGGCGGCAAGGGCCTGGAAGTTCACGACCACCTGGAAGAGGTGATCGAGCAGGTCGCGCACCCGGTACTCGGCACAGGGCGTCGGCAGGCACATGTGGTCGTCGGTGATCCCGCCGACCACCGCAACCGCCTCACGGGAGGCACACCGGAGAAGCTCACTGATCGTTTCGGTCATGCCGAAAGCCTAGGTTTGCCCGCCGCCCCCGGCTTGAACAAACGCGACACGCGCACCGCCCCGCCTCGGACTCCGGCGGTCAGTGCCGGTCGGTGGGGGGAGCCTCGCCGTCGGCGAGGAGGTCCGCCAACTCGGCTGCGAACAGAACGGCGGGGTCGAAGCCCATTCCGTTGAAGTGTCCGGCGAGTTCGAGCGACAGGACGCCGTGCAGGCGGGTCCAGAAGGACAGGGCCCGATGGAGGACCGTGGCCGGGGCGGGGTTGTCGCCGGCCCAGTGCCGGTGATTTTCGAGGTGCTCGTCGAGCGGTGTCGCGGGGCCGGTGGGGGGCGTCGCGGAACAGGCCTCGAGCAGGGTCGCCATGATCTCGTTCGCGATGAGCGTGACGTGGTCGGGGGCGTGGTAGCCGGGGACGGGCGTGCCGTAGATGAGGAGGTATCGCTGGGGGTCGGCCAGAGCCCATTCGCGCATGGCGTACGCCAGTGCCCTCGGGTCGGGGGCGGGTGTGGAGACCGCGTGGATGGTGTCGGCGAGGCTGCGGTAGGCGTCCTCGACGAGTTCGGTGATCAGGTCGTCCCGGCCGGCGTAGTACCGGTAGAGGGCGGGCCCGCTCAGCCCCATACGTTTGGCGATCGCGTTGAGCGAGAGTGCGGAGGCTCCGGCGGTGGCGATCTGCTCCCGGGCGTGCTCCTTGATCTCGGCGCGCACCTGGGTGCGGTAGCGCTCGCGTGGGGTCGCCGCGTCGGTCTCCGCCATGGTCTGCCTCTTTCCACCTCGATGGATCTCGGTGAACCTCGAGAGCCTAGTCGGCTACATGCTCAAGGTCTGGTTAGAAGGTATCACGCACGTTCTTGACGAGGGACGCTTGCGAGAGTTACAACTTATAACGAACGGCAATGCCACTCAGTCGTCCCGGGTGGCGCGACCCCGCCGAGTCCACACGTCCGAGCCGCCCACGACCCGCGCACTCAAGCACCCCACTCACGCACCCCCTTCACGCACACACCAGGAGAACGTCATGGCCGTCGTAGCAACCTCCCCCGCAGGCACCGGTCGACGCATGCCCCGGGCCGTGACCATCAGCGCGTGGGCAGTGCCCGTCATGGTTCTCGCCCAGTTCGCCCTGATCGCGGTCGTGCCCGTCGTGATCGCCCTTGTCGGCGTCCTCACTCGGGTCCGTGACCGGGCGGTCCGCCTGGCGTCCGTGCTCGTGGCCGTCGCCTTCGCGATCCCGCTCACCGTGTGGCTGGTCCGGCCCGACGGCGCGCAAAGCCTGTCCAAGGACATCCACCCCGGGTTCGTCGCCCTGATCGTCGCCGCGTCCGCCGCACTCGTCTTCACCATCCACCGCGCACGCCGGCGTCCCCTGTCCGCCGAGTGACCCACCCCCCGGATCCGGACAGACCTCAGGTTCGCAGACGGCCGGCTCGGGACTCCAGGTAGCGCTGTTCGGCGATGCTCGCGGTGGCCCTCGCGGCGCGGCGGTAGTGGTCGCGGGCCCCGGCCCGGTCGCCGGCCCGCTCCAGCAGGTGCGCTCGTACGGACAGCAGTCGGTGGTGTCCGGCCATCCGCTCGTCACCGTCCAGGGTGGCGAGCAGGGCCAGACCGGCCGCCGGGCCCTCGGTTTCGGCGAGCGCGATGGCCCGGTTGAGGGTGACCATCGGGTTCGGCGCGATCCGTTCCAGGATCAGGTAGAGGGCGTGCACCTGGGACCAGTTGGTCTCCTCGGCCTCGGCCGCGTCGGCGTGGGTCGCGGCGATGGCGGCCTGCAACCGGTACGGCCCCAGATCCGGGCCGGCCAGCGATGCCTTGACCAGCGCCAGGCCCTCGTCGATCAGCTCGCGATCCCACTTCGTCCGGTCCTGCTCGTCCAGCGGCACCAGATCCCCGGCAGCCGTCGTCCGGGCGTCCCGGCGGGCGTGGGTCAACAACATGAGCGCGAGCAGCCCGGTCACCTCGGCGTCCTCGGGCAACTGCGCGTGCACCATCCGTACCAGCCGGATCGCCTCGCGCGCCAGGTCGGCGCGATGCAGCTCGGGACCGGAGGACGCGGTGTAGCCCTCGTTGAAGATCAGGTAGAGCACGTGCAGGACGACCCGCAACCGCTCCTCGCGGTCCGCGCCGTCCGGCATGCCGAACGAACTGCCGGCGGCCTTGATGCGCTGCTTGGCCCGACTGATCCGGGCCGCCATCGTGCCCTCCGGCACCAGGAACGCGCGGGCGATCTCGGCCGTGGTCAGACCGCCGACCGCCCGCAGCGTCAGGGCGGTCCGGGAGGCCGGGGTCAGCGACGGATGGCAGCACAGGAACAGCAGGACCAGCGTGTCGTCGGTGTCCGGTACGTCCTCCGGCACCACCTCGCCGGCCGTCGCCGACTCCCGCTCGCGGCGTGCGCGGTCGCTGCGCACCTGGTCGATGAGCCGCCGGGACGCCACGGTCACCAGCCAGCCGCGCGGGTTGTCCGGCACTCCCTCGGCCGGCCACTGCACGGCGGCGGCGAGGACGGCCTCCTGGACGGCGTCCTCGCACCCTTCGAACCGGTGGTATCGACGGATCAGGGTGCCGAGGACCTGCGGCGTGAGATCACGCAGCAGGTCCTCCACGGCAGGTGCTGTCATGCCTCCAATTGTCCGTCGGCGAACATCACCTGCCGCACCTCGATTCCGAGTCCCTCGATGGCGGCGTCCGGGATCCGCGTCGCCAGTTCGATCGCCCGCTCCTTGTTCTCGCAGTCGATCAGGTAGAAGCCGCCCAGGTACTCCTTGGACTCCAGGAAGGGTCCGTCGGTCACCACCGGCTGACCGTTGCGCACGGACACCACGACGGCCTGGGACGGGTCGACCAGCGCCTGCGTGGTGAGCAACTCGCCGGACTCCTTCAGCGCCGCGATGAACCGGCCGTGGCCGGCGCCGATCGCCGCCTTCTCCTCGTCGGTCAGGGCGTCCAGCACCGCCGGGTTGACATGCATGCTGATCAGGAACTGCATCTCGCACTCCTCGTGGTACGCCGGGCCCCGGTCGGGGCCCTTCGAGAGCTTGGTCGGAGCCGCCGTCGTCGTCTTGACATCCCCGGCCCGAGAATCCGCATGCGCTTTTTCGTCACCGCACCACGACCGTTGTGAACCGTGCGCGGCACGCTGCTCCCACCCGCGCGCGGCACGCAGCCGTGCGTCGGCGCCGGCCGCTTCGGTGACCCCGCATCGTCCCGCGGCGAAGGAGAGAAACTTCCCGCGCCGATCCGCGCCGATGTCAAGAAGCTCTCGGCCGCTCCGACCAACCGGCGAAACGTCGAGAGAGTCGAGAGAACAGAGAGATCGGATATGCGAGCCAACCGGGCGTGGCTGGGACTGGCCGTCCTGATGTTGCCGACACTGCTGGTCGCGATGGACATGACGGCGCTGCTGCTCGCGCTCCCACGGCTGAGCGCCGACCTGGGCGCCACCAACGTGCAGCAGTTGTGGATCAGTGACAGCTACGGACTCATGGTGGCCGGCCTGGTCATCACGATGGGTACGCTCGGCGACCGGATCGGCCGTCGACGGCTGTTGATGATCGGCGCGGCGGCGTTCGGGGTGTTGTCGATCGTGGCCGCGTTCGCGGTCGACCCGCTGATGCTGATCGTCGCGCGGGCACTGCTGGGCGTCGCCGGCGCGACCCTGGCGCCGTCCACGCTCGCCCTGATCACCAACATGTTCCGCGACGAACGGGAGCGCGGGCAGGCCATCGCGATCTGGGCGACCTGCCAGTTCACCGGCGGCGCACTCGGCCCCGTACTCGCCGGGGTCCTGCTCCAGCACTTCTGGTGGGGGTCGGTGTTCCTGGTCGCGGTGCCGGCGATGGCGGTACTGCTGATCGCCGGACCGATCCTGTTGCCGGAGTTCCGCAGCGACCGGGCCGGTCGGCTGGACCCGGTCAGCGTCGGTTTGTCACTCGTCGCGGTGTTGTCGATGGTCCACGGCATCAAGCAGCTGACCGTCGAGGACACGCCGGTCGTGCCCGCGGTGACCCTGGTCGTCGGGGCGGCCGTCGGAGTGCTGTTCGTACGCAGGCAGTTGCGACTGGAGACGCCGTTGCTGGACCTGCGGCTGCTCCGCAACCGTCCGTTCACGGCGGTACTCGTCGCACTGGTCTTCGCCGGCATCGCGATGGCCGGCACGGGCCTGCTGGTCACCCAGTACCTGCAGAGCGTGCTGGGCTACTCGCCGGCCGCGTCGGCGATGTTGTTCGCGCCGATGGGTCTGGGGGTGGCGGCCGGCACCATGGCCGCGCCCGCGCTGGCCCGCCGGATGAAGCCGACGACCGCGATGGCCGGCGGGCTGGCGGGATCGGCGCTGGGCAGCCTGCTGCTGGTCGGTGCCGACGGTGCGGCCGCGTTGCCGATGGTGATGACCGGCATCACGGTCCTGGCGCTGGGCACCGGGCCGCTGTTCGCGCTCGGCACCGGGCTGGTCGTCGGGTCCGTGCCGCCGGAGCGGGCCGGCTCGGCGGCCTCGATGTCGGAGACCGGCAACTACTTCGGCGGCTCGCTCGGCTTCGCGCTGCTCGGGGTGCTTGCCGCGGTGGTCTACCGCAACCGGATGGACGGCACGTCCGACTCGCTGGCCGGTGCGGTCGAGGCGAGTCGGCACCTTCCCGCCGATCGGGGCGCGGAGCTGCTGCACACCGCGCGCGAGGCGTTCACCACCGGTCTGCACGTCACCGGCATCGTCGCCGCGATCGTCTTCGCCGGGTCGGCCGTACTGATCCTGACCATGCGCCCGGCGACCGGGGCAACGGCCGCTCCGGAGGTGCTCCCCGAGTACGAGGCCACTCGCGCATAGCGCTCGTCGACGTCGGCAGGACGCGGCGGACCGCGGTGGAACCACTCGTCGGAGGGTGTGCGGGTGTGGAGCCATTCGGGTGAACCGGTGTGGGGGTGGGGTTGCCGGAGCCGAACCGTCTCGTTGAGAGGAGTGCGCGTCGCAATCGGGCGGCGCGGATGCTGCGCTATACGGGAGATTGTCGTGAACTCGTTCAAGAAGGCCAGTGTCCTGGCCGCCGGTACCGCCGCCCTCGTCATGGCGGGCGCGGGCGCCGCGAGCGCGAGCTCCGAGGCCGACGCTGCCGCGGTGAAGTCCTCGGGCGTATTTTCCGGCAACATCGGCCAGTCTCCGTTCCACACCCCGGCCATGGGCTGCGGCAACACCGCCGACACGGGTGCCGCGCTCAACCCGGCGTTCGGGAACGAATGCGTCATCGCCGAGATCGAGAACAACGAGATCGACGACGAGGACTACGAGCACGAGGGCCACCGTCCTCAGGGGCACCCCCACGGTGGCGGCTACCAGCACGACGACGGCCACCGCTCGCTCCTCGAGCGTGTGGGGGTCTGACACCCCGTTCGGGACAGCGGTTCGGCCGCCTCCCGCTGCGCCGAACCGCATCGAACGGACAGGGAAACAACCCTCGGGAACCCGAAGTCCACTCCGGTGCCGCCGCCTTGCGACGACACCGGAGTGAGGGGGTCGGCTGCGCCCCCGGGCACCACCGGTGCCGCCCCGCACGCGACGAACCGCCGCGACACCCGGAAGACCGGGTCCCGGCGGGCCGCCGCGTCATCGGCATGCCCGAGGACCGGACCGGTCGAGAAGCGAGAGCGCATCTCGGCACGAGCAGACGTCGGCGGCGGTCGGTGTTCCGGAGCGGCCGTCGCAGCGCCTCGCCTGGGCGGCGGCGCCGAAACGTTCGGCGTGTCCGGGTCGGGGGTCGGGCGCCGTGTCGGCGTCGAGCCCGCCCGACGCACGAACTTCACGCTCTTGCCGTTCACGGACGCGCGCGTGTCACCGGGGTTCGGGTCGACGCGCGGGCCGGTGCGGTTGCGTGACTCGTGGACCATGGCGTAGCGGTCGGTTCCGTTCGCGCCGGGGCTGTCGGCCCGGGACGCCGGCGTGGGGTGTTCGACGCGGTCGGCCCCGACCGTCGAAACGGTCGGGGCCGACGTTCGCCCGGTCAGGTCCCGAACGGCTCCGGAAGGGGCGCGGTCGCGTGCGCCCGGACGTCCGGGCCGGGGCCCGAGCGCGGGACCGGGCGGGGTGTGCTGCTCAGCACGGCTGGTCGATGTGGTCCGGGTGGAAGCGCACGGCTCCCAGCACCTGCGGGTCGAAGAGGTCCAGGAGGCCGCGCAGCGGCTCTTCGGGCCGGCCGGGTCCCCACAGTTCCAGGGCCATCTCGCCGTGGTAGAGCATCGGCCAGCGCACGTAGCGGCGGGTGTCCGCGGGGTCGTGCAGCGCGCGCGAGGCGGCCAGCGTGGAGCGGGCGACGTCGATCATCAGGTCCGTGCCACAGCCGAACCCGTACGGATAGCGGTCCCGGTCCGGCGGGATGCTTTCGATCAGGGTCGAGTCGGCGTAGGAGACGCCGACGTGCGCGTGCAGGCCCGCCCGGATGGCCGGCACCTCGCGGGTGCCGTTCGGGTCCCACTCCCAATGCCCCGCCGCGTTCCGGCCGACCCGTACGGTCGGTGCCGCCTCGAAGAGTGCGCAGACCTCCCACGCCTCCACCGACGGCGCCATGGGCTGCATGCCCTCGGGGGCCAGGACGCGCAACCGGCCCTGGTTCAGCCGATGGTCGACGGCCACGAGGTCGCCGTCGGAGAGGTCGCGCTTGTCGACCCCCCAGCGTCCGGAGGCGGTGACCACGAGCGCGTCGAGGTCGGGGTCGAAGGCGAACAGCATGCCCTCGCTGAAGCCCTGGAGGTTGAGGTACATCGCGTAGGTGCGGCTGAGCCGGGGCGATACGAAGTCGCGCATCGCATGCGGCGCCGGCAGCAGCCCCAGGTCCCCCATCCGCGTCCCGGCCACCGCCAGGCTCCGCGGCGTGCGGGCCGCGGCCCACGCATCGGCGCCGATGGCGTCGCGCACCACGTCGTGGCGACCGGCCACTTCGTGCGCACAGGCCGCGGCGACCAGCCGGTCGCAGATGCCCTGGGCGACGTCCTCGGTCTCGGTGGGGTGTCCGCCCTCCATCGTGCACAGCGTCGCCTCGGCGACCTCCCCGGGCAGCGCGCCGGGGGAGATGAACACGACCGTGAACACGCCCACCCTGGCCATCAGGATCCGCGCCGCGCGCACCACCTCGGGGTGCGACATTTTGCTCAACCGCTCGGGCACTTCCGCGACCGCGACCAGTCGGCCGACCACGCCCTGCCGGCCCTGCTCCTTGCGGAGTTTGAGCATCAGCGGGGTCGGCTCCTCCACGATGCGCTCGGCCAGCGAGCCGGGGCCGTCGGGCACGGACACGCCCACCAGGACCACATCGAGCCGGGTCTCGTTCTCCCCCCGCGGGACCACCCGGTGCCCGCCGCGTACGAATGCCGCCGTCAGATCGTCCAGGAACGTGCGCACCACGCCGGAGAGTTCCGGGGCCGGGTCGACGACCCGGACACTGCACGAACGCCACCAGTCCAACTCCTCCAGCCGCCGGCCGAAGGCCGGGGCGGCGGATCGCGCCGACATTGTCTCCGCTTGGGTCACGGTCATGCGGGGGCTCCTGAGGTTGCTGCGCGGAAGGCGAGGACGGCGTTCTGGCCACCGAACGCGACCGAGGTGGAGATCGCGGTGTTCAGGCGGGTGGGGCGGCGCGGGGCCTTGGCAACCACGTCCAGATCCATGTCCGGGTCGGTGCGGTGGTGATTGGCGGTGGGTGGAATGCTCCCGTGTTCGAGGGTCAGGACGGTCACGGCCGCCTCGATCGCGCCGCCCGCGCCGCCGGCGTGGCCCAGGATGCTCTTGACCGCGGTGACCGGTGGGCAGCGGTCGAACGTGGCCGCGAGGAAGCGGGCCTCGGCGGCGTCGTTGAGGACCGTGCCGGTGCCGTGCGCGTTGATGTGGTCGACATCGCCCGGACTCCAGCCGGCGTCGGCCAGGGCCGCGAGGGTGGCGAGTCGGGCGCCGCGGCCGTCGGGGTGCGGTGCGGTCACGTGGTAGGCGTCGTTCGCGGAGCCGTACCCGGACAGCAGGGCCCGGACCCGGGCCCGGCGGGCTCGTGCGTGCTCCAACCGTTCCAGGACCAGGATGCCGATGCCCTCGCCCAGCACGAATCCGTCCCGGTCGGCGTCGAACGGTCGACAGGCCTGATCCGGGTCGCCGGAACGCGTGGACAGGGCGCCCAACTGGGCGAAGGCCGCCGCGGTGATCCGGTTGCACATCGTGTCGGTGCCGCCGGCGAACGCGATGTCCAGGGTGCCGGCGCGCACCAGGTCACGGGCGATGCCCAGCGCGGTGGCTCCGGACGCGCAACCGGCGGCGGGGGCGAAGTTGGTCCCCTGGGCGCCCAGATCGAGGGCGACCTCGGTGCCGGGGGTGTTCGGCAGCGAGCGGGGGAGAGCGGCCGGGGAGATGGAAGTGGCGCGATCCGCCGCCAGTTTCGCCATGGCTTCCGTCAGGGATTCCATGCTCGGACCGCCCGAGCCGATGATCACGCCGACACGAGTGGGGTCCCAGGTTCGGGGGTCCAGGGCGGCGTCGGCCAGGGCCTCTCGGGCGGCGACGACGGTCATCTGCGCGGGACGGTCCATCCGACGGGACAACCGTCGGCCCAGGTGGGCGTCCCCGTCGAAGCCGGGGACGGCGCAGCAGACGTCCACGGGCAGGCCGGCGAGTATCGGGTCGCGGCGCGCCGTGGAGACGCCCGCGCACAGGGTCCGCCAGGTGGCTTCGACGCCGATTCCGCCGGCGGTGACCAGGCCCAGACCGGTGACCGCAACCTCGGAGGAGGGCATCTCAGCCATCCGAGGACGCGGCATGGCCCGAAGCGGAGACGGCGGCGGAGGCGGCCGCCGGGTTGGGGACGGCCGGGTCCCGTGGTTCGCTCCGTGGGGCGGCCTCGAAGGCCGCCGCGGCCTCGATGAGCGTGGTGTCCTTGTCCAGGTTGCCGAGCCCGGTGAAGTCCTTGTCCGTCTGGTCCGCGACGATGACCGCCAGTTCCGCCAGCGACAGCGAGTCCAACTCCAGCGAGTCGAACGTCGCCTCGGGAACGAGATCCGCGGCGTCGATGCCGAACTCCTGGACCAGCAACTCACACAGCATCGCGTACACGGGGAATGCCTTCCTGCTCGGTCGGACCGCGCACACCCGGCGGCGCGTCGCCGTACAACAACCCCGATCGGGTATGCGATCGAGCATCTTGTGTATCGGTGGCGGGGTCGGGCGCAAAACTCCCGCCCCGCCGCCCTCACGGCCCCGAACCCGCCCTTCACCTGGGGCGATGGACCGGGAACGGCACCGTGAGCGTGCCCCGATGTTCACCCGCAAGTACGCAACCGCGGGCACCGCGATCACCCGACGGCGGCGGGGGCGTGACCTTTACCGAGTCCCGGCGGTTAACCAGCCCGTACGGGGTCCGATCGGTCGACCGTCCGTACGCGGACACCGGGCGACCCGTCCCGGGAACCGTCCCTTCCGACGGCGGGACGACGACGCCGAACGACCCGTCCCGGGAACCGTCCTCCCGACGGCGGGACGCACGCCTCGATCCGGTCACCGCCGCAGGTCGGGCCACGGGCCCGCCGAGTGTGCACGTCGACCGTCCCTCGGCGCGCACGTCCTCGCGAAGGCGTCGCCCCACGTGTCGCGTTCCGCGCCCGGCGCCGGTGATCGCGCCGATCCGAACCCGCGACCCGTCCACCCAAGCCCGCGCCCCCGACCGTGGATCCGCCGGTTCGAGCCGTCGACGTCCCCGGGGAGCCGGGCAGTTCGCATCCGCCCGCTTCGAGAAGGAGGCAGTAATGTCCACGGCCCTGGTCACCGGCGCCAGTTGTGGTCTCGGCGCCGACCTCGCCCGCGCCCTCGCCGCCCGCGGCCACGATCTGATCCTGGTCGCCCGCAGCGCCGAACCCCTGGACCGGCTCGCGGCCGACCTGGTGGCCG
Source organism: Embleya sp. NPDC050493 (assembly GCF_044458105.1). Lineage (NCBI taxonomy): Bacteria > Bacillati > Actinomycetota > Actinomycetes > Kitasatosporales > Streptomycetaceae > Embleya > Embleya sp. NPDC050493. The sequence continues at coordinate 49,982 of NZ_JBITHP010000017.1, forward strand.
AACACGACATCAAGGCACGTGTGTTGCCCGCCGACCTGACCGTCGAGGCCGACCTCGAAGGCGTCGCCGCGGCGGCGTGCGACGCGGACATCCTGATCAACAACGCCGGTGCGGCGCTGGGCACGTCCTTCGACCGCACCGCGTGGGCGGACGAACGGCGCATGCTCGCCCTCAACGTCGTCGCACCGTCCCGCCTCATCCACGCCGCGCTGCCCGAGATGCTCCGGCGCGGCTCCGGCCGCATCCTGGTCGTGTCCTCGGTGGCCGCCGTCGGGCCCGCCTGGCTGGGCACGGCGTACGGCGCGACCAAGGCCTACGAGTTGGCCATGACCCAGTCGTTCGCCTACTCCCGGCGCATCCGCACCTCGCCCGTCGCGCTGACCGCACTCGTGCCCGGGTACCTCGCGTCGCAGTTCCACGTGCGAGCGGACATCGGCGCACCGCCACCGCTGCTCACGCTCGCGTCGTCGTACGTCGCGAAACAGGCGGTGCGGGCCATTCATCGGCGCCGTCCACCGGTCGTGTGCGTGCCGAGCATGCGCTACAAGGTGCTGGCGGGGCTGCTGCGCCATGTCCCCTACCGGCTCCTGTCCGTACCCGGTCCGGCCAAGGACTTCGGCGGCGGCGCGGCCGGGGTGCAGGGTCCCGCCATGGACCTCGACCGGGACAGGGACACCGACCTCGACACGGCGGAGCCGAGCCGAAGCGGGGGTGCCGACGACGTACTGCCCGTCGGAGCCCAGCGGGACGGCCGGTCCCGACCCTGAGCCGTGTCCCGGCTCCCGGCCCGCCGTGGAAGTGGCAGCACCCGACCCCGCCGCGCGACCGACATCGCGCGGCGGGGTCCTCGCTGTTCGGCGCGGGCCAACGCGGCGGACAGTGCCCACAGTCGACCGATTCGGATGAACGCCGGACCCGGCGCTGCGCCGAACGGGCGACGGCCAATCAGGCGATCATCGGGACCAGGACCCCGGCTCTCCCGGATAAGCCCTGGTCAGGCGCGGACGGGCAACGGCTCGTGGTCATTTCGTGCGTCCCGATCCCTGTAGCCTGCCCCGTCTGCGACACGGCCACGGTCGGTGGACGGAAGGTCGTCACCGCCGGAACCGCCCTGTTGTGGACCGCACATCGTTGGTAAACAGGAGGGTCGGTCGAGTGTTCAGTCGTGTCGCCATCGTCAACCGTGGTGAGGCCGCGATGCGGCTCATCCACGCCGTGCGGGAGCTGGCCGCGGAAACGGGGACCCGGATCGAGACGGTCGCCCTGCACACCGATGTCGACCACGCGGCCACGTTCGTGCGCGAGGCCGACCTGTCCTACGACCTCGGTCCCGCCGCTGCCCGCCCCTACCTCGACCACGCCGTCCTGGAGCGGGCGTTGCTGGCGACCGGGGCGGACGCCGCGTGGGTCGGCTGGGGTTTCGTCGCGGAGGATCCGGCGTTCGCGGAACTGTGCGACCGGGTCGGCGTCACCTTCGTCGGACCGAGTCCGGAGGCGATGCGCCGCCTGGGGGACAAGATCTACGCGAAGCTCATCGCCGAAGAGGTCGGTGTGCCGGTCGCGCCGTGGAGCCGCGGTGCGGTCGAGACCCTGCCGGCCGCGCTGGCGGCGGCGGCCGAGATCGGCTACCCGTTGATGCTGAAGGCGACCGCGGGTGGTGGCGGGCGCGGCATCCGCGTGGTCACCGGCGAGGCCGAACTGACGGATGCCTACGAGCGCACCAGCCTGGAGGCCGCACGGGCGTTCGGTAGCGGCATCGTGTTCCTGGAGCGTCTGGTCACCGGAGCCCGGCACGTCGAGGTACAGGTGATCGCCGACGGCGAGGGCACGGCCTGGGCGCTGGGCGTGCGGGACTGCTCGATCCAGCGGCGCAACCAGAAGATCATCGAGGAGTCGGCGTCGCCGGTGCTCGACCCCGAACAGGCCGCGGAACTCAAGGCGTCGGCCGAGCGGTTGGCCCTCGCGGTCGGCTATCGCGGCGCGGCGACGGTCGAGTTCCTCTACCACCCCGGCGACCGGCAGTTCGCGTTCCTGGAGGTCAACACCCGCCTCCAGGTCGAACACCCGATCACCGAGTGCACCACCGGGTTCGACCTGGTCAAGGCCCAGTTGCGGGTGGCATCGGGCGGTCGGCTCGAAGGCGAACCGCCGGTGGAGCGCGGGCACGCCGTCGAGGCCCGGCTGAACGCGGAGGATCCCGACCGCGACTTCGCGCCCGCCCCGGGCCGGATCGTGCGCCTGGACCTGCCCGCCGGGCCGGGCATCCGGGTGGACACCGGAGTCGGCGAAGGCGACACCATCCCGGCCGACTTCGACTCGATGATCGCGAAGATCATCGCGCACGGCCGGGACCGCGAGGAGGCGTTCGGCCGGCTGCGGCGGGCGATGTTGCAGACCAGGGTGGTCATCGAGGGCGGTGCGACGAACAAGAGCTTCGTGCTCGACCTGCTCGACCAGCCCGAGGTGATCGACGGCAGCGCGGACACCGGCTGGATCGACCGCGTTCGCGGCGAGGGCAGACTCGTCGCGCATCGGCACTCCGCCGTGGCGCTGGCGGCGGCGGCGATCGACGCGTACGAGGAAGAGGAACACGCCGAACGGCAGCGGCTGTTGTCCACCGCCTCCGGCGGCCGCCCGCAGGTGCAACACGAGAGCGGTCGACCGCTGGACCTGAAACTGCGCGGCGTCGGCTACCGCGTGCGCGTGGCACGCGTGGGCCCGCATCGCTTCCGGGTCGGCATCCAGGCGGGCGACCTCGCGCGTACCGCCGACGTCGAACTCGACCGCTTCGACCGGCACGTCGGACAGATCCTGGTCAACGGCACCGCGTACCACCTGCTCACCGCCACGCACGGGCCGATCCACCTGGTCGAGGTGGACGGCGTGACGCACCGGGTCGGCCGCGACGAGGGGGGCGTCGTACGCTCGCCCGCCCCGGCACTGGTCGTCGCCACGCCACTGGAGGTGGGCGCCGAGGTCGAGGCGGGCGCTCCGGTGCTGGTGTTGGAGAGCATGAAGATGGAGACGGTGCTGCGGGCGCCGTTTCGGGCGCGGTTGAAGGAATGCACCGTGTCCGTGGGCAGTCAGGTGGACACCGGTGCGGCGCTGATGCGGCTCGAGCCGCTCGTCGACGACGATGCCGAAGCCGAGGACACCTCTTCCGTCGAGCTGGACCTGCCCGCCGCTCCCGAGACGATCCCGACCCGGGAGCGCGCCGCGCGCGGCCTGGAGGACCTGCGCGCTCTGCTGCTGGGCTTCGACGTCGATCCGCACGACGAACGCCGGGTACTCGACGACTACCTCGCCGCACGCCGGGCGGCCGTCGAGGACGGTCACGAACCGCCGGCCGAGGAATTCGAACTCGTCGACACGTTCGCCGACCTCGCCGAACTGAGCCGCAACCGCCCGGCGGGCGAGGACGGCGGCGGCGACGGGCACGTGCACAGCGCCCGTGAACACTTCCACAGCTACCTGCAGAGCCTCGACGTCGAACGGGCCGGGTTGCCCGAGGCGTTCCGGGCCAAGCTCGCCAAGGCACTCGCCCACTACGGCGTCACCGAGTCGGGGCCCTCGGCCGAACTCGAAGCCGCGGTGTTCAGGATCTTCCTCGCCCAGCAGCGCGCGTCCGCCGACGCCACGGTCGTCACGACGCTGCTGCGGGTGTGGTTGCGGGAGGCGCCGCCGGACGCGACGCTGCGCGAGTCGGTCGGCCTGGCCCTGGAGCGGCTGGTGGCCGCGACCCAGGTGCGTTTCCCCGTGGTCGCCGACCTCGCGCGCGGCCTGGTGTTCGCCTGGTTGGCCCAGCCGCTGCTGCGGCGCAACCGCGCCCGCGTCTACACCGACGTGCGAAGGCACCTGCGCCACCTGGACGCGCACCCGGACGCGCCGGACCGCGCCGAGCGGATCGCCGCGATGGTGCGCAGCACCGAGCCGCTGGTGCGCCTGCTCGGCCGTCGGCTCGGCCGCGACGACCTGGACAACACGATCATGCTGGAGGTGCTGACCCGGCGGTACTACGGCAACAAGGGCCTCACCGACGTGCGTTCGAGCCGGGTCGCGGGGTGCACGTTCGTGGTCGCCGAGCGGGCGGGCTCGCGGCTGGTCTCCTCGGCGGTCAGGTTCGACGAACTCGGCGGGGTACTGCGCGGGCTCGCGGAATTGGCGGGAGGTGGGGACGCCGTCGAAGCCGACATCTACCTCGCGTGGGAGAAGCAGCCGGCGGACTCCGATGCGATGGCGGCCGCGCTGTACGAGGTCGTGGCCGCGCACCCGCTGTCGAACCGGGTGCGCAGGCTCACCGCCACCGTCGCCGGCCGCGGTGGTGCGGTGATGCACCACCACTTCACCTTCCGGGCGACCGGCACCGGGATGGCCGAGGAGCGGCTGATCCGCGGTCTGCACCCGTACATCGCCCGGCGGATGCAACTGGAGCGGCTGAGCAAGTTCGACCTGACCCGCCTGCCGTCCTCGGACGAGGAGGTCTACCTCTTCCGGTGCGTGGCGCGGGAGAACCCCTCGGACGACCGCCTGGTCGCCTTCGCCCAGGTCCGTGACCTGACCGAACTGCGCGAGCACGACGGCAGGCTGATCGCGCTGCCCACGGCCGAGAACGTCGTCGCGACCTGCCTGGATTCGATCCGCCGTGCCCAGTCGCGCCGACCGACCGGCAAGTACGCCGACACCAACCGGATCGTGATCTACGTCTGGCCGCCGAGCGACATCACCCGCGCCGAGTTGGAGACCATCATCGGGCGCGTGTTGCCGACGGCCGAAGGCGCCGGGTTGGAGGAGATCGTCTTCATCGCACGCCGCCGCGACCGGGAGACCGGCGAACTGGGCAAGATCGCCGCGCGCGTCTCCTTCGACGTCTCCGGCGGCACCGAACTCACCATCGGCGAGCGCTCGCTCGAACCGGTCGAGCCGCTCGACGACTACCGGCGCAAGGTGCTCCGCGCAGCCGCTCGCAACACCGTGTATCCGTACGAACTCACGCGCCTGCTGGGCGACTTCGTCGAATACGACCTGGACGAGGCGCACGTTCTGGGGCCGGTCGAGCGGCCGAGGGGGAACAACACCGCGGCGATCGTCGTGGGCGTGGTCACCACCGCGACCGCGCTGCACCCCCAGGGTGTGACCCGCGTGGTGCTGCTCGGCGACCCGACGAAGTCGCTGGGTGCGCTGTCCGAGCCGGAGTGCCGCCGGGTGATCGCCGCGCTCGACCTCGCCGAGCGCATGGGGGTGCCCGTGGAGTGGTTCGCGCTGTCCGCGGGTGCGCGGATCTCGATGACCTCGGGTACCGAGAACATGGACTGGGTCGCCGCCGCGCTCAAGCGCATCGTCACGTTCACCCAGGACGGCGGCGAGATCAACATCGTGGTCGCGGGCATCACCGTCGGCGCACAGCCGTACTGGAACGCCGAGGCGACGATGCTGATGCACACCAAGGGCATCCTGGTGATGACGCCGGACTCGGCGATGGTGCTGACCGGCAAGCAGTCGTTGGACTTCTCCGGCGGCGTCTCCGCCGAGGACAACTTCGGCATCGGCGGGTACGACCGGGTGATGGGCCCCAACGGCCAGGCGCAGTACTGGGCCCCGAACCTGTGCGCGGCACGGGACGTGCTGATGGAGCACTACGACCACACCTACGTCGCCCTCGGCGAGCAGATGCCGCGGCGGGCACGGACGAGCGACCCGATCGACCGCGACGTCTGCGACTTTCCGCACACCTTGGCAGGCAGCGACTTCACCACCGTCGGCGAGATCTTCTCCGCGGAGCACAACCCGGACCGCAAGAAGCCGTTCGACATCCGCACCGTGATGCGCGCGTTGTCCGATCAGGACCACCCCGTGTCGGAGCGCTGGGCGGGCATGGCCGACGCGGACACCGCGGCGGTGCAGGACGTGCGGCTCGGAGGCATTCCGGTGTGTCTGATCGGGATCGAGTCGCGGTCGGTGCCGCGGCTCGGCTTCCCGCCCACGGACGGCCCGGACACGTACACGGCGGGCACGCTCTTCCCGCAGTCGTCGAAGAAGGTGGCGCGGGCGATCAACGCGGCATCCGGCAACCGGCCGTTGGTGGTGCTGGCGAACCTGTCCGGGTTCGACGGTTCACCGGAGTCGATGCGCAAGCTGCAACTGGAGTACGGCGCGGAGATCGGCCGGGCGATCGTGAACTTCCGCGGCCCCATCGTGTTCTGCGTGATCTCGCGATACCACGGCGGGGCGTTCGTGGTCTTCTCCAAGGCGCTCAACCCGAACATGACCGTGCTCGCGCTGGAGGGCTCCTTCGCCTCGGTGCTGGGCGGTGCCCCGGCCGCCGCGGTGGTGTTCGCCGGCGACGTGCACGCCCGGACCGCCGCCGACCCGCGTGTGCGCGACCAGGAGGCACGCGTCGCGACCACCTTCGGTGCGGAGCGCGCCGCGTGCAAGGCGGAGCTCGACGAGCTCCGCACGTCGGTGCGCGCGGAGAAACTGGGCGAGGTGGCCGCGGAGTTCGACCGGGTGCACGACATTCGGCGCGCGGTCGAGGTCGGTTCCGTCGACGTCGTCATCCGCGCCGAGGAACTGCGCCCACGGATCATCGAGGCCATCGAGTCCCGCCTGGGCCCGACTCTCGGGGGCGATCCCGAGGCAACCGGGGCCGATCCGCTCGCACATCGGGCACCGGTACCGGAGCGCTCGCTCTTGTGAAAGGGCGTACCGCCGACTCCGTCGTCCCGCCGGTCGCCCGAATGCAGCAATGCGGCCTGCGTCCGTAGGGGTGGTTTCGACAATCGCCGACATGGTCGGTGAGCAGCGACGATGCGCCGAAACCCGATAATCGTGGCGGGTTTTGCGGGGTGGTCGCGTGCCGCATGCTCGGATCTGCGTTCAGGATGAATCCGACCACCTCGGGCGAGGTGGTGCTTTTCGAAGGTAAGGGGATTTCATGCGTAGGTTCACTCGCGCCTCCGTCACCGTCGCGGCCGTGCTCATGGCCGGCGCGGCGTCGGCGACACCGGCGTTCTGCGCGGCGGCCGACGCCGACCCGAACGCGGGTGCATCGGCTCCGCATTCGGGCGGTTGGGGGGCCGGTGGCGGCCTCGGCGGCTGGGGCCACGGCGGCGGTGACGCGCACGGCGGCGGCGGTGGTGGCGGCTGGGGCCCGTGGGGCGGCGGCGGTGGCGGCGGCGAAGGCGGCGGCGGCGGTTGGGGCGGCCACCGGTAGCCGTTCCACCGCAACCGGACACGACTGCGGCCTGCCCGATCCGATCGGATCGAGCAGGCCGCAGTCGTCGTCACAGGGCGCGCGCGCTGCTTCGCACGACCTTGGACCGCGCGCGTTCGATCGAGGCGTGCACGACCGGTTCGAACGCGGAGCCCAGCAACCTGGTGCCCAGGTCCATGACCTTCGCGTCGAGGCCGACGCACACGCGGGTGCGGCCCCTGCGGACGCCGGTGAGGATCACCCGCGCCGCGATCTCCGGTGAGGTCTTGGCCAACGTGTCGTGCACCGCCGCGACCTCGGTCCGGTCGGTTCCCTGCGCTGCCCGCGAGTTGCGCACGATGGCGGTCTTGATCCCGCCGGGGTATGCGGTGGTCACCCCGATCCCGCTGCCCTCACGGCGCAGTTCGTTGCGCAGGGATTCGGAGAAGCCCCGGACCGCGTACTTCGTCGCGGAGTAGGCGCTGCGCAAGGGCATGCCGAACAGCCCGAACGAGGAGGAGACGTTGACCACGTGCGCGCCGTGGGCCGGGTCGGCGCGACGCAGGTGCGGCAGGAAGGATTTCGTGCCGTGCGCCACGCCCCAGAAGTTGACGCCCATGATCCACTCGAAGTCGGCCCACTCCATCTCGTCGACACTCGCGGTCAACGCCACGCCGGCGTTGTTGATCACCAGGTTGACCCGGCCGAAGCGCTCGGCGGTGGCGTCCGCCCAGTCCTGCACCTCCGCGCGCCGCGCGACGTCGACCACGTCGGCATGCACCGTTTCCGCACCCAACTGCCGGGCCTGTTCCGCGGTTGCGCCCAGTCCCTCCGCGTCGACGTCGGAGAGGGCCAGCTGCGCGCCGTGTTCGGCGAGGGCGAACGCCAGTGCCCGGCCGATCCCGGAGGCGGCTCCCGTCACCGTGCACACGCGTCCTGCGTAATCTCGAATCACGGGCTCACTCCAAACACTCGACATATTCGGACGACGAGGCACTCGGCCCCGGAATTCAGGAAAAGGCGCCGACGGTGGTGCGCAGATCGGCGGAGAGGTCGGTCAACAGACTCGGCAATGCCTCGTGAACGTACAGGTGCCCACCGGGATAGGTGCGCAGCCGCATGGGTCGCGTGGTTTGTTCCTGCCAATTCGACAGGGATTCCACCGCGACCAGGGTGTCGTCCCGAGCGCCGAAGACACTCAACGCACAATCCAGCGGCGGCTCGTGGACGTACCGGTGCTGCAGGGCCAACAGGAGATCGGCCATCATGGGCGGGCCGAAGGCGGTCATGGCGCCTTGGTCCCGGAATACCTCGGGCGGAAGCAGATCGGTCAGCCCCAACTGTCGCCAGGGTTGATCCGAGACCAGGATGGGTCGGCATGCGCGCGCGAACGCGCCGCCCTGCGGCGGGGGAACGGCCGACACGGCGAGCAACGCGGGCATCGCGTGGCCGCAACGGCGCAGCTCCCGCACGGTGTCGAAGGCGATCATCGCGCCGATGCTGTGGCCGAAGAAGACGTACGGCCGGCCGTCGTCGGACTCCAGGACGAGTTCGGCGACCATCGCGCTCAATTGGGCGGGATCGGTGAGCGAGACCTCGCCCGTCCGTGCGCCGCGACCGGGAAGTCGTACGGCCGTCAGTTCGACCGAATCGGGCAGGTATTCCAGCCACGGTGCGAACATCATCGCATCCGCACCCGCGTAGGGAATGGTGAACATTCTCATGGGAGCTTGCGGCCGGGATGTGAAAGTGAGCAGGTCCGGGCGTGGGGAGCGAGTGCCGAGTGGGCGGCAGATGGATTCCACAGGCGATTCTCGATTCGTCCTACGGGAAATGGCGGGGGCGGGTGCGCTCGGCGAAAGCCGGCCGATCGCGCAGACTCTATGCCCTCGGGAGAGCCGAGCCGGAAACACGATCGCCCGAACGGGGCAATGACGGGAGTTCGACGTCCGGATGTCCGAACAGCCTTGTGAATCGGACTATTTGCGGTTCACACGGGCGCCGCTTCAGGATTCAGGATTGCGGTCGGTCCGGTGCGTCCGGGGTGGAGTCCGCGGTCTGGCCGACCAGTTCGGGGAGTGCCTCGCTGCGCGCGTCGGGCAGCTTGGGGCCGGTCTCGCGCGGGCGACGCCGGGGCAACGACAACGACGGCGCCCACCAGTTCGCCCGGCCGGTGAGCTGCATCAGGGCGGGAACCAGGATGCCGCGCACGATTGTGGCGTCCACGACGACCGCGACCGCGAGACCGACGCCGACCGTCTTGAGCAGCGTGACGTGGGACATGGTCAGCGCGACCATGGTGGCGGCGACGGTCAGGGCCGCGGCGGTGAACAGTCGGCCCGTGTGTTCGATCCCGAAGACGATCGAGCGGGTGTTGTCCCCGGTGCGCACGAACTCCTCCTTGATCCGGGCGAGGAGGAAGACCTCGTAGTCCACCGAGATGCCGAAGGCGACGGCCAGGGTCAGCAGCGGCATCGTGGTCTCCAACGATCCGCCGGTGGTGAAGTCGCCCACCAGCCAGCGCAGATGGCCGTCCTGGAAGACGTAGACGATGGCCCCCAGACTCGCGGTCATGCTCAGCAGACCCATCACGACCGCCTTGATCGGCACCAGGACGCTGCGGGTGAACAGGAAGAGCATGACCAGGGTGCCGGCCAACATGACGGCCGCGCCGTAGGGGAGTGCCTCGCGCAGGGTGTGTTTGGTGTCGGTCAACTCCGCCGCCTTGCCTGCGACCAGGTGCGGTTGGGGGGCGGGCAGGGTCCGCAACCGGTGTACGAGCGCGACCGTGTCCGGCGACTGGCTGTCGGCCGTGCCGACCACACGCAGCACGCTGCCCGGGACGGTGGGAAGAGGTGGCGCGGGCGGTGCGACCGGGCGGACGACGACCCGCGTGGTGCCCTCGGGGGTGGGCTCCGCCGCCTCCGGTGCGGGCAACTGCGGTGCCGGGAGCGGTAGTCCCGCGCGGTAGTCGCCGGTGTCGGCGATCACGTGCGCGACATGGGGCAACGCGGACAACCGTCGGGCGTACGCGTCGATGGCCGGTGCGTCGGTCGCCGCGTTCGCCCGGGGCAGGATCACCGGGATGACGCGCTCGGGCGGGTCGGCGAAGTCGGTACGCAACAGCTCGGCGGTGCGGTGCGGTTCGGAGTTCCTCGGCAGGATCTTCTCGTCGATGGTGGTGAACCGCGCGTGCAGGAAGGGGAGGGCCAGGACCAACAGGAGGGCCGCGGCCGTACCCCCGCACAGGACCGCACGGGAGGTGGCGAGCGTGGCGATGCGACGCCAGACGGGACTGCCGCCGCCCACGCGCCCGCTCCCGCGACGGAATCGGCGGAACGGGTCCAGCCGGTCCAGGCGCGGTCCCAGTACGGCCAGCAACGCGGGCAGGACCAGCAGGGACGTCAGCGCCGAGATGATCACCACCAGGATCGACGCCCACGCCAACGAGCGCAGCAGCTCCAGCGGGAAGACGAACAGCGCGGACAGGCACAGGGCCACCGTCGCCGCGGAGAAGAGCACGGCGCGCCCGGCCGTGGCCATGCTGCGGGCGATGGCCCGGCGCGATTCGACGCCCTGGGAGAGTTCCTCGCGATAGCGGGTCACGATGAACAGGGCGTAGTCGACGGAGAGCGCGAAGCCCAGCGCGGCACAGATGTTGATCGCGAACACGGTGATCGGCATCGTGAGCGTCAGCGTGGCCAGCACGGCCAGGGCGCCGGCCACGGAGACCGCGCCCATGGCGAGCGGGATGGCCGCCGCGGTCAGCGACCCGAACGCGAGCAACAGGATGATCATGGTCAGCGGAGCCGCGAGCAACTCCCCGCGTTCGAGGTCGCGTTCGGACTCGTCGGTGGCCTGCGCGTTCAGCCACGCGGGTCCGGTGGCGTCGACCCGCAGACCGCCGGCGGCCTTGCGCACGGCGGGGACCAGGGCGCGCGAGGCGACCGCGGAGTCGCGTTCGCTCCCGGCCAGGTCCACGCGGATGAGCGCGCCCCTGCCGTCCCGCGAGCGCAACAGGGGGGAACCGGTGCTCCAGAAGGACTGCGCCGCCTTCACGCCCGGTCGCCCTGCGACCAGTGCGGTGAGCCGGCGGCCCGCCTCCGCCACCTCGGCGTCGTCCACCTGCTTGTCGGCGCGGATGTAGAACACCAGGTCCGCGGCGTCCGCCCCGTATCGGGCGGCGACGCGTTCGGCCTCCGCGGCCCGGGTTCCGGTCGCGGTGAACCCGCCGTTGGACCAGCGGTCCCTGGCGCCGGCGACCACGGTGGCGGCCAGGACCAGGACGATCATCGCGCCCGCCAGGAGCAGGCGGCGGTGCCGCACGCAGTGCCCGGCGAGGCGGCTCAGCGGGTCGCCGGGCGGGTCCGGCGTCTCGTGTTCGGGAGGTGGGACCGGGATCGTGTCGAGCATTTGCGTGTCCTCCCAGGACGACGTCGTCTGTGCGATGGGCGAGGACGCCCGTGAACCGGGATCGGGTGCAGACGTGGCGAACCCGGGCCGGCCATCGCGTCGGGGCGGCGGCGGGCGAGGGGCGAATCCTGTTGCCGAGGATCCGCCGTGGCCGCGGATATTCGGAGGAATTGTTCGTGCTGCCGGCGAGCGTACCGCGCGTGCGGACCGCAACTCGCGATTGCCGATCCCGGCCGCCGTACGGCGATAAATCGTATGTATAAGAATCGGATGTACGTGCCCGGTTGCCGGGCGAAGGCGTGAATAGTCGATCCTTATGAATGTGTCGACAATGGTGAATTGCATCGACCGTGCGGCATCCCGGCAACTAGGCCATACCGGTGAATCTGACTTCCCGGTCCGTAACCTGGACTTTTGCACGGCCCGGTCATGGATAGGATCGACGCGCAATACCGGCCATCGGTTCCGGAGAAGAGGAATGAGACCGTGCAGGTTACATTGACTGGTGGCACCGGTTTCCTGGGTCTGCGGCTCGTTCGTGAACTCGTGAATCGGAATTGCTCCGTCACGCTGCTCTCCCGCCGGGGCAGCACGAGTGCGATCGACCGAATCTCCCATGCCCTCGGACGGCTGGGCGAGACGCCGGATTTCATTCAGAAATTTCGCCGACGCGCCGACGAGGTGGACATCGAAATCGAGCGTCCGCTGTTCGGCCTCCCGGACGACCGGATCGAAAAGCTCGTCCGGCGGACCGACATGTTCCTGCACAGTGCCGGAAACATCGACCTCAATACCGGCGCCCGGGCGATCCGGCCGGTCAACGTCACCGGGACGCAAAACTTCCTCGACATCGCCGGCCGGAGCCCGCACGGCGCGCCCTTCTGCCATGTCAGCACCGCGTTCGTGGCGGGCGCCCGACGATCGGGAACCGTTGCCGAAGCCGACCTGATCGACACGTACGGCTTCGAGAACGAATACGAGCGGTCCAAGTGCGATGCCGAATCCCTGCTGCGCCGGTGGTCCCGGGAAAGCGGAATGCCGGCGCTGGTCATGCGGCCCAGCATTCTCCTGACGGACCGTGCCCCGACCCCGGGCCTCCCGGCCCACCCCTTTCAGACCATCAGCGCCCTGCTGCGTGCGTCGACGATCGAAAGAGGCATCGCCGGACTCTCCATCCCGCGGGGTCTGCGGCCGGTCATCCACATGCAGGGGCAGGCCGACGCGCGGCTGAACTGCCTCCCCGTCGAGGACGCCGCGCGGGCCATCGTGGGCATCGCCGCGGAACACCGATCCACGGACGCGGAGACATACCACATCGTGCACCCGGACGACGTGTCCGCCACGACGCTCATCGAACTCTTCGAGAAATTTGCACCCATTCGCATCGTCCTCAGGCCCGAGCTGCCCGAAAAGCTCTCCCCGGCCGAGCAGCGCTTTCACAGTTACGCCGGGTTCGCCGCGTATTTTCGGCACACGCGGGTCTTCGACGATCGCAACGCGCGCCGTGTCCTGGGCGGACCCTGTTCCCGGACGACCGTCGACATGGCCTATCTCCTGGCCGGCACGCACGGGATTCTTTGACGGTCCACACGGGATTCCTCGAAGGTCGGCGAAATCCGACCACCTTTCCGAAAGCCCACAGGAGAAACCGTTCATGACCATCGGACTACAGGCAGCACCCCGTCACGACATGTCGGATCCCACCGCCGACGGTCTCCTGGCCGTGCTTCGCCAACCGCGGAGCATGGCCACGATCGTTCGGCGCCTGTCCGACTCCGTGACCGGCGCCGTCCTGGGAGACGCGCCCGTCGACGGTTGCGAAGTCGTCGGCACACTCTCTCCGTTGTATCCCGAATGGCTCGGCGACCGGTCCTTCACCACCGACCACGGCGTGCGATTCCCCTACGTGGCCGGGGAGATGGCGCAGGGAATCGCGGGCGTCGCGATGGTCAAGGCGATGGCACGAGCCGATTTGCTGGGCATCTTCGGAGCAGCCGGGCTGCCGATCGACGCGGTTCGGCGGGCGATCGAGGAACTGCGCCGCGATCTGCCCGAACACGCCCCGTGGGGGGTGAACATCATCCACAACCCGCACTCGCCCGCCTGGGAGGACGAGGTCGCCGCCCTCGCGATCCGACACGGTGTGCGGTGCGTGTCGGTGTCGGCCTTCAGCAAGGTCACCCGCGCCCTCGCGCACTGTTGCGCCGCGGGCCTGCAGGTGCGCGCCGACGGTCGGGTCGTCCGTCCGCGGATGATGATGGCCAAGGTCTCGCGCCCCGAGGTCGCTGAACAGTTCCTCGCCCCGGCGCCCCCCGAACTGCTTCGGGAACTCGTCGCCGAGGGACTCCTGACCGCCGACGAGGCGGCGTTGGCGGCCCGCGTGCCGATGGTCGACGACCTCACCGTGGAGTCCGACAGCGGCGGACACACCGACGGCAGGCCGCTGTCCACCGCCCTGCCGCAGATCCTGGCCCTGCGCGACGCGGTCGCCCATCGGCACGGCATCGCACCGCGCACCAGGATCGGCGCGGCCGGCGGCCTGGGCACCCCGCACGCCGTCGCCGCCGCGTTCGCACTGGGCGCCGCGTACGTGGTGACCGGATCGGTCAACCAGCTCAGCCTGGAGGCCGACACCTCCGACCTGGCCCGGACGATGCTCCAGGCCGCGGACACCATGGACGTGGCGATGGCGCCGTCCGCGGACATGTTCGAGATGGGGTCGAAGGTACAGGTCCTCAGCCGCGGCACGATGTTCGCCGCCCGGGCCTCCAGGCTCTTCCAGCTGTACCGCGACCACGAGTCGCTGGAGGAGATCCCCCCGGTCCAGATCGCCCGCCTCGAACGGGAGATGTTCCGTCAGCCGGTGGCCCAAGTGTGGGCGCAGACCGAGGAGTTCTGGCGCGCCAGGGAGCCCGCGCAGGCCGACCGCGCGGCCGTGGACCCCAAGCACCGCATGGCGCTGGTGTTCCGTTGGTACCTGGGCATGTCCAGCACCTGGGCGACCACCGGGACCGCCGACCGCAGTGTGGACTACCAGATCTGGTGCGGCCCCGCGGTGGGCGCATTCAACGACTGGCGCAAGGACGGATTCCTGGCCGATCCCGCGAACCTGTCCGTGGTGCAGATCGCCCGCAATCTCATGGAGGGCGCAACGGTCCTCACCCGCGCGCAGCAACTGCGCAGCCACGGTGTCGACCTGCCCGCCCAGGCGTTCACCTTCCCCGCCCATGAACTGCTCTGAATCGCACATCGCAAGGAGTCCCGTGCCCGAGAGTTCCCGTCCCTCCCAACCACCCATCGCCGTCGTCGGGCTGAGCACCCTGCTGCCCGGCTCCTCGGACGTCGCCGGGTTCTGGCGCGACGTGGTCCACGCCCGTGACCTCATCCGCGAAGTGCCGGATACCCACTGGCTCGTGAGCGATCACTATTCGAGCGACCCCACCGCCCCCGACAAGACCTACGGCAAGCGCGGCGCGTTCATGTCGCCGGTGGCCTTCGACCCCCTGGCCTTCGGCACCCCACCGTCCACGATCGACGCCACCGACACGGCGCAACTGCTGAGCCTGGTCGCGGCCGAACGTGTCCTCCAGGACGCCTGCGGCGACGAGGGCCCGTCCGAGACGATGCGAGAACGCACCGGCATCATCCTGGGAGCCAGCCCCACCGAGCTGGCCTTTCGCATGTCCTTCCGGTCCCAGCGGCCGACCTGGCGCCGGGTCATGCTCGCTCGCGGCGTGGCCGAGGCCAAGGCCGACGAGCTGTGCGATGCCATCGCGGCCTCGTATCCGGTGTGGAAGGAGAGCTCCTTCCCCGGCATGCTCACCAACGTCATCGCCGGACGCGTCGCACGCCACTTCGACCTGCACGGCAGCAACTACACCACCGACGCGGCCTGCGCCAGCTCGCTGTCCGCGATGAGCGCCGCCATCGACGAACTCACGCTCGGCCGCGCCGACATGATGATCACAGGTGGCGTGGACCCGCTGTGTGACGCCTTCGGGTTCACCTGCTTCAGCAAGACCCCGGCGCTGTCCCCGTCGGGCGAGTGCCGGCCCTTCTCCGCCGACGCCGACGGCACCCTCCTGGGCGAGGCCGTGGCCATGGTCATGCTCAAGCGCCTGGCCGACGCCGAGCGCGACGGCGACCGCATCTACGCGGTGATCCGCGGCGTGGGCACCTCCTCCGACGGGCGCGGATCATCGATCTACGCCCCCGCCGTCGCCGGTCAGGTCCGCGCGCTGCGCCGGGCCTACGCCAGCGCGGGCTACAACCCCGCGACGGTGGAACTGATCGAGGCGCACGGCACCGGCACCAAGGCCGGCGACACCGCCGAAGTGACGGCTCTGCAGGAGGTGTTCGGCACCGGCGACCCGGCCGACATCGCACGCTGCGCGCTCGGATCGGTGAAGTCGCAGATCGGCCACACCCGCACGGCCGCGGGCGCGGTCGGGCTGGCCAAGGCCGCCCTGGCACTGCACCACAAGATCCTGCCGCCCACGCTCAAGGCCGACCGCACCGATCCCGCCCTGGAACTGGAGAAGGGCCCCTTCTACCTGAGCACCCGGACCCGACCCTGGATCCGGGGTACCGACCACCCGCGCCGGGCCTCGGTCTCCAGCTTCGGGTTCGGCGGGACCAACTTCCACGTCACGCTCGAAGAGCACCGGGCCGCCGAACCCGCCGCGGCGGGCGAGTCGTACACCCGCAGCGCGCCGAGCGAACTGATCCTGCTGAGCGCCGATTCCGGCCCCGCGCTGGTCACGGCGCTGGACGCGCTGACCGCCGACACCGCGCCGCCGGCCGACCTGGCACGCCGTACCCAGCTCGCCTTCGACGCCGCCGCGGCACACCGGCTGTGCCTGGTCGTCCGCGACGAGGAGGACCTCCGGGCCCAGGCGAGCGACGTCCGCCGCCGGATCTCGGCCGAACCGCGGACCGCGTTCCATACGCCCGCCGGCGTGCGCTACGCCTGCGGTCCCGTCCCGACCGACAAGATCGCGTTGTTGTTCCCGGGACAGGGCAGCCAGTACCCCGACATGGGGATGGACGTCCTGCTGCACCAGCCGCGCGCGCTCGCGGTGTGGGACCGGCTGGCCGGTTTCGAGATCGACGGACGCCCCCTGCACCGCCTCGTCTTCCCGCCGCCGGCGATGGACAAGGCGGGCGAACGCGCGCAGGCCGAGCGGCTCAAGGCCACCGAATACGCGCAACCGGCGCTGGCCGCCCACGCGTTGATGATCCGGGAGATCCTGGGCGCGGTCGGATTCGAGCCCGACTGCGTGGCGGGCCACAGCTTCGGCGAACTCGCCGCCCTGCACGCGGCCGGCGTCTACGGCGACGACACCCTGATGGCGCTGGCCCGCGCTCGCGGCGAGCTCCTGCGCGACGCGAGCAAGGTGTCGGGCGCGATGCTCGCGGTCACCGCCTCCGCGAAGGAAGCGGACGACCTGGTCCGCGGCATCCGCCGGGCCTGGGTCGCGAACTACAACTCCCCGACGCAGCACGTCGTCTCGGGCGCGGAATCCGCGATCGTCAAGGTGGAGAAGCGGGCCCGGGAGCAGCAGCTCGCGACGCAACGGCTCGCCGTCTCCTGTGCCTTCCACAGCCCGCTGTTGCAGTCCGCGACCACCGGGTGGCGGCCCACCCTGGAACAGCACGAGTTCGCCGCGCCGCGCCTGCCCGTCTACGGCAACGCCGACGCCAAGCCGTATCCCGGCACGGCGGCCGAGATCCGCACCGTGCTGCACGACCACGTCACCTCCCCCGTGCGGTTCGCCGAAACGATCCTGGCCATGCACGAGGACGGCGTGCGCACGTTCGTCGAGGCCGGACCGGGAACGGTACTCACCGGCCTGGTCGGCAGGATCCTCGCGGACCGGCCGCACGTCGCGCTGAGCGCGGACCAGACCCGGGGATCCGGACTCGCCGCACTGCACCGCGTCCTGGGCGCACTGGCCGTCGCCGGCCGCCCCCTGGACTTCGCCCCGCTGTGGGCCTCGTTCACCTCGAGCACTCCCTCGCCATCGCTGACAAGGACGGGTATGACCATCCCTATCTCCGGTCCCAACCCCGAAGTGGGCCACCGCGAGAGCACTCCCGCCGCGCCCGTCGTACCCGAGCCGAGCGCCGGTTACCGGCCGGCCGAGCCGGTGACGACCGCGGCCCTGTCGGTCGCCGCGCGCCCGATGCCCCCGGCGCCGCTCGCCGTCACCCAGGCGGCACCGCCCGCCCGGATCCAGGCCGCGCCGCCCGCGGCCGCTCCGGCCGGCGCCGTGGCCCAGTTCGCCGCCCCTGCACCGGCACCGGCACCCGCACCGGCGCCCGTTCCCGTCCAGGCGCCCCTTCCGGTACAGGCGGCCCATCCCGTGCAGGCCCATCCCGTGCAGGCGACCTACCCCATGCAGGCGGACCACCACGTGCAGGCGACCTACCCCGTACAGCCGGCCCACCCCGTGCAGGCGACCCCCGCCGTACCGGTGCGCACC
The DNA here is from genome assembly GCF_044458105.1 of Embleya sp. NPDC050493. NCBI lineage: Bacteria > Bacillati > Actinomycetota > Actinomycetes > Kitasatosporales > Streptomycetaceae > Embleya > Embleya sp. NPDC050493. The sequence continues at coordinate 68,069 of NZ_JBITHP010000017.1, forward strand.
CACGACGCACCGGTGGCGGAACCGACGGCGCACGACGTCACCTCGTCCGGATCCACGTGGACGCCGGTGACCGCGTCCGGTGCCTGGCTGCACGCCTTCCTCGAAGTCCAGCGCCAGGCGGGCGACGCGCACAGCGCCTACCAGAGCACCACCTCGGCCAGCCACGCCTCCTACCTGGACCTGGCCAAGACCTCGCTCGACGCGCTGATGGCCTGGCGGCCCGGAGTCGAGCCGCGCGCCGCCGCGCCCGCCCCGGTCCAGCCGGCCGCACCCGTCGAGCCGGCCGCCCCGCTCGCGCCGAGCCCGCGCGCGTTGGAGAGCCGGCCGCGCACCACCCGGGAGATCAGCCCCGCGCCGCCCACGGTGACGCAGTACCCGCCGACCCCGGTCACCCAGGCCCGGCCGCCGGTGCCTTCGGCACAGGTCGCCCCGGCCCCGATCCGGCCCGTGGCGCAGCAGAGCCTGGTCCAGGCCCCGCCGTCGGCGATCGCGCAGATCCCGGCCCCGGCCCCGGCGCCCGCCCTCGCCGCCGCCCCCGCTCCTGCTCCTGCTCCGGCTCCGGTTCCCGCTCCCGTTCCGGCTCCGGTCCAGGAGAGCGGCGCGGATGTGGCGTTGGCGATCGTGGCCGAGTTGACCGGTTACCCGGTGGAGATGCTCACGCCGGAGATGGACTTGGAGGTCGACCTCGGGGTCGACTCGATCAAGCGGGTGCAGATCCTGACCCGGTTGCGGGACCACTTCCCGGGTGAGGCGAATGTGGACCCGGCCGACCTGGCCCGGTTGCGCACGATCGCCGCGATCGCCGAGAAGATCACCTCGCTGCGCGGCGCCGACGGCGCCACGCCGCAGGCCGGCCCCGAGCCCCGCACGCAGGCCCTCGTGCCGGCCCCGGTCGAGGAGAGCGGCGCGGATGTGGCGTTGGCGATCGTGGCCGAGTTGACCGGCTATCCGGTGGAGATGCTCACCCCGGAGATGGACTTGGAGGTCGACCTCGGGGTCGACTCGATCAAGCGGGTGCAGATCCTGACCCGGTTGCGGGACCACTTCCCGGGTGAGGCCAACGTGGACCCGGCCGACCTGGCCCGGTTGCGCACGATCGCCGCGATCGCCGAGAAGATCACCTCGCTGCGCAGCCCGCAGAGCGCCCCCGCGCAGCCCCAGGCCCCCGCGGTCGCTCCCGCCGCGCCGCCCGCCCGGGCACAGGAGCAGATCCCCGCGCAGGCCAAGCACGAAGTGCCGCAGTTCACGGTGCTGCGCACCGGCACCACCCTGGTCCCCGCCGAGGCCGCTGCCGGCGCCCCGCTCAAGGGCCTGCGCGAACAACCGCTGCTGATCACCGACGACGGCACCGGCGTCGCCGAATGCCTGGCGGAAACGCTGCGCCGGGAAGGCATCAAAGCCTCCGTCACGGACCGGGTGACCGAGGACTGCACCGCCGTGATCGCACTCGCCGGTCTGCGTGAGATCGACGCCGAGCAGGACCCGGACGCCCCCACCCGCGAGGTCTTCACGATCCTGCACACCATCGCCGAGGCCATGGACCGCCGAGGCGGCGTCCTGGTCGTCGTCCAGGACACCGGCGGCGCCTTCGGCACCTCCGGCATTCGCGGACGCGAGGGCTGCGCGGGTATCGCCGCGCTCGCCCGCACCGCCGCGAACGAGTGGGCGCACGCCTCGATCAAGACGATCGACATCGACCGGGCCGCGCGCGCCCCGCAGGACATCGCCCAGGCCATCGCCACCGAACTCCTGCACGGCGACGACGTCACCGACGTCGCACTGGCGGCCGACGGCTCGCGCGCGCTGCTGCGCGGCAGCACCGAGCCGGTCGGCGCACCGCAGCCGCTCGACCTCGGGCCGGACCCCGTGGTCGTGGTCACCGGCGGGGCCCGCGGCATCACCGCGTCCTGCCTGCTCGCCCTGGCCCGCGCCCACCGGCCCAAGTTCCTGCTCCTGGGTCGGACCCGTCCGGTCGACGAGGACGACGAACTGCGCGGCGCCGCGGACGAGGCCGCCATCCGGCAGATCCTGGGCAGCCGCCGCGACGAGCGCACCGGCGCCACCCCGACGCTGGCCGAACTCGCCCTCGCCTCCGGCCGGGTGCTCGCCTCCCGCGAGATCCGCGGCACCCTGGACCAGCTGGCCGTCGCCGGAGCGGAGACCCGATACGTCACCGCCGACGCGACCGACCGCGAGCGGGTCGCCGAGGCGCTGGCCGAGGTACGTCGGGACTGGGGTCCGATCACCGGAATCATCCACGCCGCCGGCGTCATCGCCGACAGCAACATCTCGGCCAAGACCCAGGCCCAGTTCACCGCCGTCTACGACACGAAGGTGCGCGGATTCCGCACCCTGCTCGACCTGACCGCAGCCGACCCGGTGCGCCTGGTGTGCGCCTTCTCCTCGGTCAGCGCGCGACTGGGAACCGCCGGGCAGTGCGACTACGCCGCGGCCAACCAGGCGATGGAGCAGATCACCGCCACCGAGGCGGCGCACCGCCCGGGGAGCATGGTCAAGGCCGTGGCCTGGGGCCCCTGGGCCGCCGGCATGGTTTCCCCCGCGCACGCCGAGCACTTCCGTCGACTCGGTGTCCCGCTCCTCGAAGAGGCCGCCGGCGTCAAGGCGTTCATGACCGAACTCGAGCAGCCCGGTCCGGCCTGCGTCTCGCTCGCCGCCGGCACCGCCGCCGAGGCGACGGATCACCCGAGCGTCACCGACATCGTCGTCGGCGCCGACACCCACCCCTACCTGGTCGACCACAGCATCGCGGGACGCCCCGTGGTGCCCGTGGCGCTGGTCCTCGAATGGTTCGTGCGCGCCGCGCGTACCGCCCTGCCCGACAGCGGTTCCGTGCTGGTGCGCGACCTGCGCGTGCTGCGCACCATCGCCCTGGACAAGTTCGGTACGGAGGAGACCCGGCTGCGAGTGCACGTGCGCACCGACGCCGGCAACGCCGACGCCCCGCTGCGCCTGGAACTCAAGAACCCCGATGGCGCCCTGCACTACGCGGCCCTCGCGGGTCCGGGCGAGGTCGAAGGGTTGACCGCCCCGGCGGCGGAGCCGGTCGACGAGAACTTCGAGGTGCACCCCGGCAGCGCCGTCTACGACGGAGCCATGCTCTTCCACGGGCCGCTGTTCCACTCCATCCACACGATCAACGGGCTGAGTTCCACCGGGGCCACCTGCGACCTCGTCGGGGTACGGCAGCTCGGCTGGGCGCACGACACCTGGCAGACCGACCCGCTCGTGATGGACGGCGCCCTCCAGTCCGCCTGCCTGTGGGTGCTGTCCTCGGCCAGCGTGCAGTCGTTGCCGATGGGCATTCGCGAAGTACGCGTGTTGTCGACCGGAGCCGTGGACGGGCCCGTCAAGTGCATCGTGCGCAGTGTCGTACAGGGCCCGGACAACGCGGTCTGCGACATCTGGCTCACCACCGGACAGAACGGCGCGGAGCGGATCCTGGCCGTGCTCGCCGGCGTGGAGATGGTCTACCGCCCGGACCTGTCCAGCTCGAACCGGGCCGCCGCGCTGATCTCGACGGACGCGTGAGGGGCATGAACTTCCCCGCCATCGCCATCGTGGGACGCGGCTGCGTCCTGCCCGGAGCGCACAATCCCGCCGAGCTGTGGGACACCGTCGTCTCCGGCGCGGTACGACTGACCCCGTTCTCCATCGGGCGCCCGACGGCGGGGCCCGAGTGGAGCGGGGCCGACCCCGCGAGCACCGTGTTCGGCCACGTCACCGGGTTCGAGGAGCGCTTCGACCCGTACGGTCTGGCCATCGACGCCGAGCGGATCAAGGGCCTCGACCCGACCGTGCGCTGGGTCGTGCACGCGACCCGGCAGGCGCTCGCCGAGGTCGACCGCCTCGGCCTGCACCGACGCACCGGCCTGGTCCTGGGCAACATCTCGTGCCCGACCACGTCGATGGTCGCCTACGCCGAGGACGTCTGGTTGCGCTCCCAGCCGGCCGAGGTCCGGGCCGAGTGGCCCCGGCACGACCGGCACGAGCCGATCCCGATGAGCCGATTCTGTTTCGGGCTCCCGGCGCAACTCGTCGCCCAGGCCTTCGAACTGCGCGCCGGCGCGGTGGTCCTGGAGGCGGCCTGCGCGTCGGCGCTGTACGCGATCGAACTCGCTTGCCGGAAGCTGCACTTCCGGCAGGCGGACCTGATGGTCGCCGGCGCGCTCAACGGCGGCGCGCCCGAGATCATCAGCCACGGCATGGGTCGACTGGGCGCTTTGAGCCCCAGTGCCCGCTCCCGGCCCTTCCACCGGGAGGCCGACGGCCTGGTCCCCGCCGAGGGGACCGCGATGGTCGCCCTGATGCGGCTGGAGGATGCCCTGGCCGCGGACGTGCCCGTGCTGGGGGTGATCCGCGGCATCGGGGCCACCAACGACGGCGGCCGGGGCGGCATGCTCGTCCCGGACGGGGGTCAGCAACAACGCGCGATGAGCCTGGCCTACCAGGCCGCGGGCATCGACCCCGGGACGGTGTCCCTGCTGGAATGCCACGCCACCGGCACCGCGGTCGGGGATACCGTGGAACTGGGCTGTGCGGCCCGGATCTTCGCCGAACGCAGGGACCTGCCGATCGGGTCGGTCAAGGGCAACCTGGGCCATCCGCTCACCGCCGCGTCGGGCGCCGCCCTGCTCAAGGTGCTGGGCGCGATGGAACACGGCACCCTGCCGCCGACCGTGGGGGCCGACGAGGCCAACGAGGCCATGCGCGGCACACCGTTGCGGCCATTGGCCCGGCCGGAGGAATGGCAGGGGCTCCGGCGCGCCGCGGTCAGCGGATTCGGCTTCGGCGGGGTCAACGCCCATCTGGTCGTGGACGCCTGGAACACCGCCGACCGGGCCTCCACCTCCTTCCCCGGCGGGGCCGTGCCCGGCCCCGCCGGGCGCCGCCGGCACCAGGTGGCGATCGTCGGCCTCGGCGCGCGCGTCGGCGACGGCGACACCACCGGCGACTTCGTCGAGGCCCTGCTGGAAGGCGAGCCCAGACTGCGGCCGCCGCGTACGGTCGAACTGCGGGTGGACGGCCTGCGCATGCCGCCCAACGACATGCTCCAGACCTCCGGTGAACACCTGTTGGTGCTGGAGGCCGCCCGCGACGCCGCCCGCGCGGTGACCCTGCCGGACGAGCGCACCATGGTGCTCGTGGGCGTCGGCAGCGCGACCGTGCACGCCGAGTTCTCCGTCTGGCACAACCGCACCACCCTGGAGGCCCGCCGGTCGGCGGCGGCCGAAGCGTCCTCCGAGGACCGCGTCGCCGACCCGTTGAACTGCCCGCCGTGGTCCCTCGGGGGCCTGGGCAACATCGCCGCCAACCGGATCAGCGCGCAGCTTCGGCTGACCGACGCCAGCGTCGCGGTCTGTGCGGAGGAGGCTTCCGGTATCCGTGCGCTCGACCTCGCGGTCGACGCGATCGGCAGCGGAGCCGCCGACGCGGCGCTCGTGGGCGCGGTCGACCTCGCCTCCACGGTGGTGCACCGAGCGGTCGTCCGCGACCTCGGACTCCCCGGAGCCGAGGGCAACGCGGCCGTGGTGCTGGCGCTCAAGCGGCTCGACCACGCCCGCCGGGACGGCGACCCCGTCCTCGCGGTGATCGACCCCCAGCCCGACGACCCGGCCGTCGACGCGACGCGGGCCGCCGTCGACCTGGTGGTCGGCGACCTCGATCCGTCTCCCGCCCCGGCGGAGCGGCCGGCCCGGCTGGATCCCTCCGGCCTGTTCGGTCGCCCGCACTGCGCCGCCGGCCTTCTCGGCGTCGCGTGCGCGACCGTGGCCCTCTACCACCGCACCGTGCCGACCGTGGGCGCCCCGGCGCTCGCACAGCCGGAGTTGGCCCGGGCGAAGGTGACCGTCTCCCCGCTCGGGGCGCCGCCGGCCGAACTGTTCCTGACCGCGGGGGACGCGGCTCCGGCCGCGACGGGCCACGCGACCCTGGGGCACCGGGCCGCCGGACAGGCGCCCGCCCGGCTGTTGTCCAGCATCGCCTTCTTCGACCTCCGCACCGTGCTTCGGCTCCAGGAGGCGCGACCGGCGCGGGAACTCGTGGCCCTGCCCGCGGCCCGCCCGGTGCCGGCGGTCGAGATCGGCGTACCCGCGCCGGCGACGGCCCGGGCTCCGCTCCCGGCGCCGGTCCCGGCCGTCGCGCCGGTCCCGGTCGACGCGTCGGTTTCGGTGGACGCCTCGGGCTCGGTCGAGGAGACGCTGGTGCCCACCGCGCTCAGTGCGCACCAGCGGGCCGTCGGCAGGTCGCATGTGCAGTTCATGAACACCCGGCACGAGAACCATCTGCTGTTCCTGGAGGTGCAGCGGCAGGCGACTCGGGCACTGCTCGACGTCGCCGGCGTGTTCCAACAGCCGCAACACCCGCAGGCGCACGCACTCGTACCGGACTCGACAGGACCGGGGGCACCGGGAGCACCGGCCGCCCCGATCCTGCCCGGCGGGCCGGTCGGTCCGCTCACCCCGGCCCCGGCGGTCGAGCCGGTCGCCGAGGTCGTCGCCGCCCCGATTCCGGCGCCGCAACCCGGGCCGGCCGAGGGCGAGTTCGTGGTCAGTCCCGATGGCGATCCGTGGGTGCTGGACCACTGCCCCACCTGGACGTTGCCGGTGTTGCCGATGATGTGCACGGTGGACCACCTGTTCCGGGCGGCGAGCACGTACACCGGTCTCCGGGCAACCGGCCTGCGGGAGTTGCGCCTCCAGCGCTGGATCCCGGTGGTCAGCCCCACGCGTCTGCTCACCCGGGTCGAGCCGTCGCCCGATCGGGGCCGGGACGTGCACGTCAGCCTGCTGATGTGGCGGCCGGCCCGGAACGAGGCACTGTCCCGGTTCGAACTCGTCGCCGAGGCGACGATCACGTTCGAGCGGCCCGACACACCGGCTCCGCTGCCGCCGCTCACCGATGCCCGGCGGGCCGACCTGCCGTATCTCACCAACCGCCTGCCACACGGCCCGGCCTTCCGGTACCTCACCGAGGTCGGCTACGGCAGCGCCGGCGCGGTCGGCATCCTGGACGCGCAACGGGGTTCGGTACCCGGTACCTTCACCCACCCCGGGCTGCTCGACGCGGCGACGCACATCATCGCCGATCGGGTGTTCTGGTTGCCCTACCCGCAGGTCGGGCCCAACGTGGTGCCCTATCCGCACGGCCTGGTCCGCATGGACCTCTTCGCCCCGTTCCCCACGGAAGGGCAACTGCGGGTGGAGGCCCGTCCGGCCGGATCGGAGGGCGACCTCCTCTTCGTCGACTTCCAGGTCCTGGCGGGGGACCGGCTGTGTGCCGCGTTCCGCAACGTCAGCATGGTGTCTCCGCCGAGTGTGCTGGAACTGCAAACCGGCGCCGATCGGCGGGCCTTCCTCCTGGAGCGCCGACCCGCGCCGAAGATGAGCCTGTCCCAGGTCGTCGGGGGTACCAGCCGGCTGGACCGCGCGGTCCTGGAACAGGCCGACTGGCCCACCGGCGGGCTGGCCTACGTCTACGGTCTGCCGGCCGGGGCGCCGGCCCGACTGCACGCGGAGGAGGTCGCGATGCGCGAGCACGTGGCCCGGGCGCACGGCGAACACCCCGCCCGGGTCGTGGTGGACGTGGAGAACCGGATCGCCTGGCTGTCCGACCAACCGGACACCAGGCACCATCTCCTGGTGCACTCGGACGCCGAGGCGGTCACGGTCGAGAATCGGCCGTAGTCGGCCCGCGAACGCGATCGACGTCGTATCGGTGGGCGGGACTCCTCAGGGGTCCCGCCCACCGGATTACGGTCGGCCGGCCCTGTGTCGGCCCGAGCGATTCGGACGCCTGCGCGGGCACTTCGGATGCCGACGGCGGCGGCACGGCGCCGCGTCGGGGTACCGGGAACAACGGCCTCCGAGCGGCCGAGCGACCGTCCCTCACGCGAGGGCAGGGGAGTTCGGATCCGACGCCCCGTGCGGGGCGTCGCCGCCGAGTGCCCGGCCGTCCCGCCCGCATCACCCCGGCGGCGGAGTGGGGGCCTGGTAGATGCTCGCGAGCCAGATCCCGAGCAGCGTGTCGACGACGCGATCCTCGGCCAGGGCGGGTTGTTCGGCGGCGAACATCGCGTGCAGCACACGCTCGGTCATCGCGGTGAGCGCGATCGCCAGGTCGCGTGCGGGCAGCCCGTCGGGCGCCGCGCCCCGGTCGCGTTCGGAGTCGATCGCGTGGGCCGCCTGCCGTACCCACGTCTCCGTCACCCGGGCCCACAACTCGCGCACCTCGGGATTGCCGCCACGCGCCTGGGCCGCGGCCAGGGTCACCGCGCGGTGCGCTCGGAACGTGGCGAGGAACGCGTCGATCACCGTGCGCCAGTGGGCCGTTCGGTCCGCGGGCGGGCCGGTGGGGGGAGCCGAGGAGGCGGCGTCGGCCTCGGCGACGACCCGGTCGATCAGGGTCAGCAGGACCGCCTCCTTGGAGGCGAAGTAGAAGTAGAACGTGGGCCGGGAGATGCCCGCGCCGCGAGCCAGGTCGTCGACGGAGATCTCGCCCAGGCTCCGCTCGCCGAGCAGCCGCTCGGCGGTGGCCAGGATCGCCTGCTCCCGATCGTCGCCCGAGGGGCGCGACTCGCGCCGCCCCCGACGCGGACGGCCGGTGTCCTTCGCGAACGTCTCGGTCACCCCCGAACCCTACCGTCGTCGCACGAACCCGACACGACGCCGACCGGCCCGGCCTGCCGTCGACGCGGTCGACGCATCCGTCGAACCACCGCCGCTCGCCGGGCGCGACGCACACGGCACGGATCGAGTGAAACTCCCGGCGATTTCCGGGCGAGGGCGTGTCAGCACGTCCGGACGGCTCGTTTGTCCTTGCGACATGACCGTCTCAGCTTAGGGAAGCCATGACCTTCGGCACAGAAGAGCCGTCTTCCGTCCGGATCGACGGGCGCCGCGGAAAGGGTACGGGCAGCGACGGCCGCGACGGCGTGCTGCCGACGCAGGGCGGCGCGACCGGCGAGAGCCGCCCCGGGGCCACCACCGGTCGCGCGGGGGCGGCGACGGAGGCCGCCGTCCCGATGTCGGGCGAACAGGATCCGATCGGGATGTTGCGCGCCTACGCCGACCACCCGAGCGCGTTCCTGGCGGTCAACGCCCGGACCCGGCACTACTACGGCAGCGGCGTGCGCGGACTCGTCGCGTTTCTGCCGGGGGAGCGTCACCACCTCCAGTTCGCCGGTCCCTTCGCGGCGCCCGCGGACCGAGGGCCGCTGCTCGACGAGTACCTGCACGCGCTGGACCGCGGTCCCGGCCGGCGGAAGGCACTGACCGCGGTCCAGCTGCGTTCGCACGACGTCCCGCTCTACGCCGACCGCGGTTTCGCGGTCAACCAGCTCGGTGTCTCCTACGGCATCGACCTGTCCCGCTTCACGCTGCGCGGCAAACCCCTGGCCAAGGTCCGCCAGAACGTCTCCCGGGCCCGGCGGGAAGGCGTCACCGTCACCGAGGTGGCGGACGAGGGCCTGCCGGATCGACCCACCCTGGATCGCATCGACCGGCAGTGGTTGCGCGACAAGGGACGCCTCGTGCGGCAACTGTCGTTCATGGTCGGCGAACACGGCGGCATCGGCCGGACGCTGCGCCGTACGTTCCTGGCCCGACACCGCGGGGAGGTCGTCGCCTACATCACCTACGCACCGGCCTGGGGAAGCCGGCCGGGGTGGTTGTGCGACCTGTCGCGACGCTGCCCGCAGGCCCCCGTCGGCACCCACGAACTGATCACCCTCACGGCGTTGGGCCGCTTCACCGAGGAGGGCGCGGGCTGGCTCCACCTCGGACTCGCCCCCTTCGTCGGGCTGGCGGACGAGCACGAACAGCCCTGCGCCTCCGCACTGCTCGGGTGGGCGATCCGGCAGGGGGCCAAGCGCGGGCGCGAACTCTACCCGGCGAGGACGCAGGAGGCCTTCAAGCTCAAGTGGGCCCCGCACGTGTGCGAACCGGAGTACGTGGCCTTCCAGGACCGGGTCCGCGTGGCAGCGGTATGGCGCCTCCTGCGGGCCACCCGAGTGTTGTGATCGGCCGGTCGTGCGGCACGTTCGCCGGATCGGGGCGGCCCGGGGCCGGGCGACGAGGTACTCGCACTCCGGCGTACGGGCGGGCCGCGGGTGCGGCGGCCCGCCCGTACGCCGCGTCGCCGGCGGGGTCAGGCGTCGCGCTTCTCCAGCAGCAGCGCGCCCAGGAGCAGCAGGACCAGGGTCTCGGCGACGAAGACCGCGAAGCCCGTCCACGGTTGCAGCATCTTGTCCGCGGCTCGGACCGACATGACCTGTCCGCCGGCGTTGGCGGGCATCAGCTTGGCGATCCAGTCGCCGGTCCTGCCGGGGATCAGGCCCACCACGCCGCCGACCACGAAGATCAGCGCGATGCCCAGGGTGATGGCGCCGGCGGTGTGCCGCAGCAGGACGCCGAGCGCCATGCCGAACAGGCCCAGGACGGCCAGATACAGCCCCGTGCCGATCAACGAGCGGAGTACGCCGGGTTCGCCGAGGCCGACACCGACGTGCTTGGCGTCGAGCATCAGATCGGCCAGGAAGTAGCAGCAGAACCCGGTCACCGCCCCGACCACGAACAGGACGAGGGCCAGTACCAGGGCCTTGGCGGCGAGCATCGAGGCGCGCCAGGGCACCGCGGTCAGACTGGTCCGGATCATGCCGGTCGAGTACTCGGCCGTCATCGACATCACCCCGAGCACCAGGGCGGCGATCTGGCCGAAGGCGACGCCCACGGTGAGCAGGTCGGGAGCGTCGTTCTTCTGCCCCTCGGCCACGTCCTTGGCCACGTCGCCCGCCGCCAGGGCGGCGATGCCCCAGCTGATCAGGACGCTCACCGCGAACAGGGCGAGCAGGGTCCACAGGGTCGAGCGTACGGTTTTGATCTTGGCCCATTCGGAGTCCAGGATCCGGGCGAAGGTCAGCCGCGGGGCGTGCGCGAAAGCGGTGGGCGCGGTCGTCGTCATGGCGGCCTCATCCGATCCGGTCGGCGGTGGTCGGCGGACCCCAGCCCGGGACCGCCACGGCGGGCTCCGAGGGCGTGCCGCCGGTGTGGTATTCGACGCTGTCGGCGGTGAGCCGCATGAACGCCTCCTCGAGCGAGGCCTCGACCTTCGCCAGCTCGTGCAGGAACACCCCGTTGTGCCCGGCGAGGTCGCCGACCCGATCGGTACTCACGTCCTGGATCAGCAGCGCGCCCGCCGGGTCCCGGTTCACCCGCCAGCCCGCGTCCGCCGCGAGTTCGGCGAGCCGGTCCGCCTGCGGCGAGCGCACCTTCACGTGGCTGATCGAGTTCTCCGCGATGAACTGTGCCACGCCCGTGTCGGCGAGGATTCTTCCGCGGCCGATGACCAGCAGGTGGTCGGCGGTGACGGCCATCTCGTTCATCAGGTGCGAGGAGACGAAGACGGTGCGGCCCTCGCCGGCGAGTCGCTTCATCAGGTTCCGGATCCACAGGATCCCCTCGGGGTCGAGCCCGTTCACGGGCTCGTCGAAGAGCAACACCCGGGGGTCGCCGAGCAGTGCGCCGGCAATGCCCAGGCGCTGACCCATGCCCAGGGAGAAACCGCCCGAGCGCTTCCCGGCGACCGAGGCGAGGCCGACCGTGTCCAGGACCTCGTCCACTCGGGAGAGGGGAATGCCGTTCGACTTGGCCAGCACCACCAAGTGGTCCCGGGCGGTTCGGCCGCCGTGCAGCGCCTTGGCGTCGATGAGCGCCCCGACCTCCAGCATCGGTGCGGCCAGGTCCCGGTAGGCCCGACCGTCCACCGTCACCCGGCCGGCGCTGGGCCGGTCCAGGCCCAGGATCATCCGCATGGTGGTGGACTTGCCCGCGCCGTTGGGGCCGAGGAACCCGGTGACCCGACCGGGGTGAACCTCGAAGCTGATGTCGTCGACAGCCGTCTTCGCGCCGTACCTCTTGGTGAGGCCTTCCGCAACAATCATGGATATATGCCGCCTTCTCCTCGGGCGGTCTTCATGATGGCCCGGGTCGAAGGAGCCCGCACCCGTACCGGGGGAGACGGGTGAACGTGTCGACGTCGGACCCGCGCGGGCCCGGCCGGCGTCTCGTCGGTGTTCGAGGCGCGCGGACGACGCTGCGCCCCGGCGCCGGACGGGTGCGGCGCCCGACCGGTACGCGCACGCGCGCCGAGCACCCCGGTACAGGTGTGGGGAGCGGGTGGGCGGCTCAGTGGGTCGTGTCGCGCCATTCGCGCCAGGTGAGGCCGCGGGGGGCCAGTTCGCCGGCGTGGAACGCGGTCCAGGTGGTGGTGTTGGGTCCGGTGCCCGGGGCTTCGGGGGCGCTCGTGTACAGCGGATGGTGGGTGCGTACGAGGTCGGCCAGCCACGGTTCGAGCGCGTCGAAGCCGTCCAGCGTCCAGGCGCGTGCGTGGTAGACGAGGTTGCCCGGCGTCTCGCTCTCCGCGATGCCCATCGCCGGCACGTACGGGCAGATCCGGCTCCAGCAGTTGGTGACGGGCAGCGCTCCCTTCGGGGCGTCGGCGTCGGCACCGGAGTGGGCGCGGGCGTCGTCCTCGTGCACGAGGAAGTCGAACAACTCCCATGACGTGTAGGTCGAGTTCGCGAGGCCGAAGTCGTCGTCGATGCCGTAGCGGTCGGCGAGGCGGTATACGGGAGGCACGTCCAGGGTCCACACCAGGTTGCGCCCGACTCGCTGCGGGGCCACGGAGCCGGCCAACGGCACCTCGGCGGGTCCGAACAGCGCGTACAGGGCGCCCGCACGGATGCGATACGACAGCTGCACACGGTCGTTGGCGATCGGCGGCAGGGGACGGGTGCGGCCGTCCAGCGGATTCGTCCACTCGGTCAGGACGGTGCCGTCCTTCGGGTCGGTGTAGAAGACGATTTCGCGGGAGACCATGTGCAGGTCTTCGGTGCCCGGCGGGTTGATCAGCCGGCGGATGTTGTAGCCCTCGACACCGAACAGCACGCCACCGTGCGGGAAGACCTTGCCGTGCACGTCGCCGGGTACGTGGTTGTGCACCTTTCCGCTGATGCGGTAGAGCATGTCGTGGCCGTCGGGGCGGCCGAGCAGCCGTACGAAGAGCCGGGCGTTCGCGTCGTCGAGCGATGCGATCAGGGCCTCGGGCGATGTCTTGCCGGAATCCATCCGCGGTGTCCGTCCGTTCGTCTCGATATGTCCACCCACATCGGTTCGTCGGCCGAACTCCGGTCCTGGCCGCCCCGGGGTCCGGTCCGCCGCACTCCCGGCAGCCTACGCCGGCGAACCGCAGCGACCCGGGGCGACCGGTGGGCCGCCGGCGTCTTCGCCGACCCCGAACCGGGGCGGCGGCTGCGTCGGTCGACCGAGACCGGGCTCGACGGGTTGCACCGCCTCGGTGCGCTCGCACAGCCGAGCAGGATCGCCGGACCCTGGCCGACCGCGTGATCCGGGAAGTACGCGTCCCGGCACAGCTCTCCGGGCCCGGTGCCGGGGTGGGAGATGTGGGTCACATCGGTCCGTGTCACAGGAGGTTCGGCTGCCTCGTCTCAGGGGGTGTAGCCATCGACGACCACGAGGGAGCACATCATGGACGCGCGACTGAACTTCTTCGGCGGCGCCACCGACAGCAAGGTCTTCAAGTACCTCATGTCGGCGGGCAAGGCCATCAAGGACTCGCCGCTGCCGGCCGCGACGCAGGAACTGGTGGCACTGAGGGTGAGTCAGATCAACGGCTGCGCCGTCTGCATCGACATGCACACCAAGGACGCCGGCGCGGCCGGCGAGAGTGCGGTACGGCTGAACCTGGTGGCGGCGTGGCGGGAGGCGACGGTGTTCACCGAGGCCGAGCGGGCCGCACTGGAACTGGCGGAGCAGGGAACCCGGGTCGCGGACGGGGCCGGCGGGGTCACCGACGAGGTGTGGGCGGCTGCCGCCAAGCACTACGACGAGGAGCAGCTGATCGCCCTGGTGATCATGGTTTCCTTCATGAACATGGTGAACCGGCTGAACGTCATCACCCGGCAGCCGGCCGGCGACTACGAGGTCGGGCAGTTCCACTGACCGTCACCCGCGCGGGCAACGAGCCCGGGATCGGGCGCGGATCACCGGGCGCGGCACTAGGGTCTGTCTTCGATCCCGCGTCTCGGAGCCCGACGCGGGATCGAAGACGGACCCCAAGGTGAACTGCCGGCGGACCGGCCGAGAACGACAACCCGCCCGCGTCGGCGCGTACGACCGGGCGAGAGGGCTGCGGGGAAGGGAAGTCGGCGTGAGCAAAGTCGAGGACTTCGAGGAGCTGCGGCCGCTGCTGTTCTCGATCGCCTACCGGATCCTGGGCAGCGTGAGCGAGGCCGAGGACGCGGTGCAGGAGACGTGGCTGCGCTTCGACGGTTCGCCGACGCGGCCCACTTCGACCAAGGCGTTCCTGTCGGCCGTGGTGACCCGGATCTCGATCGACGTGTTGCGCTCGGCCCGCGTCCGGCGCGAGGAATACGCCGGGCCGTGGTTTCCCGAGCCGCTGCTGAACGATCCGTATCAGGATCCGGCACGGTCGGTGGAGTTGGCCGACTCGGTGTCCATGGCGGCGCTCCTGCTGCTGGAGCGGCTCAGTCCGCTGGAGCGGGCGGTGTTCGTGCTGCGGGAGGTGTTCGCCTTCGGGTTCGAGGACGTCGCCTCGGCGGTGGGGCGTTCGGAATCGGCATGCCGCCAGCTGCTGGTGCGGGCGCGGCGGCACATGCAGGCCGGGCGGCCACGGTTCGAAGCGGACCGTCGGGAGCGGCAGGAACTGGCGGCCCGGTTCTTCGACGCGCTGAAGAACGGCGACGTGGACGGGCTCCGAAATCTGTTGGCCGCCGACGTGCAGTTGGTCGGGGACGGCGGCGGCAGGGCCCCGCAGCTGGCCAGGACGGTCCTGGGCGCGGAGAACGTGGCCCGGCTGCTGGGCAGGGTCTTCCCGTGGCTGCTCCGGATCGAGGTGACCCTGGAGCCGCACGAGATCAACGACCGCCCCGGCGCGATCCTGCGCGATCGGGACGGCAGGATCCTGCAGACCCTGGTCCTCGAAGTGCTCGACGGGCGGGTCCAGAGCATCCACGGGGTGAGCAACCCCGACAAGCTCGGCCATCTCGGGCCGGTCGGCGACGCCTGGGCCGTCGACCGCGAACTGAGGCAGGCCCGCCGACGAATGCGCTGACCTCCCGGACTGCGGCGCAAGTGGTGTACGGGCGCAGGCGGGTCGGTCGACCGACAGCCTCGAAGCCGGTCGAACCGGCGGGGGACCGGGTGCGATTGCCCCGGCTCACCCCGGTCCCGACCGAGTCGTCCCGCGATCGGGCGGCGGGCGCGGGCGCCCGCACTCGGCGGCGTTGCCGACCGGCGGCGTGCCGACGGACAGGGCCGTCGGTCGCCCCTGTGCGGGCAACCGACGCGGCCGGGGCGACGTCGAAGGCGACCCCGATTTCGTCGGGGCCGCCCGTTCGCCGTCGTGGGTCGTCGCCCGCGTGCCCGGCCGCCGGCTACGGCGGAGGGCCCACGCCGGGCTTGGGGCGGTCGTCGACGACGAGGGTGAAGACGTCGGGGCGGGCGTAGTGGCCGGTCGTGTCCAGGTCGAAGCGGGCGCGCGCGAGGTCGTCCAGATCGAGTTCGGCGGTGAGGATGCCCTCGCCGCCGCGCAGCGGGCCGGCGAGCACCTCGCCGAGCGGCGATACGATCACGCTGCCGCCGTCGATGAGGACCGTGCCCGGATCCTCGCCCTGCACGGGGTGGACGTCGGACGGCAGGTCGGCCCGGACCAGGTACTGGTTGGCGCACAGAACGAAGCAGCGTCCCTCCACCGCGATGTGACGCATCGTCACCTGCCAGCTCTCGCGGTCGTCGACGGAGGGCGCACACCAGAGGTCGACGCCCTTGGCGTACATCGCGGTGCGGAACAGCGGCATGTAGTTCTCCCAGCAGATGGCAGCCGCCACCCGCCCGTTGCCGGTGTCGATCACCGGCATCGTCGAGCCGTCGCCCATGCCCCAGATCAGCCGCTCCCCCGCGGTCGGCATCAGTTTGCGGTGCTTGCCGAGGAATCCGCCGGGCCCGAGGAACAACGCGACGCAGTAGAGCGTGCCGCCGCAGCGCTCGATCGCGCCGACCACGAGATGGATGCCCAGGTCCTGGGCGAGCGCGGCCAGGGCGTCGGTCTCGGGGCCGGGGACGGTGACGGCCGATTCGAAGTAGCGGCGGAACTCCTCGCGGCCGGGGGTGGTTCGGGCGCCGACCGTGACGCCGAACGTCAGGCCCTTGGGGTAGCCGCCGAGGTATGCCTCCGGGAGCACGACGACGCGCGCGCCGCGCTGGGCCGCCTCGGCGATGACGTCGTGTGCCTTGGCCAGGGTGCGGGGGGTGTCGAACAGGTACCCGCCGATCTGGACGACGGCGGCGGTCACGCCGGCCATGTCGGTGCTCCTTCCGGACGGGGCGTGTGCCGGGCGCGGGCCGGTTCGCTCGCGTCGAGCAGATCATCGGCCGGGCATCGGCCCCGGGCGACGTAGCGGTCGGTGAACTCGTCGACCAGGTCCTGCAGTTCCGGAGATCCCCGGCGGCCGAGCGCGGCCGAGGCGGCGGTGAGGCAGGACTGCGCGGCGTGTCGGAGGGGCCGGTCGGCCATTCCCCGGCGTGCGGCGCGCCGCCACAGCCCGTTGCGCGGCGGGGGTCCCGGAGGGGCGTCGAGCAGGGCGAGTGCGCGCTCGGCGGCCCGGCCGGCCACCGGGTCCTCGAAGAGCGCGGCCACCACCGCGAGCGGCACGAGCCAGCCGTCGTCGCCGGGTTGGGCGTCGATCATGCGCAGTTCCAGGTATCCCTGGGGACGTACGGGAGGAAACAGCGTGCCGAGGTGGTACTCGAAGTCCTCCAGCGTCGGCGGGCGGCCGACCGTGTTCCGGCCCGCGTCCTCGATCCACCGGCGGAACGTGAGGTCCACGGGCATGACCCACGGGTCCTCGTCGTGGGCGCGCACGCACATCACGGAGGCGTCGAGGGCGTAGCGTGCCCATGCGTCGCGCAGGTCCGTGCCGGGGCCCGGGAGCGGCGCGAGCGTGCGGCCGGGATCCAGCCGGGCCCAGATGGCCTGGCGCGTGGACCGCCAGCCCGTGGGGCGCCCCTCGAACATCGGGGAGTTGGCGAAGGCGGCGACCAGCACCGGTCCGAGCAGGTGCGCCAGGCGCCACCGCCGGCGCCGGCCGAACGGACCGGGGTCCTCGGTGCCGGCGTCCACGCACACCTGTACCGAGGCCGAGGCGCCCATCATGAACCGGCCCCAGGGATGGCAACGGTCGAACAGGCGCTCCATGGCGGTGTAGCGCGGCAGGTGCACCAGGGTGCGGGCGGGCTCGCGCCAGGGATCGACGCCGTACCCGGCCGTGCGGTAGCCGACCGACGCCAGTGCGGCGCGTACCGTTCGCAGGTCCTCGCGCACATTCCGTACACACGCGGTCAGCGAGTCGGCGGGCTGCGAGCCGAGCTCCACCTGGCCGCCGGGCTCACGGCTGACGGCCGTGCCCAGCGGCAGCCTCAGCCCGGGGGCGCACGCTTCGAGCACCCCCGCCAGGCGGGCCTCGTCGACGGGCAGCGCGGGATCGCGGACGTCCTGGACGAGCCATTCCAATTCGACCCCGACCAGCCGCGGTGGGCCGCTGCGCAGGCATGCGGAGCGCGCGTGACGGAGGCAGGCGGCCACGTCGACGGGGGCGTGCGCGGGGGGAACGGTCGTGTGCAGCATGGGCGGGTCCCTCCGATCGGCGGCGGCTCAAACCCCGCTGTACGCGGCGCCTCGGGTACACGTGTAGCCGCACGTGTACGCACTGCTCTCGGCCCGGATCGACTCCTTCTCCCACGCTTCGCGATCGCGCACGTAGGTGGGTCGACCCGCGTGCACGCCACGGGTGTCGGCCGCACCGACGCGCAGCGCCCACTCGACGGAACCGGTCGTGTGCTCCGCGCAGGAGTCCATGAACGACTGGACCGCGCCCCGCAGTTCACCGAACCAGCGGCCCTCCAGCGCTTCCCGCACCCACAGTTGCTCCAGGTGCATCTTCTCGCGGATGGTCTCCGCCGCCAGGGTCGCCGACTCCACCTGCCGATAGGAGCGCAACAGCAGGCAGGCGGCGGGCATCTCGCGGATCTCCAGGACCTTCTCGCCGTCGTCGAGGTGTTCGAGACCGGCATAGCGGCCGATGCCGAAGGCACCGACCCGACGATTGAGCGCGGCGATCAACTCCACCATCGGCATCTCCACGCCGTCGACCGACCGGGGCACCCCGTGGACGAATCCGATCTCGATGCGCTCGTTGTCGCCCGTGTCGCGGATCGCGCTCCACCGGTACATGTGCTCGGGCACGCAGTGCTCTTCGGGGTCGTCCAGGATTCCCGACTCGAACTCGCGACACCACAGGTTGGAGTCGCCGCTGACCACGCGATCGCTCAACTCGTCCAGACCGATTTCCTTGAGTTCGCGGATCTTTCGCTCCCGATCGACCGGTTCCAGGTCGTACGGGCTGCCGTACCACCCGTCGAAGCCGAGCAGGGCGAGCGCCCCGTTGAGCCGGCGCAGCGTGTTCTGCGAGCGGTTGGCCGTGTGCAGCACCGCGCAGGCACCCAACTCGCGGGCCGTCCGCACGGCCAGTCGTGCGATCAGCGGGCGACTGAGCGTGGAACTGACCGGGTGGGTGTCCAGGTACACGGCCTGCGCGGTGATCGCGGGACGCACGAACTCCTCGGCGAATGCCTGCCGTCCGTCGAGAATGTGCAGCCGCACCCCGAGGCGGTCGGTGATGGCATGCTTCGCCGCGCTGCTCTCGTCCTCGCCCAGGTCGATGCTGACGGCGTGGATCTCGCGAAAGCCGCCGCGGCGGAGCCGGTACAGCAGGTAACTGCTGTCCAATCCGCCGCTGAAGAGGGTGACCACGGGTCGGTCCGAGCCGAGCCGGTCGGTGGTGATCTGCTCGAAGGAGCGAATGAGCTGTGCAGGGCGCATGAGATTCCCTCCTCGTCCGCACACCTCGGCACGACCACGGCAGGCGCGCGGCAAAGGGCTGGGGGATACGTCGAACGACGCCTGGAAAGCGTAACAACGCCCGATGGGATCGGCCATCCGATCGGTTGTCGAAACGATGATCGTGTGCGGGTTCTCGGCGGAGTGTGCGCGGCCGGCGGGTGGTCGGGGTCGAGGCGGTGCGTACGGCCGGCTGCGCGGGGCGGCGGAACGCGGGTTCGGTGCGCCTGGGGCCCCCGTGGCTCGCCCGGCAACTCCTCGGTGGCGCAGCCCCGTTCGTTTCCGGTGACGACAAGCGACGGCAGGCGACGGCGGGTCGCGTGCGGTCGGCGCGCCCCGCTCTCCCGCCGGGACGGCCGCCGCGGTCCGCCCGGTGGCCGGATTCCGCGCTCGGCATGGCATGGGGCACGCGAATCCTGATAGGCAGCCCTGGTCACCCGGCCGACCCGGGCCGATCGTCGTTCGAGCGCCCCGCGGAGCCGCCCCATGCCCGATCCGCACCATGACACCGCCGCCAGGACGGCCGCACCGGCCGTCGACGGCTATCCCGCCCGGCCCGGCGTCCGCGCCGGGGACACCCTTCGGCTGCACGTGTCCACCCGCGCCCGTCGCTTCCGGGTGGATGTGTACCGATGCGGTGTCACGCTGCGTCACATGGCCGCCCTGGAGGCGGACGGCAGCCATGCGCCCGCTCGCCGGCACGACGAGGACTGGGACTGGCCCGGCCACGACTTCCCGGTGCCCGCGGACTGGCCCTCCGGGGTGTACCTGGCCATCCTGCGCGCGGACGCCGACGGGCCGCCGGAACCGGCCCCGAAGAGCGCCGAGGCGGTGGACGCACGCGCGGGGCGGATGTTGTTCGTGGTCACGCCCCGGGTGCCCGCCGCCCGCATCCTCTACAAGGTGCCGATCTTCACCTACCACGCCTACAACGAGAGCGGCGGCGGCTGCCTGTACCGCTCGATCCACCACCGGGCGACGCCGCCGCCCGGCGGCACCAGGATCGTCGACCTGCGCCGCCCCGGCGGCGGCATCGGCGGGCCGGTCAAGGGCCGGCCGGACGCCCATGACCCGCGCACCCCGCGCCAGACGTTCGCGCACTGGGACGCGCCCTTCATCGCATGGCTGGAGGCGAACGGCCACACGATCGACTACTGCACCGACCTGGACCTGCACACCACGCCGGAAATCCTGGACGGATACCGGCTGTTGCTCTCCGCCGGCCACGACGAGTACTGGAGCGCCCCCACCCGCCGACACGTCACCGCCTTCCGCGACCGCGGCGGCAACATCGCCGTCTTCGGCGCGAACACCTGCTGGTGGCGCGTCACGGTCGCCGAGGACGGCACGGCCCTGGCGTGCACCAAGTTCCCACCGGGCGCCGTGCTCGGCGCGGATCCCGACGGGCTGCGCGGTGCCCCCGACCACTGGTGGGAGAGCGAACCGGAGAACAGCCTGATCGGCGTCAGCTACCGCAACGGCGGCGGCCACTGGCTCGGCCCGCGAACGCCGCTGGGCTTCACCGTGCAACACGCCCACCACCCGCTCTTCGCCGGCACCGGGCTGCGGGACGGCGACCTCCTCGGCGCCGAACACGCCCTGGTCGGCTACGAATGCGACGGCGCCGCGCTGCGCCGCGACGCGCGGGGAACGGCCGTGGCCACCGGCGAGGACGGCGCGCCGGTCGACTTCACGATCCTGGGCGTCGCCGAACTCCCCACGGACCCGGCCGCCGGCTGGTACCACGCCGTACGGGAGGACGGCGGCGGTGGCGTGCGGGCGGCGACCCTGGGCCTGTACACCCGCGGCGGCACGGTCTTCACCGCCGCCACGGTCGACTGGCCACGCGTGCTTCCGCTGGATCGGCGGGTGCGGGTCGTCACCGAGAACGTGATCAGGACGTTGTCCTGAAACAGGGGGCGCGGCACGCGTCGCGCGGCACGCGTCGCGCATCGTGCGGAAGGCGCGGGGCCGGGAGAGGGTGGTCCCCGCCGACCGGGGAGACGCCCGCGACCGCGTCGCGCCGGCTGCATGGCTACACATGACCGCGTGACCGCGTGACCGCGTGACCGCGTGACCGCGTGACCGCGTGACCGCGTGAACGCGTGACCGCGTGACCGCGTGACCGCGTGGATGCGTGGCCTCGCCGACGAACCGCTGCGCACCGCGCTCGGCGAGCGGGCCCGACGCCAGGTGCTGCACCGGCACACCTGGCGCCATCGGGTCGACCGCCGGCACACCTGGACGTGCCCTCGGCGGGCGCGGGTGCGGCGGTCCGCCGACCGTCGACACCGTGATCGACCCCGCTCCAGCGGTCCTCGACGGCGGCGCCACAGGTGTGACGACGCGGACCCGGCCGTGGGCGGCCGGGTCCGCGGTCGTTCGGGTGACCCTCGCGGCGCCCCGAGGCGTCACGCCGTGAGGCTGCGCCAGGTTCCGGAGGCGGCGTCGGCGGGGGTGCCGTCGAGGATGGTCGCGGTACGGGTGGCGGGTTCGAGGATGACGGTGGCGAGCGTGGCCCAACGCCGGCCGAGCGGTTTGTCCGGATCGGCGACGCAGGTCACGGGTGGTTCGCCCGCCCCGGTGACCAGCAGGTCCACCAGTTCGTCGGGCGTGTTCGGTGCGCCGCGGCGGGCGAGGCGGGCCTGGACGAAGTCGCGGCGCTCGGTCGAGTCGGGCTGGTAGAGCCAGGTCTTCTCGTTCGCCGCGGGTATCGGGGTGAGGAAGTGGTTGGTGCGCAGCAGGACGCCGTTCTCGGGTTCGATCTCGAAGACGCCCGCGGGGCTCAGGTCCAGGAGGACGGCACGTGACGGATCGAACAGCGCGAACGATCCGGAGGAGGCGATCGGGGCGCTGCGGACGATCTCCAGTGCCTCGGTGACGTCGGCGGCCTCTTCGAGGACGATCGCCGCCAATACGTGCATGGGGATGCCGCCGACCCCGTCGCGCACGTGGCCCAGGATGTTGAAGTGCAAGGCGAGGCCGGCGCTGTTGATGCCGATCTTGCCGAGGATGCCGTGTTCGGTCAGCCCGACCACGTCGTGCCGGCCGCCGCGCGCTGCGAACGTGTGCCAGTGGTCGGCGAGTTCGACATGCCAGTCCCAGGTCTGGATGCCGAACGTGGGCGCGGCGGGGGCCACTGCGCGGTCGAACCGGCGTACCACGGTGGTGCATTCGCCCGGCGGCACGGTCGTGCTGTGGGCGAGGATCTCGGTGCGGGCGTTCAGGGCCGCGATGTGCCACGTCGGCACGTGTGCGCCGGCGGCGATGCCCTCGATCTCGGCGCGGGCGCCGGGGCGGAAGGCGTCGATCGTGTTCAGGGCGCGGTCGGCGTGGTCGTGGACCAGCTCGGGGGTGATGCCGCCGAGCGCGAAGAGCCGGTCGTAGGTCTCGATTGTCCCGTGGATGCCCGCGCGCAGTGCCTGCCCGCGGGCGATGCCGCGGGTGCGGGGGTCGCCGGCGGTGGTGATGTGCAGGCGGGTTCGGGGTTCGGGGTGGGGGCTCGGTGCGGCGGTCACGGGCGGTCCTCGGGGAGGTGGGGGTGCAGCAGGACGTCGCCGTCGACGACCGTGGCGAACACGGGATTGCGGGCCTGGGCCTCGGGGGTGAGGTCGAGCGGGTTCGCGGCCAGGACGGTGAGGTCGGCGAGGTACCCCGGGGCGATGCGGCCGAGTCGGTGCGAGGCGCCGGCGGCGTGGGCGGCGGCGAGCGTCATGCCCGCGTACGCCTCGCGTGCCGTGAGCGCCTGCTCCGGCTGTACCGGCATGGTGCCCGGTTCGTCGACGGGGCGGCGCAGTTGGCAGTCGGCGAGCCCCACGCGCGGATCTCCCGGGCCGATGGGCCAGTCGGAGCCGAGTGCCACGACGGCGTGGTGGTCCACGAGGTCGCGGGTGCGCCAGCCGTGCGCGGCGCGGTCGGGTCCGATGCGCCGCGACCAGTTGTCGGTGCCGTCGCCGCGGGTGTGTCGGGTGGCGTGCGCGGGTTGCAGGCTTGCCACGACGCCGAGTTCGGCGAAGCGGCCGAGGAGGTCGTCGGGGATGGACTCGACGTGTTCGATGCGATGCGGGGCTCGGGGGACCGGTCCGATCTCCTCGATGACGTCGAGCGCGAAGCGCACGGCCCGGTCGCCGATCGCGTGGGTGGCGGTGGGAATGCCGCGCTCGACGAAGAACCGCATCGCGGTGCGGTAGGCGTCCACGTCGCGCCACAGCGGTTCGCAGTTCTCGCCGTGCGTGTCCGGGCGTTCGAACCAGGCCGTGCCGTTGTCCGCGGTCCCGTCGAGCATGAACTTCACCCCCTCGACGTGCCAGCGCCGACCGCACAGGCCCTGGAGATCGGCGACGTGCTGCCACGCGTCCGGGCCCGAGTCGGCCGCCACCAGGGGCGAGCAGCGGATGCGCACCGGCAACTCGCCGTGTTGTTCGAGGTGTCGGTAGACGGCCTCGGAGGGGTCGGCGAAGTCCAGGGCGTGCAGGCCGGTGAGGCCGCCGCGGGCCAGCCGTTCGAGTTCGCGCCGCACGTACGCGGCGGCGGTGGGCACGGGTACGTCGGGGTAGTGCGCGAACACCAGGTCCATTGCCTGGAGTTCGACCACGTATCCGGTGGGGCGGCCGTCCGGGCCGACCTCGATCGAGGAGGCGTCGGTGAAAGTCTCGCGCCCGGTGAGGCCGACGAGTTCCACGACGCGGGGGCTCACGACGAGCGCGTGTGCGTCGCGGGTCATCAGCGAGACGGCGCGTCCGGGGAAACGCTCCCCGAGCACGGCGCCGGTCGGCTCGCCGGGGAACGCGTTCACGTCGAGGTCGTATCCCGTGATCCACGCGTCCTCGGGGTGCGTGCCCGCGGCCGGCGCGAGGAGTCGGCATACCTCGTCGAGGGTGGCGGCGCCGGACAGGTCGACGCCGCTCCCGATCGAGATCGACCCCCAGACCGGGTGGGCGTGTACGTCGACCAGGCCCGGCAGGATGGTGGCCTCCGGGAACTCGTACACGCTCGTGGCGGGGCCGCGAAGCGGTGCGATGGTCGCGGCGTCGCCGACGGCGAGAATGCGGCCGTCGTGGATCGCGACCGCGTTCGAGGGGGACGACCCGGCGGTCGCATCCGTCGTGTGGCCCCACGTGTCCCTGTCCGAGAGCGGGGCCGGGGCCGGGTGTGTGCCCGTCTTCGGATCGGGATCGGGGTGGAGGTGTTCGACGTGTCGGGCGAGCACAATGACGTCGGCGTGCACGGGGTGGTTCGCTTTCGGGGTCGGGGTCGGGACCGGTATGGGGGTGGTGATCGGGGCGTTCGCGGCCGGCCCGGACCCGGCGGTGACGCGGATGGCTCGGGCGTCGCGTGCGTCGCGTGCGGCGGGGGTGCGGGTCATGCGCGCGGGATCGATCGCATGGCGCGGGCCACGCCCCAGTAGATCGCCGCGGCGGTGAGCATCCCGCCCGGGATGGCCAGGTCGAGGTCGCCCGTGACCGTGGCCAGGGGGCCGGTCCAAAAGCTCGTGGTCACGCACATCGCGGCGGTGAGGCCGCCGACGGTGATGGCGAGGACGCCGGCCACGTGCACGCCGCCGCGGTACCCGAACGGGCCGTCGCGTCGTGCCGCGAGAAGGGCGGATCCGTCGTAGCGGTTGCGGCGCAGGAGCAGGTCGGTCACGGCGACCGCCATGGCCGGACCGGTGACGACCACCACGAGTTCGAGCATCGTGTTGACGCTCGTGAGGAAGTCGAAGACCAGGGTCGCGAAGAGCGTCATGGTCGTGCCCAGGACGCCGATGATGACGACGGCCGGGATCCGGGCGAGGCGGACGCCGACGGACTGGATGGAGAGACCGGCGCTGTAGGCGGTCATGCCGTTGTTCGCCATGGTGTTGGCGACGACCGCGATGACGAACAGGGGGATGAACCAGCCCGGGAGGATGCTCTCCAGGGCGCGTTGCGGGTCGCTCATGTCCAGGGTGGTGGCCGCGAGGACGCCGACGCTCGTGAAGACGACGCTGGGCAGGTATGCGCCCAGGGCCGTCCAGCCGGCGATCGCGAGGGGGTTGCTGTCGCGCGGGAGGTAGCGGGCCAGGTCCGGGCTGTTGCTGTAGGACAGGGGGGAGGAGGCGACGATGGTGAAGCCCGCGGTGAGGGTGGCGAACAGGGCGGTTCCGCGCAGCGGTTCGGCGGGGGCGTAGGACCAGTCGGTGTTGGCGAGCACGTAGCCGGTCACGACGACGAAGACCAGGGTGAGGAAGGCGCTGAGCGCGGCGTACAGGCGCACGATCGTGGCGTGGCCGAAGATCGCGATGAGCAGGGTGCCGCCGGCGATCGCGCAGACGATCACGGCCTCGACCGCGGCGTTGTCGGGGAGGCCGAGCCGCTTGGCGAGGCCGATGCCCGCGACGGAGGCGGCCGACCAGTTCAGGGCCAGGTAGGCGGATGCGATGAGCCATCCGGTGAGGACCAGGACGACCCGGTTGCCCAGCACGCCGTACATGGCGCGGGAGACGACCGATCCGCTCGTGCCGGCGGCCGGGCCGCTCACGGCGATGACGCCCGTACAGATCCACAACAGATTGCCGACCAGCGTGACCCCGATGGCCTGGGCCGGCGAGAGTCCCATCAGGATCAACGCCGCGCCCACGACGAAGCTCAGGTAGCTGACGTTCGGGGCGGCCCAGATGGCGAAGAGTTCGCGCGGTCGCCCGTGGCGCTCGGCCTCGGGGACCTGGTCGATGCCCCGGGTCTCCGGGCGGCCCGCCTGGTTGCCGGCGTATGTGTCGGGCGCCGGGGCGGGGAGTGCGTGGTTCATACGTCGAGACCTCTCGGGGTCACACCACTAGCAACCACTGCTATTGGTCTCTTGGCCAATGGGGTATTGGCCACACATCCAATAGGGTGGTCGGTATGACGTCAAGCCCCCCGGCGCCGCGGGTTCGCAAGATGCCCGAGGAACGCCGTGCCGAGATCGTGCACACCGCCGCGCGGATCGCCCTCGAAGAGGGACTCGAACGCATCACGCTCCGACGCGTCGCCGACGAACTCGGTGTGCGCCCCGGACTCATCGGCCACTATTTCCCGGCCGCCGACGACCTGGTGAGCGAGGCCTTCACCCACGCCGCGACCAAGGAACGCGCGTCGCTGCTCCCGGATGCGGAGGCCGGGCTCGCCCCCATCGATCGACTCGCCCGCTTCCTGACGCGCCTGACCGACGGCGAGTACGTCGACCTCGGCCGGCTGTGGCTCAACGCACGCCACGTCAGCCGGTTCAAACCCGGCCTGCGCGCGGCGGTCCGAGGCCAGGAGGAACTCACCCGCGACGCCCTCACCGCGCTCGTCGACGAGGGCGTACGTGCGGGTGAGTTCACCACGGACGATCCGCTCGCGGTCGCCCTGCACATCCTGGTCAACGTGGACGGCCTCGGCGCGTACAGCAACGACGACACCCCGTTCGACCACCCGGCCCTGCACGACATGGCCATCGCAACGGCCGAACGGCTGCTGCGGCTGCCGGGCGGCACGCTGCGCGCCCGGGCGTGAGGTCACGCGCCGGCGACGCGCGGGCGTCCGACGCCCGGCCGGGCGGGCGGGCGACGCATGGGGAGGCGGGGGCGGCGGCGGGAGTGCGTGGGCGACGGCAGGTGGTCGGCGGCGTGCGGGTGGGGTGCGCTCGAGCGGGCGGAGTGCGGCGGGGCGTGGGTGCGGATTCGGTGCGGGCCGTGGGGAACATCGGTACAGCAGTCAGTGGTAAGCACTCGGTTCGGTCGAGGACCCACTGGAACTCCAGCGTCGGTCCGCGACGCATCCGTAGCGCGGCTGCTGTACCAGGGCGGCGGGAGCAATTGGCGAATCCTGTGTATCGATCAGTTCCGTCGGACTTCCCAGGCCGGCCGCTGGAGATCGTCGTTGTAGACGATGACGTCGGCGTGGTCGATCGGTTGGGCGTCGGCGAAGTAGAGCCGTTGGGATGGGATATAGCGGTTGTGCCAGGACCGGTCGATTTCGGTGGCGTCAGCGGTGGATCCGGCCGGCGCCATGCCTCGGTTCCGGGCGCGGTCTACCGTCTTCTCGAAGGGGACGGACACGAAGATGCGCAGATCCCACCGGTCGATGAGTTCCGGGCGCAGGAGGAACACGCCGTCGAAGAGCAGTACGGCGTCAGCGGGGGCCGTCATAGCCGGCGGTGACAGTGGGGTGTCGGTATCGCTGTCGTAGACCTCGTGTCGAAACCTGCGGTCTCCGCCCGGTCCCAGCGGGTCGAGCAGAACCCGACACAGCGCGGCGCGGTCGTGGGCGTCGAAGTAGCAGCCTTCGGCCGAGTACTGGCCGCGTCGGTAGCGCTGTGCACGGGGGAAGAGAAAGTCGTCGATGGTCGCGCGGATGACGTCACGACCCGCCGCGCGCAGGACGATGGCGAGTTCGTCGGCCAACGTGGTCTTGCCGGCGGCGGGCGGCCCATCGATGGCCACCCGCAGTGGATGCGCGGTTGTGACGGACCCCACCGCCTCGGCCAGCCGGCCGACAAGCTCGCTTCGGGTGCCTTGGTCCATGGCCGCCTCTCTCGCGGTATTTGTGTGTAGCACGTCGGGCTGCGGTGACCCGCTCGCGTTCGACGAGGACGCCTCGGGGCCTCGGGTTCCGCGACGGTCGGCTATGCGATGCGGTCCTCAGGGCTTCACGACGCCAGATCTCCAGCGGCATGCGGCACATATGCAGGGCGACCAGGTCCGGCGAAGTAGGTGTTCGCCCGGGCCTGGCCGCAGTGCACCTACAGCTCGAGGTGCTCGCGGAGCTTGCCGCGCTGGGCGGGTAGCGCGTCCCCGATGGACAGGCCAAGAGTGGGCAACTTCTCGGCGAATCAGTGTTCCTGGGTCAGCTCCGGAGCAGTGAGGCGTGGATGCGTGCGATGGCCCGCAGCACCTCCTCGCGGTTCCTGGTCTGCTGCATCCAAGCAGGCAGGCGGGCCACTACGGTCATCTTCCGGCCGTGATCGCGCCAGGGAATCCCCTCGCGCAGCGACGCCTGCACGAATCGTTTGATCAGGTCCAGGTGTTCCAGGTCGTAGGCCCATATCCACCCGTGCCGGGTTTCGGTCTGCAGCCACAGGCGGACGCCGAAATAGGGGTCGGTCGCCGGTTCGTTCGGATCCCGGTGCAAGGCCACGGATCCGGGGCCCCGCTTCATCGCAGTCCCGCAGTTCCGGCAGACCAGACGTCTTGGCGAAAAGAGGTCCGGATCGAGCACTCCGACCAGCTCCGGCCCCGGTACGACGTGCGCGGCCTTGTCGCAGGTGGGGCAGCGCACGAGAACGGACGTGAGGAAGTCGTACTTCGTGCTCCGTGGATCCCGAAACCGATGGTGTGCGGAGATCGGACTCATCGGACCAGTATGCGAGTTGAGCGACGAAGGCCACTACAGGTCAAAGCGATCCGGCCGTCTCGGCGAACGCCTGCCCCGGCGGCGTCGGGTGACCGTCTCGGCCGAACGTCCGCAGTAGGTCGTGCGCGCGAGCGGTCCGGTGGTGTGTGGGGGAGCGGGGGTGTGCGGGTGCGGGGCGCATGGGGGGCGGAAGTTTGACCGCGTTGCGTCCTTGGGCGGGTCGCCGGGTCATATTGCGTGCAGGCCGCGGTAGTTGGGGTGTTGCGCGGTGGCTCGTGTCGGTGGGGTTGCGTGGGGTGTATGGACGGCTCGGCGGTCTCGGTTGGGCATGGGTCGGGCGTCATGATGTCAGGGGTTCGGCGGCGCGGGCGTCGATCCTCCGGTCGACCGTGGCCCTCGATCGCAGGTGCCGGTTGCCGGCCATGTTCCGGTACCGAAGTCCTGCTCCCGGCGGGGGATGTGCGGCGCGTTTCGGTCTGCGGCCCGGTACCCGAGTCCCTCGTGCCCGCGGATGAGGTGGGTCCCGTTCCGGGTTCGTAGCCTCCCTGGCATGCGATCACAGGAACAATCTCGCGTTCGACGTGATTCCACGAACTCCCTTGCCGCGCCGGGTATTCGGTCGAGATTCGGAAGGTTGCGCAGGCGTCGGCTCGCCCCGCTGCTCGCCGTTGCCGTCATCGCCGGCCTCACGCCCACCCTCGCCGCCGGGACCGCGGGCGCGGCCCCGGTCCCGGCCGACCAGTCGGGCGACCTCGGTGCCTACGCGCGACAACACCCGAACTGGCAGCGCTGCGGCGCGGATACGCCCGCCTCCTTCGAGTGCGCCACCGTCCGGGTGCCGCTGGACTACCGCAATCCGACCGGTCGCGCCATCGACGTGGCGATCTCCCGGATCAAGGCGGCGAATCCGGCCGAGCGACACGGTGTCCTGCTGCTCAACCCCGGCGGTCCCGGCGGCCCCGGGCTCGGCCTGCCCTGGGAGATGGACGCCACCCTGCCGCAACCGGTGAAGGACCGCTACGACCGCATCGGCTTCGACCCGCGCGGCATCGGCCGCAGCACTCCCGTCCGGTGCGGCCTCACCCGCGAGGAAGGGACCCTTCTGCGCCCCTACCGCACGTTCGACTCGAACGTCGCTTGGGCCCGCACGGTCGCGGACAAGTGCCGTGCGCGTGCGGGTGATCTGCTCCCGTACATCACCACCCGCAACACGGCCCGGGACATGGACGTGATCCGGACGGTGCTGGGCGAGCGGAGGATCTCCTACCTGGGCGTGTCCTACGGCACCGCCCTCGGCGCGGTCTACACACAACTGTTTCCCTCCCGTGCCGACCGCTTCGTGCTCGACAGCGCGGTCGACCCCGACCGGATGTGGCGCGAGATGTTCCGCATCTGGGGCTCGGAAGGCGAGGCCAATTTCCGGCGGTGGGCGCAGTGGACCGCCGAACGCTCCGACACCTATCACCTCGGCGACACCCCGGCCCGGGTCACCGCGACCTTCCGGGATCTGGTCGCCCGTGCGGACCGTGAGCCGATCGTCGTCGGCACCACCCCCCTGGACGGCGCACGGATACGGGACAACTACCGGCCCATGTTCGCCACCGTCGCCGAAGCGGCGAAGTGGGTGGTGATCCTGAAGCAGGCCGCAGCCGGTGAGCCGACCCCCGAACTGCCCGGGACGTCCGTGGACGGGCCCGACATATCCGGGACGTGGTCGGTGGTCTGCGGCGACGTTCGGTGGCCGAGCGACCCCTGGCGCTACCGGGTGGAATCCGCGCTCGACACGATCCGCTACCCGCTCTACGGCGACCACACGTCGGGCATCACACCCTGCGCGTTCTGGAACGCACCCCGCGAGCCGCTCACCGTCGTGGACAACCGGGTGCCCACGCTCATCGTGCAGAACGAATGGGACTCGCAGACCCCGCTCGTCGCGGCCCGGTCGATGCACCGCGCGCTCGAGGGCTCGCGCATGATCACCGTCGACGGGGGCGAGGGTCACGGCGTGTACACCTACTCCGGCAATCGGTGCGCCGACGAGGCGACCACCGCCTACCTGGTCACCGGCCGGCTCCCGGCCCGCGACGTGACCTGTCAGGCCGGGCCCGACGACCGGCGGGTGGCCTCGGTGTCCCCGGCACAGCCGCGCTGAGCACCGGCAGAACCCGGGCGGGTGGGTGGTGGCCGTACGCGCCGCCCACCCGGCCGGCCGCACGTGCTCGCCTGCCCTGGCGGGCGGTGGCTCGTACGGCCGTCTGCCCGGGCGCCGGTGGCCCGTACATGCCGCCCACCCGGCCGGCCTGCGGAGCGGCAGTAGCCTGAATACATGACGAAAGGTGCATTTCGTTACGAGTCTTTGCCGTCGAGGGCGGCCGTACTCGGGTTGACGCTGGTGTTGGCGATCCTGGCCTTCGCGTCGGCGCCCGCGCACTCGGCCTCCGGCGGCGGCATCGGGACGATCGCGGCCTCGCTGCGGGACGATCCGGTGTACACCGTTCCGGCAGCCGCGGACGTGCTGCCCGGTGATACCGCCGATGCGTTGCGGGCCAGGATCCGGTCGTCCGGCAAGCCGGTCTTCGTGGTCGCCGTACCGGCCGACTCGCCGCTCGCGACGGCCGGTTCGCCGGCGGCGGTACTGTCCGGCCTGCGCGAGCAGGTGGGCCGACCGGGGGTGTACGCGGTCGCGGTGGGCCGTACCTTCGATGCCGCGGCCGATGCGTCGGTGATGTCCCGGGCGCGGCTCGCCACGCTCAAGAGTGACGTGCTCGCCGCGCACCAGGGCGACGGGCCGGGTCTGCTCACCGCCTTCGTGGACGGGGCCGTGGCCGACGCGCGGCAGGGACCGGCACCCGCGGGCGACCGCGGCGGCTCGTCCTGGGTCGGCCTCACCGTGGTCGCGGTCGTGATCGCCGCCGGGGTCGGCGGCCTCCTGCTGGTGCGCAGGCGCAGCCGTACCCGCCGGGTGGCCCGGGCCCGGGAGGAACTGGAGCAGGTGCGGCCCGTGGTGGACGAGGACATCACCGCATACGGCGAGACGCTCGAACGGGCCGCCTTCGACCCGGGTGCGGCCGACTCCGACGACGGCATGCGCGCGGAATGGACGAACGCCCTCGACGCCTACGAGCGGGCGAAGTCGGCCATGGCGGCGGCCCGCGAACCCGCGGACGTGCGTGCGGTCAGCGAGGCACTGGACGACGGGCGATTCGCCCTCGCGACCCTGGAGGCCCGGCGTCGGGGTACGCCGCTCCCGCAACGCCGACCGCCGTGCTTCTTCGATCCGCGGCACGGCCCGTCCGTGCGGGACATGCGCTGGGCGCCGGCGGACGGCGCCGAGCGGGACGTACCGGTCTGCGCGGCCGACGCCGCGCGCCTGGACGACGGCCTCGACCCGGCGATCCGCGAGGTGGACGCCCCCGGTGGGCGCCGGCCCTATTGGGAGGCCGGCCCCGCCTACGGGCCGTGGGCGGCCGGTTGGTACGGCGGCATGCTGCTGCCCGGCCTGCTGATCGGGACCACGCTCGGCGCGTCCATGAACATGGGCTACGCCGCGGGCGCGGACGGGATGGGTGACGGCGGCTTCGGTGGCTTCGGCGGCGGTGACGGCGGCGGCGGCTTCGGCGGGTGGGGCGGCGACGGCGGTGGTGGCTGGGGCGGTGACGGCGGCGGCTCGTTCTGAGCCCGTAGCCTGCCGTGCCACGGATTGACGCACCCTCGGCAGCGTCGGGCCGGGTCGCCCCCGGCGGGCGGTTGTCGAGCTGCGGGGGACGACATCGGGGCGGAGGGTCGGCCGGTCGAAGCCGGCCCGGCCGACCCTTGATGCGTTCGACGTCGGCCTCGGCGCCGGCCGCCCCGTCCCGGACGTCGCGCACCACGTCGGGAGCGGCCGTGGTCGGGAAGCCCGAAGAGGCCGGCCCGGCCGGTCGCCGAAGGCGTGCCCGAGGCGGGTGAACGGGAGAGGCGCGGCCGGCGGCACCGCGAGCACGACGACCCGGCCCCCCGACCTCACGCGCGACGTCGAAGGTGATGCCCGTGGCGGGCAGACCCGGCATGTCGGCGAGGGCCCGGGCGCGCCCATCCCGACTGCCATCGGGCGTGCCCGTCCCGGCTGCCACCGCCGGGTGGTCGCCTTCGACCGCGGTCGGATTCGGCATGGTCGCTCCGGCATGGCCCGCCCCCGCGCCGGTGGGCACTGCCCGGTCGCCGACCCCGGGCGATCCCGCCGGTCCAGGGCGAACCCGCCCGGCTGGTCGATCTCGCCCGAGTGTCGTGCCCGAGCACGGTGGTCACCGGATCGCGCCGGCTGCCGGATGCTTGCGCGCCGGCTCGCCGAGGCGTGCGGCGATCGCGTGGGGAGGGTCGAAGTCGGTACGCACCTGCCACGGCGGATCGATCGCGGGCGTGACCTCGGGTACGGACGAGTGCCCGTCGGTGGAGGACAGGTCGTGCCTCTCGTACCGGGTCGCGGCCGGTGGCACCCCGTCCGGCTGCTCGGCCGTGAACGTCGACCGCAGGAGTCGGGCGCATCGGTGGAATCGGGCGGAGCGGTGGAGCGGGGAGCGGGGAGCGGGGGGCAGGGAAGGGCGCCACGGCCGAGTCCCGGTGGCACGCGGCTGTTCTGGCGGCGGGCGGCGGGTGTGCTCCGGGGCTTCCGCTTTTCCCCCTGACGGTGGGTCAGGCAGGCGCATAGGATCCATGCCCATGTCACTCTGGGGACGATTCACGTCGGTGCGTTCGGCCACGCCGGCACCCGTGTTGGTGTGGGACGCCGCGCTGGACGACGACGAGATCCGCGCCGTCGCGCAAGGTCTCGCGCGCGACGGCGACTTCGCGCCGGCTGCTGCGCTGTTGAATCGGGTGGGACGGGATTGGGCACGTCGGGTGGTCGCCGTGACCGCGCTGGGCGAGGTCGCGGCGCTGCACCCGGAGTGGTTGTGGACATGGCGCACCGAGCGGCCCGAGTCGCCGGATCCGCTGGTGGTGGCGGCCGCGGCGGCGGTGCGTGCGGCCTGGAACGCGCGCGGCGCCAAACCGGCGAGCCTCACCAGCGGACGCCGATTCGCCGACTTCCACGAGCTGTTGGTCGAGGCCGACCGCGCGTGCCTGCTCGCGACCGAGGCCGCGTCGGACGATCCCACCCCGTGGGTCTCGTGGTTGCGCGTGTGTCGCGGACTCGGCGTCTCGCGCGCCGTGTTCGACGCCCGGTGGCAGGCGCTGTGCGAGCGCGATCCGCGGCATCGCGCCGGTCACGACGCGGCGTTGCAGTACCTGTGCGAGAAATGGCGCGGATCGCACACCGACATGTACGAGTTCGCGCGCAAGGCCGCGGCCGACGCGCCGGACGGCTCGCCCCTGGTGATCCTGCTCGTCGAGGCGCACATCGAGTACGCGCAGCGGATGAACCGGGACGGGAACGCGGACGACACCGACTTCTGGCGGGCCGCCGCCCGACAGACGGACCTCGACACCGCCCTCGACCGCTACCCCGTGGTCGCCTCGCCGCGCCACCCCAGCGCCCTGTCCGACCACAGCGCGCTGGGCTACGCGTTGGCCAGGTCCCAGCGCTGGTCCGAACTCGCGCTGCGGTTCGAGGCGACCGACCACCAGGGCTTTCACCTGCCCTGGACCTACCCGGGCGGCCGAAGCTTCTTCGAACGGGCACACGCCGAGGCGACGCGCGGCCGTCCGCGCCGCTGAATCGGCCGCAGGCAACGGGCAACACCGGGGCCGACCCCGGGTACGGGTCCACGGCCGCCGGAGCCAACAGCCGTGCGAAGTACGCGGGTTCGCCCGATTCGGTGGCGTGGGCGAAGCGCGGGTGGGCCCCGCCGTTCGGTTACGGAGGGCGGGCCCGGGCCGAAGTGTGGCGCATCACCCGGGGCGCATGGTGCGGCGAACATCGGTGCGCGCAGGGGTGGTTGCTCCCGATCCGCGATTCGGATCGCGCGCGGTCGCGGCCGGGGCGGCGGCCGGCGCCGACCGCCCCTGATCGCGGTCGCCGGACGAGCCCCGCCCGCGATCGGCAAGGAACGCAAGGCAGTTCGTCATGGTGTGTGATCCGCGGGAGTGCCGAGCGCCCGGCGGATACGGCCGGCGCTGTTGTCGACGTCGGTGTCCCAGATTCTGATCGTGCCGTCGCTGCCCGCGCTGACCAGGGTCCGCGTCCGGCGGGGGAAGGCGACCGCCCACACCGAGCCGTCGTGCCCGGCGAGCGTGCCGATCGGGCGCCGGCGGCGAAGCTGGGGGAAGCTGCTCGGGATGTCGAGGGTGTGGCTGTCGACCGCTGTGGTGGAGCCGGGAAACACCTCGGGAAACACCCGGAAGCCGGGCCGGGCGATGTCGGACGACCCCCACCGCGCCCGGATCCGCGCACCGGACGAGGCTGCGGGGACGGGCCCGTGACGGTATCGCCGTCCGTCCCGTCGCCCTCCGCCGTGTCGCCGTCCGGTGCAGCGGGGAGGTCGTCCGCGGCGGTCGATCAGCCGAGGCTGTCGGCGCAGTGCTCTCCGGGGTGGGTGACCCCCGGACCCGGACCCGCCGGCGTCGCCGAGCTACGGGCGACGCGGGGGGCAGGGACGTTCCCGTGGTCGGGCGTGGTGTGTCCGGAGACCTCCGCGCGTACCTCGTGCACGGTGGGTCCGGGAAGCGGGGTGGGGGCGAGGTTCCCGTGCTCGCGGGCCGGGGTCGTGCGGGCGTCGGCGCGGGTGACGGCGATGCCGGCGAGCACGACGAGGACGACACCGGCCGCGGGCATCGGACCGGGGATCTGGTCGAGCACCACCAGGCCCATCAGCAGTGCGATGGCCGGCTCCAGGCTCATCAGGGTCCCGAAGGCGGAGGTGCTCAGCCGGCGCAGCGCGAGGAATTCGAGGCTGAACGGCAGTACGGCGCTCAGCACGGCCAGCCCCAGCATGATGAGCAACAGCGGCCAGGTCACCTCGCCCAGCCCGGCGGGGGCGGCGACGAGCATCGCGACCAGGCCCGCCACCGGCATGGACACGGCCAGCCCGTTCAGGCCGGTGACCCGGTCGCCGACGTGTTGGGTCAGCAGGATGTACGCCGCCCAGCAGGCCGCGGCGGCCAGTGCGAAGCCGAGACCGAGGGGATCGATCCCGGCATGCCACGGCTCGGTCAGCAGCACGACGCCGATGCCGGCCAGGGCGGTCCAGCGCCTGCGACCACGGCCGGCGCCGTACAGGGACACCGCCAGCGGGCCGAGGAATTCCAGTGCACTGGCGGTGCCCAGCGGCAGGCGCGCCACGGCGAGCATGAAGAACAGCATCAGGCCCCCGCTCACCGCGCCCAGCATCGTGCACGCCCACAGGTCCCGGCCGGTGAAGTCGCGGCGGCGCGGTCGGACGAGAACCAGCAGGACCAGGCCCGCCCACGCGAGTCGCAGCCCGGCCGTGCCCAGCGCGCCGAGCCGGTCGATCAGCGGTACCGACAGCGCCAGCCCGAGCTGGACGGTGGACATCGCGGCGACGGCCATCAGGGCGCCCGTCGCGGCGTCCGGCGGCTGCGGGCGCGCGACCGCGAGGCGGGTGTGATCGGGCGACGTGTTCATGACCCCAAGTAGAGGTGCTTCGCATTGTTCGTGTCCACGTGCCGATTCGGAACACATCGTTCGCGAATCGTGGACAATCGGGGAATGGAGACCCGACGGCTACAGGTGCTGGTGGAACTGGCCCGACTGGGCTCCATGCACGCGGTCGCGGACGTGTCGGGCACCAGCACCTCGACGGTCTCCCAGCAGATCGCGGCGCTGGCCCGCGACATGGGAGCCGACCTGATCGAGCCGCACGGGCGGCGGGTCCGGCTCACCCCGGCCGGGCGCCGACTGGCCGAACACGCCGTGACCATCCTCGCCGCCGTCGAGCAGGCGCAACACGACCTCGCTCCCGGCGCGGAGCCCAGCGGCACCGTGCGCGTCGCCGGATTCGCCACCGCCATCCGCGGCCACCTGCTGCCCGTGGTCACCGACCTCGCCGTCGCCCATCCGCGGATCCGGGTGCTGATCCGCGAGCACGAACCCGCCGAGGCCTTGGCCCTCTTGGCCGAGGACGGCACGGACCTGG
This sequence comes from Embleya sp. NPDC050493, assembly GCF_044458105.1. Classification (NCBI taxonomy): domain Bacteria; kingdom Bacillati; phylum Actinomycetota; class Actinomycetes; order Kitasatosporales; family Streptomycetaceae; genus Embleya; species Embleya sp. NPDC050493. Next base: position 104,505 of record NZ_JBITHP010000017.1, read on the forward strand.
CACTGACCTACGACTACAACCTGGCGCCGGCGGCCGAGGACCCGACCGTGCGGGCCATACCGCTGTGGACCGCGCGATGGGACCTGGGCGTGCCGGCGCACGCCGTCGCCGACGAGGCGGCCGACGCCGCCGACGGCGGGGGTACGACGGCGGAGGTCTTCGCCCGGTTCGCCGGCCACGACTGGATCGTCAACTCCCGGAACACCGCGGACGAGACCGTGGTCCGTACGCTCGCCTCGCTCGCCGGGTTCACCCCGCACGTCACCCACCAGGCCGACAGCCTCGACCTGGTCCAGGGCATGATCACCGCCGGTCTCGGCGTGGGCCTGCTGCCCCGGGGCATCGCGACGTCCCCCGGGGTGCGGCTGCTCCCGCTCACCCTTCCGCACGTCGATCTGCGCGCGTACGCGGTGGCCCGCCCCGGCCGACTGAACTGGCCCCCGCTCGCGCTGGTGACCGACCTGCTCCTGGGTCGCGCCGCGGACGCCGGGGACGCGAACCGGCCCGAGGAGCCCGACCCCCGGCCGCCGCACGGATCCGACGACGGGCCCTGAACCCGACACGGCCCACGGCCACCCGAGTGCCACCCCCGGCCTGCCGCGTTCGACGCTCATCGGGTATCGGCAATTCCGCGCGGTCATCCGGCGGTTCGGTGGTAGGGGCGATTACGCTCCCCGCATGTCGCTTACCATCGATCAATTGGCCGGGTACGTGGAGCGTGACCTGGACGGCGACCTGGCGCGTTGGCTGCCGGGTCGACCGCGGGTCGAGATACCCGCTTCGGTTCGTCCGGTCGAGCCGTTCCTGGCCAAGCTTCCGGCGGACGCCGCCACGGCGTTGGCCGGGTTCGACCGCAGGGTGCGCTCGGGAACCATGGCGCAGTTCCTCGACATCCACGACTGGTCGTACGGATTCGACTTCGACGCCAACGACTGCGCGGTCCTGGACTCCGACTACGAGACGGAGCTCGCCGGCGACGACGTGTGGTCGGTCGGCGCCGACGGTGGGGGCAACTACTACGTCGTGCTCACCAGCGGTCGGGTCGCGGTGTGGCTCCACGAAGAGCAGGTCATCGAAGCGGGAACCCGATTCGACAACATCGACGTGTTCCTGTGGTCCCTCGTCAGGTACCACGCGGTCCGCGCCGGTGCCCTCGACCCGGGAGCCGTCGAAGCCGACTTCCGATCCCTGGCCCAGCCCGGAGCGTTGGCTCCCGATCTCGGACTCCTCGCCCACATGTCCTGACCCCCGGCCGGCACGGTCGGCGACGCGCGCCGTCCCACCACCGGGATCGAGCGCGCGGCGCCGGTTCGCGTCGGTGCGGCCTGTGCCGATGCCGGCGGGTTCCGGCGGAGGTCGCATCGAACCCGCGGATTACCGGGGCGGGAGCTCGGCGGCATGCAGCAGGAGGGCCACGTCGATCGGTTGCCGTCGGGGTCGGGCTCGTCGCATCCGACTACCAAGTGGTTGGTCGGCGATATGAACGTGCGGCGATGCGGATGTCGAGCAGAGTGTCGGACATGATCGGGCTTGCCGTTGGTGATACGGACGGAATCGACGGTCGTTCTTCGTTCGGGTGGACGATACGAGGTGTCCGGGCGCTGCCTACCGTGAGCGTCCTCTGCGGCACCTGCGCCGTTCTCCGAGGAGGTATCCAGCATGGGACGATCCGATGCGGTCGGGTCCGCTGTCCGGACCGTGGGCCGGGCCGCCCGTAGGCTGCTCGTCGCCGCATCGAGGGGCGAGCGGTCGATGCGCTCCGCCGTTTCCGCCGGCGGTGTGCGATGAAAGGCGTGGCGCGCGGTGCCGCGACGGCGGTTGCCCTGGGTCTGCTCGCCACCGGATGCGGTGCCACCGACGGCGCCGGCGCGGGCGGGAGCGACACGTTGACCATCGGTATCACCGATGACCCCGGCAACGTGTCCCCGCTCACCTCGCTGTCCAAGATCACGTCCGAGATGACCCGGTTCTCGTACGACACCCTGGTGGGCGTCGGGCCGGACGGACGGATCGTGCCGAGTGTGGCCGAGAAATGGACGTCCGACACCCTCTCGGCGACCTTCACCCTCAGGCGCGACGTGACGTGCGCGGACGGCAAACCGCTCACCGCGTCCGCCATCGCGGCCCAGTACAACTACATCGTCGATCCGAAGAACACCTCGCCGCTGTACGGCCTGGCCGTGGCACCCGGAACCGTCGCCACCGCCGACGACGCCACCAACACCCTGACGCTGCGCACCCCCGAGCCGACGCCGTTCCTGCTGCGAGGCACCACGCAACTGCCGCTGGTGTGCCCTTCGGGGCTTGCGGCACCCGATTCGCTCACCCACGCCACCGACGGAACCGGGCCCTACCGACTCACCGAGGTGGCGACGGGCGACCACTTCACCTACACGAAACGACCCGACTACCTCTGGGGCCCGAACGGCACCGGCTCCGCCGAACTGCCCGAGCGGGTGGTCTTCAAGGTCGTCTCCAACGAGTCCACCAGGGCCAACCTGCTCCTGGGCAAACAGCTCGACATCGCCTCCGTGACCGGCGCGGACCGCATTCGGTTGTCGGCGGCCGGACTGAAGGCCCAGATCCAGCGCGATCCGCTCGGCATGCTCCTGATCAACGAGGGCCCCGAGCACGTCACCGCCGATCCGCAGGTGCGCTGGGCGCTGATCGCCGCGCTCGATCTCAAGCAGCTGGGAGCGGTGGCCAGCGGGGGCAAGGGAGCGGCGCCGGCCAGGGTCGCCACCACCATGCTGCCGCCCTGTCAGGCCGACGCCGTCAGCGGGAACACCCCGCCGCACGACCCCGCTCGCGCCGCGGAGGCGCTGCGGGGCGCCGGCTGGAAGAAGTCGGGCGGATACTGGACCAAGGACGGCAGGCAACTGTCGATCGTGCTGCCGCACCCCACCACGGCAGGTTCCCAACTCCTGTCGGCCGTCGAACTGGCGGTTCAACAGTGGAAGTCGTTCGGCGTGAAGGTCACCCGCAAGCCGCTCACGAACGGGACGACCGGCGAGGTGCTGGCCTCCGGGCAGTGGGACATCTCGTGGACCCCGCTCACGCTCACTCAACCCGACCAGCTCATCCCGTTCTTCAGCGGGCCCGCGGGACCCGACGGGCTCAACTTCGGCTCCATCGACAATCCCGAGTACAAGCGTCTGACGGGTCTCGCCATGGCCAAGCCCGACCTCGCCGGTTGTGACGAATGGACCGCCGCCGAAGCCGAGTTGATCAAGCGAGTCGACGTGGTGACGTTCGTGGACATGCTGTCGCCCCATTTCGCCAGGCACGACACCACGTTCGCGATCGACGGCATCGGCATCGACCCGATGTCCCTGCGGCTGAACCGCAAGTGACGCCGCACACGATGCCGCGAGTGGCGCTGCGAGTGGCGCCGCGCGTGACCGACAGGTGACGCGCGACCGACGCCATCGGCCACCCGGGCGCGGGTGAACCCGGCCGCGCACCCGTGACGACGCCCCCTCCCGAAGCCGTTCGACCCGGCTTCGGAGGGGGCGTCGGCCGTCTGCCGGGGGATGCGACGGAGACCGGGGGAAGAGGCGCGGTCCCCGCCTGCACGTCACACTTTCGGGTCGACGTTCGTCTACATCGCATGAACAACGAACCCGGGCCGGCGCCCACGCGGCGGGCGAAGTGGCCGGCCGATCAGTTCGAGGTGCTGCGCCCGCACCTGCGGTCCGTCGCGTACGGCATCCTCGGTTCGCGCAGCGACGCCGAGGACGCGGTCCAGGAAACCTGGCTGCGGGTGTCGCGCAACGAGTACGAGGACATCCGCGACCTGCGGGCCTGGCTGACCACGATCGTCGGGCGGATCTGCCTCGACATGCTGCGCGCCCGACGGCTGCGCCGCGAGGACTATCCCGGCACGTGGTTGCCGGAGCCGATCGTGCGTTCGGCCGACGCGAACGCGCACGACCCCGAACACAAGAGCATCGAGGCCGAGGCCATCGGCCTCGCGCTGCTGATCGTGCTGGAGACCCTCAACCCGGCCGAGCGGCTCGCCTTCGTACTGCACGACGTGTTCGGCATGCCGTTCGACGAGGTCGGCCCCATCGTGGACCGCAGCCCGGCGGCGGCCCGACAGTTGGCCAGCCGGGCGCGCCGGCGGGTGCAGTCCGCGCCGCAGCCGGAGGGCGACCTCAGGCAGCAGCGCCGCGTCGTCGACGCGTTCCTGGCCGCGGCGCAGGAGGGTGACTTCGACGCGCTCATGGTCACCCTCGATCCGGACGTCTCCTTCCGGATCGACCTGGGTGCGAACCGGCACGCCGCCTCGTCCGCCCTGGCCGGCGCCGAGCAGGTCGCGCGGCACATGCTCGAGTCGGCCCCGTTCTTCCTGCCCTATTCCCGCCCGGTCGTGGTCAACGGCGGCCCGGGGCGCCTGGTGGGCGACCCCAACCGCCCCAGTGGCATCGCGGGCTTCACCGTGGCGGGCGGCCGGATCGTGCGGATCGACGTGATCGCCAACCCGGAGAAGCTCCAGGGCGTCACGCTCGACGTGGTCGACGACGGCGATGCGATCGACTATCCCGACTTCACCCGGATCCCGCACGCGGCGCCGACCGGTGACGACGACCGGAGACGCCCGCACCACACCGACGGCTGAGCCGCCGAACCCCGGCACGCGGCGCGACGGCCTCGGAGGTGAGGAGGCCGATGCGTCGGGCGCCGCGCGGGAGCCGTACGTGCCGGCCCGGGCGCGATGAACGGAGGACGCTTCACCACCCCGGCCCCCGGGGCCGTCGCCGAGACGGCACGAGTGGCCCCCATGCCGGACGACCACACCCGACACCACCCGACTTCCTCGGGCCGCGCCCCCGGCGCCGCCCCATGCCCGCACGCCCCGATGCCGATCGCATCCCTCTTGGAGCAACCCATGTCCACCGGCACCTTCCCCTCGACCGACTCGACGGATCCGGCGAGTTCCGCCGCGGCGACGCGATCCGACGTCGCCGAGGCCTCGTTCCTGACCACCACGCGCGGCAAGCTCACCCTCGTCCTGCTGTGCGCGGTGGCCTTCCTCGACTTCGTCGACGCCTCCATCGTCAACATCGCGCTGCCCAGCATCCAGCGCGACCTCGGCCTCACCAACCAGGGCCTGCAATGGGTGCCATCCGGCTACCTGCTGACCTACGGCGGCCTGATGCTGCTCGGCGGGCGCGCCGCCGACCTGATCGGGCGTCGTCGGGTCCTGCTCGCCGGCACCGTCGTCTTCGCCGCCGCCTCCCTGGTCGGCGGACTGGCCCAAAGCTCCGTGGTGTTGATCGGCGCCCGGCTCGCCCAGGGTGTGGGCGCGTCGATGATGTTGCCCGCGGCCCTGTCGATCCTGACCACCTCGTTCGGCACCGGCAACGACCGCAACAAGGCACTCGGCGCCTGGGCCGGCACCGGGGCACTGGCCTCCGCCGTCGGCGTGTTCCTGGGCGGCGTGCTCACCGAAGGTCCCGGCTGGCGCTGGGTCATGTTCGTCAACCTGCCGGTCTGCGCACTCGTTCTCCCGGCCATCCCCCGACTGCTCCCCGACGACCGGCACCGGGCCTCGACGCGCGGCTTCGACTTCCTCGGCACGGTGCTGGCCACCGGCGGACTGGTCCTGCTGGTCTACGCCCTGGTGAAGGCACCCGACCAGGGCTGGGGATCCACCCGCACCGTCGTCGAACTGGCGGTCGCGGGGGTCCTGTTGCTCGCCTTCGTGATCAACGAGGCGGTCGGTCGCAACCCGCTGATGCCGTTGAGCATCTTCCGCGTCAAGGGCCTCGCCGCGGCGAACGTGACGCAACTGGTGGCGATGTCCGGCTTCATCGCGATGTTCTTCTTCCTCACCCTGTACATGCAGGACGTCCTGGGCTATTCCGAGATCCGCGCCGGTTCCGCGTTCCTGCCGGTCACCGTGGGCGTGGGCATCGCCGCCGGACTGGCCCAGCCACTGCTCGGCCGGGTCGGTACCCGGCCGCTGATCGTGGTCGGCGCGCTCATCGCGTCCGCCGGGATCGGGATGCTCTCCCGCATTCCGGTGGACGGCTCCTATCTCACCGACCTGCTGCCCGGCCTGGTCGTGATGTCGTTCGGGCTCGGGTTCGTCTTCGTCGGCGTCGCCACCGCCGCCAACGCGGGCGTGCCGGCCGAGCAGGCGGGCCTGGCGGCGGCCCTGATGAACACGGCGCAACAACTCGGCGGCGCGTTCGGCCTCGCGGTCCTCTCCGCCGTCGCGACCTCGGAGACGAGCCATCGCCTGGGCGCCGGCCACGCGGCGGCCCATGCCTACACCGAGGGCTTCCAAAAGGCGCTCCTGGTCGGCGCGTTCCTGCTCGCCGGCGCGGCGGTGGTGGCCCTGTTCGTCGCCGACACCCGCGGCGAGGAGACCTGACCCGGCGCCGGCGCGTACACGAGGCGACGCGGCCCGGAGGGGCGGCGGGGGAGGACGCCCGAGCGGCGACGTCCCCCGCCGCGCGATCGCCGTGCGGGGCGACCGTGCCGGCGTGTGGCTGCCGCCGACGGTGTCGCCCCTGTTCGTTGTGCGCGGGCAGGCCGCGCCGGGGGCGTGACGCGGGCGCTCCCGACGCGGCCTGTGGGTGCTCGTCGGGGCTACGGGCGGCCGGTCAGGACCAGGCCCGCGAGGGGTCGGGCGGGACCGGTGGAGATGCCGACGGCCGTTACCGTGCCCCGGTCGACGTGTACCGACCAGGGCAGGTACGACCTGCCGTCGGCGGACGGCGCCGGGATGTCGAGCGAAGCCGCCCGGGAGGCGGTGATCCGCAGGCCGTACCCGTTCTCGCGGTCGACGGTCGCGCCCACCGCCACGATGCCGGCGGGTGCGCGGGTCGCGCCGTACATCGGACCGGCGTCCGGCGGCGGCGTGCTCGGGGTCCAGGAGCGGCCGTTCCAGTGCATCACGAGCGCGTGCCCGGAGTCCTCGTCGTCCAGGAGTCGGCGTCCGACCGCCCACACGTCGCTCGGGCCGTATGCCACGACCGCGTTGAACTCGCCCCACACCCCGCCGAATTCCGGCACCGGAACGACGCGCCACGCATGTCCGTCATAGTGCAGCGCGAGCGGCTTGTCGTTGTCGCCGAAGCCGTTGCCGACCGCCCAGATGTCGTTCGGTCCGCTCACGGAGATGGAGTTGAGCGCCCAGGAGGCCGTCGGCTGCGGAAGGGCGACGCGGGTCCAGGCGCGGCCGTTCCAGTGCTGCACGATGCCTTCGTCGTGCGTTTCGTATTGCGGCGGGCCGCCGTCCGGGTCGGGCGTGATCTTGTCGATCAACTGCACCCACCCGGCCGCCCACACGTCGTTCGGAGTGCGCTCGGCGACGCTCAGCAGCCCGCCGCCCTGCGAGTTCGGCGGCATCGGCGCATACCGGACCGTCCACGAACGCCCGTTCCAGTGCTGGGTCGTGATCGGGTCTCCGGTGTTCTCGGAGGCGTCGCCGACCATCCACGCGTCGCGCGGCGAGGTGGAGGCGACGGCGTTGACGCGCCCGGTGGCCTCGGGCGCGGTGGGGAGTTCGGCCCAGGTGCCGCCGCGCCGGTCGTCGCGTGCGTACAACACGGGGGTGAACGGGCCGCCGTCCGTGATGCGGAAGCCCGCGGCCCACGTGGTGTGCGCATCGGGCTTGGTGATGCCGGTCAGGCTCACACCGACGCCGTCTGCCGGGAGTTGCGCGGCGGTCCAATCGCCGGGTGCGCCTGCCGCCGCGGCGGGGGAGACGGGCAACGCCGCGCCGAGCACGAGCGCGGAGGCGGTCACGGCGAGCAGCAGACGAGCGCGGATGCGCATACCGGTGCGCGGTGAGGACGGGGTGCTGTGGCCGGCGGCAGGGCGACGGCCCTGCGAGTCAAGGGAGTTCATGGTCATGAGGAAGTCTCCGGACCCGGGGCGCACGCCCCGTCATTCCATGTGACGCGACGGGTCGACGGTCCGGTTTCACACATCAGGCGAGGAAGGCGCGCGGGCTGCGCTGGTTGCGCGCGGATCGGGGCGTCGTTGGTCGGCGTACGGATGCGGCGGGCCGCGCCGTCGTCGCGGTGCAACCCCGCGAGCCCCTATCTCGCCTCGATCGTGTTCATATTGTGAGATGCATATCTCATCATTCGACATGCGGGCGTACGGTATCGGTATCGGTTCGCGGTGTGATGCCGCCGATCCGGCCTACCGGAAGACGCGAAGGGGACGTCATGTCGAAGGAAACCGCCGTGTATACGCATGGGCACCACGAGTCCGTGCTGCGTTCGCACACCTGGCGGACCGCGGCCAACTCGGCGGCCTATCTCCTCGACTCGCTCAAGCCGCACATGAAGATCCTGGACATCGGCTGCGGTCCGGGCACCATCACCGCCGACCTGGCGGCGCTGGTCCCCGACGGCCACGTCACCGGCGTCGACCACGCACCGGACGTCTTGGAGCAGGCGCGCGCGACGGCCGCCGAACGGGGCCTGGAAAACCTCGACTTCGCGACCGCGGACGTGCACGCGCTGGACTACCCGGACGACACCTTCTGCGTCGTCCACGCGCACCAGGTACTCCAGCACGTGGGCGACCCGGTGCAGGCGCTGCGTGAGATGTACCGGGTCACCAAGCCGGGCGGGATCATCGCCGCCCGCGATGCGGACTACCCGACGATGGCCTGGTTCCCGGCGACGCCCGGCATGGACGACTGGCTGGACCTGTATCTGCGGGTGGCCCGGGCCAACGGCGGCGCGCCGGACGCCGGGCGGCGGCTCAAGTCCTGGGCCCTGCGCGCCGGTTACTCCGACGTCACGTGCTCGTCGAGCGCCTGGTGCTATGCCGATGCGGAGGAACGCGCCTGGTGGAGCGGCCTGTGGGCGGACCGCACACTCGCCTCGTCGTACGCCGAACGCGCCACCGAGGGCGGCCACGCGACGATCGAGCAGCTGCGCGCGGTGTCGCAGGCATGGCGGGAGTGGGGGCGGCAGGAGGACGCGTGGTTCTCCGTCCCGCACGGCGAGATCCTCTGCCGCAAGCCGGTCTGATCGACCACGATCGTCCGCTCGTGCCGGGGCGGCCCCATTCCGCCCCGACCGGGCTCCGACGTGGTTGCCCGGGATGCGTTCCGCGGCCCCGAACGGGTTGCATGCCCGATCGTCATCGGGATTTCACTCGTGCGGACATTCCTCCGACGGCGGTTCGGTCCTAACGTACCGATTGGTAACACGGGGGTCGCGTGCGGCGGTTCCGGCCGTCGTCGAGAAGGGAGTACGACATGGATCGGCGTACATTCCTGCGAGGTACCGCCGTCGGCACGGGTGGACTGGTGCTCGGCGGCTCACTGTGGGCGTCCGCTGCGCAGGCGGGGCCCGCGCAACCGGGGACAGGGCCCTACGGCGTGTTGTCGGCGCCGGACGTCAACGGGGTGCGGTTGCCCGCCGGGTTCACCTCGCGCGTGGTGGCGAAAAGCGGACACTTCGTCACGGGGACCACACACCTGTGGCACGGGGCCCCGGACGGTGGCGCCTGCTTCCGCGACGGAGACGGGTGGATCTACGTCTCCAACTCCGAACTCCCGCTGGTGGGCGGGGTCTCTGCAGTGCGCTTCGCCGCGGACGGGAGCATCGGCGGCGCCTATTCCATCCTCGGCGGCTCGAACCTGAACTGCGCGGGTGGGGCCACGCCGTGGGGCACGTGGCTCTCGTGCGAGGAGATTGCGTTCGGGCGGGTGTGGGAGACCGATCCGTACGGGCGCACCGGCGCCGTCAAGCGCGATGCCATGGGGCGGTTCAAGCACGAGGCCGCCGCGGCCGACCCCGACCGGCGGGTGATCTACCTGACCGAGGACGAATCCGACGGCTGCTTCTACCGATTCACGCCCGACACGTGGGGCGACCTCTCGCGCGGACGCCTCGACGTACTGTGCGCCCCGGCGGCGCCGGTGACCGGGCCGGTGACCTGGCGAACGGTGCCCCGTCCCGGTGACTGGCTCACCGGCACGCGCAACCAGGTCGCGGAGGCGCGCCGCTTCAAGGGTGGCGAGGGCGCGCACTATCGGGACGGGCGAGTGTGGTTCACCACCAAGGGCGACAACCGCGTGTGGGTGTACGACGCGGCGGCGGGTGCCCTGGACATCGCGTACGACGACGACCTCGTGCCTGCCGGGTCCGCACCGCTGACCGGCGTGGACAACATCACCGGTCGCCCCAACGGCGACCTGTTCGTCGCCGAGGACGGCGGCGACATGCAGATCTGCCTGATCACGCCGAACGACACGGTCGCGCCGTTCCTCCAGGTGACCGGCCACGACGGCTCCGAGATCACCGGTCCGGCCTTCTCCCCCGACGGGCGGCGCCTGTACTTCTCCTCCCAGCGTGGCACCTCCAACTCCCCCACGGCCGGAGTGACCTTCGAGGTGACAGGCCCCTTCCGCGACGCGACCTGACGCGGCGGCGCGGCCCGGCGCCGGAGCGGGGCGTGCCCACGGGATCGTGGCACGCCCCGTCCGCCGCCGGCCGTCTCGAACGGCCCCGGCCTCCGGTGTCTCCGGCTCAGGCCCTGGCCCACCGGTGCAGGGCCGCGCTCGCACGGGCGGCGTCCTCGGGGGCGAGGCCGGCTATTCTCGCGCCGTGGCCCGCGTCCGGCGCCACCTGGACCTGAGCGTCGCGGCTGCCCGGACCGAGCCGGAACGGCTCGGCCCGGACCGGGTCGTTCTCGCCGTAGACGAAGAGTATTTCGCTGCCCCGGGACCGTACCCAGCGGTCGATGTCGCGCATCGCCCCGGGCTCGAACCGCAGCGGTATCTCCCGCGGCACATAGCTGCGCACCTCCTGGATGCCGGGGTAACGCAACAGGCCCGCCAGGTGCGGGGCCGCGACCTGGATGTATCCGAGCTGGGTGCCGAGTTGGTAGAAATAGGGCAGGAAGAACCCGACGCTGCCGTCCGTGTAGACCCCGAGCCGGGAGATCCCGTCGACCCACGCGTACAACTCGTCCGAGGACGCGGCCGGCGTGGGCGCGTCGGCGCACTTCGACTCGCCCGCGTACATCCAGAACATCGTCGGCAGGCGGAGCACGGCGAGTTCGAACGCCTGGTCCACACCGCCCAGGGTGTCGAAGGTCTGCCCGTTCGCCTGGGCCCACTGCCGGTAGCGGGCCACCATCTCCTCTCGTCGCACGAGCGCTTCGCGCTGCACCGTTTGCAGAGCGGCGCGGCACTCGGGCGTGCCCACGCGGGCCAGGAATGCGTCGTAGGCGGTGTCGTCGCGGTCGTCGGTGTTGTTGGGCGCGGAGTAGACCACGCTGCCGTCGACGTCGTTCGGATGGAACCGCCGGTGGTAGACGGTGGCCATGCCGCCCTTGCTGCCGCCGGTGGATATCCACGAACCGCGGTAGATCGGCTTCAGCGCTTGGATCAGCCGATGGTGGTCGTCGGCAGCCTGGCGGATGTTCAGGTTGCTCAGGTCGGCGGGATCGGGGCGGGACGTGCCGAAGTAGCGCTGCTCGGTGTAGATCTGATTGCCGTCGAGCATGACCGTCGGCTCGGAGCGGAAGTCCGGGCCGGCGCCGAGGTCGTAGCCGCTGGTGTACAGGACCATCGGCCGTCGCGTGGACACGTGCCGCAGGCTGAACCGCTGTGCGAAGGATCCCCGCTCGGGGTGCAGGTGGTCGTTGGGTTGACGGTAGGTCAGGTCGAAGTATCGGACGCCCGGCGAGACCGGCTTCTCGGCCAGCACCCGCATGCCCGGTATCGCCTCGAGCCGCGCCCGGATGTCGGCCTCGTCGGCCTCGGCCACCGCGCCGGCCGGCGCCGGTTGTGCCCCGGCAGGGATCGCCGCGCCGCCGGCGACGAGCCCGAGCACGACGGAGAACACCGAGAACACCGCAAGTCTGCGTCCGCCGCGCCGCCGGACGCGACCGCGCCGGCCGGGCGGTGCCGCCCCGGGGATATCGCTTCGGTCCTGGTTGCTGATCGCGTTTGTCATGTCTCAAGAAAAGCCGGGGCCCCCATCCCGGCGGATCCCCGAACCGGGGGAACCGTCTCCCCCGGCCGGGGGATGCCGCACACCGGCACCGCCGCCGCGTCCGGTCACAGTTCCACGGCGTCCGCGTAGACCAGGCTTTCCGTGGCCGGGCCGAACTCGTCGGTGGCGAAGTCGAAGCGCATGGACGCCATCTCGCTGACCAGGAGGCGCAGGGGTCGGTCGGGGCGGGGGGTGGGGAGGGGGATTTCCGCGGAGTAGGTGGGGAAGAGGCTGGTGTCGTCGTCGGCGGAGAGTTCGGTGATGGTCTCGTCGAGGTCGATCCAACCGAGAACGGGGTCGGGGACGTCCGGGTCGCGCACCTGGAAGCCGGCCGACACCGTGGGCGGACTGTTGTCGTCGTGGTAGGCGGGGCCGGTGAGCCGCACGCTCAGCGGGTCGGTGCCGGAGACGGTGAGGGTGCGTTCGGGCAGCAGCCGCAGGGTGTCGGCGAGGACGATCCCGGACAGCTGGAAGCCCTCCAGGGAGCGTTGTTGCAGGCGGGCGAGCGCCGGCCGCAGGAACGGGAAGTAGGCGTCGCCGGTGTCGACGTCGATGTCGACGTACCACCGGCCGGACGGCCCGTCGAAGGTGGGCTCGAACCCGGCCGCGGTGACGGCGAATCCGTCGAAGACCTCGGGCAGGGCCACGTCCAGTGTGGTCTGTGCGCCGGGGAAGTCGCTCGCGGAGGGCAGGAACACCGGTGCCGCGCCGCGGATCGGGTCGCGTCCCATCAGGGTGATGAACGGGTGTGCCTGGAGCGGCTGTTCGTCCCCCTCCAGACCCAGCACCACGGCCAACAGCTCGCCGTTGCCGGACGAATACCAGGGCCGCGACAGATAGACCCGGAAGCCCCCGCCGCGGCGCCGTCGTTCCAGGCCGTCCGGCAGGCTCCCGAAGGTCTCGATCCCCAGGGTGAGGAAGGTGCCCAAAACGTGCGGTGCGGCGGGTTTGGCGCTGCTGAGCACGCTGTGCTCGACGGGTTCGCCGTGCACGCTGAGCAGTTCCCGGTCGGTGTCCCGGGCGAACTCCGGCGGGAAGTAGTCGGCGAACCGGGTGGTCGCCACGGGGGTGAAGGTCACGTCGCGGTGCTTGCTGTCGCCGAACTCGCACTTGGCCGGCACCGGCGTCGTCGGCGCCCGGCCCGGCTCCACCGCGAAGGCGAGTTCCTCGGCCACGAAGGTGTTGAACGTCAAAGTGTCGCCGTCGATGGTGCTGGGCGAGTCCTCGCTCGCGACCGGGTCGCGCGGGACGGCGGCGGCGAGCGGCAGTCGGAACACCGGGGCGGTCACGTCGAGGACGCTCGGGCCCGGCATGGCGAGGTCGTCCACGTTCTCGCTCCACGAAGCGATCATGTCCACGCGCTCGGTGCTCGCGGCGCTCAACTCCAGCGAACCGACGAGGTGTTCGCCGGTCGCCCCGGGCATCCGGTCGGGTGCGTCGTTCAGCGTCAACAGCGGTGCGGTCAAGGGGCGTTGCACGGCGTGAACGAGCGTCACGTCGTACCACGGGGTCAACATCCAGTGCCGGTTCGCCCGGGCGGCGGCCATCACGTTCTCGAATTGCTCGGGATCCAGCGCGTCCCGGCACCACTTGAGCATGCCCATCGTCTTCTCGTTGACCTTGACGCGCGAGCACACCCGCACGGTCGCCACCGTCGCCTTCGGCAGCGATACGGTCAGCACCCGGGTCGACGGCTCGAAGACGGGCGCTCCGTCGCCTTCCCGGATGCACAGGCGGAGCGATTGCGGCGCATGCCAGTCGGCCGCGTTCCACGGCACCTCGAACGACTGACGCTCCGGCATGCCCGGGAGTTCGTGGAAGACCACCCCCTCGGCGAGCGGGTCGGGCAGGTACGGCAGCTCGACCGTCTCGCCCGTGTACAGCACGTAATGGCCCTCCGACCCGTCGGGGGTCGCCGACGGATAGGTTACGGACGCCATGCCGGGAAGCGACGGGTCGTCGAGCGACCCGCTCTCCCGCGACGCGATCGTGTACATCCGCCGGTGTGCGTCGGCGTCGCCCGAGCCGATGGCCTCGTCGAGCCTGCCGTGCCGCTCGACGCATTCCAGCGACGTCTTGGGCGCGACCACGTGTCGCTCGTCGACCTCGTGATACGGCGGGTGTGTGCCGTCGGCGACCGGGGGAGAAGCGTTGAACGTCTCGGCGTACTGCGCCGGGGAGAGTTCGGCGGTGCTGCGGATCACCAGCCGGTGTGCCGAGGTCCCTTCGGTGAACTCGACGCGCGGCAGCAGCAGCGGCGGAGGGATCGCCTCGAACCTGCGGAAGACCGGTGCGCCCGAGGCCGGCAACACCAGGACGTCCTGGTCGAGGAGCCCGTCGGCCTCCTCCAGGGTCGGCCCGTTGCCCGCCAGGTCCACGGTGCGGATCCGGATCCGGTAGGAACTCCCGAACCTCAGGCGCGGCAGCGAGCCGGGCCGGACGTGGGTTTCGATCTCCAACGGCAGTGTCGTGGCGGCGGCGTTGGGGATGCGCTCGGGGCCCTCCCCGTTCGCCAGGGCCTTGCCCGGGTGCGGTGCGGACAACGCCCACCCGTCCCAGGTGACCAGGTGTTCGTGCACGTGAACGCGCTGCCCGGCGCCCGGTGCGGCGGTGGGCGTGGCCAGGCTGAGCTGGAAGAATCCTTCGTCGGACGCGGTGGCCAGGTGGTCACCCGGACTGCCCGCCCGATCGTAGGTGACTTCGCGCTCGTGCAGCGAGAACCACTTCTGCCGACGCTCGTCGAAGACGTCCAGGCGGTGTCCGCGGACGAGGTCCTCGGCGGTGAGGACCACGGTCGTCTCCCCGACCAGCGTGTCCTGCCGCTCGGCGGCCCGTGCGAAGTTGTCGTGCAGGTGCCGGGTGCGGTCGCCCAGCACGAGCGAGAGCCCCTTGGTACGCACCGTCGGCGGCGCGGCCTCGGCGTTCCCGTCGGTGTCGGCCGCGACGGCGGCGGCCAGCAGCTTGAGGGTGACGCCGTCGATGTCGGCCTGCTCGATGGCGTATTCGTCCTCCGGCAGGGCAAGGAGTCCGCGCGCCGGCGGCCCGAACGCGTCGCTGCCCTCCGCGGCGGCGCAGAAGCCCTGGCCCGGGGCCAGCGCGTAGCGCGTCGCGGCGGCGTCGTCGTGCGATGCGTCCGGCCCGAGCAGCGGTTCCCAGCCGGGTACGAGACAGATGGTCAGTTCGCCGCTCGTGGGCGGTAGTTGCGCGACCGGCGTGACGAAGTCCAGCACCAGGCCCAGGCGTCGCAGCAGCGTGGGGTGGTCGCCGAGCGAGGACAACAACTGGTGGAAGTCGATGTGCGGCACCTCCGGTGGCGGCGCGATGTGCGGGCCGTCGTCCGCGACCAGGCCGGCAATCTGCGGTTGCGGCTCGTGGAAGGCGAGGAACGCCTCCTGGGGGCTCAGGTCGGGCCGTACGAGTTCGCCCGGTTGTTCGGCGACCAGCCGGTCGGCGGCGGCGAGTTGCGTGACGATGTTCTCGCGCATGTTCTGCATGGTGCTCGGCATGTCGGCGGCGGCGGCGAACCCG
Source organism: Embleya sp. NPDC050493 (assembly GCF_044458105.1). Classification (NCBI taxonomy): domain Bacteria; kingdom Bacillati; phylum Actinomycetota; class Actinomycetes; order Kitasatosporales; family Streptomycetaceae; genus Embleya; species Embleya sp. NPDC050493. The sequence goes on from NZ_JBITHP010000017.1 coordinate 120,017, forward strand.
GCGAGGGTGCTCATCTGCCGACTCGGAGGCATGCTGTCGGGCGACTCGGCCGCCGTGTCCGCGAACGACTGCCGTGTGGTGTCCGCGAGTTCGCGAGCCGGGTAGCTCACCATGGTGTTCTGCCGGTGGTCGTCGAACTCGAACCGGTCCACCGGGGTGCCGGCGGGGAAGAACAGTTGCCACAGCGCGGAATCGGGCGGCGGTCCGGTGCGCGTGAGCGGTACGAGCGGAGTCTCACCGTCGGGGATGCCGGATGCGTCCGCGAGGAGGAGGGCGAACTCCGCGTCGGCCAGCCGCGCCGGCCAGTCCAGGAAGTCCGGGAACGCCGCGAGCGTGCCGGGCCCGTCGCTCTCCAGCCGAGGGGCCACGAACACGGACAGGCGCGCCTGCGTCCCGTCGGGGGACAGACCGGCCGGCAGGGCGATCCACTGGATGTGCTGTGCGGTCGTCATGGGCCTGCCTTCCTGGCGGGGTCACCCGGGGGTGCGGCTCGAATCGGGTGGGCACGGCGGATCGGGGTCGCCGCGGCGCGGGTTCACTCGGCGTAGGCCGCGCAGAGCTCGTGCCAGTCGTCGGGATCCATGCTGTCCGTGAACGACGGGTCGCCCGCGGAACCGGCGAAGCGGCGCTCCAGCGAGAGGCTCACGGATTTGCTGAAGAACGCGACGCGGACGCTGACGGTGACGCTGCCCTGGCCGACCACCTCGCAGATGCCGTTGTCCTTGTGGTAGGTGAGGGCCAGGTAGAACTCGACGGTGATGCTCACGATGCCCAGCACGGACAGGTAGCCGCCGCAGCGCAGGTATCCGGTGAGCGTGACCGAGTCGCCGGTCATCCGGAACGCGATCCCCGCCATCAGGTGCACGCCGCCGCTGGCCACGCCCAGGTCGAGCGACGCGTTGCCGCCGAACTCCAATGATCCCTCGATCTGTTCGATGCCGCGGGTGCTCACTTCGAGGGCGAAGAAGCCGCCGCCGCCGAACATCGACACGCTGATGTTGAACGGGTTCTGCCGTTCGGAGACGGCGAACCGGAACCGTGCCGGCGCATCGTCGAAGGGGATGGTCAGGCGTGCGGACAGGGCGACGTTGCTCAGGTTGAACATGCCCAGGGAAAGCGTCGGCAGGGTCAGCGCGTAGCCGGCGGTGATGCCGGAGGTGCTCACGTCGACGAACGCGCCACTGCCGAATCCGTCCGCGGGCAGCGCCTCGCGGAGCTGGTTGACGAACTCGAGGGCCTTCTCGAACGTGACCGCCACGCCCGCGGCGGTGACGTCAGGTTTGCTGCCGGGACGCGCGGTGAAGGTCAGTCGTTCGAAGTCGACCCGCACGATGTCGGCGAACACGAACGCGAAGCGCCTGAGTTCGCCGCGCACGCCGGACTTGCTCAGGGCGTCCGGCGAGCGCACGGTGGTCGCTTCGAGGACGAGCGCGGCGGCGCCAAGATCCAGCAGCGGCAGGTCGTTCCTCAGCCGGGGCTTCCACACGTACCGCAGTTCGGAGCCGGAGCCGTCGAGCAGGTTGGCGACGCGCATGAGCGGCACCGGCAGCAGTTCCTGGGAGACACCGTCGAGCCGGCGGCGGATCTCGTCCTCGCCGAGATCCTTCAACTCCGCGACGGATGTCGCCGGGACGTCCGCGAGCAGGTCGGCCAGGTCGACGGGGCCCAGCAGTTTCGTGCCGCCGAAGATCTGCGCCAACGTGGCGGAGTCGACTCCCGCCGCTTCGCCCGCCGCGCCGAGGAACTTCGGTGCGAGCAACCCGGCTTGGGTGGTGACGACCTGGACCGCCGTGCTGGGTTTGGCCAGGCCGCCCGCCTTCTCGGCGGAAAGGCTCATCGGCAGTTCGTCGACCAGGTGCAGGAACGCGCCGGTGGGCTGGTCGTCCAGGCCCTTTTCGAGGTAGGCGTCGTGCAGTCGCACGGCGGTGTCGGTGGCCAGGCCGGTGAGTTGTTCGACCGCGGGTACCCGCGCCACCGCGTCGACCATGGCGGGAAGTACGCCCGCCGGGTGCCCGGAGGCCGAGGTCAGGGTGAAGCGCGCCGAGGTCACCGGCATGCTCGTGCTGCCGTCGGCGCTCGGACTCCCGGCCATGGCGACCGTCTGTCCGCCCAGCCCCAGGTTCGTGCGGTCGGCGGTGGCCGGGTTGTTGTAGACCCCCGCCATTCGGTCGAGGGCGTCGGAGGAGGCGAACACGAGCGGCATGTCCATGCTGATGTGCCGGCCCTCGGCATCGGTTGCGATGGCGTGGAACGGCAACGGCACGCCGCCGACGGTCACCCAGAACGCGCCCGTACCGAGATCATCCACGGGAGTGACCGTGTCGGTGAGGCGCAGGGACCGGAACGGCATTTGCCGACCCTGGTGTTGGTCGTAACCCGCACCCGCACCGTAGGTGACCTCGGCCTGATCCACCACGATGTGCGCTTCCTTGCGCAGGTAGGCGACGGACGTGCCGTCGCCGGGGTCGTCGTAGACCCGCTTGGTGACCTTGAAGAGGGAGGCCGGGTGTCCGCTGCTGAGGAAGCCGTGGCGCACGGTGTGCACGAACTGATCGCGCCCGAGCGAGGCGATGTGCTCGTAGCCGGTCAGACTCACCGAGGAAAAGCCCGGCGCGATGGGCCAGGAGCCGCTCATGCGCACCGTCGCGCCCAGCGGCGTGAGCATGAACCGGTCGGCCAGCAGGGGCCGGCGCAGCAGAGCCCCGTCCGGGCCGACGAACTCGTCCAGGCTGGTGAGGGCGACCAGGTCGCCGGGCACCGTCGGATCCAGCGGCATGCCGGTGCGTGGCGGGCGCCCGGATGCCTCGGCGAACGCCTTCAGGTGTACCGGCCCGCCGGCGGCGCCGGACAATTCGACGTGCCACAGTTCGGTGCGCCCGTCGAGTGTGACCGGATCGATCAGCGGATCCGACCAGGCAAACCCCGAACCGTCGTGGTCGTGGCCCAGCAGCACGCGGGTGGGGAACTCGATGGCGGTGCGCGGGATTCCGCCGAACAGAGCCGGTTCGTTCGGGTCGTCCCGCGGCTGGTCGGCCGGGACGATCGTCGGGATCAGCCGGTTCCAGTCCAGCAGCGCACCGACGGTCAGGTCGATGCCGTCCTCTCCGTCCGGAAGCAGGAACACCAGCGTGCTCCGCCCCGACGCGAAGGCGGGCACGGTCTCCGGGAACTGCCCGCCGGACAGCACACCTTCGCTCATGTGCTGGGACGGCGAGTGGAGCAGCACCAGCGCCGGCGCGGTGGGGTCCTCCCGGACCAGGCGCGCCCCCTCGCGCCGGAGGTTGACGACCTCCACGTGCAGGAGAAGCATGTCCTCGATGCGGAGGACGCGGAACGGGTCGGCAGTCATGGCTGCCCGCCTTCCGATCGACTGGCCGGGGTACGCACCTCGCCGACCGTCCGGCCACGGCGGGGCACGCGACCTGTCTCCAGCGTGACAAACGCCGCCCCCGCACGCACCTTTTGGGCTCGATGTGCCACCGCCGGTCGCCGGGAGCGCCGTGGAGGGGCGACGCACGCCGCGCCGCCCCTCCACCACGCACCGATCGGATCCACACGTACCGATCGGATTCGGACGCCCCGATCAGAACACGATCGTCCAACCCTCGCGTCGTGCCCGATCCGCGGTGTACGTGACACCGTGCACCTTGAGTCCGGCCGGGTCGAGCAGGGTGATCGCGCCGCCGCGGTTCCCGAGTTGGAACGCCGGGTTACCGGACACCACCAGAACGGCACCGGGTGCCACCGTGGTCGCGGGGAGGGGGAGCGCGGTCTTGTCGCGGTCCACGAGCCGCCATCCGTCGAGCACGATCGGTTCGGGGGAGGCGTTGAGCAGGGTGACGGTCTCCGCCTCGGGCGCCGGTCCCGGCGGGTTGACCAGCGCCGCGACGATCCGCAGCGGTTCCTCGCCCGAGCCCGGGAGGGGCGGCGCGGTGTCGAGGGCGTGGCCGGTGGTGTCGTCGGTGTGCCACGCCTGGGACTGGAAGGCCAGGAAGACGGCCACCCAGCGCCCGTCCGGCAGGCGGATCAGCAGGCCGCCGTCCTGCCAGACCCCGTCGTCCCCGCGGAACTCCTCGCTGTTGCCCTGGTTCATGTGCACGTCGTGCACGCCGTTGCCGGGCAGAAAGCCGAACACCTTGTCCGGCTTGTCGGGTTCCGGGCCGAAGCGCTGGCCGAACACGTAGACCGCGGCCGCCGGGTCGCCGATGGCGCGCTGTACGTAGTGGTCGAGCAGATCCGCCAGGTCGTTGTCCTCGCCGGGCACGTCCGGGGGCAGCGGCCGGGCCGTCGCCGGGTCGAAGAGGTTGGCGCGGATGTAGTCGAGCGCGGCGCCGCCGGGCTGCGACGCGAGCGCGGTCCACCCACTGCCCGCTGCCGGCAGCGAGTCGGTCAACGGATGGCGGAAGTCCTCCACCACCACGAACAGCAGCTCGGACGGTGCTTCCTTGGAGAGTACGTTGATCGCCGCACGGTACGCGGTGCCGGCGTCGTCGGTCAGATGGATCTGGTAGTGCGGCGTGCCGGCAGCACCTTCACGTACGCGCGCCACCGCCCGCGCGGCCAGAACTCCGTAGTCCCTCAGCGGCATGGGCATCCCTTCCCACCGGGCCCGGCCCGCGCCGGGCGGCCCGACCATCGTGGCGGCCGGGCACACCGGAATCGGGCGCGACACACCGGCCGCCGACGACCCGCACCCGATCGCCGCCCCGGCCCGAAAACGCTCGACCCGATTCGACGCGACCACGATCGCCCCCTGTCCCAGGCCGGCGGAGCGGCGCCCCGACCCGGGGGGAACGCGGGGTTGCGCTCGCGTCCATCGGGGTGACGCCGGACCCGCAGGAGCTGATCGCGCGCGAATTCGGCCGACCCGTCGTTCATAGTCGAATACATGGAGTCAAACTCGACACCCTCGGACTCGACATCCTCCACCTCGCCACCCTCGGGTGCGACGCCCTCGAACTCGCCTCTTTCCGCACAGCCCCCCACCGATTCCCGTCGATACGGGCGCGCGCAGGCACGCAACCTCCGACGGTACGAACGCGGGCAGTGGGAACTGCGCGAAGCACTGCGCTCGCGCGTCATCGAACTCGAGGCACTCCTCAAGAGCAAGACCGCGCCAGGACCGCTCGCCCCGTGCGACCAGGTCCTGGCGGACCAGGCCTTCGAATCGCTCGACGAGGCGAAACGAGCCCTGGGGCACGAACACGGCCGACCGGCCGCACACATCGCGGTCGCCCAGACGAAACTGGACGTCGCCTACATCATCCTGCTGCGGCTCCTGACGTTGCAGGACGTCACCGCACACCTGCCCGGCATCGTGGCCTTCGTCAAGGAGCACCTGCCGCTCGGCGACGAACGCCGCGCCCATGTGGACGAAATCGCACTGTCCGTACGCGCGGGCGACACACTGACCGAGAATCAGCGGGAAGTCCTGGTCGACGCCTCGACCGTGGCCCATCAGGTGCACCTGAAGGAGAAGCTCAGGGTCCGCAGCTTCGCGTACATCGTCTTCGGCGTCACCGCGGCGCTCGCCGTCATCGCCACCCTGATCGCCCTCGCCGGTGCCGCCTCGCCCGGGACGGTGCCGTTGTGCTTCAACCCGGGGGTCGGCATCGTCTGCGCCACCGCCACCTCCACTGCCGGCACCGCAGGAAACGGCGACCGGTTCGCCGGGCGCAGCCTGGACCAGATGTACGCCGACGTCGCCTCCCAGTGGGACTACCCGGTGGTGGAGCTGGTCGGCCTGGTCGCCGCCGCCGTGGCCGCCGCCGCATCGCTGCGCCGGATCCACGGCACCTCGACGCCGTACAACGTGCCCGTGGCACTGGCCCTGCTCAAGCTCCCCACCGGTGCGCTCACCGCCCTCCTGGGCCTGTTGCTCATGCGCGGCGAGTTCATTCCCGGTCTGAGTGCGCTCGACTCGTCCGCGCAGATCATCGCCTGGGCGGTCATCTTCGGCTACGCACAACAGCTGTTCACCCGCTTCGTGGACAACCAGGCCCAGTTGGTCCTCAATTCGGTCGGCGGCCCGGTGACCAACCCCGGCAAGACGACACGCAACTCACCGGCCCAACCGGGCTGAACCGGCCACGGACGCGCCGGCGCCCGCCGAGGACGACGCGGGCACTCGGGTCACGGTCCCGCACCGCCCAACGCGGGCAGGGCCACGGTGGGGTCGCCCAGCAGCACCAGGCTCTGCCGGTCGAGCGCCGACACCCGCAGCCTGGTCAACGTCTCGCGAACCGACGTGTCCCCGGCTGCCAACATCTCCCTCAGCCGGGCCCACTGGGTATGCAACTCGCCGACGTCGGCCCGGTATTCGGCCAGCGCCAGGCCCAGCGGTTCGCCCGCGTACAGATGCGTGGACAGGGCGGAGACGAGGCGCCCGCCCAGACCCTGGCCGGTGTTCTCGACCTGTAGGGTCCAGCTGAAGGTCGGCTCGACGTGTCCGAGGACGGCCCGCACCGGGTTCTCCCGGCCGAGCAGTTCCAGCGCCGCGGGCGCCACCATCGTGCCCAGGCTCGCGACGGCCTCGACCGTGCCGAAGGCGGAGCTGCCGACCGGAAGCAGCCCGGCGTAGAAGCTCTCGCCGGCGGCACCGGCGGAGCAGCACGCCTGGGCGTACCACACGCAGCCACCGGGCACGGCTCCGCACAGCGCGTCCAACGGCAGGGTGGTGTGCGTGCCGTCGACCGGGAGCCCGAGTACGGCGCGCATCTCGGTCGGGTTTCCCAGCGGTCCGGTGCGGCCGTGGCTGGAGGTGGCGAGCAGGCCGGGGCGGATCTCGGTCAGCGCACTCAGCAGCGCGGCGCCGGTGGCCTCGGCCGCCACCAGGTCGCGGAACTGCGCGAGCGGGGGCGGTGTCAGGCACCCGGCCAGCGGTGCGGCGATGACCGCGCGCATCAACGCGGTGATGTCCGTGGGACCGTGGTCGACCGTCCAACTCAGGGCCCGGTCCGTGCGCGCCGGTGCGTCGCTCCAGTTCGCGAGCAGCGCGCGCACGTAGCGGGCGAGCGGCTCCCCGGACAGGGGGATGCGCCCGACCAGGTGCCGGGTGCCCAGGGCATATTGCACGGACCAGGGGATCACCTCGGGGCCGCCGACGATCACCACGTATCGCGGGAGCCGACCCCGGTCGGTCCCGAACTCGGACAACCCGATGGCCGGTTCCTGGGGTCGGCCCTGGGCGAAGTATCTGCGCAGGAGGTGGTCGGGCAGGTCCGGACTCCAGCGCAACACCACGGTGCCCGGTCGCGCCGTCAACAGTTCGCGGATCGGGGCGTCCGCGTCCTCGCCGGCGGCCTTCGCGGCGTCGGACAGATTCGGATCGGTGCTGTCCGGGAGCAGGATCCCGTAGCCGACGTCGGCCGAGCGCCAGTCGCGCGGATCGGTCGGCGGCCCGAAGGGGAGCACGGCCTGGGAGCGTGGGATGCCGCGCTTCCCGGCGCCCCAGCGCGCCGCCTCCTCGTCCGTCGTGGCCTGCGCCGCCTCGTCCCCGGTCCAGGCGTTGAGCCGGATCTCCGCAGGTATGGTCATGGGCTGCCACCCGCCAATCGAGCCCGCAGGTCGGCGATCAGGGCATCGACCCGCGCCGTCAGGGCCGGATCGACGGTGATCGGATCGAGCGTGGCGCGGAAGCGCTCGTAGGTGTCGAGTTGCCCCTGCAGGTTCGCCGTGTCGGGCAGACCCACGACGGAGCTCGACGTGATCCGCAGCGGCTCGTCCTGCACGTAGAGCACCGGGTCCGACCACGCGTCCGTCTGCGTCGGATCGGCCTGCGCCATCGCCTGGCGCGGCGCGGTGAACGTCGTGGCCCAGTCGATCTCGTGCTCGCCGGCGTCCTTCACCGCGATGCGCACCGTGGCGAGCACCTCCGGATACAGCGCGGCGCAGAACCTGTCCGCATCGCCCAGGTCGATCATCCTGCGCATGCCCGCGACGGCGGGCAACCCCTGCGAGACGAGTTCGTGCGCGAGGGAGAGAGTGTCCGAGGTCTGCGCGCTTCGACAGGCACCGAGGACCACCAGCCACGGCGCGCACGGGTTCAACGCGACCACCAGATCGGGCAGTTTCAGCTGTACGGAACCGACCGGCTCGCGGGCGTCGACGTCGGCGGTGTGCGCGAAGGCCAGCGTACGGACACCGCCGGCCGCCCCGCCGTGACACAGCAGGTGCACGATGTGCGGCCGGGCCGCGGTGATCCGCTTGGCCAGGTCGGGCGCGTTCGCGGGGATCGTTTCGGCGCTGACGTCGGCCCGCCCGGACGCCGCGACGGCATCCAGTACGGCCTGTTCCGCGCTGATCACGTGCAATCGCGTGCCGACCGCCCGGGCATCGGGCAGCGCGGTGGCGGCCAGCAGCGCTCGGAGCTGCGGCACGCCGCTGCGCTGCGCCGCGGACAGGACGGCGACGATGGTCAACGGCGGGGTGAACGTGCGGCGATCGACCGGGCTGCGGATGGCGGCGATCCGGGCGATCGGCCAGCGGGCGTCCAGGGCGATGAACCCCTGGGGTGACGAGTGGAGTTGTTCCCAGGGCAGTTGATCGGCCTGGTTCGAGACCATGTGCAGGTACAGCGGTCCCGGCCCGGCGGCCGGCGGCTTGGTCAGCGCGGCGCTCAGCCCCAGGCTCACCACAGGATGTCGGCACAGCCGCTCCAGCAGGGCCTCGCCCCGGGCGGTGACGGTGCCGCCGGGGTCGGTGACGTCGGTGAGTTCGTTGGTACCCAGCCCCGGGATGTTGGCGGGCGCCTCGCGCAACTTGAGCACCGTGCGGTCCCCGAACGGTTCGAACCCCAGGACGGTACGCATCACGACTCCCGCATCCGCCGATCGACCAGGGCCCGCAGCTCGGCGATGGCCTGCCCGACCCCGCGGTCGTACGCCTGCTTCGCGGCCGGGGTTTCGCCCGGAACGCCTGCGGTTCGTACCAGCGAGGCCACCTGGTTCTCGATGTAACGCGTGGACGCGGCAACCCACATCGGCACCGATTCGGCCGTCGCGTAGCGCGCGGTGATCTCTTCGCCGCCGGCCACGCCCAGCGCGCTCGGCAGGATCTCACCGCTGGTCGCCGAATCCCCGATGGGTGCCCGCCCGCTGAGCCAGCTCTGTCCGGGCAGGTCCGGGTCGGGCCAGGGGTTCCGCAGTGCGCCGCGCACGAACTCGGGCTGGAGGTACGCGAACAGCGAGGGGTCACGCGGGATCGGCACCGCCCCCGGGGCGCCGGCGATGAACGCGTGTGCCTGTGCCAAGGTGTACCCGGCGGGATCCAGCGGCAACGCGCTGTAGAACGTCGGCCCGGCGCGCCGCAGACCGATGTGGTCGGTCATGATCCGGGTGGCCGTGTCGTACGGATTCTCCGGGGGCGAGCCGAAGGACAGCACGGACGCACCCACGCGGTCGGCGAGGCGCCGCACGCGGTCCGCAGTCACGTACGCGCGCTCGGAACGCCCGCTCGGCTGCGCGGGATCGGGGTTCACCGACAACACCGGGCGACTGCCCTCGAACGCGCCGTCCGCAACGATGTGCAGCGCCCGCACCGCGCGGCCGTCCAGCCCCGCGGTGATCCAATCCCCCCACAGCAGCGGACCCGGCGCGGGCCGCGAATCGGCGCCGACGGGTCGGCGCCGCGGCCCCGACCGGTCGAGTAGCGCGGCGTCGCCGGGATCGTGCAGATGTACGCGCGTTTCGTTCGGACTTTCGTGCAACAGCGCCCGCAGTGCCTGTTCGGCCCCCCGGTCGGTGAACACGTGCACGTCCACCTCGCCCGTGACGGAGGTGCGCAGAGCGGAGATGAACGAGGAGAGGTATCCGGCGACCCAGGCCGCGTTCGGGGTCACGGACACGGCGACGGCCACGGTCCACACCCGCCCCGGGTCGGACCCCGGCGGAAGCCGATCGGGAACCCGCACGAGCGGGCGACCGATGGCCGGGATGAGGGCCCGCTCCCACGGCACCCCACCGAGGTTGCCGTACGGCGGGATCAGCCGCAGCCAGAGCGCCGTGTCCGCCGGGAAGTCCGCGATCAGGCGATCCCGGACGGCCTCGACCAGGTCGCGGGGCACCTCCAGTGCGGTCGGGGGCTCCGAGCCTTCGGCGAGGCCGAATCTGCCGTAGTCGAATTCGGCCCGCCAGTACGTCCGCGCGTCGTTCGCCGGATCCCCGACCAGTTCGACCGCCGCCACCGGCGAGGAGCCCGCCAGGTCGAGTCGCACCCGGAGCACGGCCAGGCGCCAACGCTCGGTGCGGGCCTCGGACATGGCGACTCTCCTTCGATTCGGCTTCCGAATTCCGGCGGGGAGCGTGCGCCGCCGGCCTACCGTGTCGCGCGGGCGCGCGGATCACCCCTCAGTCCGGCCGGGTGAGGGCGTGCATCGCCCACCACGTCGTCGGGTTGCTGACCTCGCCGTGCCCGGCGATGGCCGGCCTTCCGTCGATCTCGACTCCGCCGTCCACGGCGATCACCCGCAACCCCCCGTCGAGGTCGTAGCGTTCCTGCCCGGGGACGGCCGCGGGTCGAACGGCGGAGATCCCCTCCACCCCGGCGGGGCCGAATCCGCCCAGGGCACCGTACAGTTCGGGATCGCCGAGCGCGGCGAAGCCCGGTTGGCCCTGCCGACTCGCGCGCATCGCGAGATGGAAGGCCTTGGTCAACGGCTCGTCGAACGCGGAGAACGTGGTCAACAAAGGTCGTTCCACCAGGTCCGGGATCGAGTGGTGGACGCCGGGGCGTCCGGTGCCGGCCACGTCCGCCGCGAAGCACCAGCGGTTGATCGCGGCCTGCAGCAGCAGCATCGATCGGGCGGGCCGGCTCGGAGCCGCGGACGCGAGCGCGGACAGCACCACCTTCGCACCGAAGGAATGGCCGACCAGATGCAGCCGGACTCCGCTCTCGCGCAGGATGTGCGCCACGAGCGGACCCACCCCGCGAGCACCCACCTCGCCCGCGCGTGCCTTCATCCTCCACACCGTGGCCGCACGCAACAGGCTGCGCGGATCGAAGCCTCCGCCACCCGCGGCGCGCAGACCCGACGACGCGTCGCCCGCGACGCCGAAGTCGTTCGGATCGGCCGGCGGGGTCGCGCCCCCGCCACTGTCCAGTGCCTCCCAGACGGTGAGGAATTCCTTGGCGGTGGGCGGCACCGAGCCGTCGTCCGGGTCGGGTTCGGCCCGCAGCGCGCCGAGCACGATCTCGGCCGCACGCAGCGCCGCGTCGGCGTCGATCACCGCGCGACCGTCCACCAACTCGACGAACTCCGGATCCGATTCCGGACCCAGGGACCGGGTGACCAGGTCGAGCATCTCCTCGACCTGGCGCGCCTCGGCCCCGTCGGGTTCCGGATCGGCCGCGATCCCGGGGCCCGCCTCCCACGGCATGACGAAACTGGTCGACGGCCAGATGACGCCGATCAGCAGGGGCCGGTAGTCCGGGGGAACGGGAATCGCGAATTGCCGCCGCTGAGCTATGAACCCGCCGATGAAACTGCGATAGCGGTCGAGGGCCTGCGCGAAGATGTTGTTCCAGCCGTGCGAGAACAGGAAGACATCGCCGACCCCGGCGAGCCGCTCCTTGATCTCCTGCTCGGCGACCGGGCTGCGCAGCCGACCGTCCTCGTCGTAGCGGAGCAGGTACAGATCCGCGGTCGAGCCCCCGTCGAGCGGAAACTGTCGAAAAGGACCAGACATCGTCCGGCTCCATGTCCGTGCGGGTGGTGCGGCAGTCCTGACTCCATGGTTCACCTCCACGCGGACGGGGGCAAACGGGGCAGGATCCGGCGCCCGAGGGCCGCGCGCCCGCCGGGCGGTGGCGCGGAAGGGCCGGCCGGTGATTGCCGCGATCGGAACGGCACGGCCCGACCCGATGCGGAATCGGGTCGGGCCGAGGCGGACGCGCACGCGAAACCGTCCGGGACGCCTGCCCGGCCGGGTCGCCTACCCGGCGCGGACGCTCGCTCGGTCGGGACGCCTGCCCGGAAGGCGACGTTCCTCGCTCAGAAGGTGACCTTCCAGGAGTCGATCTTGCCCGTGTCGGAGGCGGCCACGTCCTGCACCTTCAACCGCCAGGTTCCGTTCGCGACTTCGCCGGAGACGTCGACCGTGTAGGTGGCGACGACGTTGTCCGCGGAGTCGTTGGTACTGGAGTTCTTGAGTCGGTAGACGGAGTTGTCCGGGGCGACGAGGTCGACGGTCAGGTCGCCGCGCCAGGTGTGCTTGATGTCGACGCCGACCTTGAGGCCGGCGGGCGCGTTGCCCGGGACCCCGGTGACGACGATGTCGCTGAAGACGGCCGCGCCGTTGTCGGGGATGGCCACATCGTTCGTGTTCTCGAACGTCGTGCCGCCCGGATCCCCGCCGCAGGTCTTGCCGATCGCACGCGGGGGACAGTCCGCATAGTCGAGCAGGTGCAGGACGGCGGCCTTGTTCCGGGACGTTTCCCGATCGATGACCTCGTCGGGCGGATAGAACCCACCGTTGCCCGACGCGGGGTACATCTCGAACGTGTAGGCGTAGATCCGCTGGTCGCCCCACAGCCAGTCGTCGATCGAGCCGTCCGTGATGTAGAGATCGGACGACTGCTCGGGGGTGTAACCGTTGGTCGCCGCCATGGCCCGGCCGATCGTGGCGAACGTGTTGTACTCGTCGGCGGTCATGCCGGGTACGACATCGCTGTACGTCCACCCGAACGGCCACAGGACCAGTTCGCTGTAGGTGTGGAAGTCGATCGCCGCGGTCAGTTGCTGCTTTCCGCCGACGATGCGGCCGTGCACCCAGTCGGTCACGGCCTTGACCTCGGGCGCGGACTCGGCCCGCGGGCCGCGGTAGGTCTCACTGCCGGTGCTGCCCGAGGAACCGCCGCAACAGCCCCACTTGTAGTTCCAGTTGCGGTTCAGGTCGGTACCGACATTGCTCGAACCGGAGTTGGGCTGCCGATTCTTGCGCCAGCTGCGATACGAACCGGTGGCGATGTCGAACTCGCCGCCGTCCGGGTTGACATCGGGCATGATCCAGATCTCGCGAGTGTCCACCAGCGCCTTGATCCGCGGGTCGGTGGCATAGCCGTCGCCGAGCAACTTGACCAGGTAGAGCGCCATTTCGACGGTGAGGTGTTCCCGGGCGTGTTGATGGTGGGAGAACAACACCTCGGGCTCGTTCTCGTCGGCCGCCACGTTGTCCGAGATCTTCAGCACGTACAGGTCGCGGCCCTCGTAGGAGCGCCCGATCACCTGCTTGCTGATCAGCGTCGGGTGGTTGGCGACGGCCTTGTCGATCTCGGTGACCATCTCCGCATAGTTGTGGTAGCCGGAGTCCGAGGGTGGGAAGTCCCGGTTGATCCGGCTCCCGGGGAGGGGCGGGGCCTCCGGGTTCACCGTGAAGCCCAGTGCCCTGATCCGCCGGACCTCCTCCGGGGTCGCGGTGATCAGCAGGCGGCCGTCCTCGACGCCGTCGACCGAGGCGCCGGTGGACGCGATGGCGCTGCGCTGCTGGGTGGTTCGCACGCCGACGACGCTGTACTCGGCCGACGTCGTGGCATCCGCGGACGGAGACGACTTCTCTCCGACGGCGGGGGCGGGGTTGACCGCGACCATCGCGAGGGCGACGGTGAAGGCGGCGGTCAGGACGGACAGGCGCTTGTGTTTCACACGTGTACCTCCTCGTGGCGGCATCGGGCTTCCCCGATGCCGGAGGGATTGCGTCGTGTGTCGACGGACACCGTCGGTGGGAGGCCGACGACATGCCGCACGGGTGGATCGCACGACATGCGCTCGCGCACGCCGGCGATCCGACAAGGGGGACGTGACCCACCCGAGACGCCGAGTGGACCGCTACCAAGGTAACCATCGGACCGTGACCGCGAATCGGGGAAACCCTTGGCGTTCCGCCGGACCGGAGTGCGGTCCCACGGGGGCGAACCCGACACCACGCGGCTCACCCGCCCGCCGGGCCGGCAGCGGCGAACGACCCGCACGGCGTGATTCCTTCGGTCGTGCGGGCCGTCCGGTGCGGGGGCGGATCACCAGGGATCCTTCGGGTTCCAGATCAGCGGCGGCGTATTGGTGAGGATGCGCCGGAGGATTGCCATCATGTGGTCACCTCCTTTCGGGTGCGTGCGATCGGGTGACGGGCTCGGTGGTGCGGCTCAGGGTGAACGCATGCGGCGCGGCCGCGTTGGTGACGACCGGACGGGTGTGCCCGCCGAGAACGGTCAGCCGGGCGTCGCCGGCCAGGGCGGCCACGGCGTCGCCGGCCATGGTCCGGGCGAGGGCGGCGCCGGCGCAGACGAACGGGCCTGCGCCGAACGGCAGATAGGGGCGACGTGGGTCGGGATGGGCCCAGCGGTCCGGGTCGAACGCGTGCGGCCGGTTCCAGTGTCGTTCGTCGTGATGCAGCAGGTAGGGGCTGACCGACAGGATCGCGCCGGGACGCAGTGCCACACCACCGATCTCGACCGGGTGCGGGACGGGGCGGCCGACCATCCAGACGAACGGGCGATGGCGTGCGGCCTCGCGCACGATCCGGTCCGTGGGCCAGGGCCACGGCGCGCCCGGCGGGTGATGCAGCCCGGCCAGCAGTACGGTCCAGGCCACGGCGTAGCCGACGTTTCCCACGATCGACCGGAACAGCAGTACGTACAGTTCGGCCACGTCGTCCTCGCTCGTCTCCGAGGGGCAGGCGTCGAGGACGGCGTCGAGCAGATCGCGCGGCCCGCCGGGGTCGCCACCCTGTGCCCGGCGTTGCCCGATGTGCCGGATCAGCGCGGCGAAGAGCCTGGCGCGCAGGATCTCCGCGCGGGCCCGCTCCCGCATCAGGGGCGAGCGGATCAGCAGGCCTGCGCCCACGGAGCGGGCGAGCAGGCGCCGTAGATCGGGCGCCGCGGCGGGGTGGAGCAGCAGGTCGGCCGTGCACTCGTAAAGCAATGCGGTGCCGGCTTCGGGCCAGCTCGTGGCCGCGGGCAGTCGCGGCACCGCTTCGGCGAGGTTCTCGCGATACTCGGGTAATCGTGCCCGGACGAGGTTCCGCACGGCGTGACCGACGGCGAGCTGAGCCGATCGTGAGGGCAGCAGGTCACCGTAGAAGGTGGACAGGCCGGCGTTGAACTCGGGATCGCGCAACACCGTGAGCGCCAGGTCCGTCTCGCCCACGCACCAGCCGCCCCAGGGGAGTCGGAAGACGCCGGTGGTGCGACGGCGGGACAGATCGTCGAGAAACCCCAGCGGATCGCGGTGGAACCGACGCAGATCTGCCCTGGCCATCGAGTGGTCTCCCCCTCCGACACCGGTCGGGTGCGGGAGCACGCGCCCCCACGGAACACGGACAGCGACCTCAGGTCAGTATCGTGTGACCGCAATGCCCGTGCAAGGCATCGACCCCGGGCAATCCCCGCGCCGAGCAGGTGAGTTCGCGGGCCGGTCGGTTTCCGGCCGGTGACCGGCCGGGTGTCGCCGGGGCCCGCCGACCAGGCTCCGGGACCGCTTCGTCGCCCCGGCGGTCGAGGCGGTGCGTGCCCGGGGCGGTGCGGCCGGGACGCCCACTACATCAGGTGGGCCCGGCAGGCCAGCTGTACCGCGAGGCGTTGTTGAGGGTCCTCCAGGTCCGCGCCGATCAGCTCGCCCACCTTGCGCACGCGCTTGGTGACCGCGTTGCGGTGCAGGTGGAGTTCCTCGGCCGCCCGGGCCGGCGAGCCCTGATGGTCGAGGTAGGCCTGCAGTGTGCGCAGCAGCGGGACCGCGCGCTGCGGGCCCAACGCCAGGACCGGAGCCAGGAGTTCGCGTACCGCCTCGCGGGCCGCATCGGAGGAGTACCAGTCCAGGAGCATGCGGTCCAGGCCCGCCGCGTCGTGGGCGGCGACCGGGCCGAGACCGCCGCCCGAGCGGGACAGGGCGGTGTGCGCCTCGCGCGCGGACGTGCGCAGCCCGAGCACGCCCCGATGGGCCGCGCCCACGCCGCAGCGCAGATCCGCATCGGGGCTGCGCTCGCGCAGCGCGGTCAGGAGCCGAGCGGCGTCGGCCAGGGTCGCGCGCATGCCGTCCCGGCCCGGGTCGGTGGGTTGCGAGCGGGCCAGGATCAGCGCCTCGTCGACGCGCGCGGCGTTCCAGGCGACCACGCCGGCGGAGCGCAGCAGGCGCAGCGCGAGCGGCCCGGCGGTCTCCAACAGGCGGTAGCGGTCGGTGCCGGCCAGCGCGACCGGCTCCACCCGCAGGACCAGGTGCCAGCCGTCGACGGGCAGCCCCAGGGCCCGGCCGCGGCTGCCCAGACGCAGCGCCTGGGCCTCGGGCACGGCCAGCAGCTCGGCCAGCAACTGACCGCGCGAGCGCACCGGGACGTCGTCGGCCGGTCCCGCCGCCGCGGCCAGGGCGCCGAGGGCGAGCACCGCCCGCACGGCCTGCCCGCTCGGCCCCGGCCGCTCCGGAGCACTGAGCCAGGTGTCGCCGTCGGGCCCGCGCGCGGACGCGCCCGCCTCGCCCGGCTCCGGCGCGCGCAGCTCGACGGGGATGCCCAGGACCCGGGACGCGGCCCGGGCCACCCGCTCGGGGTCGCCCGCGACGGACGGCATCTCGCGGGCCGCGGCATCCACCCGGGCGAGGGCGTCGGCCGCACCGCCGCGGACCGCCCGGTCGACCGCCAGGATCAGCGCGGCGAGGTCGCCCTCGGTGTGCAGGATCGCCACCCCGCCCCGATCGGCCAGCTCCCGCGCGGTGGCCGGGACGGGGGCGTCCGGCGGGACCGCGGTCAGCACCAGGCCCGCCGCGCCGGCTGCCGCGAGATCGCGCACCGCCACGTCGAGCCGATAACCACTCAGCGGGGTCGCCAACACGAGCAGGCACCCGGCGGGCGCATGGGCCAGGCGGTCCGCGCGGGTCTCCAGTCGCACGCCGGTCAGCGGGACGGCATCCGTGGGGCCGGCCACGACGACGAGCCCGTCGAGGCCGGGGCCGGTGAGCAGTTCGGCGAGTAGGATCACGCCGCCCAGTGTGCCGGCCGCACATGTTCGACTCGATCGGGTGCGCGTGGCACACGTACGATCCGCCGCCGGTTCGTACCGTTGACCCATGGAACTCGACGCCGGACTGCTTCCGGACTTCGCACGCGGCTGCGCCGTCCTGGGTTCGGGCGGCGGCGGAGCCACGTCGGTTACCCTCGCGGGCGCCCGACAGGCCATCCTCGAACACGGGCCGGTCCGGGTCCTGCACGCCCGCGAGCTGCCCCCGGACGCGGCCGTGATGACCGTCGGCACCGTCGGCTCGTCCCCGGTGATGGGCGAGCGCATCGGCGGCGTCGCCGATGCGCGCCGGATGCGGGACCGGGTCGAGCAGGTCCGGGGTCGGCCACCGGTCGCCCTGCTGTCCAGCGAGATCGGCGGATCCAACGGCTGCGTGGCGGTCACCTGGGCCGCGCGGTTGGGCCTGCCGCTGCTGGACGCGGACAGCATGGGCCGGGCCTTCCCCCGGATGGACCAGAACGTGCTCGAACTCGCCGGCATCCGCGCCACCCCCGCGGTGCTCGCCGACGAACGCGGCCGCACCGTGGTGGTCGACCACGCGGACGGGCCCTGGCTGGAGCGGGTGGTCCGGGCGGGCCTGGACGCCTTCGGCGGCCAGGCCGCCTGCTCGGACTATCCGGTGACGGCCGGACAGGTCGCCCGCCACGCCGTGCCCGGGTCGATCCGCCGGGCCCTCGCGGTGGGTTCGGCACTTGCCGCCGGTGTTCCCGAGGACCCCTCCCCGGTGGCCCGGCGCGTCGTCACCGGCAAGATCGCCGCGATCGAGCGGGTCTCGGATCCGACCACCGGAATCCTGGTCGAGGGCCTGGGCCCGGACGCGGGCCGGCTGCTGCGGGTCGAGGCGCAGTCGGAGTATCTGGCCGTCCTGGAGAACGGCCGGCCCGTCGTGCTGACGCCGGACATCATCGCCCTGGTGGAGACCAGGACCGGTGAGGCACTGCCGGTCGAGGTGCTGCGCTACGGGCTCCGGATCTCGATCCTCGCGCTGGACTGCGCCCCGATCTGGCGCACCGAGGCGGGCCTTCGACTCGCCGGCCCGGCGGCCTTCGGGCTGGACCTGCCCGACCGTGCGCAGGTCGGGCGATGACCGGCCCGCGCACGATCGGAGTGGACGTGGGCCCCACCAACACCGACGGCGCCCTGCTGGTCGGCGACGCGCCGGCGGCCACGGTCAAGGTGCCCTCGGCCGGGCATCCGGTGGACAGCGTGCGAACCGCGGTGGCCGCCCTCCTGCGCGACGCACCGCGCGCACCGCGGGTGACCCACGTGGCCATCGGCCTGCGCAGCGCCGCGCACGCGGTCACCCGGCGCGAGGGGCTGACCCGGGTCGGGGTGCTGCGGATCGGCGGACCCGTCTCGGACGCGGTGCCGCCGCTGGCGCACTGGCCCGCCGACCTGCGCACGGCCGTGCACGCCGGCAGCGCGATGGTCGAGGGCGGCGCGGGCCTGACCCCCGCCGATGCCACGGCGCTGGACCGGGACGCGGTGGCCCGCTTCGCGGCCGGCCTCGCCGGTCGTTGCGACGCGTTCGCGGTCACCGGGGTCTTCTCGCCGGTCGATGACACCCAGGAACACCAGGCGGCCGAGATCATCCGCCGCGAGGTGGGCGCCGATTCCTTCGTGGGCCTGTCCGCCGGGTCGGGCGGGCTGGGCCTGATCGAGCGGGAGAACAGCACCGTGCTGGACGCCGCCCTGTCCCGGCACACCCGGGCCCTCGCCGACGCGTTGACCGCCGCGCTCGGCGCGCTGGGCCTGTCGTCCGCGACGATCCTGGTGGCCCGCGGCGACGGCACGCTGACCTCGCTGGAGTATCTGCGGCTGCATCCGGGCCTGGCCCTGGGCAGCGGCCCGGCGGGCACGCTGCGCGGCGCCGGACTGCTCACCGGCCTGACCGACGCGGTGGTCGCCGACGTCGGGGCGCGGCGGATCAGGGTGGGCCTGTTGGCCGGCGGCTTCCCGCAGGAGAGCCGGCCCGGGCTGGTCATCGGCGGCGTGCCGGTGAGCTTTCCGATGCCCGACCTGATCCGGGTCCCGGCCGACGACCCCGACGCGTTCGAGGAGGCGGTGGACCGGATGCAGCCCGGCGCGGCCCGCCTGCCGCTGGTCGTGGTCGGCGGCGGTTCGGCGGCGCTCGCCGCGACGCGGGCGCCCGCCGCCCACGTGCTGCTGCCCGAACACGGTCTGGTGGCCGGGGCGTTCGGCGCCGCGCTCAGCCCGGTCGGCGGTGCCCACGAGCGACTGATGCGGGCCGGCGAGGCGGCCGGGACGGACGCGGTGGACGAGGTACGCGAAGGCGCGCGGCGCAGCGCGGTGCGTGCGGGGGCCGATCCGCGCCGGGTCGTCGTACTGCCGGTCGAGCGGGTACCCGTGCCCTACCTCCCCGGACCCGCGTTCAGTCTGCGCGCCCGCGCGGTGGGACCGCCCTCGCCGCTGTGAGCGCTGCTCGAAACGTATCCGCGGAGCACCACCCGTCCCGGTGAACCGCGGCCCCTCCCTCATCCCACCGTGCTTCGCCCTGCCCGACGTCCCCTTCCGGTGCCGGGAATTCGGCCTTCAGGAATCCGAGGAAAGCGCATGACCACAGACAGCAGAACGCCCGCCGCCGGCGCCCCCTCCGTCGAGCCGGCCGCCGCCCCGGCGAGCGCGGACCCGGCGGCACGCGCATCGGCCGCACCCGCATCCGCCGCACCCGACGCGTCCGGCGTCGACGCGGACTACCCGCTCGAACGGGTGCCGCGGTCCGCGCGCCACTCGTGGTTCAACGTCGCGATCCAGCGCTTCGGCCAGCTCTCCGATCTGACCCAGTTCCTGCTCGGCGCGACCCTGGGTGCCGGACTGAGCTTTTGGGGTGCGTTCTGGGCGTTCACGCTCGGCTCGGTGATCCTGGAAGTGGTGTGCGTCTTCGTCGGCATCGCCGGCATGCGCGAGGGTCTGACCACCTCGGTGCTCGCCCGTTGGACCGGCTTCGGCCGCTACGGATCCACCCTGATCGGCCTGGTGATCGCGGTCAGTCTGTTCGGCTGGTTCGGCGTGCAGACCGCGGTGTTCGCCGCCGGATTGCACTCATTGGCGCCGGACGTGCCGCTGTGGGGCTGGTGTCTGATCACCGGCCTGGGTGTCACGGCGCTGGTGCTGCGCGGGTTCCGCGCGATGGGCTGGACCGCCTTCGTCACCGTGCCCGCGTTCCTGGGGTTGGCCGGCTGGGCGATGACCGTGGAGATCTCCCGGCACAGCATGGGCGACCTGGTCGCCTCGCCGCCCTTCGGCGAGCACATATCGATCGCGACCGGTGCGACCATCGTGGCGGGCTCGTACATCGTCGGCGCGGTCACCACACCCGACATGACCCGGTTCAACCGTTCCACGGCGGACGTGGTCAAGCAGACCCTGGTCGGCATCTCGCTCGGCGAGTACGTACTGGGCCTGGCCGGCGTGTTGTTGGCGTACGCGGTCAAGTCGTCCGACGTGATCGCCATCATCACCGCCTCCTCCGGCGTGGCGGGCGTACTGATCCTGGTGTCGGCCACCGTGAAGATCAACAACTGGAACCTGTACTCGGCCGCGCTCGGCCTGATCGGCGCCGTCGAGTCGACGATCGGCGTACGACTCAACCGCACCGCCGTGACGATCGCGATCGGTGTGCTCGGCAGCCTCGCGGCGGCAGTCGGCATCCTCGACCGGTTCACCGACTTCCTCACCCTGCTCGGTGTGGTGACGCCGCCGATCGCCGGAATCATGGTCGCCGAATACTTCGTGACCAAGCGCTGGCGCCCGCAACTGGACGCCTCGCGCGCGATCGGCCGACTCCCGGAGACCGAACCCTCGTGGGTGCCCGCCACGATCGTGTCGTGGAGCGCGGCCTCGGTGTTCGGCTGGTTGTGCGACCACTACCAGTGGGCCGGCGTGCCGGCGCTGAACTCGCTGCTGCTCGCCGGGCTCGGATACGTCGTGGCGGGCCGGCTGAACCTCGTGCACGGCCACCGCGAACTCCCGGTCGAGCAACCGGCCCGGCCGGCGGCGGCCCGTGAGATAGCCGCCGAGGCCGCGTCCACCACCGCCTGAACACCCCACCCTGCCCGCAGCGGCAACTCGGCAAGAGGAACCACCACATGCGCATCGGAATCGACGTCGGGGGCACCAACACCGACGCCGCCCTGCTCGGCGACGACAACCACGTCCTCGCCGGCACCAAATCGCCCACCACCGCCGACGTCACCTCGGGAGTCGCCGCCGCCGTCACGGCACTGCTCGCCGCACCCGGCGCCGACGGCCGGCCCACCGATCCGGCCGCGGTGGACGCGGTGATGATCGGCACCACACACTTCCTGAACGCGCTCATCGAGGGCGAACGGCTCGCGCAGGTCGCGGCGGTGCGACTGGGACTGCCCGCGACCGCGGCGCTGCCGCCGATGGTCGACTGGCCCGAACGCCTGCGCGCCGTGGTCGGCGGTGGCACCTACCTGTGCCACGGCGGACGCGAGTTCGACGGCCGGATGATCTCGCCGCTGGACCCCGAGGAACTGCGCCGGGTCGCGGCCGACATCGCGTCCCGGGGGCTGCGTTCGATCGCGATCAGCTCGGTGTTCTCGCCGGCCGCCGCCGAGGACGAGGTGCGCGCGGCGCAGATCCTGACCGCCGAACTCGGCGACGTTCACGTGTCCCTCTCCCACGAGATCGGCCGGGTCGGCCTGTTGGCGCGCGAGAACGCCACCATCGTCAACGCGTCGCTGCGGGACCTGGCCGAGCACATCGTGGACGCGTTCGGCGCGGCGCTGGCCGGCGCCGGGATCACCGCGCCGTTCTTCATATCGCAAAACGACGGCACGCTGATGGACATCGCCCACGCGCGCCGCCACCCGGTCGCCACGTTCGCCTCCGGGCCGACCAACTCGATGCGCGGCGCGGCCTTCCTGTCCGGGCTCACCGACTGTGCGGTGGTGGACGTGGGCGGGACCACGGCCGACGTGGGCATCCTGGTCGGCGGCTTCCCACGCGAGGCGGCCGGCGAGTCGGAGGCGGCCGGGGTACGCACCAACTTCCGCATCCCGGACGTGCTCTCGCTCGGCATCGGCGGCGGCTCGCTGGTCGCGGCGGACGGCGAGGTCGGGCCGCGCAGCGTGGGCTACCGGCTCACCGAACAGGCCCTGGTCTTCGGCGGCGACACGCTGACCGCCACCGATCTGGCCGTGGCCGCCGGCGCGGCGGACATCGGCGACGCGGGTGCGGTGGCCGGGGTGGACCGCGCCTTCGCCGAGCGCGCCCTGGCCCGGATCGCCGAGCGGCTGGCCGAGACGGTGGACCGCATGCGCACCTCGGCCGCGCCGCTGCCGGTGGTGGCCGTCGGCGGCGGCAGCATCCTGGTCCCGGGCGGCCTGCCCGGCTTCCCCGACGTGCGCCGGCCGGCCCACTTCGACGTGGCCAACGCGGTCGGCGCGGCCATCGCCCAGGTCGGCGGCGAGGTGGACCGGGTCTTCCGGGTCCCCGACGGCAAGCGCGAGCACGTGCTCGCCGCGGCCCGCGCCGAGGCGGTGCGGCGCGCCGAGGAATCCGGCGCCCGGGTGGGCACGGTCCGCATCGTCGACATCGAGGAGGTGCCGCTGGCATACCTGCCCGGCGGTGCGACCCGCATCCGGATCAAGGCCGTCGGCGATCTCGATCTGGACCGACTCGGCTCGCCGACCCCCGTGCACGAAGCGAAGAACGGAATCCCCACCCATGCGTGAGATCGGCATCGAGCAGTTGGCGGACATCGCGCGCGGCGCGGGCATCCTGGGCACCGGCGGCGGCGGCGACCCGTACGTCGGCATGCTGCTGGCCCGCGAGGCGGTGCGCCGGCACGGACCGGTCACCGTGGTCGACATCGACGAGGTGCCGGCCGACGCGACGGTCGTACCCGTCTCGTCGATGGGTGCGCCCACGGTCCTGCTGGAGAAACTCCCCTCCGGCCGGGAGGAGATCAACGCCTTGCGCGCGCTGGAGGCGGTCCTCGGCCGCCGGGCCACCCACCTGGTGCCGATCGAGATCGGCGGCGTGAACTCGATGATCCCGCTGGCCGCGGCGGCGCACACCGGGCTGCCGATCGTGGACGGCGACGCGATGGGCCGAGCCTTCCCCGAGGCGCAGATGGTGCTGCCCAGCCTGATCGGGGTCGCCAACTCGCCGATGGCACTGGCCGACGACAAGGGCAACACGATC
The DNA here is from genome assembly GCF_044458105.1 of Embleya sp. NPDC050493. NCBI lineage: Bacteria > Bacillati > Actinomycetota > Actinomycetes > Kitasatosporales > Streptomycetaceae > Embleya > Embleya sp. NPDC050493. The sequence goes on from NZ_JBITHP010000017.1 coordinate 143,210, forward strand.
GTGGTCCGGGCGGTGGACAACACCGAGGCCGAGCGGATCGCCCGTGCCGTGTGCGTCGAGCGCGGCTGCCAGATCTCGTGCGCGGACACCGTCCTGCGCGGCGACCAACTGCGCGCCGGCCTGGTCCCGGCCACCCTGACCCTGGCCGAGAACCTCGGCCGGGCGGTCCGCGAGGCCCGCGCCGAACACCGCGACCCGGTCGCGGCGGCCCGCGAACTCCTGGGCGGCGTACACCTCTCGGCCGGCAAGGTGGTCGACGTCGAACGCCGCACCGAGGGCGGCTTCGCCCGCGGCCGGGCCCGCCTGGAGGGCGAAGGCGCGGTCCTGGAACTGGACTTCCAGAACGAACACCTGCTCGCCCGCCGGGACGGCCGGGTGGTCGCCACGACCCCGGACCTGATCTGCGTCCTGGACACCGAGACGGGCGAGCCGGTCACCACCGAATCGTTGCGCTACGGACTGCGCGTCACCGTCCTGGCCGCCCCGTGCGACCCCCGCTGGCTGACCCCGGCCGGCCTGGCCCTGACCGGCCCGCGCTACTTCGGCTACGACCTGGACCACCATCCGATGACCGGCTGAACCGGCTCGGGCGCCTCCCGGCAGTGGCCGGCGAGGCGCCCGAGCCGGTGCCCGGCCCACCTGCCCCGATCGCCCCCGACCGCGGTGCTCGACGGGAACGAGTCGCGCCGCCGCACGCGCCGCCCGGGCGGGTGTGGGCTGCGTCCTCGCGTGCGCGAGGGTCGGCGGGGCGGGCACTGACGGCGGCCTCGTGGCGAGTCGGACCCGGCGGAGGAGCCACCACGCATACGCACTGTCAGTCGTCGGTGAAATCCTCCCCCGTCAGCAGTGCGCGCAGGTGGTCGTGCGGGATCGCCGGGCTGCGCCGGCCGTTGTGGCCGGTGGTCTCCTCGGCCGTGACCAGGGCGTTGAGCACGGCCTCCTCGACGGCCTGCACGGTCGCCCGGTAGAACGGGTCGACCCGGCCCCACGGGATGTGCCGCAGCGTGTCGTAGTCCTCGTCGGTGGCCGGGGATTGCGGGAAGTTGCTGGTCAGTGCACCGGCGTTGGCGGTGGAGAAGGCCAGGAAGATGTCACCGGAGAAGTGGCTGCCGGTCGTGCCGGTACGGGCCAGACCCATCGGGACCCGGCGGGCGAGCGCCGTGCACTGGCCGGGCAGCAGCGGAGCGTCCGTCCCGATGACCACGATCACCGAGCCGGCCCCGCCGGGGGCGAACCAGTCGGTGTCCTCCATCGGGTTGTCCCGGGTCAACCGCTCTCCGACGGGCACGCCCGCGACGACCAGTTCGCGTCGTTCGCCGAAGTTGGCCTGGACGAAGGCGCCGACCGTGTACCGGTCCGAGCCGTATTCGACCACCCGGCTGGACGTGCCCGAACCACCTTTGAAGCCATAGCAGTTCATCCCGGTTCCGCCACCCACGCAACCTTCCTCGACCGGGCCCGGGGCGGCCGAGTCGATCGCGGCGATCGCGTGCTCGGCGCGGACGTGCGGGCCGTTGATGTCGTTGAGGTAGCCGTCCCAGGTCTCGGCGACCACCGGCAGCAGCCACTGCCGCGCGAGTTCGGGCCGGTTGGTCACCGTCCAGTCGACGACGCCCCGGTGCACGGGACCCACCGCGTGCGTGTTGGTGATCATCACCGGGCCCGCCAGGCTGCCCGTCTCGTCGAGCCAACTGCTGCCGGTCATCTCGCCGTTGCCGTTGAGCGAGTAGCGACCCGCGGCGCACGGCAGGCCGACGCCGGCGCGTCCGCGCGGCAACACGGCGGTGACGCCGGTGCGTACCGACGGGCCCTGGACGAGGGTGGTGTAGCCGATGTGTACCCCCGGGACGTCGGTGAGCGCGTTGGCCGGTCCGGGGGTGCCGTCGAGGCGGATGCCCAGGGCCCGGGCGCGCGGGCGTCCCGACGGGGTGACGGCGAGGGGTGATGTGGCGGGGGTGTTCACGCGGTGCCCTTCCGGGGGTTGTCGTGGCCGGCGGCGTCCGGGCCGCCGGTGCCCTCGTCGGGCGAGTCGGGGTCGGGGACGACCCGGTCCGGGCGCAACTCCGGGCAGCCGGTGGCCTGGCGGGCGTGCGCCAGGATCAGGGCCAGGGCGCGCTCGGGCGGCAGCGAGGAGTTGCGGCTCACGATGTGCAGGCCGTAGCCGTCCTCGAGGGTGACCAGGTTCGCGGCCACGTCGCGGATCGGCTCGGTGAACCGGAAGTGGCCCTGGGCCTGCCCGATTTCCAGGATCGAGCCGTACATGGCCACCTGTCGGTCGTACAGGCTCTGCGCCAGCGTGGCGTATTCGCTCTCGTCGCGGGCCGCCGCGCTGAACTCGTACAGGACCACCGCGAGTTCGTCCTCCGGCCCGGACGGCAGCCCGCGCCGCGCGCAGGCCACGAGCTTGTCGCGGGCGTCCGGGAGGCGGGAGGCGGTGTCGGTGCGGGACGTGTAGAAGCGGTCCGCGGCCTGTCGGTACACCTGCCGCAGCAGGTCGCCCAGGTCGCTGAAGTAGTAGCTGACCGACCCGCGGGCCACGCCCGCCACCTCGGCGATGTCGGCCACCCGCAACTGGGCCAGACCGTGCCGGCCGACCGCGGCGGTGGCCGCGTGGACCAGTTGCTCACGTCTCGCCGTCTGATTCCTCGGTCGTGCCATGCACCGTTCCTTATCTTCAGTGCCAAATTATGGAATGCCTATTGACGTGGGAGTCTTCCATATCGTTGACTCCGGCGTCAAAGAACTGACAAGGGAGCCTCATGGCCGATACCGATGGCAGTCAGACGCCCGCCGGCACCCCTTTGCCGCAGCCGACGGCCTATGCCCAGGACCTGTCCCGCTCGCTCGGCCTGCGTGAGAACCTGTTCATCACGCTGTCCTCGGTCACGCCCGCCTCCAGCGTCTTCATCATCATGCCGTCGGTGATCAGCGGCCTCGGCGGCGCCGCCGCCGTGGCGTTCCTGCTCGCCGCCGTCGCGGGCATGCTGATGGCGCTGTGCTACGCCGAGTTGTCCAGCGCCTTCCCGATCACCGGCGGCGAGTACGCCTTCGCCGCACGCACGCTCGGCCGGTCCACCGGCTTCGCGCTGTTCGCGCTCGGTCTGCTCGGCGGGGTCCTGACGGTCGCGGTGATCGCCCTGGGCACCGGTGACTACCTGGGCGTGGTGTGGGGCTCACTGGACGGCAAGGGCGCCGGAATGGCCGTCATCGCGCTGGCCTCGCTCGTCGCCGTGCTGGGAATCCGCACCAACGCCTGGGTCACCGGCGTCTTCCTGGCGGTCGAACTCGCGGCGATCGCCGTACTGGCCTGGCTCGGCCTGGTCCACGTCGACCAGCCGGTCTCCACGCTGTGGACGGCGCAGGCACTGGGCGAGGGCGACGTGCTCGTGGGTGCCTCGGCCGGGCTCGTGGCGTCCTTCGCCGCCACGGCGCTGTTTGCCTACAACGGCTACGGCACCGCCGTGTACTTCGCCGAGGAGACCCGGCAGGTCGCCTCGATCGGCAAGGTGGTGATGTGGTCGCTGGGCATCACCGTGGTCGCCGAGTGCCTCCCGCTGGTGGCCGTCCTGCTGGGTACGCCGAGCACCGGCGAACTCATGGCGGCCCCGTCCCCGATGAACTATTTCCTGCTCGAACGCGGCGGCGACGCCGTGAACACCGCGGTCAGCCTCGGCATAGCGATCGCCATCGTCAACGCGGTGATCGCGATCATGTTGCAGATCGGCCGACTGCTGTACTCCTCCGCCCGCGACCGGGCCTGGCCCGATGCGGTGGGCCGACCGCTGGCCGCCGTGCACCCGCGCCTGCGCACCCCCGTCCTGGCCACCCTGACCATGGGCGCCGCCGCGATCGTGGTCGCCTGGCTCGTCCCGCTCGACACCCTGATCCTGGCCACCGGCGCGAACCTGGTGGTGCTCTACATCTTCGTCGCCGTCTCCGCGCTGTACGGACGGATGTCCGGGGCCACCGCCCACGCGACCTACCGGATGCCGGCCTGGCCGTGGGTCCCGCTCGGCGTGATCGGCGTGATGGCGTACGTCCTGTACGAGTCGATCGACTCCGACTGGCGCCCGATCGGCATCGCCGTGGCCATGGTCGCGGCGGGCTACCTCTACTACTACGCCTACCTGCACCCCAGGCGCGAGCACCGATGGACACTCCCCGACCCCGTTCGCGACGCGCCCGAGTAGCCGAGCCGGCGCCGGGCCACCGCGCACCCGACAACCGTCGCGATGCCGGGCCGCCCCCGCCCCCCGCGCGGGGGCGGCCCGGCACCGCGACGGCTGTCGCTCAGCCCGCCAAGGTGCCCATCCACTCCTCGATGGCGTCCGGCGTGCGGGGCAGGGCCGCCGACATGAGCCGGGCGCCGTCCTCGGTGATCACCAGGTCGTCCTCCACCCTGATGCCGATTCCGCGCAGTTCCACGGGCAGGGTCTCGTCGTCGGGCTGGAGATACAGACCCGGTTCGACGGTGAGCACGTGGCCGGCCTCCAGGACGCCGTCCAGGTAGGTCTCCGCCCGTGCCTTGGCGCAGTCGTGCAGGTCCATGCCGAGCATGTGGCCGCTGCTGCACAGCGTGTAGCGCCGGTACAGGCCGCTGTCCGGACGCAGCGCCTCCTCGGGGGTGACCCGCAGGACGCCCCACGCGTGCAGGCCCTCGGCGATCACCCGCATCGCGGCGTTGTGAAAGTCGCGGAAGCGCGCGCCGGGACGCAGTGCGTCGATGCCGGCCTGCTGCGCCGCCAGCACGAGTTCGTACGCCTCGCGCTGGGCGGGGGTGAAGCGGCCGGACAGCGGCAGGGTGCGGGTGATGTCGGCGGTGTACAGGCTGTCCATTTCGACGCCGGCGTCGAACAGCAGCAGTCGGGTCGGATCCAGCGGGCCGTCGTTGCGGATCCAGTGCAGCACGCAGGCGTGCGCGCCGGCTGCGGCGATCGTGTCGTAGCCGGTGCCGTTGCCCTCGATCCGGGCGCGCATGTCGAACACGCCCTCGATCCAACGCTCGCCGCGCGGGTGCCGCAGCGCCTGCGGCAGGGCGCGGACCACGTCGGCGAACCCGGTGGCGGTGTGGTCGACGGCCAGTTGCAGCTGCTCGACCTCCCACGGGTCCTTGACCAGCCGCATCTCGGACAGGTACGCGGCGAGTTCGGCGCTGCGTCCGGGATCGGCCGGGGCGGCGAGTCGGTCCACGTCCGGGTCGACTCCGCTGAGCAGGCGGGTGGGTACGACGGGGCCGGTGAGCCGGGAGGGCAGGGTGTCCAGGTGGGCGCAGGCGACGCCGAGCAGGGTCTGCGACTCGTCCAGGGTCGGCCGACGCCCGGTCCAGAACTCGCCGTGGCGCCGGTCGCGGTAGAACTCGCCGGTGTCGCGCGGCGAACGCGGGCGCAGGTACAGGACGGCCTCGTGCCCGTCGCCGACCGGTTCCAGGAGCAGCACACCGTCGGGCGTATGGTCGCCGGTCAGGTAGGTGTACGCGGTGTGCGGCCGGAACTTGTAGTCGACGCTGTTGCTGCGCACCTTGAGCGTGCCGGCGGGGACGACCAGTCGCTCGCCGGGGTAGCGCGCGGACAGCCGCTCGCGGCGTTTCGCCGCCCACGGGGCGACCGGCTCGGCGCCGAGGTCGGGCAGCGGACTGGGCGCCCAGGCGGTGGCCATGAAGGCGTCGAGCGCGGGGGATACGGGCATGTCGTGGGTGCCGGTGTTGAGTGCCGCGACGGGGTCTTGCCGGGTCATGGTTCCCTGTCCTTCCGGTGGGTTCGGGTCTGGTGTGGACACGGCCTGGGTGGATCGGGCCTCAGGTGGTCCGGCTCGGCTGCGCGGGGGCCGCCGGCGCCGGGGCCTTCGCGGACGAGATCTTGACGGGTTCGGGGAAGTGACAGGCCACTTCGTGGCCGGCCCGGCCGTCCACCGCGGTGAGCGGGGGTTCGGCCACCGCGCACACGTCCTGTGCCTTGTGGCAGCGGGTGCGGAAGCGGCAGCCCGAGGGCGGGTCGATCGGGCTGGGCACGTCCCCGCTGAGTCGGATGCGCTCCAGCCGGGTGCCGTCCGGACCGGTCGCGCCGGGCACGGCGGACAACAGGGCCTGTGTGTACGGGTGATGGGCCCGCTCGTACAGCGACTCGCGATCCGCGGTCTCCACCACACGCCCGAGATACATCACCACCACCCGGTCGCAGAAGTGTCGGACCACGGCCAGGTCGTGCGCGATGAACACGAACGCGATGCCCAGATCGCGGCGCAGTTCCTCCAGCAGGTTGATCACCTGGGCCTGGATGGACACGTCCAGCGCGGACACCGGCTCGTCGGCGACGATCAGGCTGGGCCCGGCGGCGAGGGCCCGGGCGATGCCGATGCGTTGCCGCTGGCCGCCGGAGAACTCGTGCGGGAAACGATTGCGGTGCTCGGGGTTGAGGCCGACGGTCTCCAGCAACTCCTCGATCCGGCGGTCGCGTCCGCCGGGCGGGTCGATGTCGTTGACGTCCAGCGGGGCACGCAGGATCGTGCCGATGGTCTGCCGCGGGTTCAGGGAGGAGTACGGATCCTGGAAGATCATCTGGATCTGCGCGCGGATCGGCGCCAGTTCGCGGCGCGAGGCGTGCGCGATGTCGCGACCGCGGTACTCGATGGTGCCCGCGCTGGGTTCGAGCAGGCGGGTGATCAGCCGTCCGGTCGTCGACTTGCCGCAGCCGGATTCGCCGACCAGGCCGATGCTCTGCCCGGCCCCGACGGCGAGGTCGATGCCGTCGACCGCGCGGACCGCCCGGGCCCTTCGGCGCAGCAGGCTCCGGCCCGTGGGGAAGTGTTTGGTCAGTCCGCTCACCCGGAGCAGCGGCGGCTCGGACGCGTCGAGCGACGTGGTGTTCATGGGGTGGCTCCTTGCAGATCCGTCGGCGCGGTGCTCGGCACCGCCTCCAGATGGCAGGCGGCGGCGTGCACGCTGCCGGCGGCCCCCGCGGGCGCACGTGTCAACAGCGGGAGCACCGTGCGGCACGGCGTCTCGGGGCCGTCGATCACGTGCGTGCAACGCGGGTGGAAGGCGCAGCCGGGCGGTGGGGCGAGCAGGCTGGGCGGTGAGCCGGGCACCGGTTGCAGCGGCCGGTCCAGGGCATCGGACAGGCGCGGGACCGAGGCGAGCAGACCCCGGGTGTAGGGATGCCTGGGCGTGTCCAGGACCTCGGCGACCGAGCCGAACTCGACCGCGCGGCCCGCGTACATCACCAGCACGTCGTCGGCGACGTCCGCGACCACCCCCAGGTCGTGGGTGACCAGGATGATCGCGGTGCCCAACTGCTCCTGCAACTCCGCGAGCAGGTCCAGGATCTGGGCCTGCACGGTGACGTCGAGGGCGGTGGTGGGCTCGTCGGCGATCAGCAGGTCGGGTTCGCACACCAGCGCCATCGCGATCATCGCGCGCTGGCGCATGCCGCCGGAGAACTGGTGCGGATACTCGCGGGCCCGGCGCGCGGGTTGCGGGATGCCGACCCGGTCGAGCATGTCGACGGCGCGCGCCCGCGCCTCGCGGCGGCCGGCGCCGGTGTGCCGACGGTAGGTCTCGACGATCTGCGCACCGACGGTGAAGTAGGGCGACAGGGCGGTGAGCGGGTCCTGGAAGACCATCGACACGCGTTGCCCGCGCAGGTCCCGCAGCGTGCGTTCGGGGGCGCCGACCAGCTCCGTCCCGTCCAGGACCGCACTGCCCTCGATGGTGGTGCGGGCCGGGTTGTGCAGACCGAGCAGGGTGAGGTTGGTGACGCTCTTGCCGGAACCGGACTCGCCGACGATGCCGAGGGTACGGCCGCGTTCGACGTCGAAGGAGACGCCGTCGACGGCCTTGACCACGCCGCCCTCGGTGGCGAAGCGGACCCGCAGGTCGCGGACCGCGAGCAGGGGAGGGGTCATCACACACGCACCCGGGGATCGATGACGGCGTACACGGCGTCCACCGCGACGTTGGCGAGCACCATCGCGGTGGCGGCGATCAGCACCACACCGGTGATCATCGGCAGGTCGGAGTTGGCGACCGCGTTCACCGCGAGTTTGCCGATGCCGGGGATGTTGAAGGTGGTCTCGGTGACCACCGCGCCGCCGAGCAGGACGCCGAGTTCGATGCCGTAGACGGTCACCACCGGGGTGATCGCGCCGCACCACGCGTGTTTGGCGTAGACCTGACGGGACGTCAATCCCTTGGCCCGGACGGTGCGGATGTGGTCCTCACCGAGCGCGTCGATCATCGACGCCCGGGTCAGGCGCGCGTACACCGCGGCCTGTACGCAGGCCAGGGTCAACCAGGGCAACAGCAGCCCGCCCATCCATCCGCCGGTGTCGCCGGTGAACGGGATGTACTCGGGTTTGGGCAACCAGCGCAGTTCGTCGACCAGGACGTAGCGGGCGATCACCCCGAGGAACTGGATCGTCACCGACGCGCCGATCAGCGACAACGCCATGGTGGACTTGTCCAGCCAGGTGCCGCGGCGCAGCGCCGCGAGCATGCCGATCATGATGCCGACGCCGAGGAAGATCACCGAGGCGCCCAGGGCCAGCGACAGGGTGGCGGGGAAGCGGTCGAGCAGGGTGTCGAGCACCGGTTCGTGGTTGACGAACGAGTAGCCCAGGCACGGCGCGGAGCAGTGCGAGGCGCCGAAGTCGCGGCCGGCGAAGACGCCGACGATGTAGTGCCAGTACTGCATCGGCACCGACTCGTCCAGGCCCAGGTCGCGTCGGATCAGGGCGAGCGTCTCGGGGGTGCAGGTCTTGCCGCAGGACAGGCGGGCCGGGTCGTCCGGCATCGCGAAGAACAGGAAGAAGGTGACGGTGAAGACGACGAACAGGATCAGTGCCGCGCCGAGCAGTCGCTGCACCAGGAATCGGAACATGGGGCCCTCACTGGAGGTCGGACCGGGGAGCGGCCGCCGGCCCGGCCGGGGGGGGGGGGGGGGGGGGGGGGCGGCCCCCCCCCCCCGGGGGGGGCGGGGCGCCCCCCCCCGCCCGGGGGCTACTTGACCCAGACGTCGGTCGGGTAGGTCGAGCCGATGAAGCCGACCCGTACGCCGCCCAGGCCGGGCCCGTACAGGGTCAGTTGGCGCTTGTACACGAACGGCACGACCGGGGCCTCGGCCATGATCTTCTTCTCCAGGTTCGACCACTCCTTGCCGGCCGCGACGACGTCCGACATCGCGGTGATGCGGTCCATCTCGGTGCTCATCGCCGGGTTGTTGTAGAGGCTGTACACGGAGCCGTCGTCGATGATCTTGCGACCGTCGAACTTGGCCGGGAGCACGGTCGCGGCGCTGGGCCAGTCGGCGCCCCAGCCGGCCCAGTACAGGTCGTACTTGTTGTCCACGCGGCCGATCTCGGTGTAGTAGCTCTTGTCGTTGATCGGCTGCGGGACCACCTTGAAACCGGCCTGCTGGAGGGCCTGGACGATGGTCACCGAGACCTGTTCCCACAGCGGGGTCTGGTTGTAGGCGTAGACGATGGTGGGGTTGGGGGTGCCGGACTCGGCGAGCAGTTGCTTGGCCTTGGCGATGTCACCGGTGTTCGGCACGCCGGCCAGGTCGTAGGGCTCGAACCCGAGCACCGTCGGGCCCATCAGCGTGGTGGCGAACTCGCCGTAGGCGGGGCCGCCCATGATCTGCCGCACCTGCTCCTTGGGGAACGCCGCGATCAGCGCCTGGCGCACCTTCGGGTTGGTCTGCCGGCGGTTGTTGATCTCGAAGTACTCGGTGTACGGGGTGGCCGCGTCCGCCGTGCGGGCCTTCAAGTCCGGTGTGGTGAGCACCTGTTGGGCGACCTCGCGACCGACCGCGACGCGGAAGGTCATGGCCGAGCGGTCGCCGCCGTTGGCCGCGATCAGCCGCTCGTTGATCTGCTGGTTGGACGCGCCGAACTCGAACTTCCACTGGTCGGGGTAGGCATGCCGGACCGCGTCGGTGTTCGGGTCCCAGTGCTCGTTGCGGACCATCGTCATGGACTTGTCGATCTCGCGGGTGGAGATCTTGTAGGGGCCGCTGGAGAACGGGTGCTTGTCGTACTCCAGTTTGGTGTCCTTGGCGCGCGGCACCGGGGTGCTGGTGTGCATCGCCACCGCGAACGGGAAGTCGCCGCGCGGGGCGGGGAGCGCGAAGGTGATGGTGCGCGCGTCGGGGGTCTTGATCGCGTCCAGTTCACGACCGCCGTAGGGGCCGTCGTACACCGAACGGAAGTCGGGGTTGCCGACGAGCCATTCCTGGATCCAGGTCGGACCGCCGGTGATCTCCTTGGCGAACGAGCGCTCGACGCCGTACTTGACGTCCTGCGCGGTGATCGGCGAGCCGTCCTCGTACTTGAGCCCCTCCTTGAGGGTGAAGGTCCAGGTCCTGCCGCCGTCGGGGCTGGTCCCGGTGTCGGTGGCCAGGTCGCCGACCAGGGTGGTGTGGTCGCCCTCCTGCTTGTACGTGGTGAGCTGGCGGGAGATCAGCAACTCGGCCGTCTGCTCGTGCGAGACGTAGACGCGGGCCGGGTCCAGGTGGTTGAAGTCGGCGCGCTCCAGCACCGTGGCGGTGCCGCCGGGCTTGGCGCCGGGCAGATCCTTGGCCGGGCCCTTCGACTCGGCGGCGGCGCCGATCGACACGGCGCGGACCTGGGCCTTGGGGGCGCCCTTGCCGGGCTCCTTGCCGGCGGGGGTGCCGCCGCCGCCGGAACAGGCGGCCGCGCCGAGGGCGAGGGCGAGCGTGGCGAGCGCGGTTCGGGTGAGGCGAGTGGGTCTGCGGCGAGGGTTCATGGTTCCTTCCGAGGGTTGCCGTGCGAGTGCGGTGTGGCGAGGGCGCCGGTGCCCGGGGCTCAGCGGTCGCTCTTGGGGTCGAGCGCGTCGCGGACCGAGTCGCCGAAGAGGTTGAAGGCGACCACGAAGACGAGCATCGAGATGCCGGGGACGCACATATAGGTGATGTCGGTCCGGTAGACCTCGGCGCCCTTGAGCAACATCCGCCCCCAGTCGGGGGTGGGTTCGACCATGCCCACGCCCAGGTAGGACAGGGCGGCCTCGGTGGTCACGTAGGTCGGCACCGCCATCGAGGCGCTGACCAGGATCGGGGTGACCAGGTTGGGCAGCAGCTCGCGCAGCACGACCCGGCCGGGCGAGGCGCCGATCACGCGCGCCGCCTCGACGTATTCGCGGCTGCGCAGGGAGAGCACCTGACCGCGCAACAGGCGCGCCACCGAGGCCCAGCCGAATGCGGAGAGCACCGCGACGATGACCGCCCCGCGCAGCAGCGGGGACATCTGCTCGCCCGGGTGGGTCAGCAGCGAGGTGACCACCGGCGTGAAGGCGATGAAGAACAGCGTCGACGGGAAGCTGAGCATGACGTCGATGAATCGGCCCACGAGGTAGTCGGTGCCGCCGCCGAGGTAGCCGGCGGTCACTCCGACCAGTACGCCGAGCACGGTGACGATCGCGACCACGGCCAGCGAGATGAGCAGCGAAGTGCGGATGCCGTAGAGCAGTTGGGTGAGCACGTCCCGGCCGAGACCGGGTTCCAGGCCGAGCCAGAACTCGCCGGACATGCCGCCGTTGGGTGCGACGGGAAAGCCGAACTCGTTGAGCAGGCCGGGCCGGTTCTGGCCGTACGTGGTGTAGGGGTCGTGCCCGTACCACTTGGCGAACAGCGGTGCGCCCAGGCCCGCGACGACGAACACGGCGACGACGCACGCGGCGACGATCCCGGTGCGGTCGCGGCGGAAACGACGCCAGGCGAGTTGCGAAGGGCGCAGCCCCATGGGGGCGGTGTCGGCGACGGGCGGATCCGTGTCCACCGGCGGATCCGTGGGGGGCGCGAGCGTGGTCATGACGGCGGGCCTCTCGGGAGGCGGCGGGGTGGGTAATGGTGGGGAACTCTGCCCAGGGCCGACTCAATGGTCAAGGTCTGAGTCGTGTCACATTTGAGGTGCGACATTGTATTTGCAATTCCTTTACCATTCACCTGCGGTTTTCCTTCCCGTCCGGCCGGCTACGTTGATCGGGGACGGGTCTGGCGCAACGCAAGAGCAATGTGACATTGTACTGACGTGACCCAAGCGGATGCGCCGAATCACGGCCCCGAGCGCGGCACCACCGATCCGACGCCCCGCATGTCCCGCATTCCCGATGCCGATTCCGGCCTCGACGTCGACAGCCGAGTCACAACCGAGCCGAAAGCCAAGGAGTCCCCATGTCCGACGCGATCTCCATCGACCGCACCCTCCGCCCCTGGCGCGGCCTGATGGTCGCCACCCCGCTGCCGCTGCACGCGGATCTGAGCATCGACTACGACGCCTACGCCGAGCACGTGCGCGGCCTCGTCGACGCCGGGTGCGACGGTGTGGTGCCCAACGGCTCCCTGGGCGAATACCAGGTCCTGACCGACCAGGAACGGGCCCGGGTGGTCCGCGTCGCGGTCGAGGCCGTGGGCGGTGACCGGGTGATGCCCGGCGTGGCCGCGTACGGCTCGACCGAGGCCCGCCGGTGGACCGAACAGGCCGCGGAGGCCGGTGCCGAGGCGGTCATGCTGCTGCCGCCGAACGGCTACCGTGCCGACGACGCCGAGGTGCACGCGCACTACGCCGACGTGGCCTCGGTCGGCGTGCCGATCGTCGCCTACAACAACCCCTTCGACACCCGGGTCGACCTGGCCCCCGAGCTGCTGGCGAAGCTGCACGCCGACGGCCACATCGTCGGCGTCAAGGAGTTCAGCGGCGACACCCGACGCGCCTATCGGATCGCCGAACTCGCGCCCGGCCTGGACCTGTTGGCCGGCGCCGACGACGTGCTCCTGGAGCTTGCCGTGGCCGGCGCCAAGGGCTGGATCGGCGGCTTCCTCAACGTGCTGCCCGACGCCTGCATCGAGCTCTACCGCACCTCCGTGGCCGGCGACCTGACCCGGGCGCGGGAGCTGTACGACATCCTCCAGCCGCTGCTGCGCTGGGACACCCGCAGCGAATTCGTCCAGGCGATCAAGCTGTCGATGGACGTGGTCGGCAAGCCCGGCGGCCCCTGCCGTCCGCCGCGCCGGCCGCTGAACGCCGAGATGCAGCAGGCCATCCGCCTGGCGACCGAGCGCGCCGTCGCGGCCGGGCTGAGCTGAACAGGCCGGCCGTACCGCCTGACGCACCGTCAACACCTATACGACACAACCGTGTTCGCGAAAAAAAGGCCGATGCCATGCGCGGCCGCCCGGTCCCGCGTGCCCGCGACTCGCCCCCCGGAACCGTGTCGTACCCGTCCGATCCCACCGACCCCTTCCCGAAGGGCTTCCCGCCGTGACCATCACGTCCGCCGCATCACTCGTCCGCAGCCACAACCCCGCCGACCCCGCCGAACTCGTCGCCGAGGCCCCGGCGGTGCCGCCCGCCGACGTGCACCGCGCCGCCGAACGCGCCCGCGCCGCCGGGCGGGGCTGGGTGGCGGCCGGTGCCTCGGCCCGCTGCGCCGCGCTCGGCGCCGCCGCCGACCGGCTCGCCGCCTCGGCCGACACATTCGCCGACCTGATCGTGCGCGAGGTCGGCAAACCGATCACCGAGGCACGCGGCGAGGTCGCCCGCGCGGTCGCCATCCTGCGCTACAACGCGCAGCAGGTGTACGACCCGGTGGGCTCCGTGCACGAACCCGCCGCCGGTCCCGGCCTGTTGCTGACCCGTCGTCGCCCGTACGGCCTGGCCGGGCTGATCACGCCGTGGAACTTCCCGCTGGCCATCCCGCTCTGGAAGGCCGCGCCGGCGCTGGCCACCGGCAACGCGGTCCTGCTCAAGCCCGCCCCGCAGGCGCTCGGCTGCGCGCAGCAACTGGCCGAACTGCTCGACGCGGTACTGCCCGCCGACCTGTTCACCGTGCTGCCGGGCGAGGCCGGCACGGGCGCGGCCGTGGTCGAGGCCGCGGACGTGGTGTCCTTCACCGGCTCCACCGCGGTGGGGCTGGACGTGGTCCGGGCCGGCACCGCCCGCGGGGTCCCGGTCCAGGCCGAGATGGGCGGCTGCAATGCCGCGCTGGTCCTGCCGGACGCCGACGTGCGGTCCACCGCGGCCCAGCTGATCGCGGCGGCGTTCGGCTACGCCGGGCAGAAGTGCACCGCGACCCGGCGGATCATCGTGGTGGGCGACCCCGATCCGCTGCGCGAGGCACTGGACGCCGCCACCCGGGCGCTGCCGGTGGGCGACCCCGCCGACGCCGCGACGGTGTGCGGGCCGGTGGTCACCGAGGCGGCCCGCGACCGGGTCCGCGCCGCGCTCGACTCCGCCACGGCCGCCGGCGGTCGGGTGTTGACCTCGGGATCGGCCCACGACGGTGCGGGGTGGTTCGCCACCCCGACGATCCTGGAACAGGTGCCGGCCGGGCACGCCGCGCTCCGCGAGGAGGTCTTCGGCCCCGTCGCGGTGCTTCAGCGCGCGGGCGACCTGGAGCAGGCCATCGCGCTCGCCCGCGACGTGCCGCACGGCCTGGTGACCTCGGTGCACACCCGCGACCTGGACGCCGCGCTCGCCGTGGTCGACCGGATCGACACCGGCCTGGTGAAGGTCAACGCGCCCACCACCGGCGTCGACTTCCACCTGCCCTTCGGCGGCACGAAGGCATCCAGCCACGGACCACGCGAACAGGGCCGCGCCGCGGCGGACTTCTACACCGCCACCTGCACGGTGAGTCTGCTGCCGGCGAACCCGACGGGCGGCGGGTGAGACGTCCGAGCACCGAGGCAGCGAGGCGTCGAGACAGCGAGGCGTCGACGTACCGGAGTGTCGGAGTGCCGGGAAACGATGGGAGGGTAGGGCAGGTGACCGATAGACTGTAACATTGCACATTGTATGGCTATTCGAGGCGAAGCCGGCCTCGAGGGAGGATGCACCCGATGAGAGCGCACGCCGAAGTGCCCACCGGCCGAACCGGCGAGACCGCCGCCGTGACGAACCTGCGGGAGCGGCCGCTGGACCTGCCGTTCGTGCAGGAGCGCCGCAGCCTGCGCGATCAGGTGACGCACGCCCTGCGGGCCGCCCTCATCGCCGGCGAACTGCGTCCCGACGTCATCTATTCGGCACCCAGCCTGGCCGCCCAGTTCCGTGTCTCGGCCACCCCGGTGCGCGAGGCGATGCTGGATCTGGTCAAGGAAGGACTGGTCGAGGTTGTTCGCAACAAGGGCTTCCGGGTGACCGCGCTGTCCGCCCGGGACCTCGACGAATACACCGAGATTCGATCGATGATCGAGGTCCCCGTCATCGTGCGCCTGGCCGAGACGGCCGACCCCGCCGCGCTGCAGGCACTGCGTCCGGTGGCCGCCGCCATCGTGGCCGCCGCGGAGCGGCGCGACCTGATCGGCTACCTGGAATCCGACCGACAGTTCCACCTCGGACTCCTCGAACTGGGCGGCAACCAGCGCCTGGTCGAGGTCGTCGGCGACCTGCGCAAGCGCTCGCGCCTGTACGGACTCACCCGCCTCGCCGAACGCGGCGCGCTGGTGGCCTCGGCGCGGGAACACGAGGAGATCCTCGACCTGCTGCTCGCCGGGGACGGGGAGGGCGTTCGTCGGGCGATGACCGAACACCTCGGCCACATCCGCTCGCTCTGGTCCGATCCGGCAGAGGAGTCCGACCCGGCAGGCGAGTCCGCCCCGGAGGGCGAACCCGCGGCGGAGTGAGGTCGCGTCGCCGCGGTCGCGGCCGGGAGCGTGCAGCGGCTCCCGGCCCCGGCGCGGATTCCCGAGTCGGCGCCGGCCGGCTCCGCCTGGGCCGGGCCCCGCGTCGGACGAACCCCGCCCCCGGCTCCCGAACCCGTAACGGACCACCCCGGATCGTCCGACCACCAACCCACGAGAAAGCCCACCGCCGCGCCCGGCGGCGGTTCCTCGGCATGCCCCCATTCCGCACCGGCCCCGGCCGCGCCGACACCGCCGGCGATCCCAGGAAGGCACCCATGAGCTACCGATACGCGGTCACCGACCACGTGTTCGACCTCCCCCTGGACCACCACGATCCGGGCGGCCCGCGCATCGACGTCTTCGCCCGCGAGGTCGCCGACCCGGCCCGCGCCGACGAACCGTTGCCCTGGCTGCTGTATCTCCAGGGTGGGCCGGGGAGCAAGTCCCCCCGCCCGACCGCGAGTACGCCCGGCTGGCTGCGGCACGCCACGAAGACCCACCGGGTGCTGCTCCTGGATCAGCGGGGCACCGGGCGCAGCACCCCTCTGACCGCCCGCGCCGCGGAGCGCTTCCCGTCGGCCGACGAACTGGCCGATCACCTCGCGCACTTCCGGGCCGACGCGATCGTGGCGGATGCCGAGGCGATCCGGCGGAGCCTGTGCGGCGACGAGCCGTGGGAGACGCTCGGCCAGAGCTACGGCGGCTTCATCACGCTCACCTACCTGTCGCACGCCCCGGAGGGGTTGCGGCGCTGCTACATCACCGGCGGCCTGCCCGGCCTGTCCAGCACCGCCGACGACGTGTACGCGCGGACCTACCCGCGGATCCGGGACAAGAACGCCGAGTATCGCGACCGCTATCCGGACGACGTCGCCCGGCTGCGGCGGATTGCCGACACGGTCGCCGGCGGTCGGGTGCGGCTGCCCGACGGGGACCCGCTGACCGTGCGCCGGTTGCGCACCCTCGGCCTGGTCTTCGGCATGGGAGACGGCTTCGAGCGGGTGCACTGGCTGCTCGACGAGGCGCTCGACGCGCGGTCCGGCGAACTCTCCGACACCTTCCTGGCGCAGGTGACGAACCTGACCGGCTTCGTCGACAACCCGCTGTTCGCGGTCCTGCACGAGTCCATCTACGCCCAAGGGGACCGTGCCACCGGCTGGGCCGCCGAACGCACCATGGCCGCCCTCCCCGAATTCGCCGAGGACGCGGACCCGTTGCTGCTCACCGGCGAGACGATCCACCCCTGGATGTTCGACGAGATCGCGGGACTTCGGCCGTTCGCCGACGCGGCCGGGATCCTCGCCGAGCGCACCGACTGGCCGCTGCTGTACGACCGGGAGCGGCTGGCCGCCAACCGGGTCCCGGTGGCCGCGGTCGTCTACCACGACGACATGTACGTCGACGCCCCGCTCTCCCTGCGGACCGCCCGCGAGGTCGGCGCGGTGCGGACGTGGGTCACCAACGAGTGGGAGCACGACGGCGTCGCCGCCTCCGGGGACGCCGTGCTGTCCCGGCTGATGGACATGGCCACGGGCCGAGCCTGACCGGGCGCCGCACCTCCCGGTGTCCGGCCGTGCGAAGGCCCCGGCGGATCGTCTGCCGCGTCCGTTCGGACGGGGTCGGACGATCCGCCGGGGCCGCCTACCCGAACTCGCGCGAGGGCCGGGCCGGTTCGGTCACGACAGGGTCAGCGTGATCGTCCCTCCGTAGGTGCCCGGCGTCGCGAACGCCGGTACGGTCAGGGCCAGTGCGGCGTCCGCGGTGAAACTGCCGCCGGTCGGTCCGGCGGTGCCCGGCGCCTGGGAGCACAGGGTCGCGCCGGACCCGATCGGGCCGGTCGACCCCGAGGTCACCGTGGACGGACTGCCCGGGGCCGCCGCGCAGGACGGCGTCCAGGCCACGTTCGCGGCCGGGATGGTGCCCCGGTCCGACTTCAGGTCGGACACCGATCCGGTCAACTGCCAGCCCAGTGCGCTGCCGCGCGCGTCGACGACGGTCACCCGGTTCAGCGCCGCGTGCATGGTCTGCTCCCGGCCGTCGAGGGTCGTGGTACCGAAGTCGATCCGGGTCGCCGCCTGGGTCATGGTCAGGCCGCCGGGGGTGATCGTGCCGGTGATCGACTGCCCCAGGGTGCCGTCGTCGGTCACCCGGAAGGGAACCGTCATGCCGTTGTCGTCGAAGCCCGCGACGGCGCGGATCGCGACGTCCTCGGCGGCGCCGATGACGTACTCGACGGAGAACCTGCCGTCGGGAGAGGTCATGACACTGATCGGGACGTCGGTGATGTTGCCGTCGGCGTCCACACCGCTGATCTGGAGTTCGTAGTTGGGAACCCAGTCGTGGCCTTCGAGCTTGACCGCGGTGCCCACCGGGCCGGATGCCCGGTCGGCGGTGAGGACCCGTTGCCCCGGCACGAACGCCTTGATGGAGAGGGTGTCCGTCGCCTCCTTGGCGCCGTCGGAGACCCGCACCACGTACCGACCGTCCTCGATGCCGAACGGATACAGCGTCGCGGACCCGGTCAGGTTGCCCTGGGCGTCGATGGCGAGCGTGTTCGTCAAGAACTTGGCCGCATCGCAGCCGCTGCCGTCCGCCGCGCACAGCGCGACCTGCGGGGTGCCGTTCGGTGCGAACCTGCTGCCGGTGAGGGCGATGGTCGAACCCGTGTAGACGTCGCCGTCCGGCGCCTGGAGAACCGGCAACCGCACCTCGCCCGGCTCCACCGTGATGGAGGCACCCACCGGGACCGGGGTCGTGGGCAGACACCGGGTCTCGGAGTCGAAGCCGAACGCCATCGTCCACGTCGAGTGTTGGAGCGGAGTCAGGTTGACGACGCCGGCGTCGGTGAGGGTGACGGTGCCCTTCATGTCGGTGACGATCAATTCCTGGCCGAGCGGAGTCTCGGGATTCTTGCGTTCGCCCTCGACGTCCATCTCGCGGGTCTGCGCACCGGACAACCCGATCTTGCCCTTGGGAAGGGTCGAGTCCTTCTCCACCTTGGTCACGATCGGAGTGTTCGGCGGCACGATGCCGTAGGACAACCACTTCCAGTTCACCGTGATGGTGTCACCCACCCGGTACGTGGGTTTGACCGGATCCACGGAGATGTCGACCTTGGTCCGTGACGGATCGATCGGCATGTTCGGCAGTGTCTGGTTCGTGCACTGCGATGTGTACTCGATGGGCGCGGCATGTGCGGCCGGCGCCAGTGCCGCGGCCCCCGCCACCCCCAGAACCCCCGCCACCACGGCGGCCGTCGCCCTGCGGGGGAGCAATCTTCGTAACCCCAAAACCGTGCTCCTTCGTGAACCGACCCCACCCGCCGCGGGCGGGTGGAATGTCGCTTCCGCAGGTCGTCCCGGCTCCGAGCCACACACGATCGACTTCCGTCGGATGCCGGGGCGGCATACGGAGGTCCAATGATGGTGGGGAATCTGTACGCAAAGGGCTCGGAAATCAATAGCGGCGTACCGCCGATTCAGGTGACACGTGTCGAGTCCGAGGGCGATCACATATCCAAGATCATTTTATCGGTGTCCGGGTTTCACCGACGTTACGGTTTCCCGACGAAGGGTCTTGACCTGCGGGCGATCCTTGGGGAACTTTGCTTTATCGTATTTGCCGAACCACGGGCAAGATACGCAACCGCACGGCCACGTCCGGGCTGTCCGGCCCGGTTCTCACGAATGCCAATCACTGCATCACGTTCGGCGCTCGGGGCCGCGTGTGCGCTGCGCAGTCCCGCCCTTCGGGTGTCGATGCGGAAGGGACCTGTTCTCATGTCGAAGATCAAAAGCGGGGTCATCGCCGCGGTGTGCGCGATCGGCGCCACCGCGGCCATGGTCACCCCGGCCTCCGCGGCGGGCACGGGCAAGGCGACCTACGACTGCGGCGTCTACGGCAGCTCGGTCGGCGCCACGTTCACCCGCAGTGCGAGCAACCTGCTCACGCTGACGGCCAACCTGAGCTACTTCGTGCCGACCGCCATCCCGGCGGGCGGCATCACGGGAACCCTGACCGGCAACCAGAGCGGCCTGGCCAACCCCACGGCAATCAGTGCGGGCTTCCACTCCAGCATCGTCCTGCAGAAAGCGGGGAGTGTGGCCATCCCCAGTGCGCCCAGCAGCATCGTCATGACGATCACCCCGCCCGGGCTGACCGTCACCTGCACCCTCAAGGCGTCGCCGCCTCCCACCGGCTTCCCGATCTGACCGAACGGGACGCGCTTCCTCGCAACGATCCGAACCCCTCGGGTCGGTCCGGCCTCGGGTACTCGTGAACGGTGCTGTCCGTAGTGAAAGTACGGACAGAACCACGAGCACCCTCGGCCCCGGCACAACCGCCGCCACCCGAGCGCCGCCCGGGAGAACGGCGGGGCGGATGGGAGTACGAACGTACAACACCCCCCGGAGCCCTGCGCAAGCCCGAGAACACACGCCGAGCCGCTGCCCGAAGGCAGCGGCTCGGCCGTGTGCGCATCCACCCGGAACGGACATTCGACGATCGAATATCGACGGCGAATCCGAGCCGGTTCCGACAATTATGGAGCAGTAACAAATCTCGATCTTCTTTTTCCATTCGCGATGCCCGCGGCCCACCCGGCATTCGATGATCCGCCATCGGCCCGACGGCTTATGCGCACGCAGCACGCAGCACCGGGCCGCGGATATCGGACCGGGTACCATTCGCGCCGCACAGCGGAAGCGTCCGGCCGCCCGCGGGAAACGTATGCACGACCCGGATCGCCGTCCCCCGGCGACCCGAAAGCCGTTCGGGCTCGTGGCGCGCCGACTTCGGGCCGAGTCGATCACGGTCGACCGCAGCCGGCCGGAGCTACAGTGGAGGTTCAGGGGACGCTCGGGGACGCCCGCCTGCTCGGGGCAGTCGCTGGTGCCGCGCCCGGCGACGTTCACCCCGTCGCGGCGCCCGGCACGGCACCTCGCCGCCCCGCCGAAACGTCCGAGTACTCCGGTACGAGAACGTTCCGGCGGCACGCCGATGCACCGCACCGAACACCGCGACGGGGCAAACGTCGCCGGGCGCGGCACTAGGCACCGGAGTGGGCCATGATCCTGCTGTTCGTATTCATCGTTGTCGGCGCCCTCGCCGCGCTTGCCGCACTGCTCGCCGGGGCCGGATTGCGGGTGGTCCGTCAGTACGAGCGCGGCGTGGTGTTCCGCCTGGGCCGCGTGCAGGTACCGATCCGGGAGGCCGGCCTGACCCGGATCGTGCCGATCGTGGACCGCCTGCGGAAGGTGAACACCCAGATCGTGACGATGCCGGTCCCCGCCCAGGACGGCATTACCCGCGACAACGTCACCGTTCGCGTCGACGCCGTCGTGTACTTCCGGGTGAACGACCCGGTCAAGGCGACCGTCGAGGTGCAGGACTACGTGTTCGCGGTGTCGCAGGTCGCCCAGACGTCGTTGCGCTCGATCATCGGCAAGAGCGACCTGGACGATCTGCTGTCCAACCGCGAGGCGCTCAATCAGGGCCTGGCCCTGATGATCGACTCGCCCGCGGTGGGCTGGGGCGTGGAGATCGACCGGGTGGAGATCAAGGACGTGGCTCTGCCGGAGTCGATGAAGCGCTCGATGTCCAGGCAGGCCGAGGCCGAGCGGGAACGGCGATCGCGGATCATCACCGCCGACGGCGAGTTCCAGGCGTCGCGCAAGCTCGCCTCCGCGGCGGACGTGATGACGCGCAGCCCCGCGGCGCTGCAACTGCGGCTGCTCCAGACCATCGTCGAGGTGGCGGCCGAGAAGAACTCGACCGTCGTGCTGCCCTTCCCGGTGGAACTCCTGCGCTTCCTGGAGAACGCCACCGCCACGTCGGGTCCGGGCAGCGCGTCGGTCACCGACCGCACGGCGGCGGGGATCGGGCGGACGCCGACGCACGTGCGCCCGCCGACGGCCTCCCGGGCTCGTCCGCATCCGCATCACCTGAAGAACCGGGGCATCCGGCGGGCGGCGACGCCGCCGATGACGCCGGGCGACTCGATCGCCTCCGCGAACCGCTGACGGGCGACCGGCGCGGTCCATTCGGCGTAGCTCGGCGTGCGTGAGGGGCGATCGCACTGGTCGACTGAGCCGACACGGCAATCAATTGCGCACCGGAGGCCGACCGACATGGCGATCATCGTGATTCTCGAAATGCCCGGCGTGACCCAGGCGATGTACGAGGCGAGTGCCGACCAGGTGACCGGCGGTCGCGGTCCGGTCAAGTCGCCCGCCGACTGGCCCGTACCCGGTCTGCTCTCGCACACCGCCTGTTCCACCCCCGAGGGCTGGTTCGTCGCCGACGTGTGGGAATCCGAGGAGGCGTTCCGACGGTTCAGCGAGATCATCATCCCGATCCTGAGCGGTCTCGGCGCTCCGGACATTCAGCCGAAGATCTACCCGGTGTTCACCATGGTGACCGCGTAGCACCTGCGGTGACTCCGGGAAACCCCGACGACGCAACCGATCCTCGGCACGTGGCCGAACCGCCGGGCCACGCGCCGAGGATCGCCGGCTCCGCCCGCCTCCCGACGGCGGGGCGTCACGCGCCGGTGGAGGCCGTCTGCCACATGGTGTAGGAGTATTCGGTGGTGTTGCTGATCCCGACGGTGCCGAAGCGGCCCTCGCTGGTCTGTAGGCAGTAGTGGCCGCGGTTGTCCAGCTTGCCGAAGTCGGCGCTCCAGGCGTCCGGTGCCACCGTCACGCAGTCCGACAGGGACGGCTTCCTGTCGCCCGAGTACTTCGCGTACCGCGCGCCGTGCGCGGCCGAGGGTCCGCCGAGACCGGCGTGCAGGTCCGTTCCCGCGCGCGAGCCGGAGCGCTTGTCGGTATCGAAGTCGTAGTCGGTGTAGCCGCCCGCCACCAGGAGCCGGAACTTGCCGGAGCTGCGGACCGGTTGATCCAGGCTGTCGACGACGGCGATGGTGGTCGGCGTGTCCGACGTGGCGTCGATGGTGATCAACTTTTTGCCGGGCTCGAACGTCTGCACCGTGCGGCCGTTGGTGATCACGTGCACCTTGCCCGCGTAGGCGACGCGGTACCCGGCGTTCTGCACCGTTGCGCCGACCTTGCGCCGCACCACGATCGTCCAGTCGTTGTCGACGGACCGGGTCGGCGCGGCAACGGTGCCGCCTCGCACGGGAACGATGCCTCCGCCGGTGCCGGTGGCGCCGATCAACGCCTCCAGTGCGATGGGCGCGAGGACGGTCACGGTGAGCTTGAGCGCCTGCCTGATCGTGATCGTGCCGCCCTGCGCCATCATGAGCCGAGCGACCTCGACCGTCAGGGCGGGAGCCGCCTGCTGGACCACCACCCCACAGGCGACCAGGGAGCCCGCCGTCGCTGCTGCGCATACGGTCCGGCCGAGCGTGCCCACGCCCGGCATCCGACGCGGTGCAATGCCTGAAGACATACCTGAGGACATGCCGAATACCCCCACCGTTACACCGCGACCGACACGCCGGCGGACACCGGTGCGTCCCCCGAGGCCGCCGCGCGTCGCATGCGACCTCTCCCGATTCCAGAGTAGGACGCCACACCCGCCCCGGTGCCGGTTTCGCCGGGTCGGGCCGCCGCGTTGCCGTCACCCGTCGGGTGAATCTCGCCCGACGCCGAACGACACCCGTTCGACGCCGAAAGCCCGCTGCCCCGCGGTACTTCCGTTCCAGTGATCGTCGGGGTCGGTCGAGTGCGGACGGATCGGTCGGTTCGGGTCCCGGCCGAGCTGCCGGGTTTCGCGCAGCACCGCCCAGGCGTCCGCCACGGGACCCACGTGCGCCAGCTTGTCCGGGTTGTTCACCGTGCGGATCGCCAGGATCCGGCCGTCGAGGATGTCGAGCGCCAGGGTGTTGAGGACTCTGCCGTCCCGGTCGCGGAGGATCGCCCCCGGCTGGCCGTTCACCTGGTGCGGTTCCACGACGCCACCGATCCGGACGAACGAGGGGACGACGGTGGCGAGCAGTCGGGCCACGTTCTCGGCGCCGAAGATGCCGCCCGCCCATTGCGGGACCTTGCCGCCGCCGTCGCCGACCAGGTGCACGTCCGCGGCGAGGAGTTCGCGCAGCCCGTCGAGGTCGCCCTCCCGGAAGGCGTCGAGGAATCGCCCGGCGAGCTCGTCGCGCTCGGTCCGGTCGGCCTCGAACCGTGGCCGGCCCGCGTCCATGTGGCGGCGCGCCCGCACCGCGAGTTGGCGGCACGCCGCCTCCGAGCGCCCCACGGCCGGGGCGATCTCCGCGAAGCCGAAGGCGAACACCTCGCGGAGCACGAAGACGGCGCGTTCGAGCGGGCTGAGCCGCTCCAACAGCAGCAGGGCCGCCATCGACAACGAGTCGGCCAATTCCGCCGAGCGCTCCGGATCCTGGTACGGGTCGGCCAGCAACGGTTCCGGGAACCACGGCCCGACGTACTCCTCGCGCCGGACGCGGGCCGAACGCAGCACGTCGATCGAGATCCGGGTCACCACGGCCGACAGGAACGCCTTGGTCGAGGTGGGTCGGGTCGGCGAGGTCTCGTAGCGCAGCCAGGTCTCCTGGACCGCGTCCTCGGCCTCGCTCACGCTGCCCAGGATTCGGTAGGCGATCGAGAACAGCAGCGGTCGCAGATCCTCGAACTCCTCCGCCCGCACGCCCACCTCGTCGCGGTCGTCGCCCGTCGACCCCGCCTCGTCGGCCGCGGCACCCACCTGCCGCCCCGGGACCCCCGATCCGCCCGCCGCGAACACCCGCATGCCATCACCTTCCCGTTCGGAGCCCGTCTTCGAACCCCGAGACGAGACAGCCCCGCCGCGTGTGACATCGCAGGCCGGGGCGTGCCGGCGGGGGCGAGCGCCGGGGAAGATCACGATTCGGGCCGGTGTGCGGTGCGCGGTCGAGTCCGCCGACCGGCGCGGTCCACCGGACAGGGACCGGGACGCTTCCCGACGCTCGGGAATCCCTCGGCGGTCGCGTCGTCCGATTCGATCGTGTGTCGTCGGGTAGCCGGATGGGGGAGGCGCATCATGAGTACGACCCAGACGAAGGACCGACGGGTGCACGCCCTGTTGTCCGAGGCGGGAACCACGCACGCGGAGGAGGCGGGCATCCGGGTCGCGGACACGCCCGCACCGCTGTGGCAGGTGCTGGTGCTGAGCAACCTGACGGCCACGCGGATCAAGGCGTCGATCGCCGTCCACGCCGCTCGCGAACTGTTCGAGGCGGGCGGCGGGACACCCGCGGGCATGGCCGAACTGACCTGGCAGCAGCGAGTGGACGCGCTCGGGCGGGCCCACTACGTGCGCTACGACGAGGGCACCGCGACCCGGCTCGGCGAGTGCGCCGACCTGATCCGCGAACGCCACGGCGGCGACCTGCGTCGACTCGCCCGCGACGCGGACAAGGAGCGCGACCGCGTCGAGGAACTGCTCCGGGAGTTCCCCGGCATCGGGCCGTCCGGCGCCCGTATCTTCTGCCGCGAGACCCAGGGGGTCTGGCCGTTCCTGCGCCCGGTCCTGGACGGGAAGGCGCTCGACGGCGCGGCCCGCCTCGGCCTGCCGAAATCTCCCGACGCCCTGGCCGAACTGGTCGACGGGGACGATCTGGCGCGCTTCGCGGCGGCGCTGGTGAGAGTCGCGCTGGACAAGGGGCTCGCGGACCGGGTGACCGCCGCCGGGTGACTCGCGTGCGGCCCGGGCAAGGGCCGAGCCGCGACGGACGTCGGTGAACCGGGCGGGGCGGTGGGCCCTTTCCGCCGCCCGGCCTTCCTACCGCCCGCCCGGTCGCCCGACGGCATGTCCGGGCGTGCGGCGACGGTGGTGGGCGGCGGGCGGGGAGGTCACTCGCTCGCGGGGTCGCCGGTGCCCATGATGTCGACGTGGTCGGGGTGTCCGGCCCCGATCCGGATGCCGACCACCAGGAATCGGCCGCGCGTGCCACTGGGGAGGCACAACCGTCCCTGGCCGGCCCGGTAGATCTCGTGCAGGTCCGAGCGGGCCGCCGGGCTCTTCGGGCGTAGCGTCCCCGTCCAGCCGATCGGTGTCGCATCCGGCCCCGGGTCGTAGAGGCGCTCCTCGTCGGCGTCCACGATCGCGTGCACGCCGATCCGACGTCCGTTCGGCAGGACCACGGTCGCCGAGCCCTCGTGATCCTTCATGGGTGCCAGTCTGGCCCTTCGCCCGTGGTTCGGCACGCGGACACGGGGCGTGTCGCGCTGCGAATCTCCTTGGCCACCATCCGTGTTCGCCCGCGTCGACTTCGGGCGATCGGACGAGCCGATGATTCGGTGATCCGACGATTCGTGGAAAGTCGGGCTCCCGAGGCGGGCGTCCGCTTTCGGCGGAGTATCGGATGGCGTGTCCCGGGCAGGGACAGGGCCATGAGTGCTGTGACCGATCGTGCGCCGACCCCGCCCTCGGGTCGGGCCGTCGCGGCGAACCTGGCCGTCGTCTATGTCGTCTTCGGGTCGACCTACCTGGCGATCCGGGTCATGGTCGAGACCGTCCCGCCGCTGTTCGGGGCGGGTCTGCGCTTCGTCGTCGCCGGCGCCCTGCTCTACGGATGGTGTGCGATCCGCCGGCGGTCGCCGCCGCGCCTGGATCGACGTCGGCTCGTGGGAACCGGCTTCATCGGCCTGCTGGTGATCGGCGGCGGACTGGGCCTGCTCACCCTCGGGGAGCATTCCGTACCGTCCGGACTGGCCGCGCTGCTGGCCGCGGCGGTGCCCGTGTGGGTGGTGCTGCTGCGGGTGGCGCACGGGGAAAGGATCGGCTGGGCCACTGCGGGCGGGGTGGCCTGTGGCCTCCTGGGCGTGGCCATGCTCAGTCTGATCGGCGGTACCGGTGGCACCGCCGCCGTGTCCGGCATCCTGTTCCTGCTCGCCGCGGCACTGTCCGAGGCGATCGGCTCGTACTACGCGCCGCGCTTCTCCGTGGTCGAGGACGCGATCCTCGCCTCGGCCGTGCAGATGCTGGTCGCGGGCCCCGTTCTGCTGGTGGTCGGCGTGGCCGTCGGCGAACGCCCGGACGTCGCCGAGTGGTCCGGCCGCAGCGTGTTGTCCCTGCTGTATCTGATCGGACCGGGGTCGATCCTGGCCTACGTGTCCTTCGTGTGGCTGGTGTCGCACACCCGGACCTCGATCGCGACGACGTACACCTATGTGAATCCGGCGGTCGCGTTGTTCCTGGGATGGCTCGTCCTGGACGAGTCGATCACCGTGTGGGTCATCGTCGGCGCGGTCGTGGTGGTGGGCGGCGTGGTCGCGGTGCTGATCGGCGAACGCCGGGCGGAGGTACGGGCCCAGGACGAGGAAGGGGGAGGGGAGGAGCGGGACGCCGAAGGGGGAGAGGCGGAGGGGCGAGAGCCGACGGGCGCAGGCGCGGAAGCCCGGGGGACGAAGGAACGCGACGCGGAGGCAGACCCCCACTCCCGGTCCCACGGCGGGTAACGCCCGGCTTCGGCGCGGCTTCGGCGCGCTCGGGGGTGTAACGCGCGGCTTCCCGTGCTATGGCCCGTAGCCCTTTGTTCGGGCATGCCCGAATGGGCGGTGGGCCCTGCCCAGGCGCGGAGGCGGCGCGCCGCATCGGGGCGCGCCGCCTCCTTTCGTGCGGAGTGACCGCTCGACCGGTGCCGTCGGCCACCCGAGTGCGACGGCGACGGGTCAGATCATCGGTTTGACCGCCTCGACCAGCAGGTGGTAGCCGAAGTGGTTGAACGGCGCGACGTCGCCGAGGAAACCTTCCATCCTCGTCACGAAGTCGGCGATCCCCTTGTCCGCGAGCACTTCGTCGGCCAGCCAGGCCGCGATCGGCGAATTGCCGCGCATCAGGGTCACCGTCATGCCGACGGTGGCGAACAGTGTGGTGAGTTCCTGGGGACTGAAGCTGAACCAGGGCGCGACATACTCTTCGCCGCTGCGCGTGTTGGTGAACAGGAGTTGCTTGTTCTCGACGTCGGTGACGTCCACGGAGGCGAATCGATCACCGGTGAACATCTGCTCGAACACGGAGTTCTTGACCCCGAGCAACATCCGGCCGCCGGGGCGCAGCACCCGTCGGACCTCGGCGAAGACGGTCGGCCGGTCCGCGATCGGGATGTGCATCAGGGCGAGCATGCTGGTGACGGTGTCGAACGAGTCGTCCGGGAACGGAATCGATGCCATGTCCCCTTCGCGCAGGTCGGCGTGCAGACCTCGGGCGGCGAGCTTGCGTTCGGCGACGTCGAGCATCGAGCGGGAGATGTCCAATCCGCTGACGTGGGCCCCGTGTTCGGCCAGGGGCACGGTGAAGCGACCGGTACCGCACCCCATGTCGAGCACCCGGTCGCCGGGGTGGACCCGGGCGAGGAGGAAGTCGCGTTCGGCCCGGGTGAACATGTCGTCGGAGGGGCCGTTGCCGGGGATGCGCTCGTCGTACTCCTCGGCGACCCGCAGGTACACCGACTTGACGGTCTCCTTCTGGGCCGACGCGCTGTCGCGGTCGACTCCCGAGCCGTTCGCACGGGCGGGTGTCTGCTCGTAGGTCGTCACATCTCGTCCTTCCACATCGGGTTCGGTCGGTTCGGGTGTGGAGGTCGCCGTGCCGTGCCGGACCCGGTTCCCGAAGGGCGGGCGGGCATTGTCGGATCATTGCCGAATGTGCGGCGGATCGACGATGAGCGGCACGCGACGATACGTTCCACGGGCAGGATCGGTTCGCGCATAAAGATCGCGAATGGTTATGCGTCACCGATGCACGACATTGTCACCGACGCTCTCGCCGGATCGTCGGAAGCGAAGGTGAATATGAAGTCGCTGCCTTTCGGTACGAACTCAAAGTAGAAAGCGCATCGGCGATTGTCAACAGCGCACGTCAGCGCCCGGTATTGATCTCGATATGGCCTCTGACCTGCCTATATATCTTTCCGTGCGGCGGCGTCCCGGGTGGATTCGAGGGCGAAGCGAAAGACCGTGGACATTTCTTGTTTGACGGGCGGGGCAGCGGGCAGCAGCGCGGGTTGCACCGTTTCCCGGTGGTTTTCGGGAATGCGATATCGGCACTTGACATCCGCCGGGATCGACCTCGCACACTGGATGTATCGATTACTGTTTCCGGAATTCGATCGTCCGGTTCGCCGGTTCGCCGGTGTGCAGGGATGGCGAAGGCGACCCGGAATTGCGCGCGGTATTTCGGGCGGAGACCCGACCGCGTCCGGGCCGGCGATCGGCCGGGATCCACAGGAGGTTGAATGCAGGCCGCAATGATCACCGACGACGCGGATGTGCGCGCCCGAGTACGGCGGATACTCGACCGGCCGCGACTGTGCGAGGAACGGGAGGAGATCTGGACGGCCGCCGCAGCCGGGGGAGGCGACCTCCCGCACGCCGAGGCGACCTATCGCGCGCTGGGCGCCGCGGGCCTGCTCGCGCCGCACTGGCCGCGCGCGTACGGCGGACTGCACGCCGACCCGTACGCCGCGGCGACGGTCGCGGAGGAACTCGCCCTGCACGGCGTCCCGGACAGCGTCCGGGTGAACACCGTCGACAACGCGGGAGCCACCCTTCTCGCGGCCGGGACCCCCGAACAACGGGCCCGACATCTGCCGGGCATGGCCGCGGGCACGACCGCGTTCGCCGTCTTCTACACCGAACCGGAGGTCGGCAGCGACCTCGGCGCCCTCGCCACCCGGGCCGAGCCGACCGGGAACGGGTGGCGACTGAACGGCGCCAAGGCGTGGAACGCCCGTACCTCGTCCGCCGAGTTCGCCATCTGTGCGGCCCGGACCCCCGGGGGCGGCAACAAGTACGCGGACATCAGCCTGTTCGTGCTCCCGCTGTCCGCCCCGGGCGTGCACATCACGGCGATCCCCACGATCAACCCCGAAGTGTTCTTCCACGTCCGGCTCGACGATGTCGCCCTGCCGCACGACGCGTTGGTGGGACGGCCGGGACAGGGCTGGTCGTTGCTCTCCCAGGCGCTGGGCCTGGAACGCACCGGCATCTGCTTCGCCGGTCGGGCCCGGCGCTGGCTCGACCGGCTGATCGCCGCTCTGCGCGCCGGGGGCCGACTCGGGGCCGCCGAGGAACGGCACGCGCTGCGGGCCCTGGACGCCCGAGTCGAGGCGTGCAGACTGCTGGCATGGCGGGCCGTGCAGGACGTGGCCGAGCGGCGAACCGGTGCGTCCTCGGCCGCGGCGGCCAAGTGGTGGGCCAGCGAACTGGCCCAACACGTCGCCTGGTTGTCCTGGGAACTGCTGGGGCCGCCACCGGCCGGGAGCGCCGGCCATCCGCTGTTCCCCGATCTGTTGCTCGCGGTGCGCGAGGCCCCCGGGCTCACCCTCGCCGCCGGCACCTCCGAGGTACTCCTGAACACGGTCGCCGCCGACCTGCTGGACGGCGAGGACCCATGGGAACGGGAAGTGGTCTGAGATGTTCGTCCGCACCGCGTGGCAGCGGCGGCTCGTCCGCGACTTCGACACCGCCTGGCAACACTGCGTCGGCGACGACGCCCCGGAGCACGCGCGAGCACAATTGCACCGCAACGGCTGGCACGACCTGCTCGTGAGCGCCCGGGACGGCGGCCTGGGCCTGGGCGGCCCGGAGGCGGCGTTGCTCGCCGAGAGCCTGGGCCGCGCCCTGCTCCCCGGCGAGGTCCTGGACCCCGTCCTGGTCGCGACCACGGCGGCCCGTCCACACACCCCGATGCGGACGGGCGACGAGGGTCCCCGGGTGGCGATCTGCCCACCGACCCACCCCCGCGCCACCCGCGCGGACGGGTCGATCGGGTACCTGCTGCACCGGGTACCCGACCTCCTCCTGGTCCCCGAAGGCCCCACCCGGCTGCGCACGATCTCGCGCGAAGACCTGGTCGGCCGGGAGCACGCGGGTCCCGCCGGCGACCTGTGGGCGGTCGCCCCGCGATCGCCCGCGCCCGGGGAACCGCCGCCGGGAACCTGTGCCGACGCGGGAGCCCTGTGGGCCCGGGCGGTCCTGCTCCGG
This sequence comes from Embleya sp. NPDC050493, assembly GCF_044458105.1. NCBI lineage: Bacteria > Bacillati > Actinomycetota > Actinomycetes > Kitasatosporales > Streptomycetaceae > Embleya > Embleya sp. NPDC050493. The sequence continues at coordinate 173,787 of NZ_JBITHP010000017.1, forward strand.
GCCGCCCACCTGCTCGGGATCGGCGTCGTCGCCGTGACCGCCGGGCTCTCCCGGGCCCGGGAACGAGACCAGTTCGGCCGCTCCATCGGCCGCTACCAGAGCGTGGCCGTTCCGCTCGCCGCCGGACGCGCCCGGCTGGAAGGACTGCGCCTGGCGATCGGCGAGCAACTCCTGTGCCTGGAGGAGGATCCCGACGACGCCCCGGGTGTGCTCGGCCGCGCCGAGGCGATCATGGAGGCGCTTCGCCCCCTGGTCCGGGACTGTGTCACCCACGGCCTGCACGTGCACGGCGCCGCGGGACTCGCGGAGGAGCGGATCGCGACCCGGTGCTATCGCCGGTTCCTCGCCGAGACCCCCGCCCGGCCCTCATGGCCGCAGGCCGGCGAACATCCACCGGCGGAGCCCGCGCGCCGACCCCGCGTGGTCGGCCCGCCCGTCCCCGCCGACCCCGTCGCGTCGGCCCGGCGGCGTGTTCCGCACGTGGTCGACGACACCGCGGTCGCCCGCCCCGGTGACGCGACCGTGCACGGACTGTTCGAACAGGCCGCGGCCCGGTACCCGGACCGCCCGGCGGTCCGGTTCGGCGCCACGACCTCGGACTATCGAGAGGTGAACGAACGCGCCAACCGGCTCGCGCACGTCCTGCGTGAACACGGTGTCGGCCCGGACACTCCCGTCGGGGTCTGCCTGGACCGCGACCTCGACGCGATCGTGGCGATCCTGGCCGTGCTCAAGGCCGGCGGCGCCTACGTGCCCATCGACCCCGAATACCCCCCGGCCCGCATCGCCTTCCTGCTCGAGGACAGCGCGGCCGTCCTGCTGCTGACCCGCGCGTGGATGCGCGACTGGCTCCCCGACACGCACGTGCCGATCCTGTTCGTGGACCACCTCCGAGACCGCGTCGACCGGGCTCCGCACACACCGCCCGACAGTGCGGTCACCGCGGCCCACCTGGCATACGTCATCTACACCTCGGGATCCACCGGGACTCCCAAGGGCGTCGAGATCGAGCACCGCAACCTGGTGAACCGGCTGCTCTGGGACGCCCGGAGGTTTCCGCTCACCGCGGACGACGCGATCCTGCAACACACCTCGCTCAGCTTCGACATCTCGGTCTGGGAAATCTTCGCGCCGCTGATCTCCGGCGCCCGGCTGGTGGTGGCCCCGCCCAAGGCCACGCGCGACCCGCACGCCCTGCTCGCCGAGTCGGCCGCGACGGGTGTCACCGTGCTGGCGTGCGTGCCCTCGCTGCTGGACCTGCTGGTGGAGGAACGCGAACCGGCGCTCGCCGATCTCCCGGGCCTGCGCTACGTCTTCAGCGGAGGCGAGGTGCTCTCCCCGGAGTTGGTGGCACGTTTTCACGCCGCGACCACCGGGATCGAACTGCACAACTTCTACGGACCCAGCGAATGCACCATCGACGTCACCCACTGGCATTGCCGCCGCACGGACCCCGAGGGACCGATACCGATCGGCACACCCATCGACAACGTCCGCGTGCACGTCCTCGACGAGTACGGCATGCCGGTGCCCATCGGCTACCCCGGGGAACTCCACGTCGCCGGCGCCGGACTCGCCCGGGGCTACCGCGCCAGGCCCGGCCCGACCGCCGAACGCTTCGCCCCGGATCCCTTCGCGAACACCCCCGGCGGCAGGCTCTATCGCACCGGCGACGTGGTGATCCCGCGCCGCGACGGCGCGTTGGAGTTCCTCGGCCGCTCCGACCACCAGGTCAAGATCCGCGGCCACCGGATCGAACCGGGCGAGATCCAGGACGCCCTGGAGGCCCACCCACACGTGCGCACGGCCGTCCTGAACGTGATCGACGGACGCATCGAAGCGCACGTGGTCCCCGCCGAGGGCGTCGAGTTCGACGAGGGCCGGCTCCGAGCCCATCTGCGCGAGCGCCTGCCCGAGTACATGCTCCCCTCCGGAATCGGCGCGCTCGACGCGATCCCACTGGAGACGAACGGCAAGATCGACCGCCGCGCGCTGCCGAACCTGGCGGCGCGGCGGGCCGCACGGGACCGGGGCGGCGAGGGTGACGAGGGCGAACGCGCGCTGTCCGCCCTGGCCGCACGCGTGCTCGGCGTCGCGCACGTCGCAGCGACCGACGACTTCTTCGCCGCCGGCGGAAGTTCGCTGCACGCCGCCCGCTTCGTCGCGCGGGCGCGCCGCGAACTGGGCATCGACATCGACCTGGAGCACTTCCTCGCCGCACCGACCGTCGCCGCGGTGTCCGCACGATCGAAACAGGCCCACGACACGACGACGGCGGGAGGCGCCGATGCCTGAGAGCAATCGCTGGATCCTGCCCACGCCCGAGCCCGATCCGGACTGCCGGGCACGGTTGTACTGCTTTCCGCACGCCGGAGGCGCAAGCGGCACGTACGCCGGCTGGACGGCGGACCTGCGCCCCGAGTTCGACGCCCGCCCCGTCGTCCTGCCCGGCCGCGACACCAGGCCGGACGAACCCGTACCGGCCGACATGAGCACCCTGGCGGACGCGGCGGCGGACGGGCTGGCCGAACACATGCGGACCGGGCCCGCCCTGCCGTACGCGCTCTTCGGCCACAGCCTCGGCGCGATCACCGCGTACGAAACGGCCCGGCGCCTGAGCGCGCGCGGCCGGCCACCCGCGCTCCTGATCGTGTCCGGCAGCGAAGCCCCCTGGCGAACCGGCGAACGTGCCCGCGACCGCCACCGGTGGCCCGACGACGAATTCCTGGCCGAGATCGCCCGACTCGGCGGCAGTGCGGCGGCCGGCCCCGAGGAAACCGAACTGCTGCGGGCGATCCTGCCGCGCCTGCGCGCCGACTACACGATCGCCGAGACGTACACACACGTGCCGGGCGCGCCGCTCACCTGCCCGATCGCCGTATACGCCGGACAGGAGGACGACCTGGTCGCCGAAGCGAGACTGCCCGAGTGGGCCCGGGTCGGCCCGCCGACGTCGACACCCCTCGTTCGACGCTTTCCCGGAGGGCACTTCCACCTCGACGACGCACGGCCCTTCGTGCTTCGCGCCTTGCGGACGGACCTGGCCAAGGCCCTGGAGGGCGGCTGAACAACCGGGTCGTCCCGCGACCCGCACCCGCACCCCGGTCGGTTCAGGTGCGGGCCGCGAGGCGTTCGCGTTGGGGGATCACCGTGTACCTGGGGTCCCGGGCCGAGGCCATGCCCGCGGCGAAGACGCCGAAGCGCGTGCACACCGAGCCCGCGAGCAGCGCCGCGCCGGCGGCGGCGGCGGTGATCCGGCGTGCGGTGGGCCCGACCGTCCGGGCACCGGACACGGCCGCACCGAGTGCGCCGGCAGCGGTCAACACCTCGGCGGCCCGGATCAGCCGCCCGGCCCGGCCCCGGCGGTACGTTTCGGCGACCACGCCCATGCGGGCCCGCATTCGGCGCGCCGCGGCCAGTTCCACGACCGCGCCGCCGATCGCGGTGCGCCGGGCCGGACCCGCCTGGCCGGGCGGGGTGGCGAGCAGGGCCAGACCGGACGCCGCGCTCGCGGCCGATCCGGCGAAGACGAACGGGAGTTCGCGGTGGCCCTCGTGCCACGCCGGTACGGCGGTATCCGCGAACAGGACCGCCGTATAGGTGGCGACGGCCGGGCCGAGCAGGGCCGCGCCGGCGGTCGCGGTGCGCCCGACCCGGGGGAGCAGGCCGCTTACGTCGGTGATCGCGGCGAGCCCGGCGGCGGGGCCGTACGCCGCGAGCAGCCACGAGCCCATGCTCATCGGCGACGTCGGCTTGAACACGCGCAGCATGTTCGCGAAACGTTCCGGCCGGCCCAGGTCGTGCACGAGGGCGACGGCCGACAGCGAGATGCCGCCCAGCGCCGCGACCTTGCCCACCCGCGCGAGCGCCGGACGTCCGGTCGCCTGCGCGCCCGCCGCCAGCAGCGAGGACGCGCCCGCCAGACCACCCAGGAAGATGTAGCCGGCGATATCGGTCGCCGCCCACACCGGAGCCTTGACGATCGGTCGCCCGTAGTACGACGTGGTCTCGACCTCGGGGACCATCCGCGTCTCACCGCGCGTCATCGCCGTCCTCCTCGGGACACGAACGCGGCCGCGACCCCGGCCGCCAGGGTGAGCGCCGCCGCACCCGCGTGCCGCCACATCGCGGGCAGATCGCGCGTGGTCACCACCGGATCCGGCGGCAGACCGTAGACCTCGGGCTCGTCCAGGAGCAGGAAGAACGCCCCGTCACCACCCACCCCGTCCGCGGGATCCTCGCCGTACAACCGCGCCTCGGGCACACCGTCGGCATGCAGATCGGCCACCCGCTCCCGGGCCGCCGCGCGCAACTCGTCCAGCGGCCCGAACCGGATCGACTCGGTCGGACACGCCTTCGCGCAGGCCGGTTCGGCCCCCACGCCCAGCCGGTCGTAACACATCGTGCACTTGAACACCCGTCCGTCCTCGGGACGTTGGTCGATCACGCCGTACGGACAGGCGGGAACGCAGTAGCCGCAGCCGTTGCAGATGTCCTGCTGGACCACGACCGTGCCGAATTCGGTCCGAAACAGCGAACCGGTGGGGCACACGTCCAGGCACGCCGCGTGCGTGCAGTGCTTGCACACGTCGGAGGACATCAGCCAGCGCATCGCATCGCCGGCCGGTGCGGAGGCATCGCCGTCCGCGGCCCGCACCGGCCGGTCCTGCTCGATGAACGCGACATGGCGCCACGTGCTCGCACCCAGGCCCGCGCTGTTGTCGTAGGACATCCCGGTGAGTTCGAGACCGTCCTGCGGGATGGCGTTCCACTCCTTGCACGCCACTTCGCACGCCTTGCACCCGATGCACACCGACGTATCGGTGAAGAAGCCCATGCGCGGCGGGTGCGCCTCGCCCCACCCGGCCGTGCCCGCCGGATCCTCCGGCCCGTCCGCGGGGTCCCTCGGTGCGCGCCCGATCCCGCCGATGAACTGCGCCATGTCAGACCTCCGTTCCGGTCCGCTCGGTGATCCCCGCCCGGCGGCGATACCCGGCGACGAACCGCAACAACTCGGGCCCGCGTGGGCGCCGACCCGGTCGGATGTCCGCGCTCATCGCCTTGACCTCCTGGATGTGCACGTTCGGATCGAGCGTGATCGAGGCCAGCTCGTTGGCCGCGTCGCCCCGGCTCATCCCGTTGGGACCCCAGTGGAACGGCAACCCGATCTGATGCAGTGTGCGTCCGCGCACCGTCAGCGGTCGCATCCGTCGCGTCACCATCACCCGGGCCTCGATCGCGGTCCGCGCGGTGACGATCGTCGCCCACCCCATGTGTTCCAGGCCGCGCTCCGCCGCCAACTCCGGCGACACCTCGCAGAAGAACTCCGGTTGCAGTTCGGCCAGATAGGGCACCCAGCGGCTCATCCCACCGGCGGTGAAATGCTCGGTGAGCCGATGCGTGGTCACCACGAACGGGAACACCTCGCTGCCCGGCTCGTCCCCGCTGGGATGCGAGCGATTGTGCCGACGAGCGAACACCTGACGGACCGGGTTGCGCGAGTGCTCCGGGTGGAGCGGGTTCACGAACGGCGAGTCCTGCGGCTCGTAGTGGGTGGGCAACGGCCCGTCCACCAGTCCCGCCGGTGCGTACAACCAGCCCTTGCCGTCCGCCTGTATGATGAACGGATCGTCGCCCGCCAACGCCTCGGCGCCGCGCGCCCCCTCCGGGGGCCGGTAGTGCGGGGACTTGTCCGGCGGGAAGTCCGGCACATCCGGCCCGGTCCACCGCCCCGCCTGCTCGTCCCACCGCAACAACGCCTTGCGCTCGCTCCACGGCCGGCCGTCCGGATCGGCGGACGCCCGGTTGTACAGGATGCGCCGATTCGCCGGCCACGCCCACGCCCACTCCGCCGCGAGCCAGTCCTGCTCGGTGTGCGGCTTGCGCCGCGCGGCCTGATTGATCCCGTCCGCGTACACCCCGCAGTAGATCCAACAACCGCACGACGTGGACCCGTCGTCGGCCAACTCGGTGTAGGCGGAGAGGTGTTCACCGTCGGGTCCGAAGCCGTTGATCTCGGCCAGGATCGCCTCCGCGGCCGGGTCGTCGTAGCGTCCCTCGGTCGGGTAGTCCCAGGTCAGATCGAGTACCGCGCGGTCCATCGGGTCGGTGGAGTCGGCGAGTCGTGCGCGGATCAGCCGGCCCAGGTGGTACACGAACCACAGGTCGCTGCGCGCGTCGCCGCTCGGTTCGACCGCCTGGTGATGCCACTGCAACCAGCGATTGGTGTTGGTGAACGAGCCCGACTTCTCGGTGTGCGACGCGGCCGGGAAGAAGAACACCTCGGTGCCGATCTCCTCGGTACGCATCTCGCCCGTCTCGATCTCGGGCCCGTCCCGCCACCACGTCGCCGATTCGATCAGCGAGAAATCGCGCACCACGAGCCAGTCGAGCTCCGCCATCCCCATGCGCTGCATGCGCGCGTTCGCCGAACCCACCGCCGGATTCTCACCCATCAGGAAGAAGCCCTTGCAGACCCCGTCCAGCTGGGCCAGCACCGTGTCGTAGGTACTGTGCGAACCGGTCAGGCGTGGCACGTGACCGAAGCAGAAGTCGTTCTCGGCCGTGGCCGCGTCGCCGAAATACGCCTTGAGCAGACTCACCGTGTACTTGCGCATGTCCGCCCAGTAGCCCTTCTCGGCCACCATCGTCTCGATATAGCTGTCGAGGTCCTCGTCCACGTGCGCGTGCGGCATCGGCAGATAACCCGGCAGCAGATCGAACAGGGTCGGGATGTCGCTCGACCCCTGGATGCTGGCGTGCCCGCGCAGGGCCTGGATGCCCCCGCCGGGCCGACCCACATTGCCCAGGAGCAACTGCAGGATCGAGGCCGTGCGGATGTACTGCGCGCCCACGGAATGTTGCGTCCAGCCGACCGCGTACACGAAGGCGGAGGTGCGCTCGCGACCGGAGTTCTCGGTCAACGCACGACACACCCGCAGGAACGTCTCGGCGGGCACGCCGCACGTCTCCTGGACGAACTCGGGTGTGTAGCGCGCGAAATGCCGCTTGAGCACCTGATAGACGCAGCGCGGATGGGACAACGTCGCGTCGCGCGGCACGTTCGTGTGCGTCGGCGCGCCACCCGAACCGTGCGTCTCGCTGCGCCCGGCCTCGGACACCTTCCGCCGATGCTCGCCCGTGCGGTCGTCGTGGCGCGTGTCCCGGTCGCCCACCGCAGGCTCGACCGGACCACCCTCGTAGGCCCACGAACTCTGGTCGTAGGTGCGATTGTCCACGTCCAGGCCGGAGAACACCCCGGCCAGATCCTCGGTGTCCCGGAAATCCTCGCCGACCAGCGTCGCGGCATTGGTGTACGCGAGCACGAATTCGCGGAAGTCCTTGCCCTCGGTGAGCACGTGGTTGATCACGCCGCCGAGGAAGGCGATGTCCGACCCGGCCCGGATCGGCATGTGCAGATCGGCCAACGCACTCGTACGGGTGAACCGAGGGTCGATGTGGATCACCGTCGCGCCGCGTTTCTTCGCCTCCATCACCCACTGGAAGCCCACCGGGTGCGCCTCGGCGTAGTTCGAACCCTGGATCACGATGCAGTCGGAGTGCTGAAGGTCCTGCATGAACATCGTCGCGCCGCCACGACCGAACGTGGTCCCCAACCCCGCGACCGTCGAGCTGTGACAGACCCGGGCCTGGTTCTCCACCTGCACCACGCCCAGCCCGGTGAACAGCTTCTTGATCAGGTAGTTCTCCTCGTTGTCCAGCGTCGCGCCGCCCAGACTCGCGATGCCCAGGGTGCGGGCGACCCGCTTGCCGTCCTGTTCCCACTGCCACGTGTCCCGGCGGGTGCGCACGACCCGATCGGCGACCATGCGCATCGCGGTGTCCAGGTCGAGTTCGCTCCACTCGCTCGCGTACGGCGCGCGATACAGCACTTTGTCCCGGCGGGCCGAGCCGGTGGTGAGCTGGAGCGTCGCCGAGCCCTTGGGACACAACCGACCCCGACTCACCGGCGAATTCGGGTCGCCCTCGATCTGGACGACGCGCTCGTCCTTGACGTAGACCTGCTGCCCGCAGCCCACCGCGCAGTACGGGCACACCGACGGAACCACCCGATCGGCGTCGGCGATCCGCGGCCGCAGGTCGGCGGTCTCGGCCGAACGCGCCGCGGCGCCGCGTCCGAGCCGGTCGGCGCCGGTGAGCTGGCGTCGGACGGGCCACTCGCGCCACCACGTACGTGGGTCCACATCAGCTCCCTGCCGGTCTCGGTCCACGACCCGAGACGACTACCCGGGGCGGCGGGGGCCATTCCTGGCATATGGCCCAAGCGGCCGTGTCGGGCCGGGACGGGAGGGGGCGGCGCCGCCCCGGCCCGGTCCGGAGACGAGACGCGCGTCGGGTCGGAACCGGGGCGGCGCTGCCGGACCGCGGGCGCGGACGCGCGCTTGTGTCGGTTGCGACGATCACGCAGTCCCGTCGAGCGTCGAACGCGAGGTTGAACCGATCCTCGACTTTGGCGGTAGCCCCGACCATCCGGAGTCACGAACCGGTCACCGGCCCGCTCCCGGCGTGGGTGCGTCTGGTAGACGTGTGTGATGACCACCGCCGGTACAAGACTCGAACGGCGCATCCGACGCGACTTCCCCGAACCGGGCTCCGCGCCGGAAGTGTTGCGCATTCTCGACGCCCTTCCGGATGCTGCGGGGCATGACCGGGAGGTATTGCGCAGTGAACGCGTCCGAGCCGCGATCGTCCTGCTCGCCGAGGGCGACATCGGCAGGTTCCGCCGAGCCGTCGAACTCGCCGAGGTGGACTGGCGCGACCTGCTGCTGGACGCGGAACTCGCCGATGCGGATTGGCCCGACCGTCTCGACACCGAACTCGGCCCGGAGCATCCCGGCGCGTGACACCGATGCTTGCGACGGACTGCTCCCTGCCGAACGAGGCGTGTGCGACGGCGTTCAGGGCGCCGAAGGAAGAGGCAGCCCGGCCGGATCCCGCTCCCTGGTCCGGTCGGTGCCGCGCCGTCGTGTGCGTTGGGAATCAGGGCTGGGTCACGCTCGCGTCGTCGGTGATGTGGAGTTGTGCGTTGTAATCGACTCCGCAGTTCGCGCCGCGTCGGGTTCGTCGTGGCGTGATGGTGAGCCGTGAAACAACCGGCGCGGCGTCGGCGGTACGCACCTGCACCGTGGCCTCCACCGCCTCCGCCGTCAACACCGAGTCGGAAACCGTGCCGACCCGCCCGGCGCCCTCCCGGGCCGGCCGCAGCGTCACCGACGGCTCGTCGCACGACGCGGCGCGACAGAGGCGTATGGATACGTTGGTGACTCGATCGGCCAGGCCGGGGGCAATGTCGATCCGCACGGGAGCCGACCAGGAGGCAGTACAGACGACCTCGGAGTCCGACCCGGTACACGCCCCCAGGACGGCCACGGCGCCAAGGATGCCTGCGGTCGTCGATAATCCTCTGCGCACGGTTCGGATCCGTTCATGGTGCCGGTCGGGAGTGCTGATGCGGATATGGGTATAGCGGACGTTCGCTGCGAGGTTCTGGTGGCCGGAGCATATTTCGCCGACCTGATCTTCCGTGATCTACCCCGCGCGCCCGCCGCGGGGCGCGAGACGTTCGCGGGTGGGTTCGAGATGTTGCCCGGTGGTGCCTTCAACCCGGCGGTGGCGCTGCACCGGCTGGGGAACGACGTGGTCTGGGCCACCGATTTCGGCGAGGACGAGTTCAGCCGGTACGTCCTGGCCGGGGCCCGCGCCGCGGGGCTGGACGAGTCCGGATTCCGGTACCACCAGGGTCCTTTGCGTAGTGTCACGGTCGCGCTCTCGGATGCCGGCGACCGGGCCATGGTCAGTTTTCAGGACCCGATGACACCGCGCCCACTGCACGAACTGGTGCGAGTGTATCGGCCGAAGGTCCTGGTACTGCCGGAACTGCGGCACGGCCCGGGAGTCGCGGAGACGCTGCGGGTGGTGCGAGATTCGGGCACGTCGATCTTCATGGACTGCCAGGACGTCCCGGTGACGCTGGAGACCGCGACCGTGCGCGAAGTCCTGTCCCACGTCGACGTCTTCGCGCCCAACCTCGACGAGGCACGACGCCTCACCGGGGCCGCCACGGCGGACGACGCGGCGACGTTGTTGGGCGAACTGGTGGACACGGTCCTGATCAAGCGCGGCGAACAGGGCGCGTTGGCGCTGCGCGCCGAGGGCCGGTTCGCCGTTCCCGCCGTGCCGGTTCGTGTGGTGGACACCACCGGGTCCGGCGATTGCTTCAACGCCGGTTTCGTACACGGCATTCTCGCCGACTGGGATCTGCCCCGGTGCCTGGCGGCGGCGGTGGCCTGTGGATCGGCGGCCGCCACGTCGCCGGGGTCGGGCGGGGCTCCGGACGCCGAGCAATTGTCCGCGTGGCTTGCCAAGGTCGGTCCCATATCGTCGAGTTGAGCGGTGGCGCGAGCGGCGCAGGCCACATCTCACCTTTGGTAGTCGCGGCACTCCCCACGGTTTCCCGTACGTGTTAGCGTTCGCTGATCGTCGGTCGACCACGCTCTCCGGCTCATCGGGCGGAGGGCGTTTCGCGTACGTCGACCAACACCCCCTCGTGGGTGCGGTGTTCGAGGCATGCGAATCCGGTCGGTCGGGGGGTACGCGGTGGGGGTCCTGGTCACCGATCTGGACGGCACGTTGCTGGGTGGCACGGACGCCGAACGCCGTCGGCTGCACGGGATTCTCTCGCGCGATCCGCGGATCACGGTGGTCTTCGCCACCGGTCGCGGACTGGCCTCGGTGCGCGAGGTGCTCGCCGATCCGCTCGTGCCCAGACCACGGTGGATCATTGCCGACGTCGGAGCCAGTGTGGCCGACGGCAGGGACCTGAGCACCGTCATGGATGTGCAGTCCCGGTTGCGCGAGGGTTGGCCCGGTGCGGCCCGGGTGCGTGACGCACTCTCCGGATTCCCGGCGCTGAGGTACCAGGAGGGGGTGGCGCAGGACGGACGGTGTTCCTTTCACCTGCGTCCGGGCGACCTGACCGGCGAACTCGTCTCCGCGGTGGCCGCGTTGGGGTGCTCGTGGGCGTACTCGGCCGATCGGTACTTCGACGTGCTGCCGCCGAGGGCGAGCAAGGGTGCCGCGGTGCGGGCGCTGGCCCGCGCACAGGGTTGGGCGCTCGCGGACGTGCTGGTCGCCGGCGACTCGCTGAACGATCTGTCGATGTTCGGCATCGGCGCGCACGGCGTGGTGGTCGGTGGCGCCGAACCCGCCCTCGGTCGGGCGGTGGCCGCGGACGAGACGGTGTACCGCACCGAGCAGCACGGCGCGGCGGGGATCGTTGCCGGCTTGCGGAACCTGGGCTGGGTGGCGCCGGAACACGCGTTGGTCGTGGGCTACCACCGGCCACCACGGGTGTGGACATCGACCGGTTGGCGCGCTCCGACCAGCCCGAACGGAATCCTGCCGACCCTGTGTGCGGTTCTGGGCGCCGAACGCGGGGACGGCCACGACGTCTCGGCCCTGTGGGTCGCGGGATCGGTGGTCGACGACGATCTGCCCGATCCGGACGTCGGGGAGCACGGTCTTCGGCCTGCCCTGTCGCTGGAACGCTTCGATTACGCCGCCTGGTCGGCGTACTTCCACCGAGCCTGCAAGGAGACGTTGTGGCCGGCGCTGATGTCGCAGCCGGAACGCATGTGCTTCGACAGCGCGGCCTGGACCGAGTACCGCACCGTGAACCGCCGCTTCGCCGAACACATCGCGGACCGAGCCGCCGAGCGGGCGACAATCTGGCTGCACGACTACAACCTGTGGCTCGTGCCGGGACTGCTGCGTGCCGCGCGGCCGGATCTGCGGGTCGGACTGTTTCACCACACGCCCTTCCCACCGGTGCGGATCTTCGATGCGCTGCCGGTCGCGGCGGAGGTGCGGACGTCCCTGACGGCGCTGGACTGGGCCGGATTCCAGACCGAGGGATTCGCCGCCAACTTCCGGGCCACCCTGGGCGAGAGCGATGCGCCGCCGCGGGTGAGCGTGCATCCGCTGGGTGTCGACCGTGAGGCCATCGACGCGCTGGTCCGCGCCCGAGGCCCGCGCGCGCGTTCCTTCACGGGGCGTCTGGTGCTTTCGGTCGAGCGCCTGGACTACGTGAAGGCCCCCGAGCGCAAGGTCGACGCCGTCGCCGCCCTCCTCGCAGCCGACCCGGCCCTGCACGGCCGCCTTCGGTTCCGACTCGTCTGCCCGCCGCCCGAACCGGGTATCACCGCCTACGACTCGACCCGGGTCGCCCTCGAAGACCGCATCGCCGACGTGAACGATCGATTCGGCACCGCGACCTGGCAACCGGTCGAATACCTCCCGCACAACCTCTCCTTCGTCGAGGTTCTCGACGAGTACCTCGCCGCGGACGTGTTCTGGGTGACCTCGCTCCAGGACGGGATGAACCTCACGGCGAAGGAGTTCGTGGCGGCACAGTCGGCCGCGGGCGGCTCCGGAGTGCTGGTGCTGTCGCGCTACGCCGGAGCGGCCGAGCAACTCGGCCGCGGCGCGCTGCTGACGGACCCGCGCTCGCCGATCGACCTCGTGCGGGTACTGCGGCGGGCGTTGCGGATGCCTCGGCGCGAACGACGTGCCCGCATGACTCGGCTGTCCACGGCCCTCGGGCACGAGCACCCCCGACACTGGGCGGCCGGGATCATCGCCGCCATCGAGGGTGGTGCCCCCGACCCGGGCCCACCCCCCGTCGCGGCCTCGGCCGCGGGCACCGCCTGACGTGCGCCGGCGCGACCTGCCGGCCGGGCTTGCCACGTGGGACGGAGAACGACCGCGTCCCGTACGGCCGTTGCCGGCGGCCGTACGGGACGCGGAGGGCGACCATCGCCGCCGACTTGCCGCCGGCGCGGAACGCACCGAGCCACTCCTCGATCGTGCGGCACCGAGGCGATCTCGTTGCCGTCAGCGGGTGAGGAAGGAGCGCAACGCGGTGATCAGTGCTGCCGGATTGTCCTCCTGCACGATGTGCCCCGCATTCGGTACTACCGCGAGTCGCCCGTCCGGGATGCGCTCGACCAGCCGTTCGGCGGTGGCCTGGGGGAGCACCCTGCTGCGTTCGCCGCGCACCAGCAGCACCGGAACCGCGGTCAGCCGGGCGGCCAGCCGCTCGATGGCCGCGAGGATGGCCGGGAAGTCGGGTGGGCGCGGATCGGCCTTCGGCACCCAACCGCCGTCGGGTGCACGGCGAAAGAGTGTGCTCATGCGGTAGGCGACTCCCGCACGGTCGGCGCGCGGATTCACCTGCATCGCGGCCTCGACCACCGATGCGAGTGCGCTCACGGGGCCGAGTCCGGCCATGAACGCCCGCACGCGCCGGGTGCTGTCGAAGTCCACGCCGGGTGCCACGTCGACGAGCGCCAGGCGTTCCACCCGGTCCGGCCGCGCATCGGCGACGTGGGCCGCGACCACGCCGCCGAGTGACATGCCGACCAGACGGATCCGATCGAGGCCCAGGTGGTCGGCCGCGGCGACGACGTCGGCCGCCATCGCGTCGATGCGGTAGTCGTCGGACCAGTCGCTGTCGCCGTGCCCACGCAGGTCGAGCGCCACCGGCCGGGCGGCGCCGCGCAGGCCGAGGCAGACGAAATCCCACGTGTGTGCGGTCAACCCGCCGCCGTGCAGCAGGAGCACCGGTGGGCCGGTTCCGCCCCAGTCCAATGCGTGCAACCGGCAGCCCGCACGGGAGAAGCGGATCTCGCGGGGCGGGGTCGGATCGTGGATGGCGACGCCCAGGGACGCCGCCAGTTCGGTCATCGTCGGAATCGTGAAGTGTGGGTGCACGGTGCCTCCCGCCTTACCTTGAGCAGTCAAGGTAAGGCGAGCTACCTTGAGTGGTCAAGGTAGGCTGTGGCGGTGGCCACCCGAGTTCGACGCAACCCCGACGACGCCCGGCGGATGATCCTGGAGGCGGCGAGCAGGTTGCTCGCCGCAGGCGGTCCGGCCGCCGTGCAGGTGCGCGCCGTGGCCGCCGAGGTCGGGGTGTCCGATGCCGCCGTCAACCACCACTTCGGCACGCGCGATCGACTACTGGAGTCGCTGCTGCGCTTCGGCGGGACGAAACTGAAGGCCGAACTGCACGCCGTGCTGGACGCGTGGACCGACGGCCCGATCGACCCCGCCGAGTTGGTGCACGCGCTGGCCGCGCTGTACGCCGACGGCTACGCCGAACTGGCGCTCGCGCTGCATCGGTCCGGTTGGCGGGACACCGGCAGCGGACTGCTCGACGAGGTGGTGGACCGGCTGCACGCCCAGGCGCTCCGGCACTGCGCGGCCACGGGACGAACGCCGCCGGCACGCGAGGCGGTCCAGTTGACGGTGGCGGGATTGCACCAGGCCGTCGCGACCGATCCGGTACTGGGCAGTGAATTTCGCAGGAGCGTCGGGCTCGACGAGACCGCGCGGGAGCGCATGCTCGACTGGTGGGTCGAGATCCTGCGCACGACCGTTGCCGGACAGGACCCCGACTCGACTCCGGGATGATGTCGCGCCGAGGAACTCCCCCGTTCTTTGCCGCGCTTTCACGTGGATACCTCTTCGGTGCGACGTTCGACCGGGTGGGCCGCGTCGAGGTGCGGCAGCCGACGCAGGGCCAGGAACAGGCGCAGTGCGAACAGCCCGAGGAAGGTCGCCAGGACGGCGGTCAGGAAGATCAGCGAACCGGCGAGGGCGTCGTCGGCATGACGGGCGGTCTCGACGAGCATGCCGACCAGGGCCGCGCAGACGATGAGGGCGACGTGGTTGGAGGCCCAGAACACCACGGGCGTCATGCGGCGGGGATCGTGGTCGGCGAGCGCGCCGGAACGCAGGCGGGCGATCAGCCATACCGACATCGGCGCGGTGCCGGCCATGGCCGCCCCGACCGGCCAGGGGATCCACCCGGCGAGGGTGAACGCGATCAGTGCGGTGTAGGCGCCGATCTGACACAGGCCGATGATCGTGACGGCCCGACGGGGCCCGAGCAGGACCGGGAGGGTGCGTTTGCCGACCCGGGTGTCGGATTCGATGTCGGCGAGGTTCATCACCATCATGCGGGCCGCCTGGAGCACCGCGGTCGGGGCGAGGATCAACAGGATCAGCCCGGGCACGGTGCCGCCGAGCAGTGACACCGCCACCAGGGGCCAGATGCCGTTGAGGCCCACGGCCACGGTCACTTCGCCCAGGCCCCGATAGTTGAGGCGCAGCGGTGGCGCGGTGTAGAACCAGGCCAGCGCGATGCCGGCGGCGGCCATCAGGCGGGCGGGCAGGGTGGGCATCGAGACCGCGAGGAACACCGTGCCGGTGAGCAGCACGAAACTGGTGGACAGCGCCACGCTCGGGCGGACCAGCCCGTCGACCAGCGCCCTGCTGCCGCCGGTCCAGGGGGTGTAGTAGCGGTTGGCCCGATCCGCGTCGAGATCGAAGTACTCGTTGCAGTAGTGCGTCATCAGGTGGGTGCCCCAGGCGAAGCCCTGGGCCAGCGCGTACCACCCGAGGTCGATGCGGTGGCCCTCGTGCACGGCCACGGCGCCGCCCAGCGCGACGGGCAGCGTGTTGTAGAGCAGGAATCGTAATCGGGCCAGCCGGATGAAGCCGATCAACTCGGTGCGGGTCACGGCCCGGTTCCCGGGAACGCACCGGGCGCGCCGGGCACGCTGAACTCGTTCATGACGGATATCCCTTCGGCGCGGTGTCGGTGACCCGGCCGAGATCCGCCTGTGGCGGCCGAGGGTGCTCGACTACCTTCCGTGATGGACAATGCACGACCACGGTAGGGCCGCGACCGGCGTCGGGGAACCCCTCACGCTTCGCCTGCCACCCGCGCCCGACCGGGAGCACGGGCGCCGCCGACACGTCCCGAGGGCGCGCGGGCGTCCCGAGGGCGCGCGGGCCCCGCCGCGTACGCACCCGCAAAACCCTCGCGACCGGGGCCGGCCGGTACACCGCCGCGAACCATCGGACGAGGGAACGACGTTCACGAAACGCACGCCCCCCGCGGGCATCGCTGTGATGATGTGGTCGTCCACGCCCAAGCCACACCCATGGAGGCGCCGTGTCCGGAACCCCGCAGGAGATCTTCCGGAGGTACGTCCACGCCGGGACCGTGTCCCGCAATGCCGACGCCCTCGCCGAGTGCTTCACCGAGGACGGCGTCCTGGAGGCGCCGCTCGTGCCCGCCGGGGCCGCCTTTCCCGGGCGGTTGGTGGGTCGTGCGGCGATTCGCACCGCGATGACGGCCTACTACGAGCGACTGCCGGAGACGGACGATCGCGCACCGAACCTGGACAAGACCGCGTGCGTATTGCACGCCACCGCCGACCCCGACGTGTTCATCGCCGAGATCGACACGGTCTTCGACGGAGACGGTGGCGGCGAGGACACGACCGTTTCGCTGGTGCAGATCTTCCGCATCCGGGACGGGAAAATCGTCCGCCTGCGTGACTACTTTTCGCCGGACTTGGTGAGCTGATCGGGGCGGCGGTCTCGGTCCGCGACCCGGCGGGCGCCGTGCCGACCCGGTGTTCATGTCGGCGTCACGTGCCTGTCGTCGCGCGCTCATGCCGTCCTGCGACGGTAGCCCCGGGTGCCGGTTGTATGGACAACTTTGCGCACTCTCTGAGACCGAGGAGACGCCCATGGCTACCGCCCTGGATATCGGCGGCCTGTCCGCCGTGTGGCTGCGGGACAACTGCCCCTGCCCGCTGTGCCGCGACCCGCGAACCGGGCAGAAGTTGTTCGGGATCACCGACCTACCGCCGGACGCGATCGCCGCCGAAGTCCGCGAGCACGGCTCCGACGTGGAGATCGTGTGGGCGCCCGACGGGCACCGATCCGTCTACGCCCGCTCGTGGTTCGACGCGCCCGCGGAGCCGGACCCCAGGAGCGAGGACGCCAAGTCGTTGTGGGATGCCGCGGAACTGGGCGCGGAGTGCTTCGAGTTCCCCTGGAGCAGCTACCCGGGGGACCCGGCACCCGCACTGACCGCCGTGCAACGGCTCGGCCTCGCGGTGCTCCGCGACGTCCCCTGCGTCGAGGAGCAGGTACTGGCGGTGGCGGGGACTTTCGGCTTCGTGCGGGAAACGAACTACGGCCGGCTCTTCGACGTCCGGGTCGAGGACCGACCCAACAACCTCGCCTTCACCTCCGCGGCGATCACCCCGCACACCGACAACCCCTATCGCGATCCGGTGCCGACCGTGCAACTCCTGCACTGTCTGGCCAACGAGGCCGCCGGCGGCGACTCCGGCTTCGTCGACGGATTCCGGGCCGCCGCGCTGTTGCGCGAGGAACAGCCGGACGCATACCGGGTGTTGATCCGTACGCCGGTGCCGTTCGAGTTCCGCGACGCGCACACCGAACTGCGGGCGCACCGGCCGATCATCGGCGCGGACGCCGCCGGTCGCATCCGCGAGGTGCGCTTCAACAACCGGTCGATGGGCACCCTGCGGCTCCCGGCCGACGAACTCGCCGAGTTCTACGCGGCCTATCGCGCCTTCGCCGAGACGTTGAACCGGCCCGAATCGATGCTGACGCGGCGGCTGGAGCCGGGCGACTGCGTGGTGTTCGACAACACCCGGGTCCTGCACGCGCGTACCGCTTTCGACGGTGCGGGCAGGCGGCACCTACAGGGCTGCTACGCCGACCTGGACGGCCTCGCCGGCACGTTGGGCGTCCTCGTCCGCACGGCGGGGGACGCGGCATGACGCAGCGTCGGGAGATCGACACGGCCATTCTCGACGAACTCGCCGACCTTTTCGCCGACCAGGGTGCCGGCGAATACCTCGGCGAAGCGGTCACGATGGCCGAACACATGCTCCAGGCCGGGGCGATCGCCGAGGCCGAGGGCGCCCCCGAGCACCTGATCGCGGCGGCGCTGCTGCACGACATCGGGCACTTCCATGGGCCGCTGACCGGCCGCGACCTGATGGCGGGCCAGGACAACCGGCACAGCCACACCGGCGCGGACCGGCTCACCAAGCGGTTCGGGCCCGAGGTGACCGAGCCGATCCGGCTGCACGTGGCGGCGAAGCGCTACCTGTGCGCCACCGAGCCGGACTACGCGGCACGCCTGTCGGACGCGTCCGTGTACACGCTCGCCGTGCAGGGCGGCCCGATGGGTGAGGCCGAGGCGCGGGCCTTCGCGGACGGGCCGTACGCCGTCGACGCGGTCCGGGTGCGGCGCTGGGACGAGGCGGCCAAGGACGCCGACGCGCGCGTTCCGGACTTCGCCCATTTCCGGCCGCTGCTGACCGGGTTGCTGCTGCCGTGAACCGTCGGCCCGGTGCGCTCGGCCGCAGGGGCGGTCGGGGCGACCGTCCGCAAGCGGTCCGGTTGCCCGCCGCCGGCGCCCGACCGCCCGCCGCCGTCCCGGTCAGCCCCGTCGGCGGTGCAGCGCCGTCGTGGCCACCGAGTTGTGCACCGTGAACGCCACGGTGCCCGGGAGGTAGCGGTCCTGCGACCACTCCACGGGCACGCCCGCCGGATCCGTCGTGCGACGCCGCTCGCGGAGCAGTGACGTGCCCGGCGGGCAGCCCAGCAGCCGGGCGTCCTCCGCGTCGGCCGGCCACTGATCGATCGTGTGGTCGGCGTCGGTGAACAGCACGCCCAGCTCCTCCAGTGGTTCGGTGTGCGAGACCGCGTCGATCGGGAAACCCTGCACCAGCGCCCCGATCCGCTCCGGATAGACCGTGCGCTCGATCATCACCGGCACCCGGGAGAGCGTGCGCAGCCGCAACACCCGGTACACCGACGACCCCGGCTCCAGGCCCAACTGCGCGCACTCGCCCGGATCGGCCACCGCCGGCTCGACCGCCACGGTCCGCCCCCCGGGCTCCTCGCCGATCGAGCGCGCCCAGCGGGTGAAGCTCGACAATTCGGCGAAGCTCTGCGTCCGGGAGGCGCCCAGGACCACCCGACGGGTGCCGCGTCGGGACGTGACCATCCCGTCCGCGCGCAACACCGCGAGTGCCTGGCGCACCGTGCCGCGGGAGACACCGTAGTGCTGCGCGAGGTCGGCTTCGGTGGGCAATCG
Source organism: Embleya sp. NPDC050493 (assembly GCF_044458105.1). Lineage (NCBI taxonomy): Bacteria > Bacillati > Actinomycetota > Actinomycetes > Kitasatosporales > Streptomycetaceae > Embleya > Embleya sp. NPDC050493. The sequence continues at coordinate 192,805 of NZ_JBITHP010000017.1, forward strand.
GCCCCCGGAGCCGTACCTGCCGGTCGTGATCGCCTCGCGCAGATCGGCCGCGACCTGCCGATACCGCGCCTCGCCCTGAACCCCCATCGCCACCCCCCGAATTCCCTTGCCGGGACGTCCGACCGTGGCGACCCTACCCGTTCGTCGAGAGCCTGCCGGGCCGCACGCCCATTTCCCGGGAACCTCGCGCGCCCGTGCCGCTGCGTTCACGTGGCGGACATCGGCGTCGGGCGTACTGGACCAAGTTGTACAGCCAACTCCGGCACACCATTCGAAGCTCCAGGAGAACCCCGTGACAGTGCTCCGCGTTCGTGCGACCGGACTGGTGGCCGGCCTCGCCGTGGCCGCGCTCACCCTGAGCGCGTGCGGCTCGGCATCCGACAAGACGTCCGCGGCCGGCACCTCCGCCGCGCCGGGCGCTCCCGCCGGGGCCAAGGACGCGGCGTCGGCCACGTCCGTCCAGGACTTCGGCGGCATGGAGGCGCTGGTGGCCGCCGCGAAGAAGGAGGGCAGGCTCAACGCGATCGCGTTGCCCCGCGACTGGGCCAACTACGGCGCGCTGATCGACGCCTTCCAGGCCAAGTACGGCATCAAGGTCGAGGTGGAGAACCCCGACGGCTCGTCCCAGGACGAGATCAACGCGGTGACCCAGCGCAAGGGCCAGGACCGCTCGCCCGACGTGGTGGACCTGGGCAACGCATTCGCGCTCAGCGCCGCCAAGCAGGACCTGCTCGCGCCGTACCGGGTCGCCGCGTTCGACCGGATCCCCGAGCCGCAGAAGGATGCCCAGGGCCGTTGGTTCAACGACTACGGCGGCTACATCTCGATCGGCTGCGACGCCGCGCGGATCAAGGAGTGCCCGAAGACGTTCGCCGATCTGCTCAAGCCGCAGTACAAGGGCCAGGTCGCGCTCAACGGCAACCCGACCAAGTCCGGCTCGGCGTTCGGCGGCGTGTACGCGGCGGCCCTCGCGAACGGCGGCTCGTTCGACGACATCCAGCCCGGCCTGGACTTCTTCGGCAAGCTCAAGAAGAACGGCAACTACAACCCGGTCGAATCGACCCCGGCCACCGTGCAAAAGGGCGAGACGCCGATCAGCATCGACTGGGACTACCTCAACGCGGGCTATGCGGACGAGTTCAAGTCCAAGGGCGTCGACTGGCAGGTGAACATCCCCGCCGACGGGGTCTACGCCCAGTACTACTCGCAGGCGATCGTGAAGTGGGCACCGCACCCGGCCGCCGCGCGCCTGTGGCAGGAATTCCTGTACAGCGCCGAAGGCCAGAACCTGTGGCTCAAGGGCTACGCCCGTCCGGCGCTGATGGGTGCCATGCAGGAAGCCGGCACGCTGGACGCCGGGTTCGCCGCGAAGCTGCCCGCGGTGCCCGGTGGCGGCACCCCGGTCTTCCCGACCCCGGACCAGGTGGACAAGGCCAAGAAGGTCCTCACCGGTGGCTGGGGCCAGGCAGTCGCCGGATGAGCACCGACCTCTCCGACCTCGGTGCCCCCGCCGCGGTCCGGATCGCGCCCGCGCTCGCCTCGCGCGCGCCGCGTGCGGTCCGGCCCCGGCGGCGGCGCCGCGCCCCGCACTGGCTCGGCGTCGCGCCGTTGCTGCTGTTCGCCGCCGTGGTCTTCGGTGTGCCCACGGCCGCGATGGTCTTCGGCGCCTTCACCACGCCGGCCACCGCCCCCGACGGCGTACAGGTCACCGGCGCCAACATGTCCGCCTCCGTGCAAGGTGCCTACCTGACCGCGCTGGTCGGCAGTGTGAAGTTGTCCGCCGTCACGGCGCTGATCGCCACCGGATGCGCACTGCCGATCGCCCACACCGTGGTGACCTCGCGCTTTCGCTTCGTCCGCGAGGCCGCACTGACCGCATCCGGCGTGCTCGCCAACTTCGGCGGGGTCGCACTCGCGTTCGCGTTCGTGGCCACGCTCGGCAACGCCGGTGTGGTGACCGGCGAATGGGACCTGACCGAGCACGGCTGGAGCCTCTACAGCTTCACCGGACTGTCCGTGGTCTACCTCTACTTCCTGATCCCGCTCATGGTGCTCATCCTGACCCCCTCCCTCGAAGGACTGCGCAAGCAGTGGCGCGAGGCGGCGCGCAACAACGGGGCCAACGCCTTCCGCTACTGGGTGCACGTCGCGTTGCCGATCCTGACGCCCGCGCTGCTCGGCGGGTTCGTGTTGCTCTTCGGCTCGGCGTTCGCCGCCTACGCGACGGCAGCCGCGATGGTCGGCAGTTCGGTGCCGTTGGTGACGATGCAGATCGCCGACGCGCTGTCCGGCAACGTCCTGGTCGACCAGGGCAACGTGGCGCTCGCGCTCAGCCTGGACATGGTCGTGGTGGCCGGCCTGGTCACCGCCGTTCACCTGCCCCTTCAGCGCCGGAGTGCCCGATGGCTCGACTAGGCCGTGTCCGGCGGATCCGCTGGTCGCGGGGCGTCGTCCTGCTGATCGCCGGCACCTACTTCCTGCTGCCGATGGTGTGCTCGGTGGTCTTCACCATCGACGTGCCCGGCCAGGGCATCACGTTCGACGCGTACACCGGGATCCTGGGGGCCGACGGCTTCCTGGACAGTCTCGTCCTCACCCTCGAACTCGCCGCCGCCACCGTGGTATCGGTGTTGCTGCTGCTGGTGCCCGCGCTGATCACCGTGCGGCTGACCGCGCCGCGACTGCGCTGGGTGATCGAAGTGGTGTGCTCACTGCCACTGGTGGTGCCCGCCATCGCGCTGGTCGCCGGCATCGGCACGGTGCTGCGCTGGGGGCCGGACCACCTGGCCGACACCCCGTTGTACGACACGTTCATCGCCATCCAGGACCCCGACTTCCCCGTCGTGCTCGTGCTGGCGTACACGCTGATGGCGCTGCCGCTGGCGTACCGCACGCTCGACGGCGGGCTCGCCGCGATCGACCTGAAGGTGCTGGTCGAGGCGGCGCGCGCGTGCGGCGCGACCTGGCCGCGCGCGGTGCTCCGGGTGGTCCTGCCGAACCTGCGCGGCGCGCTGCTCAACACCGCGTTCCTGACCCTCGCGCTCGTGCTCGGCGAGTACACCGTGGCCGCGATCCTGGGCTACCGCCCCTTCGCGGTGTGGATCGTCGGTATCGGCGGTTCGCAGGCCGAGATGTCGGTCGCGGTGTCGGTGATCGGCCTGCTCGTCACCTGGGTGCTGCTGCTCGCACTCGCCACCGCCGGCCGGCCGCGCAACGCCCGGACGAACACCACCCCGGAGACCTCGTGACCATGACGTTCGACCAGCCGAAGACCCTCGCCGAGGCCGGACCGCAGACCGGCGCCGCCGGGGCCACGATCGAATTCCGGGGCCTGCAACGCTCGTTCGGGAACGTGCGGGCTCTGGCCGGTCTCGACCTGACGGTCGGTCGGGGCGAACTCGTCGCCCTCCTGGGCCCGTCCGGATGCGGCAAGACCACCGCCCTGCGGGTGGTGGCGGGCTTCGAGCATCCCGACGCCGGCGAAGTGCTGGTCGACGGTGAGGACATCACCCGAGTTCCCGCGCATCGTCGCGACGCGGGCATGGTCTTCCAGTCGTACAGCCTCTTCCCGCATCTGAGCGCGCTGGACAACGTGGCGTTCGGCCTGCGGATGCGGGGCGTGGGTCGCGCCGAGCGGCGCGCTCGCGCCGGCGAACTCCTGGACCTGGTCGGCCTTCCGGACCGGGCCGACCGGTATCCGCACCAGCTCTCCGGCGGCCAGCAACAGCGCATCGCGCTGGCCCGGGCCCTCGCGCTGCGCCCACGTGTCCTGCTGCTGGACGAACCGCTGTCGGCGCTGGACGCGCGGGTACGGCTGACCCTGCGCGACGAGATCCGCCGACTTCAGCAGGAACTCGGCATCACCACACTGTTCGTGACCCACGATCAGGAGGAGGCGCTCTCGCTCGCCGACCGGGTCGCGGTGATGAACGCGGGGCGACTGGAGCAGTGCGCACCGCCGGCGGAGCTGTACGCCCGTCCCGCAACCGCGTTCGTCGCCGAGTTCGTCGGAGTGATGAGCCGCGTACCCGCCCACGCCGACGGTGCGGTGGTGCGCGTCCTCGGCCGCACCCTGCCGATCGACGGCGACCCGGCCCACGGTGACGTGGACGTGCTCCTGCGCCCGGAGTCGATCGAGGTGGTGGCCGCGGCGGACGGCTCGGCGCAGGTGCTGGGCGCGGCCTTCCTGGGGGCGGTCACCCGCCTGAGCGTGCGCTCGGCCGCCGGCGCGACGGTCAAGATCGACATACCCTCGCACGTCGCCGCGACGCTGCCCCTGGGCTCCCGCGTCGAACTCGCCCTGCCGGAACGGCCGGTACTGGTCGCACCCCGCAAGGAGCCGGCCCGGTCGTCGTCCCGCCCGCCGCACGAGGAAGGAACCACCACAATGGGGGTACCACGGTCGGGGTAGTGTGGGTGGGGTGAATCAGGATCGACGAGACCGTCTGCGGGACGCGGCCATCGAGGTGTTGGCGGAGCACGGCGGGCGTGGTCTGACCCACCGGGCGGTGGACGCCGGCGCGGAAGTGCCGCTCGGCACCACCAAGAACTACTTCCCGACCAGGGACGCCCTGCTGCGTGCGGGCGCGGAGCGATGCCTGGAGCTCTACCGCGAACTCCCCGTGCCCGTACCCGGGGATCGGGAGAGCCTGGTGGTCATGCTTCGCATGCTGCTGGAGAACGTCGCGGGACCCGGCCGATCGCGAATGCTGGCATACCTGGAGCTCCAGTCCGAGGCCACGCGCAAGCCGTGGCTGGCGACCCTACTGGACGACATCGCGGCTGCGGACTTCGCGGACTTCGATCGGGCCCAGCGAGCCGCGGGGTTGGCGGTCACCCGCCGTCGGGCCGCGGCCGTGACGCTGGCCCTGCACGCCGCCATCCCACACCTGCTGACGAGCGGTCCGAAGACCCTGGCCGCGAGCGGACTCGACGACCTCGATCGATTCGTTCGCGACCTCCTGGACACGGTGTACGACCACGCCGCCCCCCGGCCGGCCGCCGCCGGGTCCGCATGATCACGCGGATGTCCCACAGGTAGCTTTCAGGCGTGGACCCGCGGTCGGTGAGCGGCCGTGGTTCAGGCGGCACCCGGGAAAGGGGTTCTCCATGGGAGAGACGTTGCGAGTGGCGATGATCGGTGCCGGCGGGATCGGCGGCTACTTCGGCGGCCGGCTGGCCGCCGCGGGGCACGACGTCACCTTCGTCGCACGAGGTGCACATCTGGAGGCCCTGCGACGGGAGGGGTTGTCCGTGGACAGTGTGGCCGGCAGCTTCACCGTCGCACCGGCGCAGGCGACCGACGACACCCGCGACATCGGCGAGGTCGACGTGGTGATGTTGTGCGTCAAGACCTGGCAACTACCCCCGGCCATCGCGGCGTTGGAGCCGCTCGTCGGTCCGGGAACGGCGGTCGTCACCGTGCAGAACGGTGTCGAGGCCCCCGAACAGGTCGCCCAGGCGATCGGCCGACACGCCGTCCTGCCCGGCACCGTGAAGATCTTCGCGAACCTGGACGGGCCCGGGCGGGTGCGCCATGTCGGCGGCCCGGCCGCACTGACCTTCGCGGAATGGGACAACCGGCCGACGGAACGAGCGGAACGGTTGCGCGCCGCGCTGGACACCGCCGGCACGACCGCGGTGATATCCGCGGACATCTGGGCCGAGTTGTGGGCGAAGTTCCTGTTCGTCGTGCCGTTCGGCGGTCTGGGCGTCGCCACCGACGCGCCCATCGGAGTGCTGCGCTCCCGCGAAGGCACACGTCGGCTGCTCGTCGACGCCATGCGCGAGATCCGGCAGGTCGCGCAGGCGATGGGCAGCGCGCTGCCCGACGACATCCTGGACACGACGATGGCGTTCGTGGACGGACAACCCGCCACCGGTACATCCTCGTTGCAGCGCGACATCGCCTCCGGCCACCGATCCGAACTCGAGGCCTGGACGGGCGCGGTGGTACGCCTGGGCGCACGCACGGGTACCGCGACGCCGGTCAACAACCTCCTGTACGAGGTGGCAAGCGTGCGTGCGGCTCGATCCGAGGTCTCGCCCGAGACCACCGGTTGACCGGGACTCGTCCGGCTCGAGGGACGGGCCGACGTGCCGTACCGCTCCGGGCCGGTGCCGCGATAGATGCGGCACCGGCCCGGGCGCCGGGGCCGTCGGGTGACGGCTGCCGGGTGCCAGGTGCCAGGTGCCAGGTGCCAGGTGCCAGGTGCCAGGTGCCGGGCGTCGGATGCCGAGTGCCGAGTGCCGAGTGGCGGCCGCCGGGTCCGATGCTCGGACGGCGAAGGGCTGCGTCTCGGCGGCGGTCACGTCGAGACGTACGGGCCGACGTTGTCGGAACTGCCACAGATGTGGTACCACAGGTGTGGTAATGGTTGATGCGACGGCGACGACGATCCCGAGGTGGCCCCGTGCCTGTTGGATATCTCGTGACGGTGGCGGCCGTGGCCGTGGCCACCCTGCTCGCGCTGGTACCGCTGCGCCGACCGCGGCTCCTTGCGGATCTGAGTTTTCGCCTCACCCTCGTGCTCAACGAGGTGCCGTTCCTCTGCTTCTGCTGGCTTCTGGCGTGCACGGCGTGGGCCTTCTCGCAGGGGGACGTGCAATCGCTCGTCGGTTGGGCGACGGTCGGACTGGCCGGGGCGAGCACGGCGGGCCTCGCGGTGCTCGCCCGGAACGGGTTGCGGGCGGGCCCGGTGGCCGAGCAGGCCCTGGCCGAGGCACTGGGCGCGGACTGGCGTACGTCCATCGACCCCGGGACGGCCGCGGGGCTGCGCCGCCGCCTTCCGCTCGGCCGCATCCTGGTCGTGCCGTTTTTCCGCCGCCGCCGTGACGTCCGGCGCACGGCGAACATCGGCTACGGCGACGCGGGCAGGAGAAACCTGCTCGACGTGTATCACCACCGATCCCGCCCTTCGGGCGGTCCCGTGCTGATCCACCTGCACGGTGGGGGATACGACCGAGGCAGAAAGAACAGCCACTCACTGCCGTTGATCCACCGGCTCGCGAGTCGGGGTTGGGTGTGCATCAGCGCGAACTACCGGCTGCGATCCGATGCCCGGCACCCGGACCACCTCATCGACCTGAAGAGGGTGATCGCCTGGGTTCGCGAGAACGGCCACGCGTACGGCGCCGATCCGTCGAAGCTGTTCGCGTCCGGCAGTTCCGCCGGGGCGCACCTGGCGGCCCTGGCCGCCCTCACGCCCAACGACCCCGCCTTCCAACCCGGATTCGAGTCCGTCGACACCACGGTCACCGCTGCCGTCTGCCTCAACGGCTACTACGGCAACTACTACGGCCAGGGCCCCGATTCCTCTCCCCTGGCGTACGTGGGGCCCGACGCGCCACCGTTCTTCATCGCGCACGGCGACCACGACACGGTGGTGCCCGTGGCCACCGCCCGACGCTTCGCCGAGGCGCTCCGCGAGGCCTCGGCCAACCCGGTCGTCTACGCCGAACTCCCCGGCGCCCAGCACGCCTTCGACCTGTTCCACTCCTTCCGCTTCGAGCACGTCGTCGACGCCGTCGAATCCTTCGCAGCCCACATCAACACGCACGAAAAGGCAACCGACGCCACGCACGGGCGCCCCTGACCCGACCACAACGACGAGCCCGAGCGCCGCGCGCGGGGCGTCGACGTCGTGGCCGAGGCGCATCGATGGGCCCGACAGCAGGGCGTGCTCCGGGCCGGGCGGGGGGCGGTTGGTCGGCCGTCGATTCGGCGCTCGGACGTCAGTCGGTGACCAGGTCCATCCGCAGGAACTCGGTGATTCGGAGCAGCTTCGGTGGGCGGGCCACCGAGTCGGGGAGCGCCTGGAACGCTTCGGCCGCTCCGACGAGACGTGGGGCGGCGAGCTTCATTTCCTTCCCGCCGACCCGGAGCCGTGCACCGTCGGCCGCCAGGACGTTGCGCACCCAGTCCGAGCCCGAGCCGTACACCGGGACGAACAGGTAGCCGCCGTCCACGGGATGCGCGTCGAGCGGTGTGCGGTACGTCCGGCCGGAGGTGCGCCCGACGTGGGTCAGCACGGGCCACTTCCCGCCCGCGACCGCACGAGGGTTGAACATCCGCTTGTTCACATGCCCCCACCACCTGGGCATCGGCATCGGCGTCTCCTTCTCCCGCCCCGACAGGGCGCGTTTCGATCCGGCGCGATCGTCGGCCTCCCGGCCCATCCCGACCCGGGGACTTACGCTCGTAAGGCTGGCTTACGCATGTAAGCTTGTCAACACGTCCGACCCCGGGAGCCGCCGTGTCACCGCCGCCGTCACCGCCGTCACGGCGTCCGTCCCCGCCTCGGCAACCGCTCGGCAGGGAGCGCGTGTTGGAAGCCGCGATCCGGGTGGCGGACAGCGGCGGGGTGCAGGCGATCACGATGCGCAAGGTGGCGCGGGAACTGGGCGTGGAGGCGATGTCGCTCTACCACCACGTGCCCAACAAGGACGCGATCCTCGACGGCGTGGTCGACACGGTGTTCGCGGCGATCGACCTGCCCGATGCCGAGTGCGACGACTGGCGGGACGCGATCCGGGCCCGTGCCCACTCCGCGCGTGCGGTGCTGTCGCGGCACAGCTGGGCGCTGGGCCTCATGGACTCCCGCCGCAACCCCGGGTCGGCGACGCTGCGCCACCACGACGCCGTCCTCGGCGTGCTCCGGGAGGCGGGATTCACGCCGGCGATGGCCGTGCACGCCGTCTCGCTCATCGACAGCTACGTCGGCGGATACGTCCTCCAGGAGGCGAACCTGCCGGCGACGACCCCGGGCGACGTCGGGGACTTGGCCCAGGACATCCTGGAGCACGTGTCGGCGGACGAGTTGCCCTACCTCAGGGAGGTGATCGTCGGCCACGCCCTGCAGCCGGGCTACGACCACACGAGCGAGTTCGGCTACGGCCTGGACCTGATCCTGGACGCGCTCGAAGCCCGCAGGGGATAGTGCCCGAGCCGACGGTGTGCGTACGACCGGGAATCGCCGCCTGCCGGCAGCCGTGGCGTCCTGCGTCGCGCCGCCGACCGCCCACCTCGCCGGGCCACGCGGCCGACGGGAACCAGCGCTGCCCGGTCGGCTGCCGGTCGGTGCGCCCCGCGAGTCCACGGCCGCGCGCGTTCGCGCCTCGTGCTTCGATGCGCCGTTGACCCCTGGCCCGGGTCCGGCGGATCTTGGCAGCCCACGCCCCCGAGCACCGTCGTCGGCATACGCACGACATCCGGGCGGGGCCTTGCCACGAAAGGCTCAGCGTGCACGCCTCCTCCGGGATCGACCTCTTCGACGACGCCACCCTCGCGGACCCCTATCCGGCCTACGCCCGGCTGCGCGAACTCGGCGCGGCCGTCCGCCTCGAAACGCACGACGTCTGGGCACTGCCGCGGCATGCGAGCGTCGCCGCCGCGCTGCGGGACCCGGCGACCTACTCCAGCGAACGCGCCCTCGCCCTGACCGACTCGGTCAACGACCGGCTTCTGGTGGGCACCGTGGTGGGCACGGACGGCGCCGCCCACGCGCGGTTGCGCCGCGTGCTCTCGCGGCAACTGGCGCCCCGGGCGCTGAAATCCCTCGTTCGCGACATGCGCGAACGCGCCCGCGCCCTGGTCGAGGCGCTCCCTCGGGACGGCGGCTTCGACGCGGTCACCGACCTGGCGGCCCCCTTCGTCGCCGGCGTCGTGATGCGCCTGATGGGCCTGCCCGAGCAGGACCGCGCCCTGCTCCTGGATCTTGCCGACGCGACGTTCGACACGTTCGGCCCCGACAACGCGCGTACCCGAGCCGCATTTCCCCACGCCGAGGAGATGTTCCGCTATCTCGACCGGGTCGCCACCCGCGACAGGATCGCGGCCGACAGTTGGCTCGGCGCGATCCACATCGCGGTCGACCGCGGCGACATCGAGGAATCCCAGGCGGTGCCGCTCATGCTCTCCTACACCGTCGCCGGCATGGACACCACCATCCACGCCATCACCGCGGCCCTGCACCTGTTGGCCCACACCGATCAGTGGGCACTCGTGCGGGACCGCGTCGTCCCCACCGAAGCGGTCCTGGCCGAGGCGTTGCGAATGGAGGCCCCCATACAGTTCTTCGGCCGCCGCACCACCCGCGACGTCCGGGTCGGCGACACCGTCGTACCCGCCGGCGATCAGGTCCTGCTGCTCTACGGCTCCGCGGGCCGCGACCGCGCCAAGTGGGGGCCGAACGCCGATACGTTCGACATCACCCGGGACAGCCGCGACCACCTCGCGCTCGGTTCGGGAATCCACCAGTGCGCCGGAAACCACCTCGCGACCCTGGAATTCGACGCCGTCCTCGATGCCCTGGCCACCCGCTTCCGCACCCTTGCCCCGAGCCCCGACCGAGCCCCCACCCGGCGCCCGCACAACATCCTGCGCGGCTGGCACACCCTGCCCCTGGTCGCGGCGTGAACCCATGACCCGCGGGGCCTGACGTCGTCGTGTTCCTCGCCTCGGACGCCGCCCGCCGGATCACCGGCCACGTCATCGACGCAAGCGGCGGCCTCCTCCTCGGCCCACGCGCCCGAACCCGCCGTGCCGGTGTCCCGGCGCGTACGCCGTGCCGCTTCGACAGGCCGTCGTGCCCGCACCGTGCCGCCTCGATTCCGTCGAGCCGCTCGTCGACGAGCTATGCGCTCAAGCTCTGGTTAGAAGTTATCACGTAAGCACTTGACGCTAGCTGTTCACGGGCGTTACAACTTATAACGAACGGCAGGGCAACTAAGCGCCCTGGGTGGTGCGGCACCGCAGAACCACCTGCCGGAGCGAGGAATCTTCGAGTGCCCCGCGCCGGCTCCCCGATGCCAACCCCGGCTGCTTCACGTCGTTTTCACCGCAGGAATGCCATAAGGAGTCAGCGCGTGTTTGAACGCATAGCCGAACTGGTGATTCGCCGGTCCCGGCTCGTATTGATCGTCGCCGTCGTTGCTCTGGCCCTGATGGGCGCCGCGGGCGCCGGCGCGTTCGGCAAGTTGATGGGCGGCGGCTACGACGACCCGGCCTCCCAGTCCAGCCGGGCCGGGGATGTCATCGAGAAGAAGTTCGGCGGCGAGACGAACCTGATCCTGCTGGTCCGCGCCTCGCAGGGCGGCGTCGACGACCCGGCCGCCAAGCAGAGCGGCCGGTCCCTGGTGGCCGACCTCAAGAAGGAGCGGCACCTCGACAACGTGATCTCGTACTGGGACACGGACAACCCCGCCCTGCGCTCCAAGGACGGCCGCGAGGCCATGGTGCTCACCCACGTGAAGGGCGACGACACCGAGCGGGACAAGAACGCCAAGAGCCTCATCGAAACCTACACCGGAAAGAACCGGGACGGGCTCACCGTGCAGGCCGGCGGCGGCGCCGCCGTCAACAGCGACCTGGGCACCCAATCGGGCAAGGACCTCCTCCTGGCCGAGGCCATCGCCGTGCCGCTGACCCTCGTGCTGCTCCTGGTCGTCTTCGGCAGCGTGGTCGCGGCCCTGTTGCCACTGGCCATCGGACTCATCGCCATCGCAGGCACATTCGCGGAGCTCTACTTCCTCGGCAGCGTCACCGACGTCTCCATCTTCGCGACCAACCTGACCACGGCCCTGGGCCTGGGCCTGGGCATCGACTACGCCCTGCTGATGGTCAGCCGGTTCCGAGAGCAACTCGCCGCGGGGGCGACCGTGGACGACGCGGTGCGGCAGACGGTGCACACCGCGGGCCGTACGGTCGCCTTCTCCGCCGCGACGGTGGCGGCCGCACTCAGCGCACTTCTGGTGTTCCCGCAGTACTTCCTCCGCTCGTTCGGCTACGCCGGGGTCGGTGTCGTCGCCATCGCAGCCGTCGGCACCCTGTTCGTGATGCCCGCCCTGTTCGTGGTCCTGGGGCACCGAGTCAACAGCGGGCGGCTGCCGTGGGCGAAGCAGGAGCGCTCCGCCTCCCGGGCGCCCCTGTGGGGACGACTGGCTCGTACCGTCATGCGGCGGCCCGCGCTCACCGCGCTGCCCGTGCTCGCGGTACTGCTGCTGGCGGCGAGCCCGCTGCTGGGTATCACCCTCGGCACGCCGGACGAGCGAGTGCTGCCCGAGGACGCGAAGAGCCGACAGGTCGCCACGGAACTGCGGAAGAACTTCGACGGCAACGACGCGGCCGCCCTGCACATCGTCATCGACAAGGCCGTGGGCGAGGCCCCGCTGGGCGCCTACGCGGCGGAACTGTCCAAGCGCGAGGACATCGTCCGGGTCGAGGCCAGTACGGGAACCTACATCGCCGGACGCTCCACCCCGCCCGGGCCCGCCAACGCCGCCCTCGGCCGCCCCGACGCACAGCGGATCAACGTGGTCAGCGGCCTGGCGCCGAAGTCGGACAAGGGCCAGAGCCTGGTGAAGGAGGTACGAGCGGTCACCCCGCCGCCCGGGACGCATCCCCGGGTGGGTGGCACCGGCGCCGAACTGGTCGACTCCAAGGACTCCATCATCGGCCGGATCCCGCTCGCCGCGGCCCTGATCGCCCTCACCACCTTCCTCCTGCTCTTCCTGTTCACCGGCAGCGTCGTGCAACCGCTGCGCGCGCTGGTCCTGAACATGGTCAGCCTGGGAGCGACCCTCGGCGTGATGACCTGGATCTTCCAGGAGGGCCACCTCGATTCCGTGCTCGGCTTCACCCCACAGCCGATGGACACCTCGATGACCATGCTGATGTTCTGCATCGCCTTCGGTCTGTCGATGGACTACGAGGTGTTCGTCACCAGCCGGATCAAGGAACTCCACGACCAGGGCGAGGACACCGAGTCGGCCGTGGTCGACGGCCTCGGCCACACGGGACGCATCGTCAGCGCGGCGGCCTGCCTGCTCGCGGTGAGCTTCTTCGCCTTCGGCACGGCCGAACTCAGCTTCATGCAGATGTTCGGCCTGGGCAGCGGCCTGGCCATCCTCATCGATGCCATCGCCGTACGCGGCATCCTCGTCCCCGCCGCGATGCGGCTGCTCGGCCGCTCGGCCTGGTACGCGCCCCGCCCGCTGCGCAGGTTCCACGACCGATTCGGCCTCAGCGAGGGCGGCCCCAAGCCGGCGACTCCCGCGGCCGAGTCGCCGTACGCGCACACCTCGACGGGAGCCTGACCACCCGAGCCACCCCGCGCCGGGGGCCCCCCCCCCCCCCCCCCGGGGGGGCCGGGGGCGCGGGGGGGGGGAGCCGCCCGGGGGACCCGCCCCCCGGCACCCCCCCCCCCGCGG
>NZ_JBITHP010000017.1:206023-226113 GCF_044458105.1 Embleya sp. NPDC050493
CCACGCCGGCCCCGCCCGCGGCCGAGACGCCGTACGCCCCCCCCTCGAGGGGAGCCTCCCCCCCCGCCCCCCCCCGCGCCGGGCCCGCCACCCCCCCCCCGGCGGCGGGCACGGCCGCGCGTGCGAGGACTCCGGCCGGCGATCCCGGCCCGAGGAAACCGGCCGACCGAGGAGGTCATGGCGGCCGATCGCCCGATACGGCGCCACCACGTGACCGTGCCGCCGATCCATTCACGCCCCTGCCGCGGCCGGACGGTCCGGTCAGGAGGCGAGGAGCCGCAGCAGGCTCTCGCGGTCGGGTCCCGGCATGCCCGGCGTGTCCGTGGATTCGGGCGGCGCGATGTCGATCCTCTCCCGGATCTCCGGTCGTGCGAGCACCTCTCGGGGGAGCGCCAGGCACGTTGCCGTCTCCAGGAGGGCGCGGAAGACCTCGGCGTCGCGAAACGCCGCGGCGCCGAACGGGCTCGGCGTGGGGGCGGGGGCGGCGGTCCGGTCGGGGGACATCGCCGCGGCGCGGTCGCGGTCCGCCCGGATCTGGTCGTGATGGAACGGCGTGACGACCCGTTCGGTGGCCTCGTCCCAGGCGAGCGGGAAACCGGCCGGGTCGTCGGCGCATCGGCGCACCACGTCACGCAGCAGTTGGGCATGTACCAGGCCGACGCTCAGCCCTCGGGCGGCGGTGGGATTGGTACATGCCCACGCGTCGCCGACCGCCGCGAAGCCGGTGGCCACCGGGCGGCCCTCCACCACGAACCGACGTCGACGGTCCAGGATGCCCGCCATCACCACGATGTCGGTGACCGGTGTGCCGTCCAACCAGTGGGCCTGGGCCGGACAGGCTCGAACCACCCGGGTGAAGCATTCGGGCTCGCGCAGCGCCTTGAGCGGCGCATCGCCGGCCGTGGCGACCACGGTGACCGACCACGTGTCGTTGTCGCCGGGAATGGTCAGCAGCGAGAAGGTGTCGTAGGGCGTATACGGCGCGCCCCGCCGGACGGGCTGTCGCGGACCGGTGAAGTAGCGCGTGTAGTAGGCGAATCCGCCGTCCTCCGACTCGACGAGCGGAGCCGGCGCCCCGATCTCGGTCAGCAGGCGCGTCGAGGCGGTCCGGCGGCCGGTCGCGTCGATCACCAGGTCGGCGTGGAACTCGATGCCTTCGCAGGTGCGTATGCCGCTCACGTGCGTGATGCCCGGGAGGATCGGCGCGCCGGTGAGCAGGCCGACGATCCTGCTGCCCCGATGCACGCGAATCCCGGCGGCGACGGCGGCCGACGCGAACACCGCCTCGACGACGGGACGTCGGCCGGTGAGGAAGCGGAAGCGGTCGTCGTCGGGCCGGGGGACGTAGTCGGCGACGCTCGGGGGCAGCGGGTGCAAGGCGTTGCCCTCGAAGCAACCGGCCGCCACGAGCAGGTCGATCACCTCGGGCAGCTCCTCGGCGAGCACTCGACGAAACCGGGGCAGCAGGTTGTGCGGCTGGCGAAACTGGGCCACGCCCCGACGCCGCCACGCCGTCCACGCCTGCGCGGGATCATCCGGTGGAACGGAGGGGTCACTTTCGTACACGGTCACTTCGTGTCCGTCGCGCGCCAGCATCAGGGCCGTGGCCAGACCGACCACGCCGGCGCCGCAGATGACGACCGATGCCATCGGGCCTCCTCGTGCCTCCGTCGATGCGACACGGTGGCACGCGAACGGTCGGCGTCGCGACCCGTTTTCCCGCTCCGCACGGCAGGCGGCGGGCCTACGACTCGCCGCTGATCCTGGCGGAGGCGATCGAGGCGGCGGCGATCACCCTGGCGGCGGTGCGGGTCGAGGAGGCGGAGTTCAGCTCGGTCAGCGACGTCCGGTCGAGCGCGTGGACGACGAACTCGTAGGTGTTCACCGTCGAGGGCGAGCAGGGCCCCTGGTAGCCGTACAGGCTCGCACTTCCGCGGTAGTAGACCTGCCGGGCTCCGGCGGGGACCGAGGGCCGGTAGGCGTGGTCGACGTTCTGGGGGAGCGAGGTCGTGCCCACCGGGATGTCGTAGACGACCCAGTGAATGAGGTCGGCGTTGTCGAGGTCGCGCATGACGATCGCGTAGCTCTTGGCCGCGGCCGGGGCGCCCGACCAGGTCAGGGGTGGGGATTCGTTCTTCTTGGCGGGGTCGTTGCCGCCGCCGCTGGTGCACTCGTGGATCTTGGGGATGACGCCGCCGTCGGCGAAGGCGGCGCTGGAGAGGGCGAACGCGCTACGGCCTGCCGGCGACGTCGGGGCGAGCGACGAGGCGGCGGCGGGTGGGAGGCCGACCGCCCACGTGACGAGCAGGGCGGACAGCACGATCCGTGTGCTTTTCACTGGAGGCTCCCGAGGATACTTTTGGTCCCTTGGTCCCTTGGTCCCTTGGTCCATCCGTGGGCGTGCGGTGGAACCAGCGTATGGATGCGCGAACTCCGGCGGCCAATATCACTTTTCCATGCCAACGAGGTATGTGACGCCGCGGTGATCGTCCGAGCCGGGTCGCCGGCGTCCCGGACGCGTCCTTTCAGGCGCGTTCGTCGGCCTGCGGTGCCGCGGGGGTGGTGTCCGGATGCCGTCCGCCGGGGTGCGCGGGGTCGGCGGACAGGAGTCCGGCGAGGGATGCGGCGACGAGCGCGAGTACGGGGAGCAGGAGCAGGGCCAGGCGGAGTGTGACGTGGCCGGCGAGGAAACCGACGAGCGGCGGCCCGGCGAGGAAGGCCAGGTAGCCGGTGGTGGAGACGGTGGCGACCGCCGGGCCCGGGGCGTCGGGGAACTGCCGGCCGACGCCGCCGACCACGAGGGGGAACGAACACGCGATGCCCAGACCGACGGCCGCGAAGGCCGGCACCACCACCCACGGGGTGGGCGCGGCGATCGCGATCGCCGCGGCGGATCCGGTCGCCAGGGCGCCGAAACGCACGATACGAACCGGGCCGAAACGTGCCGCGGCGCGGTCGCCGGTGAGCCGCCCGAGCGTCATCGCCAGGGCGAAGACCACGTAGCCCGCGCCCGACACCCCGGGCTGCGCGTGCACCGAATCCGCGAGGTAGACCGTGCCCCAATCGGTGATCACCCCCTCGATGAGCAGCACGGACAACCCGAGCAGGCTGAGCCACGGCAGGCGCCCGCGTGGTCCGAGCGTGCCCCGGCCGACGGAGCGCGTCCGCGACCGGGAAACGTGGTGGGCGGACGGCCGCAGCACCGCGGCGGCCGGTACCGAGGCGGCCAGGCCCACGGCGGCGGTCACCAGGAACTGTGTGTCCGGACGCACTCCGGCCGCCGCCGCGGCCGTGCCGATCAGGGCGCCGGCGAGCGCACCCGCGCTGTAGAGACCGTGGAACGACGAGATGCCGGAGTGCGCCGCGCCGCGTTCGCCGTCGACGGCGTGGGTGTTCATGGCCACGTCGAGTGCGCCCACGGCGGCGCCGAGAGCCGCGAGGGCGAGGGTGAGTGGGACCATCCCGTCGGCCGGCGCGAGCAGGGCGATTGCCGACGCGTAGGCCGGCAGTGCGACACGCGTGACGATCCGGCTGCCGAATCGGTCGACCACGGTGCCGGCCACCCGCATCGCCGGGATCGAACCGAGTGCGACGCCGAGCAGCGCGATGCCCAACTGCCCGTCCGAAAGCCGGAGATCGGCCTTGACCTGCGGGATGCGCGGCGCCCAACTCGCCAGGATCGATCCGTTGAGGAAGAACACGGCGTACAGCCCCCGGCGTCCGGCGCGCGATCGGCGCTCCCCGGTCCGGCGTCGGTGCGACCGGAGGCGGGGGGTGGGTACCGCGTCGGCTCGGATGCGCATGGGGTTCCGTTCGCTCACGGGGTCTCACGCCCCGGCTCGGCGGTGCTCGTCGGTCGTCTCGCCGGCTCGGGCCGCGTCGTCCGGGGCGGGCATGGTACGGGCGATCCACGGCAGTTCCAGGTCGGCCGCGGTGGTCGGCGGATGGGCCCGCGTACCGGTGAACGCCTCCGCGTGGGCGACGCCCGCCTCGCCGCCGCGCAGAGCGGATTGCCGCCGGGCCAGATCCACGAAGTCCCGGCCGGCACGCCGGCGGCGACGGTCGTTCTGGCTCTGGTGGCACGACACCATGGCCTCCTTGGTCGGCATCGTGTCCGTGATGTCGACCCACAGGTCCGGCGTACCCGCGTTCGCGCCGGTCAGGGTATCCATGTGGAACATGCCCGGCACCGCGCCGAGGGCGGGGTGATCGGTTTCGATGCCTGGCTCGCGCGCCAGCAGCCGCGCGGCGCTCGCCAGGGCACTCGCGGCGCGATGGTCGGGGTGATAGTCCTCGGGGTGATGTGCGAAGAGCAGGTCGGGGCGGGCACGGCGCAGCAGGTCCACGACGAGCAGTCGGGTCTCGGGGGTGTCGTAGAGGAAGCCGTCCGGCAGGCCGAGCATGATCGGATCGGCTCCCAGCAACGACGCGGCTTCGCGGGCTTCGCGGGCCCGGACGCCGACCATCGCGGCGGACCGGGTGGTTCGTGTGCTGGGCCGGGCGCTTCGTGTGGCCGATCCGCTGGTTCGTGCGGCGGACCCGGTCGTGTGTGTGGTGGGCGCGCCGTTCGTCAGGATGGCGATGCTCACGTGGGCGCCTCGTGCCCGGTAGCGCGCGAGGGTTCCGGCGCACAGCAGTTCGACATCGTCGGGGTGGGCGCCGAGGGCGAGAATGCGCATGGGGATCGGTCCTTGGTGGTGTGGCGTGGCGTGGCGTGGTGGCAGGGGCAGTGGACCTGGACGTGGTGGCCGTGGTGGAGGAAGGCGTGGAGGGGGTCGGGGCCCGGGGCTTGTCCGGCGCGGGAGTTCCGGTCCGGACTACGGTTGCGCGGTGTGTCCGCGCCCGGTCCGCCGTGGCCTACGCGACTTCGGAGAGAATCCGGGCCAGGCCCAGCACGCCGCTGTCGGCGAGGAAGCGTCCGCGTACGTGCCGTCGTCCGTTCTCGCCCAACTCCCGGGCGTACGCCGGATCGGCGAGCAGTCGGTCGACCCAGGCGCCGAGCCCGGACAGATCACGAGCGTGCGCCAACAGCAGCCCGGATCGGCCGTGTTCGATCTGCTGCCGAATGCCGCCCACGGGTGAGGCGACGACGGGTCGCCCCTTCCACGCGGCCTCGGACACGGTCAGCCCGAATCCCTCCGCGAGGCTCTTCTGGATCACCACGGTCGAGCACCTCTGGATGGCGTTGATCGTCAGCGCGTGCTCGGTGGGATGATCGGTGGGGATCTGCACCAGATGCACCCGACCCCGTCGGCCCGGCCGACGCTCGCGGGCCTCGCGGCACTCCGCGAGCACCTGTTCGGCCTGCGGATCGCCGGCCGCCCTGGGTCCCACCAGCAGCAGGTGGGCGCCGAAGTCCGGGTCGACATGGTCGGTGAACGCCTCGATCACACCCGGGATGTCCTTGACCCGGTCCCATCGACTCACCTGCGTCACGAGCGGTGTACCCATCGGCAACGGTCCGGCTTCGCGGTCGATCCGAGCCGGATGGCGAAGCGGCAACTCGGCGAAGGCATCGCCGATTCCCGACCCGGTCGGGTCCGGCCGGGGCTGCCGGTAGACCCCGATGCGTGCCATCAGTCGCGACGCCTCCACGGCGGGGTGCAGCGGGAGGTTCTTCGGTGCCAGCGGATTGATGGACGGCGACAGGATACGGATCGGCGCATCCGGGAGCCCCGCGGGCAACGCCCCGTCGTACGAGGCGATGAAGCCGTGCGCGGCGGCCAGGTACCGACGCAGGAAGGCCCATGCGGGGAGCGCCGGTTCGGCGTGCAGGGGAGTGCCGACGTGGCACTGCCACAACACGACGCACCCGGCGTCGCGCAGGTACGGGATCAGGCCGGCCGTCTGGTGATCGTGCAGGACGACCACGCTGCGCCGACCCACGACGCCGAGCAGCCGCTGCGCGGCGGCGCGGGTCACCTGTTCGTACAGGGCCCGTCCGGCTTCCGGGTCCGGCGGGTCCTCGTGTTCGTTGGCGGGCACTCCGCACAACCGGTAGTAGAGCGCCTTGGTGAAGACGCGGAACGCTCGGCTGCCCTCGATCGTGGCCCAACGGGTGTCGATACCCGCACCGCGTAGGTGCGGCAGGGTGGTGCGGAGGAGTTCGGCGACCCCGCCGCGTGTCGGATTGTCGCTGACATGCCACACCTCGCGCCCGTCGAGGCGCCTACGGGCCTCGCACAGGGCGGTCCGCACCTCGGCCAACCGGGGTGCGCCGACGAGGTGTTCGAGGTGGGACAGGGGTATCGCCGGCAGCAGCACCTCGGGGAGCGGAGCGGCCGCAGCGGGAGGCGGGGCGGGCGAGACCGGGGCGCGGCGCCGAGCCGGGTTCGAGCCGGGGTTCGGGCCGGGGTTCGGGTTCGGGGTCGGGCTGGGGTTCGGGTTCGGGTTCGGGTTCGGTGTGACGGTATTCGTGGAACGGCCGACGGGGCGCGGAAGAGGCGGTCCGTGCGGGCACCCGGTGTGGTTCATGGTGGTTGCCTTGCTTGCTCTGTAGGGACGGAAGTGGCGGTGGGCTCGGGAGCGGGACGGCGCGCGGCCCTTCGGCCACGATTGCGATCCCTGGTTCGGCCTCGGATCGGTGGCTCCGGATTCGGTGGCTCCGGATTCGGAACCGGGCCCGATCACATCGCCTGCCATCGACGATCGCCGCTCGGTTGTCCCGGGCGCCTGAGTCCGCTGTCCCCGGCCGGTCCCACCCTCGGCCCGAAGCGGCCGGCGTCAACCGGACCGTCGAGTCGGCGTGGTCGCCCGGGCGGCCGGGTGGCCGTCGATCGGCACCGCCGGCTGTCGGCTGCGGGGTGACGAGATTCGATCCATCCAACTATATGGATGTCAGATTCGATGTCGGATCAGGTAAATTTAAGAGCAAGGATCGTGATAGAATCCCGCTCGGAGGTGAGTCGTGACAGACGGACTGTTCGATGCGGTCGACGCCCTGCTGAACCAGATCGACCAGGGTGACCTGCCGGCGCCCGCCGAGCGTGCGCGGCTGCGCCGGGCGGCACGGCTGACCCAGCGTCAGGTTGCCGACGCCCTCGGTGTGCAACGCGTGACGATCGTGGCCTGGGAGTCCGGCCGCACCGACCCCCGACCTCCGCAGCGTCAGGCCTACGCCCGACTCCTCAACGGCCTCGCTCAGCGTTTCCCCGGCACGGACCAGGATCGGGAGCAGACCGCGGACGCCGGCGGGGTCGCTCCCGGCGATTCCGCCGCCGGCCGGGACGAACCCGCGCCGGCGGCGCCTGCGGAGGCCGTCGAAGCCGAAGCGGTTCCACCCGCAGACCCTGCGGCCGATCCGGACCATGCCGCGTCGGCCGAGCCCGTCTCCGCCGCAACCGCCCCGGCCGGTGAGGCAGGGTCGCCCGCACGCCCTGCGCCCGATCCGAGACCCGCCGGCGGCCTGACGGCCGCCGCGCCCTGGGCCCGCACCTCGCCGCCCGCCGCCTCGCCGCCTGCCGCCCGGCCACCCTCCGCCCCGGTGTCGGTCGCCCCGGTGCCGGCCGCGTCGGGGCCGGCGACGGTGTCCGGCCCGTCGGTGTCGACGCCCCGTCCCGTCGCGGCCCCCGCCCCGGGCGGTGCGACGGCGAAATCGCCGGCCCGGTCCCGGCCGGCCGCCGGGACCGACCAGGCCCCCCAGGAGGCACAGGCCGCCCGGTTCCCGGCCGGCCCGCTGGCGGTCCTGGACGCCGAAGGCAAGACGCTCCGCGCCCACCTGGTCGACGGCCGCGTCCTGCCGTGCCCGGTGAAGTCGTTGCCCGCGCTGGTCGCCTGGGCCCTGGACGCGGGCCTTGGGGCGGAGCGGCTGCACCGCGCCGGCCGCGACGCCGACCCGCTGCTCGTGCTCACCTCGGCCGCCGCCGAACGCCTGGGCGTACCGGCCGAGTTGACAGACCGCCGCAACCTGCGCCTGCCGGAGGACGACGCCCTGGTCAAGCAGGTCACCAAGGACGGCTGGCGGTTGACCCGGCGCGGTTTCGGCCCCTGGACCAAGGTCTACCGTCCCCTCGCCGACGGCGGCCGTCGGCAGTGCGTGCAGTTCGCGTTCCTGGGCTGGGACGCGCTCGACACCCGCTCCTGGGGCGACGCGGCCACGCTGCCCGCGCCCGAACTCGCCGGGCTGCTCGGCGCCTACGCCGCCCGCGTGGTCACCCCCCGCGGCTCCACCGCCGTCGCCGGCCTCGCCCTGATGACCGAGCTGCGCCCGCCGACCCAGGCCGTCAAGGACGAGGCCGGCGGCACGTGGCGTTCGGGTCCGGTGGCGGGTTCGCTGACCGAGGTCGTGGACCCCGCGCCGCCCGAGGCCCCGGACGAGCACCCGGTCGCGCAGACCCGCGCGGCCGGCGAGGTCCTGGTCGAGGAGGCGTACGACTGGCACCGCCCGATCCACCTGGTCGGCGACGACGAGGGCAACCTCGAACACGCCGTCGGCCTCGACGTCAACGCCGCCTTCCTCGCCGCCGCCTCCAGGCTGCCGGTGGGCCTGGGCGCACCGGTCCACGTGGACGCGCCCACGTTCGACAAGAAGATGCCCGGCTGCTGGTACGTCGACCTCTCCGGCATCGAGATCGACCCACGCCTGCCGAACCCGTTCACCCCCACCGGCCTGCGCCCGACCGGGCCCGGCTGGTACGCCACGCCCACCGTCGCCTACGCGGCCGAACTCGGCGCCGCCATCGACCCGTTCGAGGCCTGGATCCGCCCGGACCGCGGCGCGTACCTCGACCCCTGGTACACCCGCCTGCGCGACGCCTACCTGACCACCATGGCCGACCTCGGCGTCACTCCCGACCTGGACGAGGCCGCGTTCCTGGCCGCCATGGCCGGCCACAAGCAGGTCGACCCGGCCCGCGCGATCGTCCTGGCCGCGATCAAGGCCACCGTCAAGGGCGGCATCGGCAAACTCCGCGAACGCCCCCAGGGCGCCCGCTACCGCCCCGGCGATCGCTGGCCCGCCCTGGAACGCCCCACCTGGCGCCCCGACATCCGCGCCGCCGTCATCGCCAACGCCCGGGTCGGCATGCACCGCAAGATGCGCAAACTCGCCACCGTCGCCGACCTGTACCCCATCGCCGTACTCTCCGACTGCGTCGTCTACCCCGCCGCCGGCCCCTCCCCGCTGGATGTGCTCCCGCGCGGCGCCGACGGCAAGCCGGTCCCCGGCGGCTTCCGCCTCGGCGTAAGCCCCGGCATGGTCAAACACGAGGGCACCCGCCCCCTCGAATGGGCCCTGGGCCTGCTCGTCGAAGGACAGAACCCGGCCCGGCACATCAAGGGCGTCGACGCCGTCGCCGAAGGCGAATAGGAGCACCCGTGGGCAAGATCGCCGACGGCCTCGACCAGGCCGCCCAGCACGTCCTCACCCGCAACCCGCCCCGATCCACCAAAGCCCGCATCCGCTTCCTGGTGAGCAAGCACCAGGGCCGCACCCGCAACGTCGCCCGACTCCTCGGCGTCAGCCAACGCACCATCGAGCGCTACCTCAAGGGCGACCGCAAGAACCCGCCCCCGCCCGTCAACGCGAAGATCGATGCCGAGGTCCGGCGCCTGTGGCAACCCCGGGTCAGGCGGCGCGCCGAGCAGCGCGCGGCCGCCGCCGGCGGCGTGATCGTCGAAACGCGGGCCCGGTTCGGATTCTCCTCGGCGGCCGGCTCCACCGACGACCCCCGTATGCGCCGCATCACCCAGCCCCTGCCCCCCACCCGCGCGCGGCAGCTGTTCGACGCTCACCACGCCGGAGCCTCCGAACGCGACCTGGAGCGCATCGTCGCCGCGGGCCTGGGCGAGGCGTACTTCCAGGACCAGGGCACCCGGGCCGACGACCTCGACGTCACCGTCACCGACGTCGACTACATCGAGTTCGACCTGCGTGGCTGAGACCCGACGACCCTGCCCCGTCGTGCTCCTTGTGCCGACGCACGACGGGTCGGTGACGGTGTCCCGCACCTCACACCTGTTGCCCGTCGGGGATGACGGCTCCGGCCTCCGCGACAAGGTGTGAGAGTTGGTCACGAATCCGGTCCAGCAGGCCACTCAGGGCCGCATACGGAACCGACCAGTACACGGCGGTGACGGTGAAATTGCCATGCGGTGGTGTCACCTTCTCGGTGAGCGACAGGGCGATCTCCTCCGCGCGTGGGGGAGACACGGCGATGAAGTTGTCGAAGCACGTACGGGCGGCGATCAGACTCTCGATCTCATCGACCCCGTGTCGCAGCGGGACCCGTTCCGGCACCCAGGCGCGACACGCTTCGGGCAACCTGTATTCGTCGACGCGCTCCCCCCTCGTCATCCAGCCGCTCCCCGTGGCGTCGACCTCGAGCCCTTTGGGTGGCGTCTCGACGAGGCGGTAGGCGGGGAGGTCGTCCAGGGCCGCGTCGTCGTATCCCCGCAACTCGCGCCGGGCCCACGTCCGCACCCGCGCGAAGTCCGCGTCGTTCTCCAGGGCGGCGTACCGACGAAGCAGGGACCCGAGCGAAGAGGACTCGTCCGGGATTTTGCGTGTCGGTACGGTCGGCTCTTGCCGGTTCGTCTTCATGGGGAGACATTCTCCGTCCTCATGGTGACACTCGCGGGCGCCCGGGTCGTCCGCGGCACGGCCCCGATGCGGCCGCGGGGCTGCGCTACGTCGCCCGGTTCTCGATCAGCGTGACGCGATTGCCGTCGGGGTCGTGCAGAGCGGCGAACCGTACGCTCTGTCCTGGTTGCACCGGCCCGGCCGGGAGGCCGCGAACGGCGAGGTCGGTCAGCGCCCGGTCCAGGTCGTCCACGGTGAGATTGAGCAGAGTCGAACCGGCGCGCTCGGGGTCTTGGAAGACCTGGACCACGCCGGTGGAGGTGATGTGCCACTCCGCCAGACCCGGCATCGGCCTCGTGTCGGCCGGCCTGTCCAGAAGTTGCGCGTACCAGGCCACCGCTCGTTCGATGTCACGCACCGGAGCAACCGCGAGTACGCCCGTGACGATCATGGTGAAAATTCCTCTCGCCGTATCCGCCGTGCCTTCGTTCCACAGACTTCCCCCGAACGGGAAGCGCACCGCCGACACGCTCGAATGCCTTCTTGCCCGGCCTGTCACCTGCGGTTGGATGGGTGCACGTGTTCGGATCGGCCGAAGGAGGCCCCCTTGGTTTCGCCGCGCATCCGCCCCACCCGTCGCAACATACTTTCCGTCGGCGCCGCGACCACGCTGGGCCTGGTGGTCCCGGCGACCGCGAGCGCGAGTACGAATGTGAGCGGGAACGCGACCGCGAGTACGAACGCGAGCACGGCGTCGGCGGTGGGGCGGGATGCGGAGATCCTCCACCGGCTGCGCCGACTGGAGCAGCAACATGCCGCACGGCTGGGGGTGTTCGCCTTCGACTCGGCCACCGGACGGCACGTGGGCTATCGGGACCAGGAGCGCTTCGCGATCTGCTCGGTGTTCAAGACCGTGCTCGTCGCGGCCGTCCTGCGGGACCTGGATCGGGACGGTACATTCCTCGCCGAGCGCATCCGCTACACCGACCAGGACGTCGCCCGTTCGGGCTACGCGCCGATCACCGGCCGGCCGGAGAATCTCGCCCAGGGCATGACCGTGGCGGACCTGTGCGGGGCGGCCATCACGCACAGCGACAACACCGCGGCCAATCTGCTGCTCCGCGCACTGGGAGGCCGGGCGGGCGAGGCCGCCGGGCCGTATGCGGTCACCCGCTTCTGCCGCTCCGTCGGCGACGTCGTGACCCGCCTGGACCGCCCGGAACCGGACCTGAACTCGGCCGAACCCGGCCGTGACACCGACATCACCAGCCCTCGGGCAATCGCCCGCACCTACGCCCGACTCACCCTGGGCACCGCCCTGGAGCCGGCTGATCGCACCCGCCTCGGCGGATGGCTGCTCGCCAACACCACCGGCGGCAACCGTATCCGCGCCGGCCTGCCACCCCAGTGGAGCGTCGCCGACAAGACCGGCACCGGCGGCTACGGCACCACCAACGACGTGGCGATCGTCCGTCCACCCGGCCGCGACCCGCTCGTCCTGGCCGTGTTCGGCACCAAGCCGGACGCCCACGCACCGGCCGACGAGCCCCTCCTCGCCGAGGCGGCCACCCTCGTCGCGGCACACCTCACCTGACCGCGGCGAGGAACAGCGCTGCACGGCGTGCGCGCGGGCACCCTTGCCCGTTCGTGAACGAGCGTCGGGGCGATGCCCGACGTGTTCGTTCCGGGCGCTTCCCGGACGCGTCGATCGGGAACGGATCCCGATCGACGCGTCGCGGACCACCGGCGGCGGTGTCAGCCGAGATGCCGGGCGAAGAACCTTACCGTGCTGTCCAGTTCGAAGGCCGGGACTTCCCCGTGTCCTCCGGGATTGGCGTGCAGCGTCTTCTCGGCCGAGGCCAAGGCGTCGAACAGCGCCAGGCTCCGGGCCCGAGGCACCCGCTCGTCGTCCCACTGCACCAGGAACTCCACCGGGACGGTGATCCGCGCGGCGGCCTCGGCCGACGCCTGCGCCCCACCGAGGCCCAACACCGCTGCGCGGACCCGCGGTTCGGCGGCGACGAAGGGAACGCCGAGTCCACAACCCAACGAGACGCCCCAATAGCCCACCGGACCGGGGCCGACGCGGTCGAGCCGACGTAGCGCGTCCAGCACCGCCCGCCATTCCGGGACGGTCCGGCGAGCGACGAGTGCCTGGAAGTCGGCGATCAGCGGAGCCAGTTCCGCGCCGGCATCCACGCGAGCCCGGTTCTCGGTCGCGATCCGGTCGTACTCCCGGTCCTTCGGCCGGTCACCATGGCCGGGCACGTCGACGGCAGCAACCGCGAAACCGCACTCGGTCACGAAACGGCGGGCCCGGGCCACGACTTCGGGGGCCTTCTTGTGCTGCCCGCCGCCGTGGCCCAGCAGGATCAGGGGACGAGTACCGGCGGCGCCGTCCGGCGTCCACAGCACGCCGGGGATCTCGCCGAGGGTGAAGAGCTGTTCGGTGACGCCGTCGAACGACGTCTCGAAGGTGAAGCGCATGGCGTGTCAAGCCTTTCGGGTGCCTCCTGCGGGCACTCCCCGGACCCTGCGCGGGAGGGAGTCCCGACCTGTCCCAGCGTTGATCGGTCTCACCTCCTCGGTTCGCAGCGGCCTACGGCGACGCAGAACTTATCACGAAGGGTGCGCGTCGGTGTGCGGGCCGGATGTCTCGGCGGGGCGTCGGTCGCGGTACCCGGAAGGGGCCAGGAGGTTCGCCCGCCAGGCCGGGCCGCGCCGGCACGCGCCGCGGGGCGGGGCGGGTCGTTGCCTGGGTGGTTGGTCTAGACCTTTCCGGTGTTGCGCCCGTAGCATGCGACTGGCATCGCACCATCTCCGACCCGAGCTGACGATCAGGCAGATCGCGTCCAAGCAAAAGGAGTTGGCACGTGAGACAACGCATCGGGCTGCTTGTCGCCGTCGCTGCGGCGGTTTTGTTCCCCATCGGCGCCGCGAGCTCGGCGAGTGCCGCAGGCGAGTTCCATGTGAGCGGCGTCTACACGACGTATGCCGAATGCAACGCGGCGGGTCAGGCGGGCATCCAACTCTGGGGCCCGAACTTCTACTGCACGCCGAGTTCCCAGGGCTGGTTCTACCTCTACACCCACTGATCCACCCGCATCGAGTTCCTCCCGCCCCCCGGCGACCGCCGGGGGAGCGGGACAACGGCCAACCCCCGACAGGAGAGCGTCCGGGAACGGGTGGGCGGGCGGTGACCCCCGGTGGGCAGGGTGTGGGTCACGGCCGCCCTGAGTAGGCGGGCGCGAAGAAGACCGGCACCGTGATGTCCTCGGTGACGCCGAGTACGTCCCGAAGCTGAGTGCGGGCACCCGCAAGTGCTCGACGTAATCGGCGGAACCGTCTGCGTTCACCCCGGCGTGTGCGCCCGACGTGCACGCCGCGTCGGTGCCGGCACCGCCCTCGGCGACGCTCGCTCCCGATCAGGCGCGGGCTTCGGCCGCCAATCCGAATTGTTCGAGAAATGCCATCTGGT
The DNA here is from genome assembly GCF_044458105.1 of Embleya sp. NPDC050493. Classification (NCBI taxonomy): domain Bacteria; kingdom Bacillati; phylum Actinomycetota; class Actinomycetes; order Kitasatosporales; family Streptomycetaceae; genus Embleya; species Embleya sp. NPDC050493. The sequence continues at coordinate 220,021 of NZ_JBITHP010000017.1, forward strand.
CGAAGTACAGCCGGTAGTCGACGATCCGATCGTCCTTGACGGTGGCAACGTCGCAACCGTGGACGCGGATCTCGTTGCCGGTCGGCGGAAGCGTCCGGCCGTCGGGAAGTTTCACCGGGCCGGTGTTGGTCCCGTGGAACCATCCCTCGTCGATCGCGGTGTCACCCGCCTCGTACCGGTGCTCGTGTTCGAATCCGCTGTCCGGTACGGCGACGGCGAATTCGCCCATGTACTCCGCGATGGCGTCCCGACCGCAGAACCGGCCTTCCGGGGTGGTGGCCACCGCGTCCTCCGCGAAGCACTCCGCGATGGATGCGATGTCTCTGGACTCGGTCATCGCCTCGGTGAGCCGATCCATGGCCTCACGTGCGTGTCCCATGACGTACCTCCTGCCGGGTACGGCCCCACCACCATGATCCCTCTCCCGGGGCCCGTGGGCCAGGGCCGGGGCCCTGCCGTCGGTCGACAAGGATCCTCGGGGTGGCGAGGTGCTTCGAGGACGATTTCCGGGGCGGGGACGACCGCGCGGCCCTTCCGGTAAGTTCCGTCCCGGTTCGCCCCGGTGGTTTCGACGTCAGGGAGGGAGCTGTCGAGCGCGGGCGAATGGGGAGTGGGTGCCGGTTCAACGTCCGGCCGGGGCGGTGTCTTCGTCCTGGGGGTGACGCCGGCGCGCCCGGAAGTCCTGGCCCTTTCGGGCGCTCCATGCCATGAGCGCCGTTCTGGCCGGCAGGAGGACGCTACAGGCCGGGAACAAGAGTGCCGGGAACAGCCAGACTTCGACGCCGCTCGCACCCATGGCCATCCGGAGGATCACGGTCCCCACATAGGCGAGGGCTCCGGCGCCGAGCCACCACTTCCACGCACTCCTGCTGGGACCTTCGGTGGGGCGGTTGGGGTTCTCGTCGTCCCGGGTGCTCACCGGCTGCCCCTTCTTCTTGCGCCACAGGGCCCGGACGAGGAAGGCGGCGCCGAATACGGCGAGGACCGCCACCAGGAGCCCCCACTCCGTGGGCGATTCCGGTATCCCCCGGGCGTACTCGTTCACGTCCCCACCTCCGTCGCCGATTCCTGTCGAGCAGGTTGGCCGAACGTCTGCCCCGGAGGGTGAAAGGGCACACCCACACCGGGAGTTCCGGCCGATCGACAGGTGCGGACACCGTGCGCGGCGGCCGGGGGCTTCCGGTGGGCGGTCGTCGAAGGGGTGGGAGAGGTGCCGGTGCTTCGTGGTGGGCGTCGTGTCGGGGGGTGTTCCGGCGCGGCGAGTCGGTCACGGCTCCGCGGGCGGAGCTGTTTTGCGTACCCGACGTGGCGGAAAATCTGTCGTGCCCGGAGTAGACATTGGGAGGATCGGTAGGTATGTTTTCTTCCGTAGCCAAGCGAATCAGTGAGGCGCGACAGAGACGAACTGGCGCGCGTTGTTGAGGGTTCGACAGCAGAGTCCCGGGGCCGTTGGTTGTTCGGCGAGGGTTCCGGAGGCTGGTTGTCGGGCCGAGGAGAACCGAGGGTGGCCCACGGGGCCGCCGTGCATTACGAGCAGTACCGGTAGGACGAGCAGTAAGCAGTAACCGGCAGTATTCGTGGTTCGGTTTTACCCGCAGTGGCAGTACCCGTTGCAGGACGAAGGAACAGGAGAGGAAGGAGCGAACGCCATCCGGATCGCCCGCTCGGCGCGTTGAAGATTTCGGCCGAGTGGGATCCGTGGAGACGCCGGTAGGACAGGTGTCCGCGGTCACGCAATTGCGATCCCCGCACCTGCCCCTCAGGGGGGATGCGGAACGGATAGGTCGACACGTCGGTGTCGGTGGATGGTGTGGATTTCTTTCGGGGCCCTGGTGCCGTACGGCGCCAGGGCCCCTCGACGCGTTTCCGATCGGCTGTGGCGGATGTGAACTCGATGGATGGATGCGAACTCAAGAGAGGCGCCGATGGCTTCCAAATCCCGCTCGACTCCGGCCAAGGCCGACAAGCTCGATGACGACGACTACCCCGCCTACACGATGGGCCGCGCGGCCGAGTTGATCGGCGCATCCCAGGGTTTCCTGCGCGCGATCGGGGAGTACGGTCTGATCACCCCGCTGCGCTCGGAGGGCGGCCACCGCCGCTACTCCCGTTATCAGTTGCGTATTGCCCAGCGTGCCCGTGAACTTGTCGACCAGGGCACCGCCGTCGACGCCGCTTGCCGCATCGTGATTCTCGAGGACCAGTTGGAAGAGGCCCTGCGCCTGAACGCCGAATTGCGCGAGGCGGCCCAGACCGAACCGGACGAGAGCTGACCTGGCGATGACGCTCGGGCGCGGTGCCCCCACGGGGGCGCGCGCCGGCGAGCGGATCGACCCGGCCGTCCGCCGGAACCGCCGGGTCCGGTCGTCCCCCAAAGCCCGCAGGTGTTCGCCCGCCGGCTCCCATGCGACGGCGCTCCGGTCGATGCTTGCCCACTGGGCCCGAGAGGCCCTCGCGACGCCGGGCGTCCGGGCGTCCAGGTGCCAAGGTGCCCGAGGATTACCCACGTCGAGCCGCCCCGCCTGTTCGGCCTCCTCCCGCGACACACGACACACGAACCGTGCCCCCGCCATCGGAATTGCCTGAATCGCTCCGGCGCGCCGATCGGGCCCGTGGCCGCGGCTGCTCTGCCTCGCGATCCGCCTCGGCGGAGCCGAACGTCGACACGGGCGAAAATCTGTCACGCCGAAGGTAGACATTCATGTGGAGCGCGGCTAGCGTTCTCTATGTCGGAACCGAAGGAAACGTCAAACGGACGTGGCAGATGACGAACTGCCCGTGTAGTGGAACATGTCGAGTGATCGTCGGGGCCGGTGTGGGTAAGGGGCTCCGGCGGCGGACCTAGGAAGGATCGTCGGGCAGATCGGGACCGGGAATCGCAGAGGGTTTCGACTGGCGGCGAGGCAGACGCAAACAATCGCAACGCAGCAACCGCAACGCAAGCAATCGCAAACGCAAAATCCGCACGGAGCAATTGCAAGTCAGAGGAGAAGGGAAGGGTTCCAGAGCGCCATCGGATAGCCCGCGATCGGTGACATGGTCGAGCGGGCACCGCGGTCCATCCGAACGAAAGGTGGTCTTCGGTCACGCATAGGCGATCCCCGCATATTCTGCCGCCCCGCGCGGCAGTGCGGATACGACACCGGTCTTCGACCGGTGGATGGTGAGACAACCCGAAACCCCGGACCCCGGTGCCATGGCACCGGGGTCCTCGTCATGAGCGGTGTGAACAGCAGAATCCTTTCGGGACGCCGCCCTCCGCGGCGGCATCGTCCTTTCCTCCGGAGTTCGCGGAGAACAGAGCTCTCAGGGCTTTCGGGTCAGTCGGCGTCGGGGCGGAGAAGGCCGGTGAGGACGCCCGTGACGATGCGGTCGAAGAGGTGTTCCACCGGCTCGTCGTCGTCGGCGCCCTGAGCGGCGAATGCGGCGGCCAGGTGGGGGTGTCGGCCCGATGTCGCGATGTGGGTCAGGTAGGCGGCCTGGGCCTGCTGCCATTGCGGGAGGGTCCGGCCGGCCCGGGCCTGGTTGATCTCCGTGCGGGCGAGTCCGGCGACCACGGCGCTGAGGACGGCGATCGCCTCCAGCTTGGTGCGGGACGGAACCCGGAGGCCGGACAGCGCACCCAGCGCGCATTCGAGATACGCGATGGTGCTCGGCCCGAGTGGGGTTCGGGTGGCGGTCGCGTCGAGAAGCCAGGGGTGGGCGAGGGTGACGCGACGGCTCTCGCGGGCGAGGTCCAGGAGGTCTTCGAGCCAGTCGCCGCCGGGGTGGGGGCGTCGGATCCCGGAGTGCGCGCGGTCGACCATGAGTTCGACGAGTTCCTCGCGCGTGGCGACGTAGCGGTACAGCGAGGCCGGACCCGCGCCGAGGGCGTCGGCCACGGCGCGCATGGTGACGGCGGCGAGGCCGTGGGCGTCGGCGAGGGCCATTCCCGCGGCGGCGAGAGTGTCGCGGTCGTAGCCGGGAGCCGGGCCGCGCGCGGCGCGTTCGGGACGGAGCCAGATGTTGTCGGCCGAGCCCACGACGATGCCTCTTTTCACTGCGAACGATGTATGCAGTATCGTAGCGTCCCAGAACTGCGAACACCGATCGCAGTTGATGCGGAGGAGGGCCACGATGGCTACGACGGCCAGGGATGCCGCACCGGAAGACGCTCCCGCGGCGCGCTCGTGGACGCCGACCCGGTACGCCCACAACGGCAGTGTCGAGATCGCCTACGACCGGCTCGACGGCTCGCGGGGCGAGCCGCTGCTCCTGGTGATGGGCCTGGCGACGGCGCGGTTCTGGTGGCCCGACGGCCTTTCCGGAGCGTTCGCGGACGCCGGATTCGAGGTCGCCCGCTACGACCAGCGGGATGCGGGCGAGTCGACGCGGATGCCGGATACGGCGACGGGCAACCCGTTCAAGGCGCTGTTCGGCAAGCGGGGCGAGGCGTACACGGCCGAGGACATGACGGACGACGCCGTTGCGGTGATGGACGAACTCGGCTGGGAGCGTGTGCACGTCTTCGGTCACTCGATGGGTGGGCTGATCGCCCAGCGGCTCGCGCTGCGGTACCCGGAACGGGTGCTCAGCCTCACCTCGTCGGCCGCGCTTCCGAGCGACGTGTCCGGCCTGGGCGTACTGCGCTACCTGCGCTTCGGGTTCCTGGCGAAGCTCGCGCGCGCCAGGTTCCCCGAAGGCCGTGAGGGGGACATCGAGGCGTCTCTCACGGTGTGGCGAGGGATCGCCTCGCCCGGCTACCCGTTCGACGAGGAGGCGGCCCGCGCGTGGGTCGAGGCGGAGGTCGACAGCGGGCCGCGCGACAAGAAGGCCCAGAGCCGTCAGATCGGCGCACAGTGGCACGGGCCGAAGTTGGCGGAGCTGAGGCACCCCACGCTCGTCCTGCACGGCGAACAGGACCCGATCCTGCGGGTACGCGCCGGCCGCGCCACCGCCCGGGCGATCCCCGGCGCCCGCCTGGTCACCTATCCGGGTGTCGGCCACGACCTGCCCGCGGCGCTGTGGCCCGATGTCGCGGGCGAGGTGGCCCGGGTGGCGGAATCGGGCGGGAGGCGACCCCGGCAGGCCCCGGCTCCCGGGACGCTCGGCTGACCGGGCACACCTGCCGACGTCTGCTCCTGTCTGCCCCGCCCCGGGGAGGGCGCCCCCACGATCGGGGGATCCGCGGTGGGGGCCGGTGCCGCGGCCTTGGAGCATCACGGCGGGTCCTGCTCGTCATGGTCGGCTGGACACTCGCGGGAGCGGCGGCCGGGGTATGGAAGGTCCGCGACCGCGACGCGTGACACCGGTGCCGGCTGCCCGGCTGCCCGGCTGCCCGGCAGGCCGACCTGCGGGCCTGCCGGGCAACACGATCGGGAACGACCGCGGTGTGCGTGCACTACCTGCCGCGTGCGGGTCGGCTCAGCAGGCGCCGAGGTCGACCCAGACGCCCCATTGGCCGGTGGTTCCGGGGACTTCGCCCTGGGTCCACCACTTGGCGCGGTAGGTGTGGCCTTGATAGGAGACCACGCTGCCGTTGGTGTAGACCGAGTCGGCGTTCCAGGCGGGCGCGGTGCACGTGCCCGGTCCGGTGCCGCCGACGGTCAGCGTGTATTGCGCCGTATGGGTGGTGGCGCCGCTGCCGGTCACGGTCACCGTGTACGTACCAGCGGTCGCCGTCGAACTCGCCGACAACTTCAGGGACGAGCTGTTGCCCGACTGGACGGTGGCCGGCGTGAATTGCGCGGTCACCCCGTTGGGCAGGTTCGACGCGGTCAGGGTGACCGATTGCGCCGCACCGCTGGTGGTCGTGGTGCCCACGGTGGTGGTGACGTCCCCGCCGACCGCCACGTTGCCCGAGCTCGGGGTGAGGCTGATCGAGAAGTCGGGGTTGCCCGGCCCACCGTTACAGGTGGGGTCGTTGGGCTGTGCGGGCAGGCTGACGGCGTCCCAGGCGGCCTTGGTCTTGTTGAACAGGGCGCAGGTGGGGTCGAGGGTCTTGGCCGATGTCAGTGTGGTGGTGCGGTACTTCTTGTAGGTCATGCCGCTGGTCTTGAGCAGCATGCCGCCGTAGAAGATCTTCCCGGCCTGTTGGATGCCGACCCCGGTGAG
>NZ_JBITHP010000018.1:0-44032 GCF_044458105.1 Embleya sp. NPDC050493
GACGACGCCGAACTGCGCGAACCGGTCGCCACCCGCTACTGACCGCCGGACGCCGGCGCGGAAACGGGGGGGTCCCCCGCGGGGTGGGGCCCGGTGGGTGTTGGGGGGGCGCCCCCGGGCGCGGGGGGGGGCGGCGGCCGCGGCGAGGGCGCGGGCGTCCGGGTCGGCCCGGCGCGGGCCGACCCGGACGTCGTGCTCACGCCAGGTCGAACCGGTCCAGGTTCATCACCTTGTCCCACGCGGCGACGAAGTCGTGCACGAACTTCTCCTTCGCGTCGTCGCTCGCGTAGACCTCGGCGAGCGCGCGCAGCTCGGAGTTGGACCCGAAGACGAGGTCGACCCGGCTGCCGGTCCACCGGACCTCGCCGGTGGCGGCGTCGCGACCCTCGAACGTGCTCGCGTCCTCGGAGGTCGCCTTCCACGTCGTGCCCAGGTCGAGCAGGTTGACGAAGAAGTCGTTGGTCAGCACCCCGGGGGTCGCCGTGAAGGCGCCGAGCGGGGACTGCTGGTGGTTCGCGCCCAGGACCCGCAGGCCGCCGACGAGGGCGGTCGTCTCCGGGGCGCTCAGGGTCAGCAGGTTCGCCCGGTCGATCAGCAGGTACTCGGCCGGCAGCCGATTGCCCTTGCCGAGGTAGTTGCGGAATCCGTCGGCAGCCGGTTCGAGCGCGGTGAAGGACTCCACGTCGGTCTGTTCCTGCGAGGCGTCCACGCGGCCCGCCGTGAACGGGACCTCGACGTCGAAGCCGGCGTCCTTGGCGGCCCGCTCGACCGCGGCGGCGCCGGCGAGCACGATCAGGTCGGCGAGCGAGATCCGCTTGCCGTCGGTGCGGTCGGCGTTGAACGCCTCCTGGATTCCCTCCAGTGCGCTCAGCACCGTGGCCAGCTCGTCGGGCTCGTTGACCTCCCACCCGATCTGCGGCTGGAGGCGGATGCGCGCACCGTTGGCGCCGCCGCGCTTGTCGCTGCCGCGGAAGGACGAGGCCGACGCCCACGCGGTGGACACGAGCTGGGACACCGACAGGCCCGAGTCGAGGATCCGGCTCTTGAGCGCGGCGACGTCCGCGGTGTCGACGAGCTCGTGCGTCACCGCCGGCAGCGGGTCCTGCCACAGCAGCGTCTCGGTGGGGACCTCCGGACCGAGGTAGCGCACGACCGGGCCCATGTCGCGGTGGGTCAGCTTGAACCACGCGCGGGCGAAGGCGTCCGCGAACTCGGCGGGGTTGTTCAGGAAGCGCCGCGAGATCTGCTCGTAGGCCGGGTCGAACCGGAGCGAGAGGTCGGTCGTCAACATCGTCGGCGCGTGCGTCTTGGACGCGTCGTGCGCATCCGGCACGGTGCCGGCACCGCCGCCGTCCTTCGGCCGCCACTGGTGCGCGCCGGCCGGGCTCTGGAACAGCTCCCACTCGTAGCCGAACAGAATCTCGAAGAAGCTGTTGTCCCACGTCGTGGGGGTGTTGGTCCAGATGCCCTCCAGACCGCTGGTGATCGCGTCGCCGCCCTTGCCGGTGCCGTAGGAGTTCTTCCAGCCCAGGCCCTGCTGTTCGAGCGGCGCGGCCTCGGGGTCGGGGCCGACGCTGTCCGCCGGGCCCGCGCCGTGGGTCTTGCCGAAGGTGTGGCCGCCCGCGATCAGGGCCACCGTCTCCTCGTCGTTCATCGCCATCCGGCGGAACGTCTCGCGGATGTCGCGGGCCGCGGCCAGCGGGTCCGGGTTGCCGTTCGGGCCCTCGGGGTTGACGTAGATCAGGCCCATCTGGACCGCGCCGAGCGGGTTCTCCAGATCCCGGTCGCCGGTGTACCGCTCGTCGCCGAGCCAGGTGGTCTCCGGGCCCCAGTACACGTCCTCGTCGGGCTCCCACACGTCCGCCCGACCGCCGCCGAAGCCGAAGGTCTCGAAGCCCATCGACTCCAGGGCGACGTTGCCGGTGAGGACCAGCAGGTCGGCCCACGAGAGGTTGCGGCCGTACTTCTTCTTGACCGGCCACAACAACCGGCGGGCCTTGTCCAGGCTCGCGTTGTCCGGCCAGCTGTTGAGCGGGGCGAAGCGCTGCTGGCCGGAGCCGGCGCCGCCGCGGCCGTCGCTGATCCGGTAGGTGCCGGCGCTGTGCCAGGCCATCCGGATCATCAGGGGGCCGTAGTTGCCGAAGTCGGCGGGCCACCAGTCCTGCGAGGTGGTCAGCACCTCGGCGATGTCCCGCTTGACGGCGGCGAGGTCGAGGGTGTTGAACGCCTCGGCGTAGTCGAAGTCCTCGCCGAACGGGTTGGCCACGGCCGGGTTCTTGGCGAGGATCTTCAGGTTGAGCCGCTCCGGCCACCACTGCCGGTTGCCGCCGCCCTGCGTCGGGTGCGGGGCGCGTCCGTGTGCGACCGGGCAGCCCCCCTCGCCCTCCGTCTTCGCGTCTACGACGATTGCATCATGGTTCTCAGACATGGGAATCCTTCCGGACCAGGCGGATCACGGTGCTCGGAACTGCGGATCGCGGTGCTCGGAACTGCGGGTCACGGAGCCGGGGGACTGCGTGGGCGGTGGAATGGTCGGGGCAGCGGCCCGGGTCGGCGACGACACGACGTCGCCGGTCGAACCGGGTCGAGGCGCCAACCGGTTCGAGGCGGTGAACGGGTCGCGCCGGCGGGAGCGGGTCGAGGTCCCGGGGTGCGGTCCGAAGGGGAATGTGATCACGTTCGTCCCATACCCACCGCACGCCCGGAAGGCGATCGCCTCGACACCGAGGTGGTCACCGTCCGGAATGCTCCGGAGCAGCGCGACGCGGATGGCCGTCATGCGCAGGCCGGTACCGCGCGGCTTCTCGACGGTGGTGCCGTCACGTCTGCGTCTCCTGCCGTAGTGGAGTCTTCTGCTGCCCCTTGGCTACCGCCGGAACCGATCCTACGATGGACAGAGTCCAAGTCAAGATGCTCGCCAATCCCGTACCCAACCGGAATCCGGACGTCCACCGGTAAACTTCGGTATCCCACCGAGCCTGAATAGGTGAACCGACATGAGCGACCTGCTGGAGCGGCTGCGAGAGCGCGGTTGGCGGATGACCTCCCAGCGGCGTGTCGTTGCGGAGGTCCTCGACGGCGACCACGTACATCTGACGGCCGACGAGGTACACGCCCGTGCGGCGCGGCGGTTGCCCGAGATCTCCCGGGCAACCGTCTACAACGCGTTGGGCGAGTTGGTCTCGCTCGGCGAGGTCAAGGAGGTCTCCACCGACGGCCGCGCCAAGCGTTACGACCCCAACGCCCACCACCCGCACCAGCACCTGGTGTGCTCGGCCTGCGGCACCGTGCGCGACGTGCACCCGACCGGCAACCCGCTGGCCGACCTGCCGCCGGACCAGCGGTTCGGCTTCACCGTCTCCGAGGCCGAGGTCACCTACCGCGGTCTGTGCCCGTCCTGCGCCTAGGTCCTGTTCGCAGGCCCGGTCCACAGGCCCTGTTCGACGAGGGCACGGCGGCGTGGCCGCCGGTCGGGTGTCGCGCCGATGCCGGTTGTTCAGGCGCCGACGTAGGCCGCGAGGTACTCGCCGGTCAGCGTGGAGCGGTCGGCGACGAGGTCGGCGGGCGTGCCCTCGAAGACGACCAGGCCGCCGTCGTGGCCGGCGCCGGGGCCGAGGTCGATGATCCAGTCGGCGTGTGCCATCACCGCCTGGTGGTGTTCGATCACGATGACCGACTTGCCGGCGTCGACGAGCCGGTCGAGCAGGCCGAGCAACTGCTCGACATCGGCGAGGTGCAGTCCGGTGGTCGGCTCGTCGAGGACGTAGATGCCGCCCTTCTCGGCCATGTGCGTGGCCAGCTTGAGCCGCTGCCGCTCACCGCCGGACAGCGTGGTGAGCGGCCGGCCCAGGCTGAGGTAGCCCAGCCCGACATCGGCGAGCCGCACCAGGACGGCGTGCGCGGCCGGCGTGTGCGCGGCACCGGAGCCGAAGAACTCCCGGGCCTCGGTCACCGACATGGCGAGCACCTCGCTGATGTCGCGACCGCCGAGCCGATACTCCAGCACCGACGCCTCGAACCGCTTCCCCTCGCACTCCTCGCACACGCTCGCGACGCCGGCCATCATCGCCAGGTCGGTGAAGACGACGCCCACGCCGTTGCAGGTGGGGCAGGCGCCCTCGGAGTTGGCGCTGAACAGCCCCGGCTTCACCCCGTTGGCCTTCGCGAACGCCTTGCGGATCGGGTCGAGCAGGCCGGTGTACGTGGCCGGGTTGCTCCGCCGCGATCCGCGGATCGCACTCTGGTCGACCGACACCACACCCGCGCCCGCGGCGGCCTCCGAATCCTTGACCAGCGACCCGTTCACGAGCGAGCTCTTGCCGGAGCCGGCGACCCCGGTGACGACGACCAGCACCCCGAGCGGGACGTCCACGTCCACGTTGCGCAGGTTGTGCGTGCTCGCGCCGCGGATCTCCAGCGCGCCGGTGGGCGTGCGTACCTTCTCCTTGAGGACGGCCCGATCGTCGAAATGGCGGCCGGTGACGGTGCCGCCCGTCCGCAGTCCCGCCACGGTGCCCTCGAAGCAGATGGTGCCGCCCCCCGCGCCGGCGCCCGGGCCGAGGTCGATCACGTGGTCGGCGATCGCGATCGTCTCCGGCTTGTGCTCCACCACGAGCACCGTGTTGCCCTTGTCCCGCAGCCGCAGCAGCAGGCCGTTCATGCGCTGGATGTCGTGCGGGTGCATCCCGATAGTGGGCTCGTCGAAGACGTACGTGGTGTCGGTCAGCGAGGACCCGAGGTGTCGGATCATCTTGACGCGCTGCGCCTCGCCGCCGGACAGGGTGCCCGCGGGCCGGTCGAGCGAGAGGTAGCCCAGCCCGATCTCCACGAACGAGTCGAGGGTGTGCCGCAGCGTGTCGAGCAGCGGCGCCACCGACGGCTCGTCCAGGTCGCGGATCCAGGCGACCAGGTCGGTGATCTGCATCGCGCACGCGTCGGCGATGCTGATCCGCTTGATCTTCGAGGATCGGGCACCCTCGCTCAGCCGGGTACCGGCGCACTCGGGGCACGTGGTGAACGTCATCGCCCGCTCCACGAACGCGCGGATGTGCGGCTGTAGTGCGTCGATGTCCTTGGCCAGCATCGACTTGCGGATCCTGGGGATCAGCCCCTCATAGGTCAGGTTGACCCCCTCGACCTTGATCTTGGTCGGCTCCTTGTGCAGGAGGTCGTTCAGTTCCCGCTTGGTGAACCTGCGGATCGGCTTGTCCGGGTCGAAGAAACCGCAGCCGCCGAAGATCCGCCCGTACCAGCCGTCCATGCTGTAGCCGGGGACCGTGATCGCGCCCTCGTTGAGCGACTTGGAGTCGTCGTAGAGCTGGGTGAGGTCGATGTCGGAGACCGTGCCGCGGCCCTCGCAGCGCGAACACATGCCGCCGGTGCGGTCGAAGGTCGCCTTCACCGCCTTCCTGGCACCGCGCTCGACGGTGATCGCGCCGCTCGCGCGGACCGAGGGCACGTTGAAGGCGTACGCGCTGGGCGGGCCGATGTGCGGCTTGCCGAGTCGGCTGAACAGGATGCGCAACAGCGCGTTCGCGTCGGTGGCGGTGCCCACCGTGGAACGCGGGTCGGCGCCCATGCGCTGCTGGTCGACGAGGATCGCGGTGGTCAGCCCTTCGAGGACGTCGACCTCCGGCCGCGCGAGCGTCGGCATGAAGCCCTGCACGAAGGCGCTGTACGTCTCGTTGATCAGCCGCTGCGACTCCGCGGCGATCGTGCCGAACACCAGGGAACTCTTGCCCGAGCCGGAGACGCCGGTGAACACCGTCAGTCGACGCTTGGGGATCTCGACGCTGACGTCCTTGAGATTGTTCACGCGCGCGCCGTGCACCCGGATCAGGTCGTGGCTGTCGGCAACGTGCGGCGCAGGCGACTGCGAGTCCGTTCTCTTGGCCATGCTCGTCGTGTCTCCATCTCTCGGGCGGGACCGCTTTCGCGGCCTCCGCCGGCGTCGCCCGGCTCGATCCGATCGGGGTCGAACCGTACATCCGGTGCTCGTGCGCCTCGGCCGGCGGAGCGGCCCGGGGAGGGCGCCGCCGTCGGCCGCGGTGTCGGCCGGCCGGCAGGGCGCCGTCCGTGATCATCACGCTAGCCGCGGCCCGGTCGGTCGCGCTTCTCGATTCCTGATCGATCCGGCCGCAATACGATCATCCGGCGCGCTTCGGGTCCTGCCCGGCCCCGGGTGTGCGCAGTTCCAGGAGGCCGGAGCCCAGGCGGCGGGTGGCGAGGCCGGCTTCGGCGGCCTCGGCTTCCATCCGCGCGAGCGGGATGGGATGCATCGTGAAGCCCGCCGAGCGCTCGTCGAGCACGCGTCCGGCCCTGGTGGTGCGGTAGGTCATCGTCCAGTCCATCGTGTCGGCCCCGCTGGGTTCGGCTCCCATCCAGCCCTCGTACACGAGATCGCCCACGGCACTGGCGTGATAGCGGGTTCGTGGGATGCGGCAGGGCGCGGGCGGCTCCTGCACCTCGACGAACGCCGGTGCCCCCGGAGCCAGTCGCTCCGCCAGCAGGCGGGTCAGCAGACGACGTTCGTCGGCGTCGAAGTGATGCAGGACGGCGGTGGCCACGACGGCGGACAGGACCGGCGGCAGCGCGGGCTCGGCTTCGGCGAGCGTCGCGGCATGGATCGTCACCCGCCCGCGCAGCGCCGGATCGTCAGCCGTGCGGGTACGCAGCACGGCGCACATCGCGGTGGACGGTTCGAGCGCGACGATGCGCGCGGCGGGCAGTGCGTCCGCCACGACTCGGGTGGACAGGCCCGTGCCCGCGCCGATGTCCAGGACCGGGCCCACCGCGGGGTCCACCTGGCGCAGGGCGTCGGCCAGGACCGGGCGCAACTGCCGCCAGTAGGGCTCGGACATCAGGTGGTAGTAGTCGGCGGTCACGGCGTAGGGGTCGTTCACGGAGGCCTCTCGGGCGGGATGCGGTGTCGGTCGGGCCCTCGGGCGTTCGGAGTGCATGACCGTTAATGGAAACGATTATCATGAGCTATAGGGTGTGGTGTCCAGGGGCCGGGCATCTCCCGTCCGGGTCCCGCCGACGAGAGGGAAGGTTCCCGTGAGCGAGACGAGCACGGCGCGCGAGGCGGATGAAGCATCCGGAACGCGTGAAGCACCCGAGATAGGCGAAGCGGGCGAGACGAGCGAGACGGGCCGAACCGGTGAGCCGTTCGATGTCGTCGTGGTCGGGGCCGGCCCGGCGGGGTTGAATGCGGCCCTGGTCTCCGGACGGCAGCGTCGCCGCGTATTGCTGATCGACAGCGGCCGGCCCCGCAACGCCCCCTCCCCCGAGACCCACATGTTGCTCAGTCGGGACGGCTTCTCCCCCGCCGCGTTGCGCGCGGCCGCCCGTGCCGACCTGGCGGCGTATGCCACCGTCGAGACCCGCGCGGGCGAGGTGACCGACGCCCGCGCACTGGACTGCGGATTCGAACTCGTGCTCGCGGACGGGCGGGTCGAGCACACCCGCAAGCTGATCCTGGCCACCGGGCAGGTCGATGTCCTGGTCGACATCCCCGGTCTGGCCGAGCGGTTCGGCCGCGGGGTCTTCCATTGCCCGTTCTGCCACGGCTACGAGACCCGCGACATGCCGCTCGCCGTCGTCGGGTCGGATCCCGCCTCGGTGATGTTGGCCCGCTACGTGGCCGACCGCTTCTCCGACGACGTGGTCCTGGCCACCCACGGGCAGGTGCCGACCGACGAGCAGCGCGCCCTGCTCGCCAAGGCCGGAGTCGGGCTGCGCGTGGAGCAATTGACCTCGATCATCGGCGAACCCGGCTCCCTGACGCTGGAGTTCGCCGCCGGATCGCCGTTGGCCCGAGGGGCGGTCTTCCACCGCACCCGGATCCACCAGCACTCCGCGCTCGCCGCGCGCCTGGGCTGCGCGCATCTCCCGGACGGCTGCGTGCGCGTGGACGAGTTCCAACGCACGTCCGTGCCGGGCGTCTTCGCGGCCGGCGACATGGCCCGCCTGGCGGCGTTGCCGGATCCGCTGACGTTCGTGGTCACCGGCGCGGCGGACGGCGCCCGCGCCGCGGTGTGGGCGGATCAGGAACTGTTCAGGGCGGACGCGGGACTGTAGCCGGACGCTTTCGGTCGGCCTTCGTCGGCCTCGGTCGGATCGGCATCGAGCGCACCCGCGCCGGACGGATGGCTTCCGTCCGGCGCGGGTGCGCTTCGGCGCGGTGCGGGTGCGGGTGCGGCTCCGGGTAAGGGTGCGGGGGCGCTCAGCGCAACGGCTCGTGCTCGTCCTCGCGTTCCGCCGAAGCCGTGCGGACCGCCTCCGCGAGGGCTGCCACGGTCGGCGCCGTCAGGAACGCGCGGGGCGGCACCCGGCCCACGCCGGTTCGTGCGAGCATCGCGAGCATGCGTACCGCCAGCAACGAGTCGCCGCCCGTGGCGAAGAAGTCCGTCGCCCGGTCGATCGGTTCGTGCTCGGGCAGCCCCAGCACCGTGCGCCAGGCATCCGCGATGGCCTGTTCGAGGGCATCGCGAGGGAGGCCGCCCGCAGTTCGTACGACGGTCCGAGCACGCGCGTGCAGGCGTGGCGCCGCCGGGTCGTCGGTGGGGTCGAGCGGCTGCGGGAGCGAGTGTTCGACCTGCCATCCCTCGGGCTCGGCGAGGGCTGCGACAAGGCTTGTGAAGTGGGTGAAGAGCGCGTCCAGGGCGGCGGGGGCGAACAGTTCCTCGACCGCGGACATCCCGATCACCAGTTCGTCGCGCGCCTCGTACAGGCGGGCCTCCAGGGCGACCTGTGGCGTGCGCAGTTCCTGGTGGTGGTCCTTGAGGTCCACCGCGCCCAGCGGTCCGGCGTCCTCGGGGACCGCGCTGCCCATCGCCGCGTCGACGCCCAGGGTGCTCTGGAACACCACCGGTGCCACCGGACGGGTGGTGCCGCGCCTGCGGGCCAGCTCGCGACCGATCTCGACCCCGGACACCAGGTTGTGGGCCAGTGCCCGACCCAGGTGCTCGCCCGTCGACCGGGCGGCCTCGGCGAGCGTGGTGCGCGCGTCGAGCTCGATCGCGAGCGGGACGGTCGTGGAGAAGGGCCCGATCATCCGATGCACGTCGGGGTGCAGCGGCAGTCGACCCAATTGCAGGCTGCCCACCAGGAAGCGTCGATGGCCGGCCATCCGCGCGAGGGCCACGGTGTAGGCGGCCAGCGCGGCGGACGACGGCGTCACCGCGTGGCTGCGGCACAGGTCCCGGAGGGCTTGCCAACGCGCCGGTGACAGGCGCGACTCGCGGCTCGTCATCACCGGTTCGGCCACCGCGTCCGGCTGTACCGCCAGCGGCAGCGCGGGCGGTTGCGGCAACTGCGACAGCCGTCGCCACCACCAATCGCGGTCGGCGATCCACCTCGGGGTCGCCGGCAGGGCGGCCAGCGCGGTCGCGTAGTCGCCGAAATCCACGTCCAGCGGCGCCGGCACGGCGTTCCAGTCGGCGGCGAAGGCCAGCAGGTCCCGGTAGAGCAGGCCCGAGGACCAGCCGTCGATCAGGAGCAGGCTGGTCGCCGAGTGGATCCGGGCACGCCCGCCCGGCAGCAGGCTCAGCCGCACGTCGATACCGGGCCCGGTCTGCGGATCCGGCCCGTGGTGCCGCATGCGCTCGCGCAACTCGCCCACCCGCAGGCGGGCTTCCTCCGGGTCCGCGTCACGCCAGTCGTACACGGTCGGTGCCACGATCGCGTCCGGGTCGTCGGGGTCGAGGATGTGTTGCCGGCCGTCCGCGGTGATCCGGGCGCGCAGCATGGGCTGATGGATCATCAGGCGGTACAGCGCGTCGCGCAGCGCCTCGGGCGCCTCGTCGGCGTCCACGTCGCGCAGCGCGAAGTCGAGGTAGTGGTGGGCGGACGCGTAGGACAACTCCCAGGCGTCCTGTTGACCGACGAAGTAGCCCTGCTGCAACGGGAGCAGCGGGAACGCCGCGCGCGGATCCGGACGCGGCGTCACCTCCAGGTCCGGGACGCTCGCCGCGCCGGAGGCGGGTGCCCGCGTGGCGACGGCCGTCGCGAACTCCGCGAGGGTGTTCTCCACGCGCACGTCGGACAACGCGAGTACGGCTCCCGCGCGGCGGCGCACCAGCGCGGCGGTGCGCACGGCGAGGATCGAGTCCCCGCCCAGGGACAGGAAGGTGTCGTCGGGGCCGATGTCGACCGCGGGCAGATCCAGGATGTCCGCCCAGATGCGGCGGACCAGGGTCATCGCGTCGATCGGATCCGTGGGGTGGCCGGGAGTACCGGCAGGAGCGCCGGGAGCACCGGGAGCACCGGGCGCGGGCGATGCGGTCGGGCTCGTGGGACGGAAGGTGCCGGGCGCGGGCGATGCGGTCGGGCTCGTGGGGCCGGGGGTGGTGGGCACGGGTTCCTCCGGGGCGGTGTCATGGGGCGGGCACGGTGGATGGGGCGAGGGCGTCGACCGCGTGTACTTCGATCGGGGCAAGGGCGGTGGGCAACAGGTCGGCGGCGGCTGCCCGGACCGCACCCGGGTCGGGGCGCGGCCGGCTGGGCTCGCGGGGGCGGGCGGTGAACACGTGTTGCCCCGCGGCGGCCAGGGGATCGCCCGGTCCCGGGTCCACGGCGACGTGGTCGAACCCGGCCGCGTGCAGGGAGGTGGTCCATTCCCCGACCGTCGGGAAGATCCGGTCCCCGCCGGCGCGGAAGTCGGCGAAGCCGGGCACCGGATCGTCGGCGCGCGCCGACATCAGGAACTGCATCCCGGTCGAGAGCACGGCGTGCTCGCGGCACGACTCCAGGAAGACCAGGGTGCCGTCCGGCGCCAGGAGTTCGCGCAGCAGAGCGAGGCCGCGGGTGGCATGTCGGGCGTTGTGCAGCACATTGGCGGCGAGGATCACGTCGAACGGCGGTTCGGCCGCGAGCCGGGACGACCTCGGCGCGTTGATGTCGACGAGCGTGTAGCGCAGACCCGGGCGGCCGGCGAAACGTCGTCGGCCGGCGTCCAGGAAGAAGCTCGACACGTCGGTGAACAGGTAGTCGACCGAGCCGAGTTCGGACAGCACGCTTTCGGTGGTGGCGCCCACTCCCGCCCCGATCTCCAGGACACGTGGTCGCCCCGCGGCGCGGCCCGCGGCGTGCGCCACCGCCGTCGCGGCCACGGCGTTGACGTGCCGACTGATCACGTTGTCCCGGTAGTTGCCGGTCGCGGTGTCGGTGGCTCCGCCCTCGAACAGGGAGGCCTGTACGGTGCGTTGCCCGCTGACGAGAGCGGGCAGGGCGCGCAGTGTGGTCTGGAGGAAGCGGCCCATCGCCGGCGGGTAGCCGAGTTCGCGGCGGGCGGCGTCCAGACCGACCATGGCGACACCGAGTTCGGCTCGCGTGACGGCGCGCAGCGGACCGTATCGCGCCTGCGCCGGGACGGCGGCGAGCAGATCGTGTTCGGTCAGCGCGGTCAGCCAGCGGCGGATGATCCAGCGATGGCGTTCGGGGACGCGCAGCCGCTCGCAGATCTCGGTCGCGGTGTGCGTGTTGCCCGGCGTGAACAGACCTGCCCCGTGCAGCGTGTGTGCCATCGCCAGGACCGCGGCCCGGTCCAGTGCGGCAATGGCGGGCGTCACGTCGGGGCCGGTGTACGGCGGACTCGGGGCCGGGGTTCCGGGGGTGGTGGGATCGGGCGGGTGGTGACCGCGGACCAACGCGGCGACGGCGGCGACCGGGCCGTGGGCGATCCGGAACACCTCGGCTGCGGCCACGCCCGGCAGCGCTTCGAGCACCTCGCGAACGCGGAGCAGGTCGTGGTCAGCGGACACGGGCGGCCTCGCGGGTGGTGGGCGGCGCCACGGACAGGCGCGGCGGGGTGCGCCCGGGCAGCCGGGTGCGCAGGTGGTCGCGCAGGACTTCGGGCAGGCGCCGGGCGATGAAGGCGTGCAGGGGTTCGTGCGCGGGTGCGGTGCCGTCGGCGATGTCCTCGACCGGCCGAAAGCGGGCGCTGTCGGGGCCGGCCACGGCCAGGCGGGTGGGGTCGTCCGGGTCGACCAGCACGACGGCGTCCCGGGCCGCGGCCTCGGTGTGCAGGTCGTGCGGGGTGCGGGCATCGGGGTGGTCGGTCAACAGCGCGTTGGGTACGGGCGATTCCGGGCGGGTCGGCGTCGGGCCGGGTGCGGCGTCGACGCGCAGCAGCGCGTCGTAGCGGTAGCGGGTGAGTTCGGTGTCGGCGGCCATCGTGCGGGCTCGTATCGAGAGTTCGACCCGGCGACCGGTCCCGGTCGCGGCCCATGCCAGCGCACGCGGGTCGAGCAGCATCTCCTCCTCGTGCCTCGCGCGTTCCCGTGCCCGGCGTCGGATCTCGTCGGGTGCGGCGCCGGGGTCCTTGGCCCGCTCGACCCAGCGGGCGTAGTGATCGAGCAGACCGGCGTGGCGGATGTCGCCGACCAGCACACTCCCGCCCGGGGCAGGCAACGCGATCGCGTCGTGCAACACGGCCCGCAGGTAGGCCAGGTCGGGAAAGCACTGCGTGACGGAGTTGATCAGGACCAGGTCCGGCGGCACATCCGGCCCGAACGCCGCGGCCGACGCCCGGGTGACCGCCGGCGAGCGCAGCTCGTGTGCGCCGGCCGGCACGATCGTGGCGTACGCGAGATCCTGGTTGCGCAGGCGGTCGACGGCCGCGGCGGACACGTCGGTGCCCACGTACGCGGTGACATGGGCACCGAGCGCGCGCACGAACATCCCGCTTCCGCAGCCGGGTTCCAGGACTCGGGTGGGCCGGCAGGACAGCGCGAGCGCGGTGGTGGTGTCGCGCCAGTCCGCCATGTGTGCGGCGGGCAGCGGCCGTCCGGTGTCGGAGGCGAGCCATCCCGACAGGTCCGCGTCGACGGGGTGTTCCGGGCCGCGGGGCCGGTCGTACACCCAGTCGTAGACGTCGCTCCAGTGCTCCAGAAACTCGCGGAGCAGACCCCCGGGGGTGGGCCGAAGTGCCGATGCCTCCGGGTGCGGCACGACGACCAGCCCGCCGTCGGGTGCGCGTCGGGCGTCGCCGACCCACGGGTGCGCGCGCAGTTCGCGCAGAAGGTCGTCTCGATCGTGGCTCATGTACTTCCTTCGGATCGGTCGGATCGGTCGGGGCGGCCGGGGTCGGGATGGCCGGGGTGACGGAGGCCGGGAGCGCGGTGGTCGGGGGCGGGTGTGCCCTCGGTCAGGGCGCCCCCGGTGATGTGCAGGACGCGGTCGGCGCGGGCCGCGATGTGGGGGTCGTGGGTGGCCATCAACACCGCGAGGCCCTCGGCGCGTAGACCGTCGAGCAGGTCGAGGAGCGCGGCGGCGGTGTCGGCGTCCAGCGCGGAGGTGACCTCGTCGGCGAGCAGGATCTGCGGCCGGGCCGCCAAAGCCCGGGCGAGGGCGACTCGTTGGCGTTGCCCGCCGGAGAGCCGACCGGGTCGACGTCGGGCCGTCTCGGCGTCGAGGCCGACGGCGGCGAGCAGCCGCAGTGCCTCGTGCCGCGCCGGGGTGCGGGCGAGCCCGTCCGGGCCGCGCAGGGGGCGGGCAACGGCGCCGATCACCCGGTGTGCGGGGTTGAGCTCGTCGCGTGGATCCTGCCCGACGTATTGAATGCGCCGAAGTTCGGCGCGCGAACGAGCGGCGGCGGATGCGGCGAGCGGACCCAGGTCCGTGCCGAGGTGGAGGGTGCCCGCGCGAGGTGGATGGAGTCCGGCCAGGGCGCGCAGCAAGGTGCTCTTGCCGCTGCCGGACGGTCCGATCAGCGCGACGAACTCACCGGCGTGCAGGCTGAGTTCGACACCCCTGAGCAGCGGTGCAGCGAACTCCCGGCGAGCCGGCGCAGGATCCGTTCCCGAATCGGATTCCGGTCCCGGTCCCAGTCCCGGTCCCGGTTCCGGCTCCGGTTCCGGTTCCCGCACGCTCTGCAGTTTCGATCCGATGGACGCCGCCGTGGTGAACGAAGCGGCGCCCGCCTCGGGCCCGCCCCCGGCGGACGGCGTGACGGCGCGGTCGGCGCCGGCCAGTTCCACTGCGTGTGCGGCCAGAATCGGCGGCCCGATGAGCGCCCGCTCGCGACGGGGCACGCTTCGGCGGATCCCGGGCCGGTCGAATCGCAGTACACGGTCGGCGAGTTCGGCGATCAGGTACGGATCGTGGGTGGCCGTCACGGTCACCCGGGAGCGATCGTGGTGTCGTTCGCGGATCAGGTTCGTCACCCGGCCGGCGGTCTCCCGGTCCAGGCTTGCGGTGGGCTCGTCGAGGAAGACGAGCACCGGGTCCGCGACCAACGCGACGGCCAGGGCGGCGCGTTGTGCCTGGCCTCCGGACAGCGCGGGTGGCCGCTGCGCGGCGAGCCCGGCATCCAGCCCGAGCCGATCCAGCAGTTCGAGGGCCTGTTCGCGGGCGGCCCGGCGGGCGACACCGCGGTCCGCGGCGGCCTCGGCGACCAGGTCGAGGATCGTTCGGCGTGGGTCGAGCGCGCCGTGCGGATCCTGACCGAGCAGGCCGACGTGGCGCAGTCGCCAGGCTCGGCCCGCGTGCGCGGTCGGGCGGGGCGCGCCGTGCCAGGTCACCGTACCGGCGGTGCTGCGCAGCCCGACGGGAAGCGGGCCGAGCAGGGCACGCAGCGCCGTGGTCTTGCCGCAGCCGGACGGGCCGACCAGCGCGAGTACGCCGCCGGCCGGCGCGTGTGCGGTGAACCCGTCCAGGACCGGGCGGCCGGCCGCGTCCACGACCCGGATGCCGTCCGCCCGGAGGCCCTCGCCGGCGTCGAGCGGGTGCGTGGGGGCGGCGATCGGGCGCGTCGTGGTTTCGGGGGCGCTCATCGAAGCCCCGATCCGGTAGCCGCCCGCGCGGCCGTGTGTGCGCTGCCGGCGACGGCGAGAGCCAGGGCGGTGAGCAGCACGGCGGGCGCGGCCAGGGCGGCGGGGTTCAGGGCCGCGCCGGGCAGGTTCTCACGCAACATCGCCGCCCAGTCCCCCGCCGCCGGCACGGTACCGCCGAGTCCCAGCACGCCGAGGGCGCACGAGAGTTGCAGCGCGGTGACGAAACGAAGCCCGAAGTCGGCGGCGAGCAGCGCGGACATCGACGGAAGCACCTCGCGGACCAGGATCGTCGGCGACCGTTCCGCCCGCAGCCGCGCCGCCCGAACGTAGCCGGAGGCCAGGGCGCGGGTCGCGGCATCGGCCACGAGCCGCGCGGTGAGCGGCGCCCCGGACACGACGGTCGCGGCGATCACCGCACCGGTCCCGGGCAGTACGGCCGCCAGGAGCAGCGCGGGCAGCAGTGCCGGCACCGCGATCAGCAGATCGGCGGCGAGGTCGACGGCGTAGCCGGTGCCCGGCCGCCCGCCCGCGGCGATCAAGCCGGCCGCAGTGCCGATCAGGCACGTGCACGCGGCGGCCAGGGCGCCGACCGCAAGCAGCCGGTGCCCGCCGGCCATGGCCCGGGAGAGCACGTCGCGGCCCAGGACGTCGGTACCCAGCACGTGCCGCCCGCCCGCGGGGGTCCACGGCGCACCGACGGGCGCCGCCGGGTCGTACGGGGTCAGCGCGGGCCCGACGACGACGAACGCGACGAGCAGGCACGCGGCGGCGGCCGGAAGCAGCGCCCGCGGGCGCACCGCGAGCCGCGGTGACCGGCGGTCGACGGCGCTCACCGGTCCACCCGCCCGGCGACCAGGTCGGCGACGAGCAGGATGCCCGACACCACGACCGCCGAGCCGACGGCGAGCAGGTGGACCACGGGGGTGTCCCGGGTGGCGACTGCGGTGACCAGGAGTTCGCCCGCACCGGCGTAGCCGAAGGTGCTCTCGGCCAGGGCGGTTCCGGCGGTCGTGGCCGAGACGGCGACCGCGAGCACCCGCAGCGCGGGCACGGCGAGTGCGGGTGCGACGTGCCGGCGCAGGATACGGCCGGGTGGGACGCCGCGCAGGCGCGCGTCGACGGCGTGCGGGGCCAGGAGCGCGTCGGCTACGGCACCGCCGAGCAGCGCGGTGGCGAACGCGGCGGTGGGCAGGGCGATGGTGAGTACGGGCAGGATCAGGATGCGGGGCTCCGTCAGGGGATTGCCGCCGGGTGGCAGCAGCGACACGGGAGGCAGCAGGGCGAGGCCGCCCGTGAGCAGAGCGGTCAGCCCGGCGGCCACCACGGGTTGCGGGACGGCCGCGAGTGCGGTGGCGAGGCCGGACGGCCCGGTGTGCGGGCGACGCAGCGCCCGGCGCCCGGTGAGCAGGCAGCCGACCAGGCATCCGAACGCGGCGCAGGCGAGCGAGAGTCCGGCCAGGATCAGGGTCGCGGGCAGTCGTTCGCCGATCACCTGGTACACCGGGCGGCCGGTGAGCAGCGAATGTCCGCCGTCCCGGCCGGCCAGGTCCCCGACGGTGTGCAGCCAGCGCAGCCACTCGGGGTCGGTCAGGCCGCGCCGGGCGCGTAGTTCGTCCAGTCCGGTGGGTGTGACCCGCCCGCCGCCGAGGGTGTCCGCGGCATCGCCCGGGAGCGCCTCACCGGCGGCGAACACCGTTGCGGAGACGGCCAGGAGCAGGAGCGCGGCGCGCAACACGGCGCCGAGCAGCCGAAACCGTGGCCGTCGAGGCTGTGGCGGTCGGGCCCGAGACGGCAGGGGCCGTGACTGTCGGCGCCATGGCCGCGGCCATGGCGTCGGCCGACGGGAACGCGACTCGGGCGCACCGGCGAGCGGCTTCCGGGACGGGCGGGTCGTGATCATCGCCTACCGGGCCATCCAGACCGAGTCCAGGAGAAACCGTCCGAACCCCGGCGTGGTGGGCATCCCGTGCACGGCCGCGGAGGTCAGGTCGAGCCCGTCCCCCAGACCCCAGACGAGATAGCCACCGTCCGCCCACAGTTCCTTCTGGAGCGCGCCCAGGTGCGTCTGTCGGGTCTGGTCGTCCCGATTGCCCATCGCCTCGCGGAAGCCGGCGTCCCACCCGGGTCGCCGCCAGGCGCTCTCGTTGCCGGGCGAGGTCGACAACAGCGTGACGCGCGCGACGTCGGTGAACGGAATGCCGCCGAAGTAGCCGGTGTAGAAGTCGGCGGTGCCCCATACCGCGGTGAAGTAGGTGTCGGGTGGCTCGTTGCGAACGGTCACCACGACGCCGATGTCGGCGAGTTGGCGGGCGTACAGGGCCGCCGCGGTGTCCATGCCCGGGTAGGAGGTGGTGGTGCGCAGCGTGACGCGCAGTCCGTCCGGGTGTCCCGCCTCGGCGAGCAGTTGCCGGGCTCGGGCGAGGCCTCGGGGACGCTGGGCGAGATCCTTGGGGTACGAGGGGTCGTACGGCGTCGGGAGGTCGTTGCCGATGCCGCCGAAGCCCAGGAAGACGGTGTCCACCAGGGCCTTGCGGTCGGCGGCGAGCTTGAACGCCTCGCGCACACGGGGGTCGTCGAAGGGCGCCCGGTCCAGCCGCATCACGAACGGGTAGGCGGTGACGCCGGTCCGGCGGACCACCCGGGCACCGCTCCCGGCGGTCTTCGCGGCGGCGGGCCCGACGCTGCCGGCCGCATCGACCTGTCCGGAGGTGACGGCCGCCGCGCGGGCCTGGGGGTCGGCGACGGCCCGAATGTGTACTCGGTCCGGGTGCGGACGCGGGCCCCACCACTGGGGGTTGCGGCTCAGGGTCGCGGTCTGCGCGTCGGCCGTGTCCAGCCGGAAGGGTCCGGAACCGGGCGCGGGGCGGGCGAAGTCGGTGGTGCCGTCGGGTACGACGAAGGTGACGGATTCGAGCGCCTCGGGCACCAGGGCATCGGGGGTGCGGCTGACCAGGACCACGGTGTGCTCGTCCGCGGCGGAGGAGGCGTCCGTGTCGAACTGGGCGAGCCGGCCGTAGTTCTCCGCGGCCTTGCCCTGGATGCGGCGCAGCGAGTACAGCACGTCCGCGGCCCGCACCGGGCGCCCGTCGGTGAACCGCGCGTCCGCGCGCAGGTGCAGCGTCCACCGGGTCGCCGACGGGTCGGCGTCCCAGGATGCGGCGAGGCGCGGTGCGGCGCGGCCGTTGCCGCCGGGCACGGTCAACACGTCGTACATCAGCGCGAAGCGCTGCACGTCGGATTCGTTGGCGAGTCCGCCGTGCGGGTCGTTGCTCGCGGTCGCCGGGCTGCCGGCGAGGGCGTAGCGCAGCGTGCCGCCGTCGCGCGGCGCGCCGGTGGGGGCGGCGGCCTCGGGGGTGGGCGTGTCGGTCCGGGCGGAGCAGGCGGCCAGGAGGCAGGCCGCGGCGGCGAGACGAACGAGGTTGCGAGCGGCGCGGTGTGGGCCGGTCGGCCGGGATCGGGCGATGCGCATGGGGTCCTCGGGGTGATGGAACAGGGAACGGGAAGGCGACGCGCGGGCGGGAGCACGTGCGTGGGCGCGGGCGGGAGCGGGGGGTGACCTGCGAAAGCGGTCAGGACCTCGGGCGCTCGGCCGCCGCGTCGGGTTCGGCCGCTACCGGAAGGTCGCGCAGCGCTCGGTCCACGAGCGCGACGATGTGGCCGAGTGCGGGTTCGCGCAAAAGGGCGTAGTGGTGGGCGTCGACGTCGACGCAGCGCGGTGGTGCGCTCAGGAAAGGCGTCCATCCGAGGTCGGTGCCGCCGGGAACGTCGTCCACGCCCATGCCCGTTCCGCTGTTTCGCGGCGAGCGTTGCCCGGCGCGCACGATGAGCGTGTCGGTGCCGGCGTCCTTCAGCGGGCGGGCCGTATGCAGGCCCAACAGGCGCAGGTGGCGGGTGAACACCTCGATCCGCTCGGCGGCCGTGTCCCGGGCGCCGAGCAGGCCGGCCGCGCGCAGTCGGCGGGTGGCCTCGGGGATGCGCTCGGCGGGCGGCAGCGCGGCGAAGCCCGCGTCGGAGCCCGCCGGGTCGGGGTCCGCTCGGTCGAGGTTGGGGTCGAGGCCGAGGTTGGGGTCGAGGCCGAGGTCGAGGTCGAGGAACGCTTCGAGGGAGGCGAGATAGCGCAGGGTCGGTTCGGTGTCGCGGGTCTGGTCCGCTTCCTCGGGGAAGGTGCGGATGTGGTCGGGCAGGTTGGCGTCGAGCAGGACGAGCAGTTCGACGCGCTCCCCGGCGGCGTGCAGTCGGCCGGCGATCTCGTGGGCGAGGATGCCGCCCATGGACCAGCCGCCGAGGGCGTACGGTCCGCGCGGTTGGCGGAACCGGATCGCCCGGAGGTGGCGTTCGACCAGCGCCTCCGCGTCGACGGGGGCTTCCGCGCCGACGAGTTGCGGGTCGGTCAGGCCGATCACCGGACGGTCGGTGGTCAGCCTTCGGGCCAACTCGCCGTAGCACAACACGTCACCGCCGGAGGGATGGATCAGGAACAACGGGCGCGGGTGCGCGCCGGCACGCAGCAACAGGGCCACGTCGTCGGGGTCCTCGACCGCGTCGAGTGTCGTTGCCACGCCGTCGGGGTCGAGTTGCCCACCCCACGCTCGCGGATCGTCCGCGAGTCGACGCACCGTCGCCACGTACCGCGTGAACGCCGCGTCCACGTCGACCGGTTCGAGGATCGTCTCCGCGGCGTCCCATTGCAGCAGCAGGGCGCCGCCCTGCTCGAACGCCTGGTGGTCCAGCCACACCTGCGGCGTCTGACTCACGCCGTGGACCGGAGTGCCGACCCAGTCCAGGTCGTGGCCACCGTCGAGGACGTCGGCCAGGCCCAGTGCACTGGTGAACACGACAGGGGCGGTGTGCAACCGACCGGTGCGGGCGGCCTGTTCGGCCAGGACGTCCAGGGCGCCGAAGTCGCGATGGTCCAGGTCCGAGAACAACCGCCGCTGCGTCGTCGCGGCTCGTGCGGCGAACGTCGGGGTCGGCGTGGGGTGCCGGCTCTCGTGCAGCAGCAGCGTGGTGAAGTCGCCGACCACACGGTCCACGTCGCGGTGGATCGCGGGTCGGTCGAACAGGGTGAGATTGACGCAGAACCGGTCGCTTCCGGACCAGTGGGCGAGGGTTTCGGTGTAGGCGGCCAGCAGTACCGCGGTGGGTGTGAGACGTCGGCGGGCCGCCGCGTCGCGCAGTCGGCGCCAGGTATCGGGGGCGAGGCGGGCCGAGCGGCGGACGAATCGGGGCGGCTGCTCCGTCGTCGTCCCGGTGGTCTGGGCAAGTGCGGGCGGTCCCGGGAGGTCGGCCAGTCGCGCACGCCAGAATTCGGCGGCGGCATCGAACGCGGCTCCGCTGCGGCGGGCCTCCAGGGCTGCCGCGCAGGTGGCGAAATCGATTTCCGGGAGCGGAAGTTCGTCGTGCGGATGGTCGTGGAAGTGTTTGATCTCGCGGTCCACCAGCAGATAGCTCGCGGTGTCGCAGACCAACACGTCGAACCCGGTGAACAGTCGGATCGCGCCGTCGGGCAGCCGCGCGGCGGTCACCTCGAACAACGGCCAGCGGTCGGGACGTGGGGCGCGGTGGGAGAGCCTGGCGCGCAACTCGACCAGTTCGGCGTCGCGTTCGGCCGGGTCCAGGCGGGTGAGGTCGTGCACGCGGATGCGGTAGCGGGGCACCCGGTCCAGGATGCGGTTGCGGCCCTCGGGCGTGATCACGGCGCGCAACATCGGGTGCCGGGCGATGACCCGGTTCAGCGCGTCCTGGTAGCGCTGCACGTCCAGGTCGGGGCAGTGGTGTTCGAGAAAGAAGTGGCACGCGGTCCCACCGTGCCGATAGCCTCCGCCGCCCCCGACCCAGTAGGCATGCTGGACACGCGTGAGCGGGAAGTCCCGCACCACGGGCGACGCAGCCGACCGAGGCGGCTCGTGAACGGTCGAGAGGTCCCGGGGCGCGGGCGACGCATCCGGTCGAGGCGGCTCGGAGTGTGGGGGAAGGTCGCCACTCGCGGGCGCCGGAACCGATCGGAGCGGATCGGAGCCTGGGGGGAGATCGCCACTCGCGGGCGACGGAACCGATCGAAGCGGCTCGGAATGCGGCGCGACGTCCCCCGCCACAACCGGTACATGCGATGCGGACGGTTCGGGCGGTTCCGGCCGCGTCGTGCTGTTCGACCCGGTGCGGTCGAGGAGATGGGCCAGGCCGGCCGCGGTGGGGTGGTCGAGGAGGTCCGCCAGGCGCAGGCGCACGCCGAACGCGTCGTGTACGCGGGCGAGCATGCGGGTCGCGAGCAGCGAGTGTCCGCCGAGCGCGAAGAAGTCCGCGTCCGGGTCCGCAACGGTGAAACCGAGCAGGTCGGACCAGATCGCCGCGATGGCGTGCGCTCGCGGATCCGTTCGGCGGTCGGAATCGGGTACGTCCGGCGACGGACCCGCCGGCGTGGGTACCGCGGTGGGCGCCGCGGTTGGTGCCGGTGTCGCATCGTGCCGCAGCCGGGCGGCCAGGTCGGCCGGGGAAACGGCGACCACGCTCGGCGCCGTGTCATCGGCTGCTGCGGCCAGCAGCAGGTCCAGGGCGCGGGTACCGTCCTCGGCGCCGAGCGAATGGGCTGCGGCCACGACGCGTTCGCGGCCGGCGGGTCCGACCCGCCAGCCGTCCCAGGCCGCGCAGAGCCAGGTGGTGTGGTCGTCGCTGTGACGCGCGGAGATCGCTTCCAATGCCCGATTGGCGGCGGCGTACGGGCCCAGGCCCAGGCCGCCCACCGCCGCGGTGGCGGAGGACATCACCAGGACGGTCGGCGGGCGCAGCGCCTCGGGGAGTTCGCCGATGGCGATGCGCAGGGCATCGGCGGCGCCGACCTTGGCACGTACGTGCGCGGCGATCGTCGCGGGGTCGCTCGCACGCAGCGGTGCGATGCCGGCGGAGGCGACGACGCCCGCGGCGTGGATGACGAGTCGGGGGCGGCCGTGTCGTTCGCCCAGGTCGTGCAGGAGTCCGTGCACGGCAGCCGGGTCCGCGGCATCGCAGACGGCGATCTCGACGCACAGGCCGCGCAATCGCAGGTGATCGAGCCACGCCCGACGGCCCGCCGCGGTCCGCTCGGGCACGGGACCGTCGGGCGCGGAGCGGTCCGACCCGGCGCGGTCGGGCACGGTGCGAGCGGGTACCACGCCGTCCGATTCTGTGCCGTCCGACACCGTCCGGTTCACGGTCGCGCCGCCGGCCGACAGCTCACGGTGCGGCGCCGGGTGATCCGCCACGGTCCGGTCCGACACCGGGCATTCCGACACCGATCGATCCGGCTCCGCGTCGTTCGACGCCGCGCGGAACGACGCCGAGCGCGTCGCCGGCGACCGGTCCGCGGTGATGGGTTCGGGTGCGGTGTCCGGTCGCGGCGTGGCCTCCTCCGTGTTCGGGATCCCGGTGCGGGAGGTGAGCACCACTCGGGCCCGGTGGGTGTGGGTGAGGTGTTCGGCGAGGGTGAAGCCGACGTCGCCCAGGCCGCCGAGGATGACGACGGTGTCACCGGGGTCGATGGCCGGCGTGCGGTCGGTGGGATTCCAGGCGGCGAACGAGCGCACCCGGCGGGTTTGGCCGCGCACGGCGACCTCCCGCGCGTTGTCGCCGGTCCGCAGGTCGGCGGCCTCGCGGGCGAGGGCACGCATCGGATCGTGCGCACCGAGGTCCAGTGCGCGCCAGCGCAGGCCCGGGGTCTCCTGGGCGAGTACCCGCGGCAGCGCGCGGATCGCGGCGGCGGCCGGGTCGAACGCATCGGTGTGCTCGACCCGTTCGCCATTTCGGGTGAGCACCATCAAGCGGCTGGGGGCGTCCGCGCGCTCCGCCAGGCGTGCGGCGAAGCGGGCGAAGGCGGCGACGGCGGCTGCCACGGCCGCTTCGCTGCCGTCCGCCACCGGTGCGGCGTCGTATACGAAAACCGCTCCTGTGCACGGGCATTCGTCGTCGATCGTGGCGGTTTCGGCGCCGGCTGCTTCGAGGGCGCGGCGTACCGCGTGGGCGGGGTGCTCGGGCCGTGCCCGGTCCTCTTGCTCGGGCGGGCTCGTCGTAGCCGTGGTGTGGTCGGCCACGATCCAGCGTTCGCCGTGCAGCATGGCTGCGGCCGGTGGTGCGCTCTCGTGCCAGACCGGAGTCTGGAGGAGCAGGTCGTGGTGCAGCGGCGGCCGTTCGGCGGATGCTGGTTCGATCCACAGTCGGCGGCGGCGGGTGGGGTGGCCGGGCAGCACGACGCGGCGGCGTCCGGGGCGGTGCAGCGCGCGGGCGTCGAGGTCGATGCCGTGGGTCCACAGTCGCCCGGCGGCGCTGAGCAGCGCGGCACGTTCCGTGCCGTGGTCGGCGGCGCCGAATCCGGCCAGGGCGGCGAGCAGGGCGGGCGGTTGTTGTCGCCGTGCGGCCAGGGCGAGTTCGCTGCCGGGGCCGGCTTGGAGCAGGATGCTCGGCTGCCGCCCCACGGCGGTGCGCAGCGCACGCGAGAACAGCACGGTGGAGCGCAGATGGCGTACCCAGTGCTCCGGGTCCGCGCGTTCGTCGGCACGCAGTTCCTCGCCGGTGACGCTGGTGATCAGCGCAATCGTGCCCGGCGCCGGGTGTACGCGGCGGGCGGCGGCGCGCAGGTCGGCGAGTACGGGATCGACCAGGCGCGAGTGGGCTGCCGCGTCCAGCCGCAGGCGCGTCGCGTCGACCCCGCGAGCCCGCAGTTCGTGTTGCAGGGCCAGGATCGCGTCGGTCGGTCCGGCGAGCACACACGCGTCGGGCGCGTTGACCACGGCCAGGTCCAGGTGCGGATGCCGGCGGGTCAGGTGGCGGGCCTCGGCCTCGGACACCTGCACCGCGAGCATGGCACCCGCTCCGGCGGCTGCGGCCATGCCGGTGCAGCGCACGGTGACGAGTTCGGCGGCGTCCTTCAGGCTCAGGATGCCGGCGGTGACCGCGGCTGCGTACTCGCCCAGGCTGTGCCCGAGCACCACGTCGGGTTCGATGCCCCACGAACGCAGCAGCCGGGCGGTGGCCACCGATACGGTGAACAGGGCGGGCAGGCCCACCCGCGGATCCCGGGCGGCGGCGTCGGCGACGGATCCGCGCGGGTGCGTGAGCAGTAGGTCGCGCACCGGGTCGGCGAAGTGGGCGGTGCAGGCATCGATGGCGGCGGTGAACTCCGGTTCGTCCCGGTAGAGTTCGGCACCCATTCCGGCGTACTGGGCGCCGCCGCCGGGAAACGCGAGGATCAGCCGCGGGGCGGTGGGTTCGACTTCGCGACCGGTGGCCGCCCGCAACGCCGCGGCGGCTCCGGCATGGTCGGTGCCCACGGCAGCGACGCGGTACCGCAGCGCGGGGCGACCGCTGTGCAGGGTCGCGGCAATGTCGGCGAGAGCGTGCGGCTCGGCAAGCCCGGCGGGGCCGATCCGGACCCCGGCGCGGCGGGCAGGGTCCGCGGGGTCCGTCCGGACTCCGGCGCGATCCGCACGATCGGCGGGGCCCGGCGGGCCGGAAGGGCCGGTCGGCCCGGAAGGGAATTCGGTGCGGTCCTCGGGGCAGGCCAGGAATCCCGCGCCGCCCACAGGATCGGCAGTCTCCGCCGAATCCTCGGCGCGGTCCGCGGGTTCGGCAAGGTCAGCCGAAACCTCGGCCTGGGCCGCAGGGACCGCAGACGCCGCCAAAACCTCGACGTGGTCCGCAGGTTCGCCGAGGCCGGCCAAAACCTCGGCCCGGGCCGCAGGGAAGGACGCCGCCAAATCTGCGCCACAGTCCGCAAGTTCGCTGAGGTCGGCCAAAACCTCGGCGCGGTCCGCCGATTCGTCGCAGGCGGTCAGGACGTCGGCGAGGGCATCGACCGCGGTCGGCAGTGCGGCGGCGGAGTGCGCTGACAGGAGGAGGAGTTGCGGGCGGGGGTCGGGCGCGGGCGCCGTGCGTGGCGGGGCCTGGCCCAGGACGATGTGGCAATTGGTGCCGCCGATCCCGAAGGCACTCACGCCGGCGTGCCGTACGCCCGGCCAGGGGCGGGTGGTGTCGGCGAGGGTGAACGGCGAGTCGGCGAGGTCGAGTGCGGGGTTGACCGGGTCGCAGTGCAGCGATGCGGGAATGACGCCGTGGTGCACGGCCAGGACGGCCTTGACGAAACCGGCGATGCCGGCGGCGGAGTTGGTGTGCCCGATGTTGCCCTTGACCGAGCCCAGGGCACACCATGCGGGGCCCGCTGCGCCGAACACCTTGCGCAGCGCCGCTACTTCGACGGCGTCGCCGAGCGGGGTGGCGGTGCCATGTGCCTCGATGTAGCCGATCTCGGTGGGTTCGAGGCCGGCGACGGCGAGGGCTTCGGCCACCGCGCGGGCCTGACCTCGGGGAGAGGGTGCGGTGAACCCGACCCGGTCGGCGCCGTCGTTGTCGACGGCGGATCCCAGCAGTACGGCCAGGACGCGGTCGCCCGCCGCAACCGCGTCCTCCAGGCGGCGCAGCACGACCGCGCCCACGCCCTGGCTGTGCACGATGCCCGTGCCGCGAGCGCTGAACGGGCGTACGCGCCCGTCGGCGGAGAACATCGCGTCGGGCACGTGCAGATAGCCGCGCCCCTGCGGCACGATCAGCGAGACGCCGCCCGCGAGCGCGGTGTCGCATTCGCCGGCGAGCAGCGCCTGTGCGGCGACGTGCACGGCGACCAGCGACGTCGAGCAGGTGGTGTTGATCGCCAGGGCGGGACCGGTGAGACCGAGCCGGTGCGCGACGTGCAGCGGCAGGTAGTCGGCGACGCCGGCCATGGCGGCCTGGAGGCTGCCGATCGGGTCGGCGCCGGTGGGGTCGTGCCGGTCGCGCAGGTTGTGGGCGAGGTAGGCACTGTGTGCGGATCCGGCGTAGACGCCGACGACTCCCGCATCGGCGCCTTCCCCGTGTCCGGCGTCGTCCAGTGCCTGCCGGCAACATTCCAGGAACAGGCGCTGCTGTGGGTCGGCGAGAGCGCCTTCGGCGTCGGTCATGCCGAACAGGTCGGGGTCGAACAGGTCCTGGCCGTCGATGACCGCGCCGACCGGAACGTACCCGGGGCGGCGCAGCAGTTCGGCCGGGACGCCGCGGTCGGCGAGTTCGTCGGGGGTGAACCGGGTCAGACCTTCCCGGGCACCGAGCAGAAGGTCCCAGTAGGCGTCGGCGTCGGGTGCGCCCGGGAAGCGGCAGGCCAGGCCGACGACGGCGATGGCGGACGGGATCGCGGGATCGGGATGGCTCATCGGGAGATCTCCTGGGCGCGGGCACGGGCGGTCAGCCTGGACTGGCGCCCGGGCGCGGCGGCATTCGTGGCGGCATTCACGGCGGTACGCGCGGCAGTGCTCGCACCGGTGTTCATGGCGGCATTCGCAGCGACATCCGCGGCGGTATTCGCACGGGTGCCCGTCGTGGTGCTCGCGATCGTCGGGGTTCGGGACTCCGCTGCCCCGCGGACGATCCGGGTCGCAAGGGCGTGTGCGGTGGGGTGTTCGAACAGGTCGACCACGGCGAGGTCGCCGACGCCCAAGCCGCGGAGTCGGCGGTGGGCGCGGACCAGGTCGAGCGAGGACGCACCCAGTACGAAGAACGACGTATGTGGTTCGACCGGTCGATCCAGCAGTTCGGTGAAGACGCCGACGACCGTGTCCAGCGTGGCCGGGTCGATCCGGGCCGACCGGGTGTTCGACGCGGGCGTTCCGGCGGTCGACTCGAAGGTGCCCGTGGCCGACGCAACGGTGCCCGCAGTCGGCGCAAAGGTGTCCGCGATCGGCGCGAGCGTGCCGATTCTCGGCCCGGAACCCCCAGCCGCGGTGTCGTCCGTACCGCGCGGAGTCGGGTCCGCCGGGATCCGGAAGGCCGCCAGAGCCCCGGCGCCGGCGGTTTCCAGGGTCGGCGTCGGGTCGTGTTCGTGCGCCTGTCGCCGGCAGGCGTGGGCCCAGTCCGCCGCCGCGTGCAGCGCGTCGAGCGGGTCGAGCCGCGCGCCGTCGGCCTGACGTACCGTCAGGATCGGTTCCAGGCCCAGTCGGTGGGCATGCGCCACGGCTTCGCGCAGCCAGGCGGTGGGGTCGAGGCGGGCGTCCGGCTCCGGTGGCTCCGGGGCGTGGGGCGATGCGACGACGTCGGCCGGGTTCGGGCCGGGTTCGGCCAGCGCGGCGTGGTCGATCTTGCCGTTCGCGGTGACCGGCAGGCGGTCCAGGACGACGTAGCGCGTCGGGATCATGTAGGCGGGCAGTCGTTCGCGCAGCGCCCGGGTCCAGCGTCGTTCGGTGTCGGCGTCGGGGCGCCGGCCGTGTTCGGGCACGACATGGGCGATCAGCCGCAGTCGTCGGTCCGCCGTGCGTACGGCCGAGGCCACGCATTGGCGCACGCCCGGCTCGCGGCCCAGGACCGCCTCGATCTCGCCCAACTCGATCCGGTGACCGCGGATCTTGACCTGGCGATCGACCCGGCCGAGGAATTCGATCGTCCCGTCCTGCCGCCAGCGGCCCAGGTCCCCGGTGCGGTACAGGCGTTCGCCGAGCTGCGGGTGGAACGCGAAGCGCCCGTCGGTCTGTTCCGGGTCGGCGACGTAGCAGCGCGCCAAACCGGCGCCGCCGATGTGCAGTTCGCCGGCCTGACCGAGCGGGACCGGGGTCCCGTTCTCGTCCAGGATGCGAAAGCTCTGTCCGCGCAGTGCGCGGCCGTAGGGGATGCTCGTCCAGGACGGGTCGACGCGTTCGACGGGGTGGATCACCGACCAGATCGATGCCTCGGTGGCGCCGCCGAGGCTGACGAATCGGGCTTGGGGTGCCAGCGCCCGCAGGCGGTCCGGCAGGGTGATCGGGATCCAGTCGCCGGAGAGCATCACCAGGCGCAGGGACCGCAGTTGCCGGCCGGTGCGCTCGGGTTCGAGTTCGCCGTACTCGACGAGCATCTCCAGCAGGGCGGGGGCGGTGTTCCATACCGTGACGGCGTGGGTGTCGGCGAGGTCGAGCCAGTGTTCGGGGTCGCGTGAGCGATCGGGGTCGGGGAGCACGAGGGCGCCGCCGGCGCCGAGGAGGCCGAACACGTCGAAGACCGACAGGTCGAAGCTCAGCGCGGACAGGCCCAGCACCCGGTCCCCGGGCCCGATGTCGAAGCGCTCGACGATGTCGTCCACGGTGGTGCGGGCGGCCGCGTGCTCGATCGCGACGCCCTTGGGCGTGCCGGTGGAGCCGGAGGTGAAGACGGCGTAGGCGAGGTCGTCCGGTTCGGGGCGACCGCCCGCGGGTTCGGGAAGTTCGGCGGGTCCACCGGGTTCGGCGGGCTTCGGGCCGGGTGCCCGGTCCGGGGCGACGATCACGATGCCCGCCGGCCACGCGGGCGCCGCGTCGGGCTCGGCGACCGCGTGGGTGAGCCCGGTGCGCGCGCAGACCGAGGCGACCCGCGCGGCGGGCCAGGTCGGCTCCACGGGTACGTACCAGGCACCGAGTGCGCCGACCGCCAGGACCGCGGTGATCCGGTCGTGCCCCTCGTCCAGGGCGATGGCCACCGGTGTGCCGGCGGCGACTCCGCTCGCAGCCAGCGTCGCGGCGAAGGATCGTACGCGGTGCGCGAGTTCGCCGTGGTCCAGGCGGCGGCCGATACCGAGCAGCGCGGGGGCGTCGGGGGTACGGCGGGCGGCGGCGGCCCACGGGTCGTCCAGGAGGGGGCCGGCGGTGGGGAACGGGTTGGGGGCGGGCGGTTCGTCGGGCAGGAACGCGGGGTCTGCCGCGAGGGTCGGCGAGGTCCAGGCGTGCGGTTCGGTCAGCCGGCGCAACAGCCTGATCTCGGCGGCGAGGCAGTCGCGGATCCAGTCGGCGGGCAACGCACCGTCCACGCTGTCCCATACGATCCGCAGCGCTCCCCCGTCGTCGCGCACGATGTGGTCGAGCAGGATCTGCGGCGTCTGCGAGATCGCGTACACCTCCTCCCCCAGCCATGCGGTCACCGGACGGTCGCCGTCGGCGAGGCCGATGCCGCTGGTGAACACGACCGGGTGGGCGGGGGTTCCGCCGACGCGGCCGGCGCGGCGCAGCACCTCCACGCCGGAGACGGCCCGGTGTTCGAGGTCGGACCAGAAGCGCCGGTTGACCTCGCCGGCCCACGCGGCGAACGTCCACGGCCGGGACAGGTCGGGCAGCGGCGGCTCGACCAGCACTGTCGTGGTGAAGTCGCCGACGATGTCCAGGAGTTGGGGGTCGTCGGGCCTATCGAACAGGGTGGTGTTGAGGCAGAAGGGCGCACCGGCGCCGCGTCGGTTCAGGGTCAGGGCGAATGCGGCCAGCAGTACGCCGGTGGGGCTGAGTCCGTGTTCGGCGGCGCGGGATCGCAGTCGGGTCCATTCCGCGGCGGTCAGGCCGTCCTGGTGCCGGGTGAAGCGCGGCGGACCGGGTTCGTTCGCCGCCGCGGTCCACGGCAGCGCGGGGCCCGGCGGCAGCTCGGCCGCGCGGCGCGCCCAGTACGCGCCCGCGCGCTCGCGCCGCTGCAACTCCTGCGGATCGGCCGCCCGTTCGCGCAGCACGGTGCCGAAGTCGGTGGTACAGGGCGCGGGCAGCGCGGTGGGGTCGGCGACGAGCGCACCCCACTGGCGCATGAGAAGCAGCCAACTCGTCATGTCCAGCGCGAGCACGTCCATGCCCACGTACAGCCGCGTACCGCCGTCCGGGAGCAGCGCGGCGTGGATGTCGTACAGCGGCCAGGTGTCCGTACGGCGGGTCTGATGCGAGCGCTCGGCGCGCAGGCGGGCCAGGGCGGCGGCCCGTTCGTCGGCGCTCACGGCCCGCAGGTCGGTGCGCCCGATGCGGTAGGGACCGGGGTCGGCGAGGACGCGTTGCATGCCGTCGTCGTCGACGATCGCCCGCAGCATGGGGTGGTGGCGCACGAGGATGTTCCACGCGTCTTCGAGCCGGGTCAGATCGCCGTCGTGGTCGCCGTCGGGCAAAACCCGGTCGAACTCGTGGAAGTAGAAGGTGGCCACCCCACCGAGGGGGAACGAGGGGTCGCGGCCGACCCAGTAGGCGGATTGCACCGGTGTGAGGGGGAACGCGTCCGGGGGCGGCACGGGGTGGGCGGGTGTTTCGGCGGGTCGGGCCGGCCGGACCGCCTCGGCGGATCCGGTGGATGGCGCCGGTCGGGTCGCCGGGTCGCCAGCGAGCGGATCCGGGAGGCGTGCGGCCAGCGAGCGGGCGGTGGCCTCGCCCAGGAAGTCGGCGATCGGCAGGTCGGCCCCGGTGCGTTCGCGCAGCCGACGCCGCAGTCGTACTGCCGTGAAGGACTCCAGGCCCAGTTCGGTCAGCCGAACGTCGGGGTCCACGGCGGGGCCGACATCCGGACCGCCGTCCGGACCGGCGTCGATCCCCAGCACCTCGGCGACACAACTCGCGACGGCGGATATCGGATCGAGGTGAACGGGCGTGCCGGACCGGGGCATGGGCTCTCCTGAGCAGACGGAACGAGGCGGAAGGACGGGGCGTCGGGGCGTCGGGGCGGCGGGCGGGCAGGCAGGCGTCACCGCGCCACCGGCAGGACATGCGCCGCAGCCGCAATCCCCGCGGGCTGCCGCCATTTCTATCACTATTGAAAATGATTTCCAATACCGATTGGCGATGCACGCACACCACCGCCGCCCGGGCCGGCCGGGACCGCGCCGGCCGGGGCGGGGATCATGGGCGCATGCATCCCGTTCCCGTTCCCGACGCCGCCGCCTATCTCGCCGGACGCTGGAGCATCGACCGCACCGTGATCGACGAGCGCTCCGGCGCGCGGGGCACGTTCGTGGGTACCGCCGTCTTCCGCCGGGTCGACGACGAGCTGGTCGAGGCGGAATCCGGTGAGTTCGTCTGGGCCGGGGTCGCCAACCCGGCGAGCCGCACCCATCGGCTGGTCCCGCGGGTCGACGGCACCGCGGACGTGCTCTTCGCCGACGGCAGGCCCTTCCATCACCTCGACCTGCGCACCGGCCACTGGACCACCCGGCACCCCTGCGCGGCCGACCGCTACGACGGCGACTTCACCGTCGTGTCGCCGGACGAGTGGCATCTGCGCTGGTGGGTGGAGGGTCCGGCGAAGACACAGTCGCTCACGTCCGTCTACCGACGCCTCCACCCCGCATCCTGAGCGACTCACGCGGCTCACCGGGTACGAGTGCCCCGGCTCGGCACCGGGACGGGACGCACTCGCACCCCCGGGTCGAGCCGTCGAGGGGGTCGACCCGGGGGCGGGGTGGCGGGGTGCGCCCGCCGGGTGCGCGCGGTCTTCCCGGGCAGGTGGGCCGGGGCCGGCTCCTCGCACGGGTCGGCCGCGCGCCCGTCGCCGCGCAGGTGCAGGTCAGCGGAGGTCGGCTCCCCGCTCCGGTTCCGCTCCGGCGGCGGGCTCCTGCGGGGTGAAGCCGGAGGCCGCCCGGACGATGCGTCTGGTCATCGGGTCCGACCAGGCCTTGGGGGACAACACCTCGATCCAGATCGCGCGGGCGGTCTTGCGGCCGACGTTCTCCCAGGAGATCAGCGTCCGGGACGGGAAGGAGACCGAGTCGCCTTCGGCGACGTCTATCGGCTCCGCGACCTGCGCGTGGTCGCCCAGCCCGCCGCCGACCCGAAAGCGCAGCGTCCCGGACATCAGGAAGGCGAAGGTCTCCCCCGGGCGCGAGTAGGGGCCGCCGCTGGAGCCGTGCGGCGGGATGGACAGCAGCGCCGGTTCGAGATCGTGGCCGGGCAGGAGGAGTTCCTCCCATTGCACGCCGCCTTCGAGGACCACGGTCGCGCGCTCGTCGGCGCGGACCACGCTGGCGTCGGTCCGGGTGAACGACGCCAGGCTGCTCATCGGGACGCCGAGCGCGTCGGTGATGCGGGCGATCAGCTGGGTCGAGGCGCGCTCGACGCTGCGTTCGATCGATGACAGGTGCGACACGGAGGTGTCCGTCATCGCGGCGAGTTCCTTGAGGGACAGGCCACTTGCCAGTCGGGCGCGGCGCAACCGACCGCCGTCCGCGGGCTCGTCCGGTACCGGGACGTCGTCGGGGCCGCTCAACGAGGTGCGAATGGCCGCGGGGTTCCAGCCGTGCCGCTGCCGCAGGTCGGCGATCCGGCGGGCCCGGCTCACGTGCTCGGGGCCGTAGCGGCGCTGTCCGCCGGGTGTGCGGTCCGGCACGAGCAGGTCTTGTTTCTCCCATGCCCGGAGCGTCTGAGGGCTGACCCCGACCTCGGCGGCGACATCGCCGATGCTTCGCCAATTCATGCTCGGGAGTCTAGGCCGGACGTCGTCCCGACTCTCGACAAACTTACATCGTTACTGTAACTATGGCGCCCCAAGCGGAGAGGGGAAGCCCAATGTCGTCCGTGGATCGAATCGTCTTCGGCGCCGGCTCGGGGTCGGCGTTGGCCAGGCGCGGCGCAGTTCCCGGGTCGCCGACGGTGCTCTTCGTACACCCGGCCAACCTGCAGGCCCGCTGCTGGCGGGCGGTCCTGGCGGCGGTGCCGGACGCGTGGACGTGTCTGGCGATCGACCTGTCCGGACACGGGTCGTCGGCGCGCCGCGACGCGTACGACCTCGCCGGGTGGGTGCGCGAGTGCGTCGAACTGCTGGACGCCCGCGAGGTCGCGGACGTGCACGTGGTCGGCGCCTCCGTCGGCGCGGCCGTGGCCGTGGAACTGGCCGCCGCCCACCCGGACCGCGTCGAGAGCGTCACCACGGTCGGCGGCGCCTTCCGCCCCGCCGACCCCACCGCCTCGCGGGAGTTCCTCGCGGCCGTCGCCGCCAGGGGTGCGCGCAACGCCGTACTGGACATCCTGGCGAGCGAACCCGGCCTGGACGAGGTTCTCGTGGCCGGCGTCGCCGCCGACATCGGTGTCGAGTCCGACACTCAGGCCGCGCGCATCTGGACGGCGGCGGCCGCGGCCGCCGGACTGGACGCCGCCCCCCGATTGCGGTGCCCGACGCTCGCCATCGTCGGGGACCGGGACCTGGGTTGTCCCGTCGAGGACTCCCGGGCCTTCGCCGAACTCACCGGCGGCCGGCTCGCGGTCCTCGTCGAACACGGACACCTGCCGATGTACACCGCCCCCACCCGGGTCGCGGCCCACCTCGCATCCCTCGTCGACGGCACACCCGAGCACCACGGCCGCGACCGAAATCCCGCCCCCGGCGGAAGTCCCGACAGCGGAAGCCTCGGTACCGGAAACTTCGGCACCGAAAGCCTCGGCACCGGAAACCTCAGCACCGAAACAGGAAGTCGATCATGACCGAAACCCCGTTCGCGGAGCGAACCGCGCCGAAGGCGGACATCGCCGAGATCCTCAGGCTCCACAAGCAGTGGTGGGAGTCGAACATCGGCTGGGACATCGACCGCATGGTCGAGGTGTTCCCGTCCCCGGGCCACGAGTATCTGATGTTCAACTTCAACGGCCATCCGTACTTCGACATGACCGAGAAGGTCGCGTTGTGGAAGTGGTACCGCGAGATCATCGCTCAGACGGGCGGCCTGCGGACCGAGATCATGCGCTTGGAGGTGCGTGCCGACACCGCCTGGCTGGCCTGCGAGTTCACCATCGAGGCGGAGATGCTCGACGGCGGCGAGTGGACCGCGGACTCGGTCGACGCGACCATCGGGCGGGCCACCGAGATCTACCACCGCGACGACGGCACCGGCGCACCCCGGTGGCGCATGTGGCACACCCACATCACCGCGCTGCCCGACCCGGACGAGACGCGGCCCGGATTCGCCGACTCCACCAACAGCCGCGGCCTGGGCCGGGTGCCGTGGAACCCGCTCCCGAAGGGCATCTGACCATGACCGTCGCGGCACATTCCCCGCGCATCTCCCTGGTCCTCGGCAGCTCGCAGAACCCGGCCGAGATCGTCGCCTCGGCCAGGGCCGCCGAACGCGGCGGCTTCGACGAACTGTGGGTCGGCGAGGACTACTTCTACACCGGCGCCATCGCCTCGGCCGGCGCCGTGCTGGCCGCCACGCAACTCCCGGTCGGCATCGGCATCGTGCCCACCACCTCGCGCCATCCCGCGCTCCTGGCGATGGAGTTGGCCACCCTGGCCGGCCTGTACCCGGGCCGGCTCAGGGCCGGGGTGGGGGCGGGTGTCCCCGACTGGCTCGATCAAATGGCGATTCGCTCGAAGACCCCGCTGTCCTCGGTCCGGGACGTCATCGCCGGGCTGCGCACCCTGCTCGCGGGCGACACGCTGACCGTCGAGGCGTCCTCGTACCGGGCCCGCGAGGTGCGACTGGCCCACCCGCCCGCGATCGTGCCGCCGATCCTGGCGGGGGTGGGCGGTCCCAAGGCGCTCGCCATGTCGGGCGCGTCCGCGGACGGGACCGTGCTCTCCGTGCTCGCCGGGACGCGCTACGTCGAGTGGGCGGCCCGCACCGTCGCGAACGGCGGCGCAGGCCCCGAACACGACCTGGTGGCATACGTCTTCTGCTCGATGCACGACGACGCCGCGGTCGCCCGCGAGCGGTTGCGCGAGTTGTTCGGGCTCTACCTGCTGGCCGGACCGCGCAACCCGATGACCGAGGCCCACGGCATCGCCGACGAGGCCGAGGCACTGGCCGCGCTGGACTTCGAGGACGCGGTACGCGCCATTCCGGACGCGTGGATCGACGACTTGGCGGTGGTCGGCACACCCGCGGACTGCGCGAAGCGGATCGGCGCGCTGGCCGAGGCCGGGGCGGACTGCGTCGCACTGTGCCTGCTCCCCGACGAGGACGGCGCAGCGCAGGTCGACCGGCTCTCCCGCGACCTGCTCCCGCTGGTCCGGGCCCGGGCCGGCGGGTGACCCGTCCGGCGGCCGGGCGGGCCCTCGACCGGGGCGCCGGTCCGGCCGCCGGGCGGCGACGCCGTCCCCGTACGCACCGAAGCGTCGGGGCCGCCGGGACGCCGGCGCACACATCGGCACGGCACACATCAGCGGTCCGAGATCGGAGATCGGGATGACCTATTCGATAGTGAGTTTCCATCCGCACGACGGCTCCCTCGGGTTCGCCGCGCAGTCGCACTTCTTCGCCGTGGGCTCGGTGGTCGGCGATGCCGAGGCCGGCGTCGGCGTGGTGGTCAGCCAGGCCTTCGCCAACACCGACTGGCCGCACGAGGGGTTGTCGCTGCTGCGGGCCGGCGCGACCCCCGACGACGTGCTCGAAGCACTGATCGCGGGCGACCCGCTCGCCGACTACCGCCAGGCGATCGTCATGGACGCCACCGGCGCATACGCCTGCTTCACCGGCGGCAGTTGCGCACCGCACACCGGCGTCGCCCGGGGCGAAGGCGTGGCCGCGGCGGGAAACATGCTGGCCTCGGACGAGGTGTGCCGGGCCATGGTCGCCGCACACGACGGTCACGGCGAACCCGGCGATCACGGCGACCCGGAATCGGCGTCGACGCACGCGCGTCGGCTGGTGCGCGCGCTCCTCGCCGGCGAGCGGGCCGGCGGCGACGCCCGAGGGTCGCAGTCGGCGGTGGTCAAGGTGGTCGACGGCGTTCGCGGCGAGCGGCCGTGGCGACACGTGCTCGCCGACATCCGGGTCGACGACCACGCAGACCCGGTGCGCGAGTTGCGTCGCCTGCTGCCCGTGCACGAAGGCTTCCGCACGATCGGAGCCGCGTTGTTCGCCCCTCCCCTGGTCATCGGCGACCCGTCGGGCATCGCCGCGGCCGACGCCCGGGAGATGGTCGAGGCGCTCACGGCGGCCGCGGCCGGCCTGGGCGGCAATTCCGAGGCGGACCTGTGGCGGGCGGTGATCCTGCTGCGCTGCGGCGAGTTCGACGCGGGCGGCACGCTCCTGGCCGAACTCACGTCCGCTCGGCCGCAATTGCGCGAATTCGCCCGCGGCCTGGAACGGGTCGGGATCCTCCCGAGGGCCGAGGTGCGACCGTGAGGCCGGCCCGGGCTGCCGACCCCAACCGGCCGTCGGTCGAGACCTTCGTCCGGGCCGACCGGGTATGCGAGACGGCGGCCGAACTTGTGCGCATCGACACCCGGAATCCACCCGGCCGGGAGTCCGCGGCCGTACCGGCGCTGTCGAACCTCCTGAACGCGCTCGGCTGCGACACCGACGTGTTCACCTCGCGCTCCGGGCGGCCCTCGGTGATCGCCGGGTACGGCCGCGGCACGCCGGGCCGGCCGACGCTGCTGATCAACGGCCACGTGGACGTCGTACCGGTCGTCGAGTCGGACTGGACGGTGCCCCCGTTCGAGGGTCTCGTGCGCGACGGGCGCCTGATCGGGCGCGGCGCGGCGGACATGAAGGGCGGCATCGCCGCGGCGATCGAGGGACTGCGCGCCTGCATCGACTCCGGGGTCGAACTCGGCGCCGACATCGTGTTCCACCTCGTCGCCGACGAGGAGACCGGCGGCGATCACGGCACGGCCGAACTGGTGGCCGCCGGTCTGGTGCGGGCCGACGCGTGCATCGTCCCCGAGCCCACCGAGTTGCGCGTCGCGGTGGCCGAACGCGGCTCCTGGCAGGCTCGGATCGAGGTGTTCGGCACCGCCGGGCACGGCGGCGACCCGGGGCGGGGACGGTCCGCGGTCGCCGACGCGGCGCGGATCACCACCGCGCTGCATCTGGCCCGGTTCCATGCCCGCCCGCATCCGCTGCTGGGCAGCCCGACGTGCAACGTGGCGATGGTGCGCGGCGGTGTCGCGGCCAATGTGATCGCGCCGAGCTGCGAGTTGACCATCGACCGGCGCACGCTGCCCGGGGAGAGCGCCGAGGACGTGCACGCCTCGATCCTCGCGATGATCGACGCGTCCTGCCCGGACGTCGACTACCGCGTGGTCCCCACCTTCTTCTGCGAGGCCTCCGAGCTGCCGCTCCCGCACCCCTTCGCGGACTTCGTCGACGCCTGCCGGCTCGACGCCCGGCCGGACCGGGACCCGGTCGGGCCCGGCGCCGGCCCGGACCAGGGCTTCGTCGGCCTGTACCTCGGCTCCGACGCCCGCTTCCTGCGCAACGACCTGCGCATTCCCACCGTCGTCCACGGCCCGGGTTCGATCCGTCAGGCGCACGGCGCCGACGAGTGGGTGGCCCTCGACGACCTCACCGCGGCCGCGCGCACCCTCGCCCGCGCCATGGCGGGGTTCGCCGACTTCGCGGCGGACGGTGCCGCCACCGACCGGAACCAGAGCAGACAAACAACCGGAAAAATGTAGATTCTGCCCCACACGAAGGAGGGCACATGGCTGACCACTCAGGTGCGGTGACAGGCCGGCAGGCAGCAGGAACCGGGCACGCCCGCGGTCCGGTGCTGGAAACCCGCTCCATCGACTACGTCCCACAGTCCGAGCGGCACGGCCGCGCCTGGCATCAGGCGCCGTTCTGGTTCACCGGGCAGTTCGTGCCGACCACGATGGTCGTCGGCTTCGCGGGCCCGGTCATGGGCCTGTCGATCGGCTGGTCGATCACGGCCACCGTGCTCGGCATCCTGTTCGGCACCTGCTTCATGGCCTTCCACGCGAACCAGGGGCCCACCATGGGCCTGCCCCAGATGATCCAGTCCCGCGCCCAGTTCGGCACCCGCGGCGCACTCGTGCCGATGCTCGCCGTCATCTGCGTGTACATCGGCTTCAGCGCGTTCGGCGTGCTCCTGGCCTCCCAGGTCCTGGAATCGGTCCTGCCCGGCTCCGCGACGCTGTGGGCGGTCGTCATCGTGCTGCTCGCGGCCACCGTGGCGATCGTCGGCTACGACCTGCTGCACACCGTGCTGCGCCTGCTGCCGTACCTGGTGGTACCGGTGTTCGCGATCCTGACCGTGCTGGCGCTGATGCACCTGGAGCCGCACCCGGTCGCCCACTCCTCGGCCTTCACCCCCGCGGCGGCACTCGCCCAGTTCGTCGCGGCGGCCGGCTACCAACTCGGGTACGCCGTGTATGTCTCGGACTACTCCAGGTACCTGCCCGCGGACACCTCCGAACGCGGCGTCATCGGCTGGACCTATGCCGGGGCCGCGTTGTCGGCGATCTGGCTCATGGTGCTCGGCAACTTCATCGCCGGTTCGGTGCCGGTACCCGATGCGCTGGTCAACCTCCAGGACATCGGCGACACCCTGTTCACCGGCTTCGGCAAGACCGCCGTGGTCGCCATCCTGGTCCCCAGCGCGATCGCGGTCATGGGTGTCAACCTCTACGGCGCGATGCTCTCGGGACTGAGCATCGTCCAGGCCTTCCGCCCGATCGCGCTGACCGTACGCACCCGCATTGCCGGCATCCTGGCCGGCGCGGCGCTCGCGCTCGCCGTGGCCGAGGGCCTGCCGGCGAAATACCTCGGCAGCTTCAACGACTTCATCACCCTGATCCTCTACGTCCTGGCGCCGTGGACCGCGGTGAACCTGATCGACTACTACTTCGTCCGCCGGGGCCACTACGCCATCACCGAGATCTTCAGCCCGAACAGCATCTACGGGCGCTGGGGTTGGCGCGGTCTGCTCTCCTACGCGCTGGGCGTCGCGGCCCTGGTGCCGTTCATGGTCACCGGCTTCTACACGGGACCCATGGTCGACACACTCGACGGCGCCGACATCGCCTTCGTCGTCGGACTCGTGGTCTCGGGGGCGGCCTACTGGCTCGGCACCCGGGGATTCGACCTCGACGCCGAGCAACAGGCCGTCGAGCGCAGCAAGTTGCACCTCGACGGTAGCAACGCCGTCGTCCGCTCCAGACCTCGCGTCACCGGATGACCCGTGCCGGGT
Organism: Embleya sp. NPDC050493; assembly: GCF_044458105.1. Lineage (NCBI taxonomy): Bacteria > Bacillati > Actinomycetota > Actinomycetes > Kitasatosporales > Streptomycetaceae > Embleya > Embleya sp. NPDC050493. Next base: position 38,432 of record NZ_JBITHP010000018.1, read on the forward strand.
CGACGCCTGCCGCGAACGCGGAGTCGTCGACCCGGCACACCTGTCGCGGGGCGCCGGGTCAACCCTGGGCGGGGAGTTCGTAGACGTGGTCCGGGGTGATGACGGAGGTGACCGCACGGGCGACCAGGGTGCTCGGCTCGTAACCGTCGTGCACGATGTCGGTGTTGAGCAGGATGACCATCGTGGCGTCCTGCTCCGGCAGGTACATCGTCACGCTCTCGTAGCCCGGCAACGAGCCGTTGTGCCCGACCCAACCGTGGGTCCGGAACAGGCCCAGGCCGTACCCGGCGCCGTCGAAGCCGGGCACCGTGATGAACTTCTCCCGCTCCGCCTGGGTAGCCGGGGAGAGCAGGGTGCCGGTGGCGACCACCTTGGCCCAGCGGCGCAGGTCCTCCAGGTCGGAGATCATCGCGCCGGCCGCCCAGCCCCAACTCGGGTTCCAGTCGGTCGCGTCGGCGACCGCGCCGGTCGGTGTCTGGTTCGTGTAGCCGTGCGCGTGCGGCTCCGGGAATTCGGCGCCCCGGGGGAACAGGGTGTGGTGCAGCCTCGCCGGCCCGGTGACGCGCTTGTGGATGAAGTCGGCGAGGGGCATCCGGCCGAGCTTCTCCACGACGAGTCCGAGGAGGACGGTGTTGGTGTTGGAGTACTGGAACTGCGCCCCCGGGGCGAAGACGTTCGGGTGCCGGAAGGCGTACGTCAGCAGTTCCTGCGGAGTGAACGAGCGGGTCGGATCGGCCAGCAGGGTGTTCACGAAGTCCGGGTCGAAGGTGTACGAGAACAGGCCACTGCGCATCTCCGCCAGTTGCCGGATGGTGATGTGCTCCCCGTCGGGAACGCCGTCGAGGTAGGCGGAGATCGGATCGTCCAGCCCGATCAGGCCGTCGTCGACCAGTTCCAGCAGGGCCGTGACGGTGAAGGTCTTGGTCTCGCTGCCGATCCGCATGTGGAGATCGGGCGTCATCGGAGCGCCGGTCGCGGTGTCGGCCACCCCGGTCGAGCGCACGTAGCTGCCCCGGCCGGGCAGCCACAGGCCCACGGTCACCCCGGGGATGCCGGCTTCCCGACGGGTGCGCTCGATCGCCTCGTCGAGGCGGGCCACGAGCGCGGGGTCCAGGCCGTGCGGCGGGCAGTCGTCGTGTGGATCGGCGGTGGCGACGGCCGCCGTGGCCGGGGTGGCCTGGGCCGAGGGCGCGGTCAGGGTGAGCGGGACCAGCGCGGAGAGGGCGAACAGGGCGGTGGCGAGGCGACAGGCGGGGGCACGGCGCATGACGGGACGTCTCTTCCGGGGGGTCGAGGGGACCTTGCCCGACCAAGATCACCCTTCGCGTCGGACCGGCCCCGCGCCGCACGAACGCCGCGCGGCGAGTCCACCCGAACGGCCCCGACGGCGTCGATCCGCTCGGAGCAGATCCGCTGTGGGCAGATCGGCTTGGCGTCGCCGTGGGCGTCGGCCCAGGGTGGAGCCATGAGCGATGACACGAAGGCCCCGCTTTTCCCCGAGCACACGCGGCGCGAGCTGTACGCGCAGCGCGTGCTGCTCCTCGACGGCCCGTTGGACGACGACAACGGCACGTTGCTCACCACCCAGTTGCTCACCCTGGCCGCGGAAGACCCCACTGCGGACATCGCGTTGTGGATTCACTCGCCCGGTGGTTCGGTGCCGGCGATGCTCGCGATCCGCGATGTCATGCGGGTCGTCCCGTGCGACGTGTCCACCCTGGTCCTCGGTATCGCCTACAGCGCGGGCCAGTTCCTGCTCTCGTCGGGAGAACCGGGCAAGCGCCGGGCGCTGCCGCACGCGCGGGTGCTCATGCACCAGGGCTCCGCCGGCATCGCCGGGACGGCCGTGGACATCGAGTTGCAGGCCAACGACCTGCGTCACACCCGCGACACCGTGCTCGGCCTGATCGCGGAGGACACCGGCCAGCCCATCGAACGGGTCTTCGAGGACTCGCTGCACGACCGCTGGTACACCGCACAGGAGGCCCTCGACTACGGCTTCATCGACGCGATCGTCCAGACCTTCGACGAGATCGCCCCGCGCGGTGCTCGCCGAGTCGCCAAGAACGCCGGATTCCAGGGAGCCTCGGCATGAGTACCTACGCCATTCCGAACGTCATCACCCGCGACTCCCGCGGCGAACGCATCATGGACGTGTATTCGCACCTGCTCGCGGAGCGCGTCGTCTACCTGGGAACCGCCATCGACGCGGGCGTCGCCAACGCGCTCGTGGCGCAGTTGTTGTTCCTGGAGGCGGACAACCACGAACAGGAGATCCAGTTCTACATCAACTGCGAGGGCGGCGACCCCAGCGCGATGCTGGCGGTGTACGACACGATGCGCTACGTGCGGTCGGAGATCGCCACCACGTGCGTGGGCCAGGCCGTCGCGGTGGGCGCCGTACTGCTCGCCGCGGGCGCGCCCGGCAAGCGCGCCGCGCTGCCCCATGCGCGGGTGGTGCTGCACCAGCCCGCCGCACAGGGACGCGGCGCGATTCCGGACCTGATCCTCCAGGCGGACGAAGTGGTGCGCGTCCGCGCGGACATCGAACACATCCTCTCCCGGCACACCGGCCAAAGCACGGCCACCCTGCGTGCGGACACCGACCACGACCGGGTCTTCACCGCGACGGCGGCAAAGGAGTACGGACTCGTCGACGTGGTACTCGACGAGCGATGACCCACCCCGCCCGGCGCGCCGGCGCCGCTCCCGATCGTGCCGCTACCGCGGTGCCGTCACGCCGTCAGGGCGAAGGCGGCGCGGCAGACCGCGTTCGAACGGCCCGCCGGGCGGGTGCTCCGCAGGTTTTCGCTCACCGCGAGGGTCAGATCGACCAGGCCCACGCCCAGTGCGCCGGCCATCGCCGCGATCATCTCGCTCGACGGTTCCTTGATACCGCGCTCCACCTCGGAGAGGTACTGCGGCGAAACGCCGGCACGGCCCGCCGTCTCGACGAGCGTCTCGCCGCGTTCGTGGCGCAGCGACCGCAGGTGCTCGCCCAGCACATCCCGCCACAGCGGCTCGCGACCGGGCGTGCTCGATCGGCGGTGCACCGGCACGGGCGCGGGTGTGCGCTCGGGCCTCGGCGCCGGCGCCGGGGCGGCCTGCCTGTTGTCGTCGGTACGGTGCGAAAGCGGTGGGGCGGTCTCGGCCATGCCTCATCGTAGGCCGGACCCCGCGAGCTTTCCCCGTTGTCCGCCCGCAGCGAAATCCGGCGAGGCGTCGAGCCGAGGACACGGCCTTTGCGTCTCCCGACCCCGAACGCAACGCGGGGCCCGCCGGATTCAGGAACCGACTCTTCCTGATCGATGCCTACGGTCATCGCATCCAAGCAAGCCAATCGGTGGGAGTGGGCATGATTCTGGTCGTCGGCGCAACGGCACATTTCGGACGCGAGACCGTCGAGGCACTGGCGGCCGCGGGTGCACCGGTACGGGCGCTGTCGCGCACCCCCGACAGGGCGGCTCTGCCCGCGGGCGTCGACGTCGTGCGCGGCGATCTCACCGACGCCGCCTCGCTTCGACCCGCCCTGCAAGGGGCCCGGACCCTGTTTCTCGTCCTCCCCTACGGCATGGCACCGGACGCGCTGCTCACCGAGGCCGCCCACGCGGGTGTGCGGCACATCGTGTTCCTGTCTTCCGGGGCGGTGGTCGACGGTGCGGACGTGCAGCCGGACGTGATCGCGACCTACCACGCCGGTGTCGAGCGCGCGATCGCGGAGAGCGGCATCGCGTGGACGTTCCTGCGGCTGCTGTTTCCCGCCGTCAACGCGCTGTCGTTCGCGATGCAACTCAAGGGGTCCGACGTGGTGCGCGGCGCGTACGCCGATGCCGCCGCGTCCGTCGTGCACGAGCGCGACGTTGCCGAGGTCGCCGCCGCGGTGCTGACCGGCGACGGGCACGCCGGCCGCACCTACGATCTGGCCGGACCGGCGTCCCTCACCCAGGCCGAGCAGGTGCGGGTGCTGGGCGACGTGCTCGGACGACCGCTCGTGTTCGAGGAGTTGCCCGACGCGGACGTCCGCGAGCAGCTGAGCCGGTTCCTGGACGGCCCGTTCGTCAACGCCCTGTTCGACCTGATGGCCGCGACCGTCGGCAAGCCCGCACCGCTCACGGACGTCGTCGAGCGCCTCACCGGTCACCCGGCCCGCACCTTCGCCGAGTGGGCTGCCGACCACCGCGCCGACTTCGCCTGAGCACACGGGCGCACGGCCGACGCGCACGACCGGCATACCCGGTGGGATTCGACACCGGGATGTGGAGCGGCACGCGTCGGCCCGGACGCCGCCGCGCGCCCGCGGGCCATGAATCCGGACCGATGTTGGTCTAGACCTTTACGCCCTCATGCCGCACGCTGGATGCCATCTGCTCGGCCCGTTGCCGGTGTGGGGACCGGCATCGGGACGATCCGTGCCGTCACCACGTCGACGGAAGGCTCCCCCATGCGCATGCGCACCCTCTCGCTCGCCCTCGTGACCACCGTCGCCGCCGCGCTCGGCTGCGCCCCGTCCGCCGGTGCCGCGCCCGCGTCCACGCGCGCGTCGGTCGTGCTCGTGTCGACGTCGACGCAACTCAAGGCGGCGTTGGCCGCGGCCGTACCGGGCGACACCATCCGCCTCGCCGACGGCACCTACACGGGCAACTTCCAAGCGGTGAAGGCCGGTCGCGCCGATGCGCGGATCACCTTGGCCGGCTCCGCGAATGCCGTGCTGCGCACCGGCACCGGCGGCGGCAACGCCCTCCATCTCAACGGCGCCTCCTACTGGACCGTGCGTGGCATCACGCTCACCCACGCCCAGAAGGGCATCATGATCGACGCCGCCCGCGGCGTACTGGTGGACTCCGTCACGGTGCACGAACTCACCATGGAGGGCGTGCACTTCCGCAACTCCAGCAGCGACGGCGAGATCGTGGACTCGCGCATCTTCGACACCGGCCGGGACAACCGCGGCATGGGCGAGGGCGTGTACGTCGGCACCGCCAACACGCTGTCCGACCGCAGCGACCGGGTACGGATCCTGCGCAACGTGATCGGCCCCGGGGTGCGCGGCGAGGCGGTGGACCTGAAGGAGGGCACCACCGGCGGCCGGGTCGCGGACAACACCTTCGACGGCACGGGCCTGACCGGCAACAACTACGACGACTCGTGGGTCGACGTGAAGGGCAACGACTACCTGATCGAGCACAACACCGGCCGGAACACCACCAACAACGGGTTCGAGGTGCACGCACAGGCTCCGGGATGGGGCTGTGGCACGGTCTTCCACACGAATCACGCCGACCTGACCGGTGCGACCGGCCCCGACCGACTCGCGATCCACCCCGTCTCGTACCGCCCCGGCTGCCCGACCACGGTCACCGCCGACAACACGTTCACGGGAGGCAACGGCCTGGTCGATCCGGGCGTGCCGGTCATCCCCTGATCGCGTCGTCGATGCGACCGCGCCACGCGCCGTCGATCCGGCCGCGCCATCGTCCTGTCCATCGCTTCGGGCCGGGACCGGGCCCAGACCCCCGAGGGGGACGACGCGCCCCCGGCCCAGCGCGGCGGCGCACCGCACCGCGCGCGCCCCCAACAGGGCGAAGCACGGCGCAACGCCTT
>NZ_JBITHP010000018.1:44042-95445 GCF_044458105.1 Embleya sp. NPDC050493
GGGGCGGGCCGGCGCGGCCCCCCCCCCCCCCCCCGCCCGCCCGCCCCCCCCCCCCCCCCCCCCGCCCCCGCGGGATGCGGCTCACGTGCCGGCCAGCGCCTCCGTCGGGGTCAGCCGGGACGCGCGGATCGAGGGATAGACGCCGGCCGCCATGCCGACCAGGATCGCCCCGCCGAAGCCCGCCGCGACGGAGGCCGGCGAGACCACCGCGGGCCAGTGTTGGAACCAGGCGTAGCCGATGGTCGCGACCACGCCCAGGGCCGTGCCGGCGAGACCGCCCAGGGTGGACAGGGCGATGGACTCGGTGAGGAACTGGCCGCGGATCTGGCCGCGGTTGGCGCCCAGGGCGCGGCGCAGGCCGATCTCCCTGCGGCGCTCCAGGACCGAGATGAACATCGTGTTGGCCACCCCGATGCCACCGACCAGCAGCGCGACGCCGGCCAGGCCCAGGAACAGCGCGGAGAACGTACTCTCGGTCGCGCGCTTCGCGGCCAACGCGTCGGAGGGGCGGCTGACCTGGACCAACCCGGGCAGTGCCGGATTCACGGTTTGCGCCAGGACCGCGCGAACGGACTCGATGGCCGGTTCGGCGGTGCGGACATAGACGACGGTGGGGTGGCCGTCGAAGCCCAGGCTTGTGCGCGCGGCCTCCCAGCCGACCAGGACCGCACGATCGATGTCCGGGGCCAGCGGGGCCGGTGCGAGGATGCCGACGACGGTGAACCAGCGGTTGCCGATGATCACCTGTGGCGGCGTCTGACCCGGCCGCAATGTGTCGAAGCCGAGCCGGCGGCCTGCCTCGTGGCCGAGCACGACGGTCGGGAAACGTTCGGTGACCGCATCGAGGAAGCGTCCGGAACGGACCTTGCCGTGGATGGCTTCGAGGAGATTGGTCCGGCTCGCCAACACCGCCAGTCCCGAACCGTCGTCGGGGTCGATCCGGTCCGAACGCCGCACCACCGCATGGGTGTTCGCGACCGCGCTGGTCAATGTGACCGGGCCGATTCGGGCGGCCATCGCGTCGGCCGCCTCGGGCAGCAGCACCGGGGGGTTTTGGTCCGGCTGCGGTTCGGCACGCAGCGTGTCGGTGCCCATCGCGGAGAGTTCGTTCATCAACGCCTTCTGGCTCGACGCCGGAATCCCGATGACGATGATCATCGTCGCGATGCCGATCGAGATGCCGAGGGCGGACAGCGCCGCGCGCATCCTGCGGGTTCGGATTCCGAGCAGGCCCAGCCGGAGGATGTCGGCCGGAGCCAGCCGCACGGGCCGAGTCGGATCACTCTCGGTCGCAGTCGCAGTCGCAGTCGCAGTCACAGTCGCGGTCCCCCTCCCCGCTCGCACGGAGCGCACGCCGTGTCCGTGACCAGTCGGCCGTCGCGGATCTCCACCCGGCGCGGCAGCCCGGCGGCGATGTCCCGGTCGTGCGTGATGATCGCGATCGTGGCTCCCTCGGCGTTCAGCTGATGCAACAACTCCAGGACCGCCTGCCCGTTCGCCGTGTCCAGTGCACCGGTGGGCTCGTCGGCCAGGACGAGGGCCGGCGTGTTGACCAACGCTCGGGCGATCGCGACGCGTTGGCGTTCGCCGCCGGAGAGTTCGTGGGGCCGGTGTCCGGCCCGGCGGGCCAGGCCGACCCGGCCGAGCGCCCGCACGGCGAGGGGCAGCCGACGGCGGCGTGGAATTCCCGCGTACAGCAGCCCGGTTGCCACGTTCTCCGCCGCGGTGAGGCCGTCGGCGAGGTGGAACTGTTGGAACACGAAGCCGAGCAGGCGTCCGCGCAGTGCGGAGAGCCGACGATCGGACAGGGTGCCGACGTCGTGGCCCAGGATCGACACCGTACCCGCGGTCGGGCTGTCCAACGTGCCCATCAGGTTGAGCAGGGTGGACTTGCCGGAGCCGGACGGGCCGACGATGCCCACGAGTTCGCCGGCCGTGATCGCCAGCGACACGTCGTCGAGGGCCCTGACGCCGCCGGGATATGCCTTGCTCGCGTGCACGACCTCCAGGACGGGGCTCACGACGTGGTCACCACCCGCATGCCCGGCTCCAGGCCGTTGCCCGTGACCTCGACCATGCCCTTGACGAACAGGCCGGTCTCGACCGCGATCAGACGGCCGGCGGGGATCTGTACCGCGTACCCGCCCTCGCGGAGCGCGACCAGTGCGCCGACCGGCACGGTCAGGACACCCTTTCGGGTCTCGGTGGTGAAGCGGACCCGGACGCCGGCCGCGTCGAGGTTCTTCACCGCGGCGGCGTCGTCGAGGGTGACGGTCACGGTCATCTTCGTCCCGCCGACGTCCGGACCCATCGCGCCCGCTCCGGCGTCCTTGCGCTCGGCGCTGCGGCCGATCGCGGACACCGTGCCCCGGGCCTCGGTGTTGTCCGGGAGTACGACGGTCACGGGGGTGTCCACCGCGATCGAGCCGATGTCGGTCGCGGGAACGGGCACACTGACCGCGCGGTGGACGCGGCCCTGGTACCCACCACCGGATCCGACCGCATCGACCCCGAGGCGGTGGGCCCGTTCCGGCTCACCGACGCCGAACGCGCGCAGTCGCGCCGGGACGCCGACATCGCGGTGCAGTGCCTGCGCGCGGCGGGCCGCTCCGGTGACATCACCCAGCGGCCGAACGGACGCTCGGTCGTCGCGATCGTGGGCGGTCCCACCGGGGCCGGCGACTCGCCCGGCCCCGGTGGGACCACAACCGTCCCGGCTCCGGTGACCGATCCCGGCGACACCGGGGGTTCCCGCCCGCTGCCCCGGCGTGGCCCGAGCGTGGTGCCAAGGGCATCCAGCGCACGCCCCGGAGTCGAGAGCGGCCGGGCCTCGGACGGTGCGGTCGCCGCGGCGTGCGGCCTCGACCGACCGAACGTGCCGACCGCGACCGAACAGCGGGCCCTGGGCGAACTCAACGCCCTGTTCGCGGCCTGCCTGACCCGCAAGAACATCGCGCCGCTCACCCTCGGGCAGGACCTGACCTGGGACAAGGACGCCTCGCCCGTGGTCGCCCGGGACGTCGCCGCGTGCGTGGACACCGCCCGACGCGAGCAGCTCACCCCGTACGTGGTGCCCGCGACGCTGCTGTTCGTGGGCGACCACGACGGCTCCACGGCCCCGGTGTTCGACCTGAGCCGCGCCGACACCGCACGCATCGCCGGCGTCGCCGCGCTGATCCTGCTGCTCACCGCCGCGGTCACCGGCCTGGTCGCGGCCCGGCTGATCCGGCCGCTGAGCGCACTCACCGACGCGGCCCTGCGCATGCGCGACGGCGACGACGCGACGCGGGTGGACCTGTCCGCGAATCACGAGATCGGCAGACTCGCCGAGGCGTTCAACGACATGTCCGAGCACCGGCTCCGGATGGAGGAGCAGCGCAAGGAGATGGTCGGCGACGTGGCGCACGAGTTGCGCACACCGCTGAGCAACATCCGCGGTTGGCTGGAAGCGGTCGAGGACGGGGTCGCGGTGCCGGATCGGGCGTTGACCTCCTCGCTGCTGGAAGAGGCGTTGTTGCTCCAACACGTGATCGACGATCTCCAGGACCTCGCCGAGGCGGACGCGGGCCGGCTCCGCCTGCGGAGGGAATCGGTGTCGGCGCACGAGGTCTCGGAGCAGGTCGTGGCGGCGCACCTGGCCCGGGCCGCGGCGCAGGGCGTGGACCTGGTGGTGTGGGGTGACGCGGACCTTCGGCTGTCGGCCGATCCGGTGCGGCTGCGTCAGATGGTGGGCAATCTGGTGTCCAACGCGGTGCGGCACACGGCGGAGGGCGGAAGGGTGACCGTGCACGCCTTCCCGGACGGGTCGGAGATCGTGTTCGAGGTGACCGACACCGGAATCGGCATCGCGGCGGCGGACCTCCCGCACGTCTTCGACCGGTTCTGGCGCGCGGACAAGTCCCGCAACCGCCGCACCGGCGGCAGCGGACTCGGCCTGGCGATCGTGCAGCGCCTCGCCCGGGCCCACGGCGGCTCGGTCACGGTGCGCAGCACGCCCGGCGTCGGTTCGGTGTTCGCCGTCCGCCTGCCGACCTGAGCGCCCCGGCCCGGAGCGGGGTCGGGGCGCGTTCGGTACGCGGTGCCTCAGGACACGTCGCGGCGCAGGGCCCGACCGGCCAGGGCACCGGTGGGCCGGCCGTCGCGCAGCGCGGCGGTCCCGTTCACCAGGACGTGCCGCATGCCGCGTGCGTAGCTCGCCGGGTTCGCGTAGGTCGCCGTGTCCACGAAGTCCTCGGGCGCGAAGATCGCCACGTCGGCATGTGCGCCGACGCGCAGCACGCCTCGATCACGCAGTCGCAGCGTCGTCGCCGGCAGGGCGGTCATCCGGCGTACGGCCTCCTCCAGCGACACGATCCCCTCCTCGCGCGCGTAGCGGCCCAGCACCCGGGCGAAGGTGCCGTAGGCCCGCGGGTGCACGGGATGGTCGGCGAAGCGTTCCTCGACCGCGGGGGCGTCCGAGTCCGAGCCCACCGACACCCAGTCGCGGGCGAAGGCGAGCCGGATGTTGTCCTCGTTGCCGATGAAGTACGCCGCGTCGGCGTGCGGCTCGGCGAGCACGATGTCCAGCATCGTGGTGATCGGGTCGGCGTCGCCGCGGTCCTTGGCGATGTCGGCGATCGTGGATCCGGTGCGCACGCCGATGTCCGGGTGATTCGACAGGATCACGATGCCCTCGGCGCCGCCGCTCATCCGCCACAGGCTCTCCCAATCGCCGCCGTCGCGCACCGCGTCGACGATCTGCGCCCTGCTCCGGGGGTCGCCGAGGCGCTCCCGGAGCTTTTCCGGGCCGCCGAGGTGGAAGGGCGGAGGGACCGCGGCCGACAACAACGTGCTGCCGGCCGTATAGGGGTAGATGTCGGCGGTCACCTCGACACCCGCCGCCCGGGCGGCCTCGATCCGGTCCAGGACGGCGGGCATCTTGGCCCAGTTCTCGCGGCCGGCGGTCTTCAGGTGGTAGATCTCGGCACGCGCGCCGGAGGCTCGGGCGATGTCCAGGAGTTCGTCGACGCCCTCCAGGAGGCGGTCGCCCTCGTTGCGCAGGTGCGAGATGTACAGCGCGTCGTGGCGGGCCAACACGTGGGCGTAGGCGATGAGTTCGTCGGTGTCGGCGTAGCTGCCGGGTGGGTAGATCAGCGCGGAGCCGACGCCGAGCGCCCCGTCCGCCAGTTCCTGTTCGAGCAGTGCGCAGGCACGGGCGAGCTCGTCGGCGTCCAGCACGCGGTCCGCCGGCCCGGCCACCGACATCCGGAGGTTGTCCGCCCCGACGAAGCTGGCCACGTTGTGGCCGACGCCCTGGGCTTCGAGCTGCTCCAGGAACTCGCGCAATCGCGGCCAGGACCGGCGGGCCCCCTCGGCCGACGGGCCGAGCTCGATCATCCCGTCGGTCATCGCGCCGGTCACCGGGCCGAGCGAGACGCCCTCGCCGAAGATCTGGGTGGTGACCCCCTGATGGAGGTCGGACAGGCCGCGGGGATCCTGCTGGAGCGTGAAGTAGGCGTGGCTCAGCACGTTGACGAAGCCGGGGCAGACCACGCAGCCCCGCGCATCGATCTCGTCGCGGCCCCGGAGATCGCCGACGTCGCCGACCGCGACCACACGTCCGGCATCGATCGCGAGATCGCCGTCGAATGCGGGCGATCCGCTCCCGTCGACGAGGGAGCCTGCGCGGACAACGAGATCGACCTGCATACGGAGCCTCTTCGAGTACGAGTGAGCCACTTCCCGGGCGCCCCTCAGTATCGCCGCGCCCGCGCCACCCGATCATGGGCTCCGGCACGAGCGACACGTCGAAGATGTGTCCATCCACACGAAGACCGCCGGTGCCGAAGGCACCCCCGGGCCGACCACGCGATCGAGAACTCGGGCCCCGTTCAGGAATGCGATGGAGCATCCGACCGACCGCCCCTAGCGTACGGACGTGTGAGCGACCGATTGCAGGAAATCGCGGAGACCAACGCACGCATCGTCGCCGCGGGCGAATACTCGACGCCGGTGGGCACCGTCGTGGTGGCTCCCGCACTTCGCGCGGCGATATCCGGCACGGTGAGTCATCCACCGGAGGGACCCGTCGAACCGAGCCACCCGGGCGTCGAACATTCGACGTCGTTCGAGGTGACCGACGAGAACAGCCTCCAGGCCGCCCGGCGCCTGGTCGCGACGGGCATCGGACCGGTCGCGGTGCTGAACTTCGCGTCGGCGCGCAACCCGGGAGGCGGCTACCTTCGCGGGGCCCGGGCCCAGGAGGAGGACCTCTGCCGCAACTCCCTGTTGTACCCCTGTCTCCTGGCGGTCCCCGACTACTATGCGGCCCACCGGGCCTGCCCCGACCTGGTCTACAGCGACCGGGTGGTGTGGTCCCCCGACGTCCCCGTGCACCGCGACGAGTGGGGTGCACTGCTCGCCGAGCCGGATCGGGTGTCCTTCCTCACCTGTGCCGCGCCCAATGCCGGCGAGGTCCTGCGCCGTGACCCGGGCGCGGGCGAGCGCATCCGGGAGGCGCTGTACCGGCGCGCCGAGCGTGTGCTGACGGTGGCCCACCGGCACGGCGCGCGGCAACTGGTACTGGGTGCATGGGGGTGCGGGGTGTTCGGCAACGACCCGCGCGTCGTCGCCGCGGCGTTCCACGCCCCGCTCACCGCGAACGGCTCCTTGTCCGCCGCCTTCGAAAGGGTGGTGTTCGCGATCCCGGATCGCTCGCCCGACTCGGTCAACCGGGCGGCTTTCACCGGGCGATTCGCACCGGGAGGGCCTGGGCGGGCGGGCGGTGCGGGGTCGGCGGGGGGCTGACCGTCGCCGGGTGGAATGTCCGAGTGCCCGCGACGCCGGGCGGAGGCGGCTCGGGACTTTCGCGAGCCGGGTGGGGCGGGTGGGTTGGTGGGTGCCTACGCTGGCTTGTGTGCGGTGCCGGTGGCCGGAGGTCGTCGATTTCGGAGGCGGATGTGGTGCGTGACGGTGGGAGATTCGACGTCGTCGTGGTCGGGGGCGGGCACAACGGCCTGGTGGCGGCCGCGTATCTGGCGCAGGCGGGCCGGTCGGTCCTGGTGCTGGAACGGCTCGACGAAGTGGGCGGCGCGGCGGTGTCGTGCCGGCCGTTTCCCGGGGTCGACGTGCGACTGTCCCGCTACTCGTACCTGGTCAGCCTGCTGCCCCGAAAGATCGTCGAGGACCTGCGGCTGCCCGTCGAACTGCGCCGGCGCCGGGTCGGCTCGTACACCCCGCTCGGCGCCGGCGGCTTCCTCGTCGACGCCGCGGACCGCGCACGCACCCGCGCCGAACTGACCCGTTTCGCCGGTTCGCGCGAGGCCGACGCGTGGGAGCGGTTCGGCGCGGCCACGGCGCGACTGGCCGGTCGGGTCTTTCCCACCCTCACCGAACCGCTGCGTTCCGCGGCCGAGTTCCGCCGGCTGGTGGACGACGATCGGGTGTGGGACGCGGTGTTCGCGCAGCCCCTGTCCGCCCTGATCGAGGCGGAGTTCGCCGACGACACGGTGCGCGGCGTGGTGGCGACCGATGCGCTGATCGGCACGTTCGCCCCGATGGACGACCCCGAGCTGCGACAGAACCGCTGCTTCCTCTACCACGTCGTCGGCGGTGGTACGGGGGATTGGGACGTACCGGTGGGCGGCATGGGAGCGGTCACCGCGGCCCTTGCCGACGCGGCCCGCGCGGCGGGGGCGCAGCTGCGGACCGGGGCGGCGGTCGGCTCCGTGGATCCCGACGGCGAGGTGCGATACACGCTCGGCGACCGGGAGTTCCGGGTGACGGGTGGGCACGTGCTCGCCGCGGTCGCGCCCGACACGTTGGACCGGCTCCTGGGGAACACCCCCGACGGGCCCGGGCCGGAGGGGTCGCAGCTCAAGATCAACATGGTCCTCGCCCGATTGCCGCGGCTGCGCGACCCGCTCGCCGACCCGCAGCGCGCCTTCGCCGGCACCTTCCATGTCAACGAGGGCTATGCACAGCTCGCGGCCGCGTACGAGCATGCCGCGAGCGGCCGGATGCCCGCGCTGCCGCCGGGCGAGATGTACTGCCATACGCTGACCGACCCGTCCATCCTCGGGCCGCGGGCACGGGAGGCGGGTGTGCACACGTTGACGCTGTTCGGCCTGCACATGCCGGCGCGCCTGTTCGCCGAGGACAACGAGAGTGCCCGGACGAAGGCACTGCGCGCGATGCTCGACTCCGTCGACGCTGTGCTCGCCGAGCCGATCGAGGACTGCCTGCTGCGCGACGGCGACGGCAATCCGTGCCTGGAGGTGCACACGCCACTGGATCTCGAACACGAACTCGGCCTGCCCGCCGGGCACATCTTCCACCGGGACCTGTCCTGGCCGTACGCGCAGGACGCCGAGACCCACGGCACGTGGGGTGTGGAAACGGCCCACGAACGCATCCTGCTGTGCGGGGCCGGCGCGCGACGCGGCGGCGGCGTGAGCGGCATCCCCGGGCACAACGCGGCGATGGCGATCCTGCACCAAGGCCCGGCACGACGGGAGCCCTGACGCCGGCGCGCACCCGCCCCGCCGGGAAGACGCGTGGCCCACGCCCGACGGAGGATCGAGTTCGGGTCCGCTCTGGTCCGGTCGATTCGCCGGATGCTCTATCGCGTTCGGCCGCCCGTGCGCGGCCGGACGTCGGTCGCACCGGCGGTGGTCGTACCGGCGGCGGTCGTGTCGAGGAACCGTCCCAGGAGGGCGGCGATGGTGTCGGGGGCGTCTTCGAGGCTGTAGTGGCCGGCCTCCGGGAGTTCGGTGATCAGGCCGTCGGGAAAGACGGACCTGAACAGGGGGAGGAAGTGCGTGCTGCGCAGGGTCTGGTCGGCGCTGCCCCACAGGGCCAGGGCCGGGAGGCCCGCCAGCCTGGCTCGGGCCGCCGGCGTGGGGGTTTCGAAGGTGTGCGCGCCGGTGGCGAATCCCTGGGCCCAGCCGATCGCCCCGCGGCATTCATCGGGAGTCGGGAAGGCCGAGCCGTACGCTCTGATCCAGGTGTCGGAGATGATCCCGTTGTTCTCGAAGCCGTTGAGCTTGAGCGTGCTGAGGATGTTGAACTCCAGCTGCTCCAGGACCCGTTCCAGGGTCTTGTCGCGCTGCGCCCGGGCGATCCAGCGGAACCACGGCGACTCGGCCGCGTTGTCCGCCAGCACCCGGGCCAGGTCGGCCTGGCCGAAGGGGGTCGGGGCGTTGACGGCGACGACGCGGGAGATCAGGTCCGGGTGCCTGGCCGCCAGGCCCATGCCGACAGGGCCGCCGAAGTCGTGCATGACGAGGGTGATTTCCTCGAGGCCGAGGGCCAGGACCAGGGCTTCGATGTTGTCGACGTGATCCTGGAGGCGATACGACCTGGTCGCGGGCGTCTCGCTCTTGCCGAAGCCCATGTGGTCGGGCACGACGACCCGGTGGGTGGTGGAGAACCGACGGATGAGGTCGCGGAACAGGTACCCCCAGGTGGGTTCGCCGTGCAGGAGAAGCAGGACGGGGCCGGCGCCCTCGTCGACATAGTGCATCTCGAACCCGGGCGCCGACGTGTGGTTCGGCGCGAAGGGATAGCTGCCTTCGAAGGTTTCCTGGGCGGCGATCATGTCGGTTCGACTCCTTGGTCGTGCGCCATGCGGGCTCTCGGGGTCCGACCCGGCAACGGCACCGGAGGTGGTACTAAATTGAAACCTGCCAGGAAACATAGACACTCTGGTTTTGTTTTGCAACCAGTAGGGGGATGCGGAAACGGATGAACGAGACGACGCGAACGACCTCGCCGTGCCCGGTGGCGCGAACGGTCGACCTCCTGGGTGACAAGTGGTCGCTGTTGATCATCCGCGACGCGTTCGACGGGGTTCGGCGCTTCGGGCAGTTCCAGCGCAGTCTCGGCGTGGCCAAGAACATCCTCAGCATCCGGCTGCGCACGCTGGTCGACGCGGGCGTGCTGAGCAGTGAGCCGGCCTCGGACGGCAGCAGCTATCGGGAATACGTCCTCACCGACAGGGGACGTGAGTTGTTCGACCTGATCATCAGCCTGCGCCAGTGGGGCGAACACCACACCGTGGTCCGGGGTGAGCAGTACGCACCCCTGATCGACCACGCGACCGGCGAACCCCTCGGCAGGCTCACGTACGTACGGCCCGACGGGAGCCCGGTCCGCGCCGACGACACCCACGTGGGCGACCTCCGCCCGATGGCCTGAGCGGGGACGGAATCGACACGCGTCCGGGGCGGACGGCGGGCCCACCCGCGGCACTCGTGACGTGGGACGCGGTGCCGGCGGGCCATACCGCGGGGCGGGCGCCCTCCGGGCCGGGGCGGGCAGACGTTCGTGCCCGATCGTCGTCCGTTCGCGGCGGCGAAGCGGACGACGATCGGGCTCGGTTCGGCGCATGGTTCCGGTCGCGGTCCCGGCAATGGTTCGGAGCGTGGTTCCGAAGGTGGCTCGGGCCGCGGGGTGAGGCGACGAGTCGGGTCGGTCAGACGCCTGCGACCGACTGGATCCAGGAGCGGTACGCCGTCACGTTCGTGTACGCGGTGGTGGTCTGTCGGTCGCTGGTGGAGGCGACGCCGACCTGGACACCGTTCGCCAGCATCGGACCACCCGAGTCGCCGCCCGCGGTGATCCCGTTACCGCGCTGCGCACAGATCGCCGAACCGTTGTACGCGTCGCGGCAACCACCGGTCACGGTCACGTTCGCGACCTTCAGGAACTGCGACTGGCAGTTGATCTCCTGGCCGCACCGTGACGTCGCGCCCCATCCGTAGACCTGGACGCTCTGACCCACCGTCACCGAACCGGGTTGGCCGAGCCGGGAGTAGGTGGCCGAGACGGAGCGGTCGAGCCGAACCAGGGCCAGGTCGGCCGACGGACTGGTATAGGTCTGGACGCCGTTGGCCACGGTGCCCCCGGAGGTCTGGTCCAGGCTGCCGATGCGGAACGTCAACTGCCCGCCGCTGACGCAGTGTTTCGCGGTGAGGATCCAGGTGGGCGCGATGATGGTCGAGGTACACGTCTGCCTGCCGGCGGAGAACAGGCGGGCCGCCCAGGGGGCGTTCTGCGCATATCCGCCACCGATGATCGGCTGGGGGCCGCCTGCCGACGGCTGGCCGACCGGAATCGCGGACGTGGCGGGGGAGGCGGTGGCGGTGGCGCCGAGGGTGAGCACCATGAGCAATGCGGCCAAGAGAGCGGGGACTATCCTGGTTATTCGCAAAGTTCCTCGTTTCCGAAGACACGCGGCATCTCGCGTGTGGTGTCCAGGGGGTACCAGGATCCCGATGGCGGCCGGCCGCGGGTAATAGCAATCTTCCATGTCGCCGGAGATATGCCTCCGACCGGAATCGGCCGCGCTGCGCGCCGGCGGCGGGGCATGCGGGATGCCGCGGTCGAATTCGATGCACGCGAAGATGCTCCCGGCCCCACCCGCACGGCCGCCGCCCCTCCCCCCGCCTACCCGCCTCGACTCCGCGGGCCCCATCCTCCTGCCGCCGAACTCACCTGTCAGGCTCGGCAGTTCGGGTCATCTTCACGCGGGTGACACCGAGCAGACCGGCGAGGGGAACCCTGGCGGCGGTCTGGTGCGGGCTCACCGTGAGGCCCTGGGAGCGGATGCGATCGAGGAGGTGTTCGGCCAGCGGCATGATCAGGTGTCGGCCGCGGCAGCGGTCGGAGGCGTGGCCGAAGGGGAAGTACCCCGGATGGTTGTCGGCGTCCAGGTCGCTCCAGCGCTCGGGTCGGAAATCGTCCGGGTCGACCCACAGTTCGGGATCGCGGTGACTGAGCAGCGGGAGCAGCAGCACGTCGTCGTTCGGGCCGATCCGGGAGTCCAGGGCGGGAAACTCGGGGGAGGCGACCCGCAGGATGTTCCACGACGGCGGCAGCAGGCGCAGGGACTCCAGCACGATGTGCCGGTTCGACGCGTCGGCGTCGAAGGGCGAGCCCAGCCAGAGCGCGTTGGCGACCAGTGCCGAGACTCCCAGGCACACCGGAGCCGCGACCCGTCGATACAACCCCAGCGCATGGTGCCGGTTGTCCGGATCCGCGGCCGCCGTGGCGGTCAGCGCCGCGAGTTGCGACATCGGCGCGTCGGGATCGGGCGTGCCGGGCAGGGCGGCACTCGTGCGGACCGCGGCCCGCGCCAATACGGGCATCGCCTCGAGCCGGCGATCCGTGAGCATGCGCAGTCGCAAGGGATCGGGACGGAAAAGCAGATCACGAAGATAGGCGTGGCCCGCGTGCGGCCAGTTCCCGGAAAGATCCACACTATCGGGAATCGGCTCGTGCAAAGCGGCGCGGACGTCTCGCGAGAGCGCCTGCATCACGTCGGCGGCCTCCGCGCGGGCAATGGATCTTCCGTACAGCGGCTTGAAAGTCGGCCGCTCGAATTCATGGGCGGACCTGCTGCCGAGAAGTTTCTCGATCAGGTCCGGGTCGGCGACTCCGACGGTGTCGGCGTCCACCCGAAAGAACTTCACACCGCGATGTTCCCGGAGGAGTTCTTCGATCTTCGGCGAAAAAACCGTGGTCCGGGCGCGCCCGACCGTATCGGAACTCATCGGTGCTCTCCACGTGGCGGGAGTCTCGCATCCGGTGCCGCCGACATACGGCGACACCGGACCCGAACCCGGACGGTGAACCGACACTTCGTCGGGTCGTGGCGGCGCTACCGCGGGATTATCGATCGTGCGGCGGGAGCGGCCACGACCCGCATCGGTTCGATGATCAACCGGTTCTCAGCGTGTGTTGATCAGCTGTACCAGATGTACCAGACTGCGGACTTCAGGGACTTCTCGGGCCTGAACCTCTTGGAGAAAGAGTTGACGATCTTGATCACGACAACCTCCAGGTGACTGTGAACCGGCCGAGTCTCGGATGACACGGGCGGTCGGGGCGATAAACCATCGCTACAGAATCCGACTTTCCGATTCTCGTCGCCTGGAAAGTGAATCCCCAGACCAAAGGCACGTCAATGTGACGTGGATCACAGATCAAAAACGCCCCGTAACGAGCCGCGCATATCCGGCCGGCGCTTATCCAAGCATACTCACACGCAGTTCACACAAACCGCGGAGAACTTGTTTGTCGATCTTGCCACCGCTGCCGGTCGACAGGTCGGCCGGCGGGTCCACCGCCGCCGCGCGACGCGCGGACCGACACCCGTTTTCGGCCGCCCGCAACTCCGGGCGACGTACCCCGAGCAGGCGAACACGTCGAGCGCCACCGTCACCGGACAGAACGGGGATTCCAGCTCGTCGGCGACCGCCTCGGCGGTCCGAAGCAACGGTGACGTGCCGGCCAAGGAGAACTCGCCCGCCAGGAAGCCGACAGCCGCGTAGTCCGCGTACTTGTGTGCCATAAGGGATCGAAACGGGTCGTCCGCCGGAGCCGCGTCCAACCAACCTCGGACGACGTCCAGGCAAGCCGCGTACTCCCGCTGCCGCGCGAACAACATCGCCCGCCCGAGGACCCACCTGACACGATCGTCGCGATCACCCGACAGTTGGTCCATCAACCGGTGCGCCCACCCGAACTCCCCGCGCGCCACCGCCCCGGTGAACGTCGCGCCCCACTCGTCGACCTCGTCTCGACCCCACGCGCCGATTCGCATCCTGCGAGTATGCCGCCCGGGTTCACGCGCGACGCGGCCGTCCCGATCCGACCGGCGGCGGGCCTCGCCTCCGTGCGCATCCGGGCGGGTGCGACGCGGGCGTCGGGCGGTGCCGGTTCACCTTTCGGGGTCCGAGCCTCCGGGCGTCCGGGCCCCCGGGCGTCCGGAATCAACCCCGCCCGCCGGTCGGCGTCGGGCCGGGTTCGGGGCCCGGCGGGCCGGGTCTCGGGTGGTGGTGGTCTCGATCAGGGCCTCCAACTCGGGGTCGGCCCACGGGCGGTGCGCGGCCAGCGCGGCACGGTGTCGGCCGGTGGCGATGTCCCGGAGGATGTCCTCGGCGGTGACGCCGGGGCCGAGCAGGCGGGTGGTGGCGGGCGCGTGGCCGGTCCAGGCCCAGCGCAGCGATGCGCCCATGCTGTAGACCTCGGCGGCTTCGGTGAGGGTGACGGCGGCGTCGGGCCTGCCGTGGAGGAGTGCGCGCGCGATCTCGGGAGCGGTGGACTGGTCCATGCCTCCTCGGTAGGGACGCGGCAGCGGCAGATCGGGATGGTGGGCGAGGTCGTGGTCGATGAACTCGACCGCGTTTCCCGGAGTGATCAGGATGTTGGCCGGTTGGATGTCGCCGTGCCGCCAACCCGCGGCGTGCAGTGCGGCCAGCAGCGCGAACGCCCGATGGGCGATCCGACGCAGGCTCGCTCGGGTGCCCGGCGTGGCGGTACGGCGGGCGGCGACGCACCAGTCCCACAGGGTGGTGCCCGGCCGCCAGGCGATCGCGATCCACGCACCGTCGCCGAGACGTCCGCTCGCCGCTCCGGCCGGGTGCAGTTCCCGGTCGCGCAGGAGGGCGACGGCACGGGCCTCGTGCAACAACGCGGCGACGTCGGCGGGTTCCGTCGCGGTCCTGATCTTCCAGTGCCGGGTGCGCCAGGCGGCGGTGTGGTCCCGGGTCAGCGGGCGCGGATCCTCCGCGATGCCCAGGCTTTCCAGGGCGGCGGCGAGCAGCGCGTCCATCGTCACGTCCTCGTGGTCCGGACGATCGGTCCGGTCCGGCCGCCGCGCACCGACCCGCGCACCGACCCGCGAACGGACCTGCCGCGTGACCGCCGCACGGAGCGGAACGCCGCCGGGCGGTGGCGTGGTTGTGCCCGGCGGCGACCTGCCCGAGGTGCGGACGTCAGTCGTCCTTCTTCCACCGACCGGCTTCCTGGGTACCGGTGTACTCGGCGAGCGCGGCCTGCTTGCCCGTGTGGACCAGCGGTACGCCGTCCGCGGTGACGTTGAGGCCGAGGACGGCGTCGAAGTGGTGCTCGGGCAGCGCAGGGCGCGACGCCCGGGCAGGGTCGGGAGAAGGGGCCCTGCGGGTGAGGATCAGCGGTCGAACCATGGGATTCCTCCTGTCCGTTCGATACGGGCACCGCGGCTGGGACCTGCCGTACTCCGAGTGAACCCCGCGTCGCCGCACATGAACAGCCCCTGCCGGCGGTGGAATCGCCGACGCGCCGCCCCGCCTTCGACCCGCACGCGGCGTGGCGAGCCCTGGTGGGGTTGCGGGATACGCAGGGGGCGGATGGTACGCACCGGGCGCACCCGCCCACGGGCACCGCATGCGCCGAAACGGCCGTCGGGACGATACCCGCGGCGGCGGGGCCGGGGGCGCTCCCGGGTGCGCCGAGCGCTGCCCGGCTGCCGACCGGGTTCGGGCCCGGCCGCCGCGCACCGGTACGGTCCGCGTGGTCGTCGGGTCGGCCAGGGCGGTACCGACGACGAACTCGCCGGACTCGGTGGTCAGGTGGCCGTGACGGCGGCGGTCGGCGGCGACCGCGTACTGCCGTTCGTGCTGCGGTACGTGCCGACGCTGCGCAACTCCGGCCGCGGTGACGGTCCCCGACCGCGCCGGTCACGGGTGCGGCGGCACGCCGTGGTGCAGGTAGGCGGTGGTGTTCCCGGTCAGAGCCTCGGCGCAGGCCCGCAGGCGGCGGGCCATGTGCGGCGCCATGAGCGCGTCCCACTCGGCGGGGGCCGCCAGACGCCAGGCCGTGAGTTCGCCGGCGTCGAGCCGGATCCGGGCACGCGCCTCGGCCTCGGTGAGGGCTCCCCCGTCGAAGAGGTGGTTCGTGAGGGCGGGCCGACCGTCGGGTTGCGGCGGAACCCAGTCGACGACCAGCAGCCGACCGGGAAACAACGCGAGACCGAGTTCCTCCTCGATCTCCCGACGGGCGGTGTCCCAGGGATACTCGCCGTGGTCCATGGCGCCGCCGGGGATCTCCCAGTGGCCGTCGCCGTAGGCGGGTTCGACCAACAGAACGCGTCCGCGCTCGTCGTGCAGGATCGCCCCGGCGGCGCCGATGTGCCTGGGCAACGACGCGTAGTACCGGGCAGGAGGCAGGTGCACCATGCGAACGAGGCTAACGCCGCCCGCTGTCCGGGCCGGTCCCCCTACGCCGTGTCCGGGTTCGCGGGAGCCCGCCGAAGTTCTTCCCCTCGGGTGGTCGGGGATCGGAGAGAAGGCCGACCTTCCGGTCGGCCGGGGTACGTCTCAGTGCGTGGCTCCGGGCGCGGTGTCGCCCGTCGCGTCCGGTCCGGCGGCGCTGCCGGTGTCCCGGACTCGGCGCAACGCCCTTCCCATGTGCAGGAATTCGGCCTGCTCCCCGTCGCCGAGGAAAACGTACGAGGGGTGCCGCCCGCCCTCGGGCTCGGCGGTGATCAGGGTGCGCGCGTCCAACGGCACGACCCGGCTGGTGCCGGCCTCGTCACCGACCAGTTCGGCGATGGCACCGAGGGCGCGCGCGGTGAAGGTCAGGCCGTCCTCGGTCTCGGCGATGTCGATCTGCACGGCCGGTGACGCGTAACGGCCCACGACGTAGCCCGTGTCGATCGACACCGGTTCGGCGGGCGGCGCGGGCGGCTCCGGGACCTCGACGCCGCCGACGGTGCCGAGCAGTTCGCGGACCAGGTCGAAAGCGCCGTACAGGGCGCCGCCGTTGGTCAGCAGCGCGACCGAGAACTCGCGCGAGGGCACCACGCGCAACATCGCACCGTGGCCGATCGTGCCGCCGTCGTGGCCGATGACGGGCTCGCCGGGCCAGTCGTACAGGTTCCAGCCCAGGCCCCACGACCTGCCGAGCCGGCCGTCGCCGATGATCTCGATCTGTGGTTCGCACATCGCTCGTGCGGACTTCTCCGACAGCAGGCGTGTGCCGTCCGGGAGCAGCCCGCGGCGAATGTGCGCGGCGGCGAACTCCAGCAGGTCGCGCGCGCTCGTGGCGAGCATGCCTCCGGAGGGGCCGCCGGCGCGGGACATGTGGTGGATGGGTGCCTTGACCGGGCCGTCGGGTCCGCCGAGGTGGCCGATGGCGGTGCGGTGCAGGATCGACTCGCTCGCGTCGTTGGCCACCTCGGTCAGGCCCAGCGGCGTGAACACCCGTTCGCGCAGGGCCGCCTCCCAGGTACGCCCGGTCAGCACCTCGACCACGCGGCCGAGCAGGTCGAATCCGCTGTTGCTGTAGGAGAACGTCTCGCCCGGCGGGAACAGCTGCGTGCCCGCGGTCGCCAGGCTCGCCTCCAGGCGCTCCAGGGCGTCGTGTCCGGGGCCGTGATCGTCGTACAGCTCGCCCTCGAAACCGCCGGTGTGACACAGCAGGTGACGGATCGTCACTCGCGCGGCGGCGTCCTCGTCGACGAGCCGGAAGTCGGGGAGGTAGGTGCGGATGGGGACGTCCAGGTCGATCAGACCTTCGTCCACGAGCTGCATCACCAGGGTCGTGGTCCATACCTTGGTGATCGACCCGATCTGGAACAGCGAGTCGGGCGTCGCGGGGTAGCCGGTCTCGATGTCGAGCACGCCCACCGCCGCGGTCACGGTTCGATCGCCCAGGCGGACCGCGATGCTCGCGCCGGGTATGCCCGCCTGCTCGGCCAGGTCGGCGAGCCGGGCCCGGAGGTACTCGGGCGTCGGCAGGGACCCGGACGCACTCGACAGATCCGGGCGGCCGGACGACGGCGTGGCGGCCGGGGACGGGGCGGATCGTGCCATGGACGAGCACCTCCTGGATCGGCGGCGGGAGCGCCGCGGTGAGCGCTCACGGTAGGCAGCGCCCAAGACCCCCGGCTCGTCGCCCGCGACGAAGAACCGACACCGAACCTGTACGAATCGCCAACGCCCGGACGGGGTGCCGTGCGTGATGCTCGGCGGGGCGTCGCGCACCCCCGCGAACCGGCGGAGCAGGGCAACGAACGGGAGAATCCGATGGACGTATACATCTCGATCGACATGGAAGGCATCGCGGGTATCGCCACGATCGACCAGATCGTGCGCGGGGGCGGCGGGTACCGCAATGCGCAGGAGATGATGACCGGCGAAGCGAACGCGGCCATCGAGGGTGCGTTCGCGGCGGGCGCGGACAACGTCCTGATCAACGACAGCCACGGCACGATGGACAACCTGCTCGCGCGCGACCTGGACCCGCGGGCCCGGGTGATCCAGGGCAGCCCCAAGGCCCAGTGCATGGCGAGCGGCCTGGGCGCGAACCACGGGGTGGCGCTGTTCATCGGCTACCACGCGGCGGCCGGCGCACCGGGCGTGCTCGCGCACACGTTCTCGTCCGACTTCGGGGCGGTACGGCTGAACAACCGCCCTGTCACCGAGGCCGAGGTCAACGGACTGCTCGCGGCCCAGCACGGCGTCCCGATCGGGCTGGTGACCGGCGACAACGAGGTCTGTGCGGCGACGGCCGCGGCGTTCCCCGGGGTGATCACCGTCCCGGTCAAGACGGCCGAGGGGGTGCACGCGGCGAACAGCGTGCACCCGTCCACGGCTCAGGACCTGATCCGGGCCGGCGCCGCGGCGGCGGTGGAGAAGGCCGCGACCGTGGAGCCGTTGGAGTTGCCGGAGAAGTTCGTCTTCGAGGTCGGGTTCCAGATCCCGCTGGCCGCCGAGATCGCGGCGTCCACGCCGGGCGCGGAGCGCGTGGACCAGTTGACCGTACGCTGCGAGGCGCCCGACGCGAACGGCGTGATCGACCTGGTCAACATCTGGGCCACCATCGCCGCGCACTCCGCCCGCTCCCGGCTGCCGATGCTGGCCGTCCGCTAGGACGCGGGACGAGGGGGCGGGACGAGGGGCGGGACCCGAGCCCGGTACGACGCGCGGGTCCGCGCCGGACGCGTCCGCGGTGTGCGCCGAGGCGCGGGTGGTCAGTCCGTACCCGGGCCGGGGCGGCGGCCCGGCAGTCGCGGGGTGCCCGTGACGGAAGTGACCAGCGAGTACAGCGCGTTGTTGGCGGCCAGGAACATGCGGTTGAGCTTGGCGCCGCCGAAGGTGATGTTGGCGACGGGTTCGGGAGTGCGGATGCGGCCGATGAGGGTGCCGTCGGGGTCGTAGCAGTGCACGCCGTCGGCCATCGCGGCGACCCACAGGCGGCCCCGGTCGTCGAAGCGGATGTTGTCGAACCGCCCTTCGCCCGGGCGGCATTCGACGAAGACCGCACCCTCGGAGAGGGACCCGTCCGGGCGCACGTCGAAGACCCGGACATGGTTGGCCCGGGTGTCCGAGACGTAGAGCCGCTGCTCGTCCCGGGACAACACCAGCCCGTTCGGTCCGCCGAACCCGTCGGCCACCAGGCGCACTTCGGCACTGACCGGGTCGATGCGATAGACGTTGGTCGCGCCGATCTCGCTCTCCGCGCGGTGCCCCTCGTAGTCGGTGGTGATGCCGAAGTCGGGGTCGGAGAAGTAGATCGAGCCGTCCGAATGCACGACGGCGTCATTGGGGCTGTTCAGCCGCTTCCCCCCGAATCGGTCGGCCAACACGGTGACGGAGCCGTCGTGTTCGGTGCGGGTGACCCGCCGGTTGCCCTGTTCGCAGGTGACCAGGCGGCCCTGTGCGTCGAGGGTGTTGCCGTTGGGGTGTCCGGCCGGTGAGCGGAAGACGCTGACGACACCGTTGGTCTCGTCCCAGCGCAGCATGCGGTCGTTGGGGATGTCGCTCCAGATCAGGAAGCGTCCCGCCGGGAAGTAGAGCGGCCCCTCCGACCAGCGCCCGCCGGTGTAGAGGGTCTCCAGCCGGTCGTCACCGAAAATGCAGCGCTCGGTACGGAAACGTTCGTCGATCACGTCGTAGATCGGGGTGCGGGCCTCGGACATCGTCTCGCGACTCCTCGTAGCGTCTGAATACCATCCTGGCTCCATGCATGAATACAGAATATGATTCGGCTACGTCAAGATCCGATCGAACCTCATCTCGTGGCGACGCGCCGGCACGGACGGAGCGGACGAGTGCTCGGCCGGGGTGCGGCGGGCACTTGGCGCCGCGGGTGTACTCGGTCGCGGCGTGTTCGAGACGGCTCGCTACCATCGAGCCGCCTCGATCACCGAGCCGCCCTCGATCACCGAACCGCCCTCGATCGGCGCGACCACGGAGGAACCCCTTGGACGACATCGATCGGGACCTGCTCGCGCTGCTCCAGCAGGACGCCGTCCGCACCTATGCCGAGCTCGGCAAGGAGGTGGGGCTGTCCGCCGGTGCCGCCCACGAGCGCGTGCGCAAACTGCGGGCGAGCGGGGTCATCCGCCGTACCCTCGTCGACGTGGACCCGGCAGCTGTGGACCTCGACGTCCTGGCCTTCGTCACCGTCGACTCGGTGGCCTGGATGGGTGACTCCGGACCGGCTTTCGCGGCCGTCCCGGAGATCCAGGAGGCGCATGTGATCGCCGGGACGGCCTCGGTGCTGCTCAAGGTCCGCACCACGTCCACCGAGGCGATGCAGGACGTACTGCGCCGCATCCACGCCATCGACGGGGTCAGCAGCACGCGGGCGACGATCGTGCTCGAGACCTTCTTCGAGCGAACGATCCCCACCGGCGGCACCGCCGGCTGAACCGAGCGCGCCGGAATCGGTCCGGGTCCGGAATCCGGGTCCGAGACCGGTCGCGGGCGCGGCGAGTGGCGGCGTGCGGGATGCGTTGCGTCACATCGCGTGGCGGTGTGGGGGGGTTGGCGGCGTGCGGGATTGTGTTCGCGTCGCATCGTGTCCCGCCCCGCCGCGCGGGTTGCGTCGTGTCGCGTCACCGCACGCGTCGCGTCACCTCACGCGCCTCCCGAAGCCGTCGGCGCACGACTCGCCCCCGGGCGGCCATTGCGCATGCCGCCGTTCGCGGAGGTCTCGCGCTCCGCCCGCGTGCGCCCGGCGCACGGCCGCAGCGCCGCCGAAATACCGGACCCCGCGCGGTCTTTCCCGAAGGCCGTCCGATCACACCCGGCAGCGACTCGTTTGGTCGAGCGTCCGGTCCGGGCGCCCTCGTCGCCCCCGCGCCTTGCTCGCACATCCGTGCGCTCTGCCGGGGCCGGGCACACGCCAGAAGCATGAGCGGACACTCCCGCAGGCGACCCCGCCCGCAGCTTCAGGAGGCACCGCGATGACCACGAAAGCCACCGGAGGAGACCCCTCCTCGGCACGCTCGAAACCCGGGTCCACCGGCATCCCACACCAGGCCGGCACCGCTCGACCGACCCCGCCGAACCCCGCCGCCGCGGACGAACCCGCGGACCAGGAGCCGCAGTTCGCGCCACCCGGACGCGACACCGCGATCGCGCTGACCAGGATCACCACCCGGGCGATGGCGGCCCGTCTGCCCCGACTGATCATCCGCGCGATGCGCCTGGCCTGGCGGGCCGATCCGGGCGCGTTGATCGCGCTGCTCGTATGCCAGGTCCTCGCCGGGCTCCTGGAAGCCGGCGGCCTGTTGGCGACGACGGGCACGATCACGGCACTGATCTCCTCGGGCGACGTCGCCGACCGCCTGCGCGAGGCGTTGCCCTCCATCGTCCTGCTCGCCTCGGCGGTCGGCCTGCGCGCCGTACTCGGCATCGCCGTCGTCGGCCTGTCCGCGCGGGTCACCCCTCGCCTGACCCGCGAATCCGAATGGCTCCTCCTCCAGGCCGCCTCCCGGGCCGAGTTGGCCGCCTACAACCATCCCGGCTACCAGGACCGCTGGGACGCCGCCGACCGCGGCCTGCAATCCATGCGCGGCCTGATGCCGCAATCCCAGGACGTGCTCGCCGCGTGCGCGTCCCTGATCGCCGCCGCGTCCGTCCTCACCATCCTGCACCCGGTGCTGCTCCCGCTGCTCCTGCTCGGCGCGCTGCCGCGCGGAGTCGCCGCGGTACGCGGGGCCAGGGTCGAGTACCTGACCACGCTGCGCACCCAGGACGAGCGGCGGCTGCTCAACATGCTGCGGTGGCACATCTCCGACCAGCGCTGGGCCGACCAGGTCCGCGCCTGCACCATGGCGCCGTACCTGCTCAACCGCTACTCGATCGCCGCCGAGCGGGTGCAACGCGTCACCCAGGCCGGCGCCTGGACCACCGTGAAGATCGGCCTGGTCGGTGCCGCCGTGGGCGGCCTCGCCGCGAGCCTGGTGTGGGCCACCCTTGCCTACCTGCTCTCCACCGGCCGGATGTCGGTGGCCGCCGCCGGCACCGCCGTCATCGCGCTGCGCACCGTGGGAACGGCACTGGGCGGTCTGGTGGTGTCGGGCAGTCGGCTGTACAGCGTCGGCCTCTACCTCGACGACTGGGCCCGCTTCCTCGACGAAGCCGGCGGTCACGGCATGAAGCGGGGCACCCTCGCGCCGAGTTCGCCGCTCGTCGTGCGCGCGGAGAACGCCACGTACCACTACCCGGGCAAGGCGACCGCCGCCGTGGACGGCGTCGACCTGGAGGTGCGCAGGGGCCGCATCCTGGCCCTGGTCGGCGAGAACGGCTCCGGCAAATCCACCCTCTCCCGCCTCCTGTGCGGCCTCTACCTGCCGCACGAGGGCCGCGTCACCTGGGACGAAACCGACATCGCGGATCTCGACCCGCACGCGGCCTGGGGCCATCTCGGCTACGTCCCGCAGGAGATCGCCCGGTGGCCGCTGTCCGCCCGGCTGAACATCAACCTCGGCCAACCGCGCGCCGACGACGACGCCGCCCTGGACCGGGCGGCGACGGCCTCCGGCGCGGACGACGTCATCGCCGGCCTGCCGCGCGGCCTCGGCACGCTTCTGGCCCGGGAGTGGTGGGGCGGCATCGATCCGTCCGTGGGGCAGTGGCAACGCTTCGGCATCGCCCGGGCGTTGTACGGGCGACCCGGCCTGATCTGCCTCGACGAGCCCACTTCCGCACTCGATCCCCGGGCCGAGCACCGGATCTTCGCCGGACTGCGCGGCATCGCCCGGGACAGCGCCGTGGTCCTGGTCACCCATCGCCTGGCCAACGTGGCGGTGGCCGACGAGATCGTCGTGATGGAGTCGGGCCGTGTCGTACAGCGCGGCGCATTCGAGGAACTCCTCGCCGACAAGGACGGGTTGTTCGCCGAACTGTGGCGCCTGCAACAGGACCGCGGCGCCGACCCGGACGGCCGATCGTGACCGACCGCACCGCCGACCGAACCATGCCCTCGCCCATGCGCTCCGACCCGAGAACCGGGGCCCGAGCCGGAACCGGGGCCGGGGCCGGGGCCGGAGTCCCGGCTGAAGCCTGGACCAGAACGGAGTCCGGCATCGCAACCGGGACCGGGACCGGGACGGTGACCGGCACCCGGACGGTGACCGACACCGACGCGGCCGCGGCCACCGCCGCCACTGAACGCCTGCCCACCGACGACGAGGAAGGCCCGCTGTGCAGATCGGAACGAAGGTCGAGGCCGTACGGGACCTCGGCGGCGCCCTCGCCCAGTCGATCCCCGCGGGCACCCGGGGCGTGGTCGTCGGGCATCGCTTCGACGGACGCCTCGACGTGGCCTTCACCCTTCCCGGCCTTCTGGGCGGTACCCGCTCGGTCAACGTCTGGGTGACCGACACCGAAGTGACCACGGTCTGAACACACCCACCGCTCCCACGCCGCCCCCGCCCGGCCACCCCGGCGGGGGCGCACCGGGCCGAGCCGGGCCGCGTCAATCCAGTTCGGCCATGCCCTCGACCGCTCGTCTGACGGCCGCCGCGTCGTCGGGGCGGTTGTCTTCGTCGTAGCGATCGGCGAGTGCCTTGGCGGCCTCGATGAAGGTGTCCGGTTCGGCGTGGCCCAGTTCCAGGCCGGTCGTCAGCGCCCGGACCGTGAACTCCAACACGTCCACGAGCGCGGCGGGCTCCCGGCCACCGGCCACGGCCGAGGTGTAGGCCGCGTAGCCGAGGATGCCGAAGCGTACGTGCGCGGGCCCGTTCTCGGGCTCGTCCTCGCGCAGCCGGCCCAGCACGTCGACGGCGGAGCTCAGGCAGCGGAAGGCCATGCCGTGGTTGCCGAACGCGGTGAACGCCGCGGCACAGTCCGCGAACGCGTCCGCGGTCGCGAACGCGTCGCGCGTCGGCCACTCGTCGGCGAGCAACTCGTATGCGGTGGAGGCACGAACCAACGCGCGACGCTCCTTGCCCTGCACGGCCAGTTCACGGGCCTGTCGGGCCAACGCCCGCCCCCCGTTCCTGGGACCGAGATCGCCCGCTCGCCGCCCAAAACGCATGAATCTCCTCCGATTCGCACCGCATCGCCGACCGCCCCAACGGCCCCACCCCTTCCGACGCACCCCATCCCTTTCGCGTTCCCCGGTCGCGGCCGTGCTGCCCGACCCCGACGGGGTGCTCCGAGCGCGCTGGATGGCCTGATCTGCCTCCGGCCGGGCTCGCCCCGATTCGGTTGCCGGAGAACGAAGTTCACGTCGTACATCCGCGCACGTGGGGGCCTCGGCGGTGCCCCGTCACCAAGAATTCACGCCGCGTGGGGTCCCGGTGGACCCGGGTGCTCGGGCACGCTGGGCGCGCCGATCCGCGCCCGGGTCCGGGCCGGATGCCGCCAACCGCCTTCGGGAGGCCCTGCCGTGACCGCTCCGTCCGCCCTGCGTCGCACCGCAACCACCATGTGTATAGCCGGGCTTGCCCTGGCCGCGACCGCCACCGCGACCGCCCCCGCGCACGCCGCACTGCCCACGCCGATATCGGCGGCGACCGCCCGCTCCTACCTGGCCGGCATGACCGCGACCGCCGAAACGCACGGCGACAGCTACGACCGCGACCTGTTCCCCACCTGGATCACCATCTCCGGGACCTGCGACACCCGCGAATGGATCCTCAAGCGGGACGGCGCCGGCGTGACCACGAACAGCGCGTGCACCGCGACCTCCGGAACCTGGACCAGCGCCTACGACAACGTGGTGACCACCAACCCGTCGACGTTCGACATCGACCACCTGGTACCGCTGTCCGAAGCCTGGGCCTCCGGTGCCTGGGCCTGGACCACGACCCGTCGTCGCACCTTCGCCAACGACGTGAACGACCCCCAGCTCATCGCCGTCTCGGCCTCGTCCAATCGCTCCAAGGGCGACCGGGATCCCGCCGAGTGGCTCCCCCAGACGTCCTACCGCTGCACATACGCCCGAGCCTGGGTCCAGGTGAAGCACGACTACGCACTCACCGTCGACTCCACCGAGAAGAACACACTCACCACAATCCTCAACGCCTGCTGACCCGACGCCCCGCCACATCCCGACCACACCCGAGCCGTCGCCCCGGCCGACGGCCCACCGCCCACGGCCGGGTCGCAGGCCACCACCCGCTCCACCTCCCGGCATCACCGGAGTCGGCTGCCACAATCTCGGTAGCCATCGTCGAACCGCCGTGCGAGCGCTCCTCCACGTCGGCTTCCGGAAGGATCCCGGCCATCAACGACGACCTCGACCACGCGATCGCTCAACTCCACACCGAAGACCCGCTGTCCCGGCGCACCGGCCTCCTGTCGCTGTACCGCATCCGTGGCCCGCAGGCGGAAGCCGCCGTCACCGACTTCCTCACCCGCACCGCGCCCACGCAGGAAACCCCCTTCCGGTTGTCGAAAACCCGCGAGATCGCGGCTCGCATCGCCGCCGAACTCGACCCCGACCGCGATCCCGACCCGATCATCGATGTCCTGCGACCGTTCTACGAGGACATGGCACGCGGCATGGCCCGGTTTCGCTTCCCGAAGCGATACCGACCACCCTTCGTCAGCCCGACCAACCCGCTGTACATGATCGGACTCGGCGTCGCCCGCTTACGTCGCCTTTCCCCGGTCTCCCACTACGCGGGCATGCTCGCCTCCGATGAGCCCCGGCAACGGCACTTCGCCTGTTCGGCACTGGGCGATACCGCGGATCCCGACGCCCTGCCGTTCCTCCAGGGTGCCCTGCACGATCCACACCACAGGGTCCGCACCAACGCCGCCGACGCCCTGCGCCGACTCCACAACACGGGAGTCACCTGGAACGGCGGTTCCATCGACACCACACTCCGACACGGCTTGGCCGACGATCATCACCATCCGGCCCTCGCCTGCGCGCACACCCTGATCGTGGTCGGACGACGCGATACCGTTCGCGCGGCGCTGCCCGATCTGCGGCGTAGCCGGCAACGCCGCCTCGCCTCCGTCCTCGCCGGCGACGTCCCGCGTCTGAGCCGCCTCTGGCCCGAGGATGCCACTACGTGACCGGCAGACCCGAGCAGGTCGCGAAGTCCGCCACATCGACGGGTCCGTGCGCCCTCGGATAGCGCAAGGCCGGTTCGGCGAGGGGGCATCCTGCTCCCGTGCGATCCGCGGACTATCGTCGGCCGGACGTCGAACTGCCTTACAGCTCCGGAAAATTACCCGTTCACGCGGTTCTTCGGGAAGCGGTCCTCGCTCGGCTGCGCCGGGTTCGGGAGGGTGCCCCGCGCACGACGGCACCGGTCCGTGGTGGATTCGATTTCGGATCCAGTCGTCGTCGCGCGCGACCGGCGCGCGAATCGGTCGCTCGAACGGTCCCGTTCGTCGTCCCCGCCACCGCACCCGGCCACCGCGACGAACACCGCCGTCGTCGCGAAGCCACGGACCCTCCGCCCCGGCCCCACGATCGCCATCCGCGGGACCCCACCAGCGTTGGTGACGAAGATTTCGCACCGAACGCCCGTGCGGCCGCGCACCTGCCGCGGCCCTCGGCACGAATGCGGTCGGTGGCGCCCCCTGCGGTGCCGGATTCGATCCAGCACCCGCCGGATCGAATCCGGCGCCTCTTCGGTAGGGCCCGCCGTCCGGGCGGCTCTGCGGGTCGCGAGCGACCCGCGTTCTCCCCCTCCCCGGCAAGCCCGTGGGCGACCCCGCGGGCATCGGGACGGATTGCTTGGAGCCGGTCATGACCATGGTCGACAACCCGCACGGGATCACCGCGACGCGGCGGGAACTCGAACACGCCGCGGCCACATTGGGAGATCATCTGCGCGGCCGACTGGATCGCCTGTGTCGGGCGGCCGGAACGGCCGATCCCGAGGGGCGGTACCGGGATTCGCTGACCGAACTGCTCGGCGCGGGGGCCGATCGGCCGCTCTCGGCGCCCGCACCGCCGTCCGGGGTCTCCGACGACCACACGCCGGCGGAGTTCTCGGTGACCTTCCCGGCCGGCGACCGCCCGCGGGTACGGGTGCTGACCGAGCCCGGCTGCGGCGCGGCAACGCTCGCCGAGAACGGTCGGCTTGGCCGGCTGGCCCTGCAACGCACGGCCCGACGCTGGGACTTCCCGCTCGATCCGCTGCGCCGCGTCGAGACGCTCTTCCTCCCGGCCGCGCCACAGGGCACGTTCGCGCTGTGGTGTGCGATGGAGCTGCCGGCGACACCGGGCACACCGGGATTCAAGGCCTACCTGGACCCGGCCGCGCACGGCCCCGAACATACGGCCGACGTCGTCGAGGAGGCACTGGCCCGGTTCGGCTGCGCACGGGCCTGGCCACTGCTGCGCGAGCACGTCGCGGCGCGGTACCCCCACGACGATCGCTTCGCCTTCTTCGCGGTGGACCTGGGCCCGTGGGCGGCCCCGCGGGTGAAGGTCTACGTGGCGCACCACCGATTCGACCTCGACGGTGTGCGTCGCGTCGCCGGGCTGTTCTCGGAGCGGTGCGGCCGGCAGGCGGTGGAGTTCTGCCGTATCGCCGCCGGCACGGATCGTTTCGATCGCCGTCCGCCGGTGTCCTGCCTGTCCTTCACCGGTCGCAACCCCCGGACTCCGGCCGCCTACACGCTGCATCTACCGGTGCGGGACCACGTCACCGACGACGGCCACGCGCGCGATCGCGCGGCCTCGCTGCTTCGACGCCAGGGGCTGCCCACCGGCCTGCTCGATCGGGCGCTGGGCGCGGTGTCGAGGCGCCGTCCGGCGGACGGGGTGGGACTGATCTCGTACCTCTCCCTGGTGCAGGCGCCGGCCCGCCCGCCGCGGGTGACGGTCTATCTGGCTCCCGAGGCCTACCGGGTCGCCCCGGCGCGTGTCCGCGAGTCCCGCCCGGGGGCCATCCTTTCGAGGGAATCGAGCCCGCGGATGCGACACGCCCATCCGCCGGCTTCCTAGTGCCGCGCCCGGCGACGTTTGCCCCGTAGCGGTGTTCGGTGCGGTGCGTCGGCGTGCCGCAGGAGCGTCCTCGTACCGGAGTA
The DNA here is from genome assembly GCF_044458105.1 of Embleya sp. NPDC050493. Classification (NCBI taxonomy): domain Bacteria; kingdom Bacillati; phylum Actinomycetota; class Actinomycetes; order Kitasatosporales; family Streptomycetaceae; genus Embleya; species Embleya sp. NPDC050493. The sequence goes on from NZ_JBITHP010000018.1 coordinate 72,086, forward strand.
CTCGGACGTTTCGGCGGGGCGGCGAGGTGCCGTGCCGGGCGCCGCGACGGGGTGAACGTCGCCGGGCGCGGCACTAGAGTCGGCAGTGGGTCGGCGCTCCGATGCGATCGTGGCTCGTCGCCCGGCGGCCCCGGCGTTTCGGCCCGAGAGGACACCGTGCCTTCCGCACTCATCGGCAGGGACCACTGTCTGGGCGTGCTGCGGTCCCGGGTCGAGCGGGCCCGCGCGGGCCGCGGCGGGCTCGTCCTGGTCGGCGGGGAGGCCGGGATCGGCAAGACCGCCCTGGCGCGCCACATCGCCCACGAGGCCCTGGGCCTGGGCATGTGCGTGCTGCGCGGGACGTGCTGGGACTCCGGTGCCACGCCCGACTACTGGCCGTGGACCCAGGTCTTCCGGAATCTGCGACGGGAGACGACCGACGACGAGTGGGCCCTGATCACGGCGGCGGCCGGCGCGGCGCTCCCCGTCCTGCCGGCCGAGCACGCCGCACCGGGTGATCCCGCCGCACCGGGCGAGCCCGCCGCCGGCCCCGACCGCTTGGCGATCGGCGACGCGGTGACGACGATGCTGGGCACGGCGGCCCGGAGGCGATCGCTGCTGGTGGTCCTGGAGGACCTGCACTGGGCCGATGCGGCGTCGCTGGACCTGCTCGAATTCGTGGCCCGACACACCTGGTTCGAGCACCTGCTGGTGGTGGGCACCTGCCGCGAGTTCGAGGCACGGCAGGCCGGCCGGCAGCTGCCCGCGGCCGGCGCGGAGACGGCGATCGTACGCCCGGCCGGTCTGAACCGCGCCGAGGTCGCGGAGTTGATGACCCGTACGGCGGGCGCCCGGCCCGAGGATGCGGTGGTCGAGGAGGTGCATCGGCGCACCGGCGGCAATCCGTTCTTCGTGGAGGAGACCGCCCGCTTGTGGGCCGCCGGTCGGCCCGTCACCGCGCTCTCCCCCGGCGTACGGGCCGCCGTTCGGCGCCGGTTGGCACTCCTCGACGACGCCGTCGTCGAACTCCTCTGCAATGCGGCCGTGTTGGGACCGAGTTTCGATGTCGACCTGCTCGCCGGGGCTGCCGGGGCCGGGGCGACCACCGCCGACCGATTGTTGACCGACGCGGTCGACGCGCATGTGCTGGAGTCGGTCGCGGACGGCGTGCTGGCCTTTCGCCACGACCTGGTACGCGAGACCCTGTACGCGTCCCTGGCCGAGGACCGCCGGTGCCGGCTGCACGCCGCCGTGGTGCGCGCGCTGCCCGCCACGGCGTCCGTCGCCCATTCGTCGCGGCCGAACGAGGCCGCCCACCATGCCTATCTCGCCGGCGCCGAACTCGCTCCCGGGACGGTGGTCGACCTCCTCGTGGCCGCCGCCCGGCACGCGGCGGCCCGGCTGGCGAACGAGGAGGCGGTGCGGCACTACCTGCACGCGCTGGAGCGACTGGGCACCGACGCGCCGCGCCGCCGGGTGATGCTGACCCTGGACCTGGCGCTCGCCCTGCAACTCGTCGGCGCCCACCGTAGATCCTGGCTCGCCTTCGAGGAGGCCGCCGCGACGGCCCGTCGGCAGGACCCCGTACTGCTGGGCCTGGTGGCGCTCACTCTGCTCTCGGTCGACGCCCGAGGCGACACATCGGGCCTGAAGGCTCGCCTTCTGCACGAGGCACACACCGCTCTCACCACGGACTCCCCGAGCCCACGGCCCGCGCCGTCCGCCCTCGCTGCCGCGGCCGACTCCCCCACCCCGTACGGCGATCCCTGCGTGCCCGCGGCGGTGGTCGCCCGGCACGTCACGGCCGCCGCCCGCCGCGACGGTGACGACCACGCCCTGCAGACCGGATTGTGGGCGGCGGTACAGGCGTCGTGGGGGCCGGACACCGTGCCCGAACGCGCCTCCCTGACCGCGGAGTTGAGTGAGGTGGCGCGCCGTCGGGGCGACCGCTGGATGGAACACATCGCGATGTCGCTGCGCTGGGTGGCCCTGTTGGAGCTGGGCGATCCGCGCTTCCTGGACCGGCTGCACGCGCTGGAGGCGGTGGCCCGGGCGGGCGGCTCGCCTCGGATGACGCTCACCTCGCTGATCGATCGCAGTGTGGTGAGTGCGTGTCAGGGTCGCTTCGAGGAGGCCGAGTCGCTGCTCGGCGAGGTGCTGGCGCTCGACGGTCCACGGCCGAGCTACCGCCACTTCGGCTGCCAACACTCCTGGTCGATGGCCCTGTTGCGCGGCGACCGCGCGGAGTTGGATCGGGCGCATCGCGCGTTGCGCGAGCACGATCACCCGTTCGCGGATCTGCTGGAGAGCATCGGCGCGCTGGAGTCCGGCGACCGGCCCCGGTACCCGTGTGCGATTCCCGTGGGCGACGGCGACGGCGCCGTGGCGCACCGGAGCATCGTTCCGCTGTGGCTGCGCCACCAGGCCCAGTTCGCCGCCGCGGACCGGGATCCGGCACGGTGCGAGCAGGCGCGCGCCGCGCTGGCGCCGTACCGGGGCCGGTGGTTGGTCTCGCTCTACGGATGGGACATCGCCGGACCCGCGTCCCTGTGGGCGGGCCTCGTGGACGCCGCCCGGGAACACTGGGACGACGCGGTACGCGAGTTCGCCGACGCCCGTCGCTCGGCGGACCGACTGCACGCCCGTCCCTGGTCGACCCGCGCCGGCATCGAGTTGGCCGAGGCCCTGCTCGCCCGGGACGCCGACGGCGACCGCGCCCGGGCCGGCGTACTGCTGACCGACGCGGGGGCCGAGGCACATCGGCTCGGGATGGCACACCTGGTCGACCGCGTACGCCGCTTGAGCACCCCACCGCGCCGCCGCGCACAGCCGACGGACCCGGCGGAACCGGCGGAACCGGCGGACCCGGCGCGCGCGGAGGAGCCGGCGGACGCGGAGGAGCCCGGGAACCTCCCGGGGCCATCGGAACCGACCCGCCCCACAACGCCCGATCGGCACGCCGGGGCGGCAGCGTCGACGAAGCCGGCACAACCGAATACCCACTGTTGCGAGTTCCGCCCGGACGGAGCCGTCTGGCGGCTGGGCTTCGCCGGTCGTGTGGTGCACGTGCCCGATGCCAAGGGGCTTCGGGACGTACACCGCCTGCTCGGACAACCGGGCACCGCGATCCCGGCGACCGGGCTGCTGGCGCCCGAGGGCGGAGCCGTCGTCTCCACCGCGGCGACCATCGGCGGGGACACGGTGTTGGACGACGAGGCGCGCACGCGCTACCGCCGCCGCCTGGATCGGCTCGACGAGGAGATCGACCGGGCCCTGGGCCGCGGCGACGACCGGCAGGCCGCCGAGTACGACCGCGAGCGGGCCGCCCTGGTGACGGAACTGCGCCGCGCGGCCGGCCTCGGCGGACGCGTGCGCCGCCTCGGCGATCAAAGCGAACGCGCGCGCAAGACCGTCACCGCCCGCATCCGGGACACCCTGCGACGCCTGGACGAGCGGCATCCGGAGCTCGCGGCGCACCTGCGGGCCGCCATCTCGACCGGCGCGACGTGCTGTTACACGCCGGATCCCGAAGTCCGGTGGCGACTGTGAACCGCCGCCCCGCAAGGCCACGACCCTCGGCCCCACAATCCACACGCCGCACCCGAACGACCGCTCCACGCGGCCCACACGGCCCGTGTAATCCACATCCTCCACGCAACCCACACGGCCCGTGTGACCCGGACGGCCCCTACGACCCACACGGGCCACGCCACCACCCACGGCCGATTGATCCAGCACCGGCGAGGGGACCGGAACATCCTCGGTCCGGGAAAGGAAGCACAAGACCATGAACACCACACCATGACCGCGCGATGGACTCCGCCGACAGGCGGCAAACGAGCCCTGGCGGCACTGATTCTGGCCGGGGCGGTGTTGTCGGCGTCGAGCGCTGCGGCCTCCGGCTCCGCGACCGGTTTCGGCCACCGCGCCGACGCGTCCGCCACCGGCGCGGTGGTGCGCACGGATGCCGGCCTGGTGCGTGGCGTCCGAACCGCCGACCACCGCCTCTTCCACGGCATCCCGTACGCGGGAGCACCGACCGGCGACCACCGCTGGACCGCCCCGCGGCCGGCCCCGCCGTGGCGAGGCGTCCGGGACGCCACCACCCCAGGTCCGCTGTGCGCGCAGCTTCAGGCCGCCCACGCGCAGGTGTCGAGCAGCGCCGAGGACTGCCTGGTGCTCAACGTCACCACGCCGGCGCGGACCACTCCGGGGCGCGCCGCGCCGGTGCTGGTGTGGATCCACGGGGACGGCACCGTCGGCGGCGGCGGATTCTTCGACGGTCGCCGGTTCGCCGACCGCGGGGTGGTCGTGGTCACGATCAACTACCGACTGGGCGTCTTCGGCGGCTTCGCCCACCCGGGCCTGCCCGGTTCGGGCACGTTCGCCCTCCAGGATCAGCAGGCCGCGCTGCGCTGGGTGCAACGCAACGCCCGCGCGTTCGGCGCCGATCCGGAGCGGGTGACGGTGGCGGGTTCGTCGTTCGGCGCCGCTGCGATCGGCGCGCATCTCACCTCGCCCACCGCCCGCGGCCTGTTCCGGCGCGCCGCCGTCTCCAGCGGCGAGGCCATGATGGACATGCCCGCGGGCGCGATGGGCCCGGGCGTTCCGGCGTATCCGTGGTACAGCTGGCGCACCACGCGCGAAATGCAGGACACCGGAGTCGAGACGGCCGCCTCCCTGGGCTGTTCGGCGTCGGATCCCGGCGAGGTGCTGCGCTGCCTGCGCGCACTGCCGGTCGAGCGGCTGCTCCGGGTGCCGTACATCATGAACGCCTTCCAGGCCTTCGCCTTCGGCAACGAGGTCCTGCCCGAGCTGCCGGAACGGGCATTGCGCGAGGGTCGATTCCACCGGGTGTCGGTGCTCTCCGGGGCCACCCGGGACGAGCACCGTCTGTTCGTCGGCGCGAACTACGACCCGGTGGCACGTCCGTTCACCGAGGAGCACTACGGGCAGGCGGTGGAGACCGCGTTCCCGGGCCGGCGGGAATGCGTGCTCGCCGAGTATCCGGTGCGCGATTTCCCGTACCCCGCGCTGGCCTGGTCCACGGTCGTCACCGATCGCATGTGGGCGCGCGGAACGTACGCGCAGAACACCGCCTTCGCCCGCTTCGTGCCGACCTACGCCTACGAGTTCGCCGATCGGGGTGCGCCGATGTACCTGCCGCTGCCCGGCCGCTTCGACTTCGGCGCCTACCATGCCGCGGACACCCCGTACCTCTTCGAAGACCCGGCGGCGCAGCGCCTGTTCACCCCCGCGCAGGTGCGATTGTCGGACACCATGACCGACTACTGGGCGGCCTTCGCGGCCGACGGGGACCCGAATCGCCGGGGTTTGCCGTACTGGCCGCGCTTCGTCGACACACCGGCGTCGTCCGCACCGCCGCAGACCCAGTCGTTGGCCCCGGACCGGATCGCACCCGTCGACTACGCGAGCACGCACAACCTCGACTTCTGGCGCGACGGCGGCTGCGCGGGGGCGGCGCCGGCGCCCGGGTGAGCCGGAGTCGGTCGCCCCGGACGACGAGGGCGGAGCCCCGACCGGCCGGCGCGGCCGGTCGGGGCTCCGCCGAGAGCGGTGAATGCTCAGCACTCGTACGCGTAGTAGGCAGCGGCGTCCGCCGCGAAGCTGACCTTGCGCGTCTCCTTGGCGGGGATCGCGACACAGTCGGGATCCCAACCGTCGATCTCGACCGAGGCGTTGATGCCGTGCGAGCAGTCGTTGACGATGTCCGCCCAACCGGGGCCGTGGTTGCCCAGTTGTGCGCACCCCGGTCCCGGGGCGACGGAGGCGGCACCGGCGGTCGGGGCGGTGACCATGGTCGCCGGGATCGCGAGCAACACGGCGGTGGACAGGGTGACGAGGGTGGTACGAGCAATGGACACGGGGTTTCCCTTTCGGTCGGCGTTCGGTGTGGTCGCCGCGCGGCGCGCGGGATGGTTGATGCGCATCTTCGGATCTCGTTTCGCATGTCCTCGACGGACGGGAATCCGTCGGTACGGGGCCGCCGACGCGGTGCGACGTCACCGGAGACGCGGTGTCGCGTCGTCCGGCGAGGCGGGGTGGTCGGCTGTGCGGCCCGAGATCACTGTGCCGAGCGCGGCTTCGCCCGTGCGCCCCGATGGCGTGAACTCGCCAGTGGTACAAACTTCAACGTCTCCAACGTCTCCAACGTCTCCAACCGACCTCGACCCGCTTCGACCCCCTTCGATGCACTTCGATGCACTTCGATGCACTTCGACCATCGGAAAATCGAATGCGCCATACGCTCGGTTGCGTACTCTCGGTGATGACGGGTTCATCCATGCTTGTCCGAGGAGGGCGGTCATGTCGGTGTCGTTCGACCCTGCGCCGGCGCGTTCGGTCCTTCGCGAGTCGTTGAGCGAGACGCTGGCGGAGTCCGCCTTTCACGCCGATCGCGGAATCAGGCCGCCCGCCCAGCGGGTGCGCCCCGAGCATGTCGGCACGATCGCCGCCCGACTCTCCGCCGCCACCCGGCACGAACTGCTCACCTTCGACGACCCGTCCGGCTGCATCGGGCAGGGCGTGCCGGAGCGCATGCTCGCGCACGCGGCGACGTGTGTCCGCGAGGTCGTGGCCCGCGTTCCGCACGTTCGCCAGATCACCTCACGCCGCGGCCTCGCCCGGGACGCGGAGGTGGGCACCATCCGATGGCGTGACGGTGGTCAGGCCCGACTGATCGACGAGATCCCGTTCCGGATGGGCGTCATGGACCGGTCGGTGGCACTGGTCCCGGTCGACCTCGACGTCCTGTACAACGGCATGCTTCTCGTCCGCGACCCCGTCGTCGTCCGCGCCCTGGTCCGGGCCCACCAACGTTCGTGGCAGAGCGGCGAGGACCCGAACGCCCGTCCCTGCGACGAGGAACCGCCCGCGCACCTGCTTCCCGTACTCGACTGCCTGCTCGCCGGTCTGACCGACGAGGCGGGGGCGGCCCGGATCGGCCTGTCCGCGCGCACGTACTGCCGCCGGGTCGGCGACCTGCTCGCCCTGTTGGGCGCGGACAGCCGATTCCAGGCCGGCGCCCTGGCGATTCGCAAGGGGTGGGCCTGACCCGGATCGGCCGCCCGCATGCCCCGGCTCCGCCGTCCCCGCCGGGTCGTCAGAACCCGTACACCGCCCGGGCGGTACCGCCGAAGACGCGCTCGCGCTCGGCCGTCGACAGGTCGGCGCAGGTGCGTTCGGCGACGGAGAGCACGTCCTCGTACGAGGCGGCGAGCGTGCAGACCGGCCAGTCCGAGCCGAACATGGTGCGTTCGGGCCCGAACGTCTCCAGCGCGTGACGTGCATAGGGAAGGACCTGGTCGACCGTCCATTCCCGCCAGTCGGCCTCGGTGACGACGCCGGACAGTTTGACCGTGACGTTGGGCAGCGCACCGATCTCACGGATCGCCTCGGCCCACGGTTCCCACCGGCCGACGCCGATCTCGGGCTTGCCGATGTGGTCGAGCACGAAGGACTGTTCCGGATGCTCCCTGGCCACCCGACCCGCGGCGGCCAGTTGCGGCGCCCTGACCAGGAGGTCGTACACCAGGCCCGCGCGGGTCAGCGCGGCCAGCGAGCGGGTCACGTCCGGGCGCAGCAGCCACTCGGGGTCGGGCTCGTCCTGGACGAGGTGCCGGATCCCGACCAGGTGCTCGCCGCCCGGACCGGCGCGCAGTGCGGCGATGCGATCGGCGGCGTCCGAAGCGGTCAGGTCCACCCATCCGACGACCGCGGCGACCGGCGTGCCCGGGTCGGCCGCGATCGCCAGCAGTTCGGCGCTCTCCGCGGTGTCGGCGACCGCCTGCACGGCGATCGTCGCCACCTCCGCCCGACCGCCGACGGCCGCCGCGAGTTCGTTCGGCCCGAACCGGCCGCGCAGCGGGTCCGCCCAGGCGCCGTCCATCCATCCGTATTCGCGCTCGGCCGTATCCCACAGGTGGTGATGCGCGTCCACTCGCACCGAAACGGTCACGCTCGGACCTCCTGTACATGAGAGGTAGTCATCGGATCATTGCGTTGTCTAGAGTCCGAGTTGCGCAACGAAGTTGCGGCAATCCGAAGAATTGATCCGATCACTGAAGCGTGACGGCCGACCCACTGTCAAGGCTCGACGCCGTCACCGACACCGACAACAACCACCCAAAGCCCACCACCCACCTGGGAGTTCATCATGCGCGTAGCCCTGCACACCCGACTCGCGGCCGGCCGCGAGAGCGAGTACGAACAGGCCCACCGCGAGGTGCCGGCCGCACTGATCGCCGCGATCCGGGCGGCCGGCGTGCACGAGTGGAACATCTGGCGCAGCGGCCTGGACCTGTTCCACGTACTCGAATGCGACGACTACGCGGCACTGCTCACCTCCCTGGCCGACCTGCCGGTCAACATCGAATGGCAGGCCCGCATGGGCGAATTGACGGAGGTCCCGCACGACTACTCGGCCGACGGCAAGGAGGCGACCCTGCCCCTGGTCTGGAGCCTGTGATGCCCAGGGCCCGACCCGCATCCCTCGGCGACGCACACCTCCCACCATCACAAAGAGCCGATGTATTTGTCACCGTCAGTAGGGAACCGACAACTCCGCCTTCGATCGAGAACTGCGCATCTCACCGCCAAAGCCCCGATATCCAGTGTCATCGAGGTCAGGATTGCCTGTAAAGACGGACCCAGGTATCGAGTCGGCCGCAGCACTCCGTAACCCTTGTGCGGCCAGAGATCGGATGTATAAGCTCCGACTCAGCGCGGGATCGCCTGAAGGGCGACCCGCAAACCCTCACATCCCTCCGCAGGTGCCTCACAAGATGCCCTGCGCGGCTCGATCACGGGGTCGGTCCGAGCCACGAGCGTTCCAACAACTTACGGAGCACCATGAAGAGCTCAGGGATACGGCGGTTCGCCACCACGGTGGCGGGTATCGCGGCTTTCGCCATGTCGGCCTCGGCGTGCGGCAACGACGGCGCGTCGTCCTCGACCGACGGCAAGGTCACCCTCAAGTACTCGACCTGGTTCCCGACCGACGCGACGCTCAAGAAGACCATCGCCGCATTCGAGGCCGCGAACCCGAACATCAAGGTCGACCTCCAGCTCGGCACGAACTCCGACTACCAGAAGAAGCTTCCGCTGGCGCTCAACAGCGGCCAGAAACTCGACCTGGTCGGCGTGCAAACCTCCGCGATGGCCGAGCAGTTGCACGCCAAGCTGACCCCGATCGCCGACCTGGGCATCGGTGACGACGTACTGAACCAACTCGCACCGAAGGCCCTGGACCAGAGCCGGAAGCTGGTCAAGGACGGCAAGCTCTACTTCATCCCGATGGGCCGACTCGGCTCGGCCGCGATGTTCTACAACAAGGACATGCTCGACCGGGCCGGCGTCACCACCGTGCCCAAGACCATGGCCGAGCTCAAGGAAGCCGTCACCAAGGTCAAGGCGACGGCGCCGGACAGCATCCCGGTTGTGATGGCCGGCGACTCGTGGTTCCAGGACGAGGTCGCCCTCACCGTGGCCGGGCAGACCGCACCCACGCTGTTCAACGACATCCGCTACGGCAAGGGGCGTTGGGACAACGAGGCCTACGTCGGCGCGCTGCGCGACTATGCGGGCCTGTACAAGGACGGCACGCTCAGCAAGGACACCCTCGACCTGACCGGCACCCGCGCCACCGAGCTGTTCGCGTCCGGCAAGTCGGCGTTCTACCTGGGCGGCACCTGGGACGCGGGCATGCTCTCCCCCGGCTACCGCAGCGCCAACAAGATCGACATCAAGGACGTCGGCGCCGCCGCCCTGCCCGTGCTGAACCCGACCGCGACCCCCTCGCTGCGCGGTTTCATCGAGACCGGTCTGGCCGTCCCGAAGAACTCCAAGCACCCCAAGGAAGCGGCCGAACTGCTCAAGTTCCTGACCGTCGGCGACGGCGTCTCCGTATGGGGCGCGGACCTGGGCCTGTTCCCGAGCAAGAAGGACTTCGCGCTCGCGCCGGACGTGTTGTCCACCGAGACCGCGAAGGCCGGCTACACCGCGCTCCAGCAGCTCGTGGACTCCTCCGTCGGCGAGCGCAACAACATGAGCGACTTCACCGTGGTCGCCGGCGACACGGTCAAGAAGGTCATCCAGGGCTCCGACCCCTCCTCCGAGGCGAAGAAGCTCCAGGAGGAGTTCAGGAGCGGCCGCTACAGCAAGTAGCCACACCACCCGGCGCACCCCAAGCACGCGCGTGGAACACGCCGCCCTCCCTCGGCCGGCACGCCGCTGCACCGCCCCCGATCGGCAAGGACGCCCATCATGACCACCACCGCCCCGGGCCCGGCCGGCACCGCGTCAGCCGGGGCCGGGCCGGCGGCCCCCCGCCGTCTGCCCGGCCTGCGCCGTGCAGGCAAGGCCGGTCGCACACGCAAAACCAAGCGGATCGACGGCCCGCAGCAGCGGGGGATGATGCGCACGGCGCTGCTGTTCCTCCTCCCGCTCCTCGCCTTCTACCTCGTGTTCTACGTCTTCGGCTTCGTGTTCCTGGCTCGCACCAGCCTCCAGCGCACCGACCTGTCCTTCCTGGACGCGGAGTCGGTCGGTCTGGAGAACTATCGACTGCTGTTCACCGACGACCGGTTCATCCGGGCGCTACTGAACAACGTCGTGTTCGCCGCCGCCGCCGTCGCCGGCGCACTGACCCTGGGCTTCTTCCTGGCCGTCGTGCTGAGCACCGGAATGCGCGGCCGCAAGGTCTTCTACGCGGTCTTCCTGGTCCCCTCGCTGATGCCCGTCGCACTGGTCGCCTCGGTGTTCGGCGGCATGATGGAGAACCGCTACGGCACCCTCAACGAGACGCTGCGCAGCGCCCACCTGGACTTCCTGGCCGGTCACTGGCTGACCGAACCGGGCCTGGCGTACGCCGTGGTCATCGGCATCTTCGTCTACCTGGTCGGCCTGCCGATCATGTACTACACCGCCGACCTGAGCGCGCTGAACACCTCACTCCTGGAAGCCGCCGTACTGGACGGCGCCTCGTTCTGGCAGTTGTTGCGCACGATGCTCTTCCCGCTGATGCGCACCACCCACAAGACGGTGGTCGTCTCGATCCTGCTGATGTCCTTCCGTGCCTTCGAGATCGTCTTCTTCTCCACCAAGGGCGGACCGGCCGGCGGCACCGAGATCTCCGGCACCTACGTGTACAACTACGCGACCTCGCCCGGTCCCCGGGTCGGCTACGCGTCGGCCGCCGCCGTGGTCGTCCTGCTGCTCGCGCTCCTGCTGTCCGCGATCCAGCTCCGTTTCACCGGAAAGTCCGAGGAGTAGACCGTGGCCGAGACCAGCGACGCCATGCGCGTACTCACCGGTCGCAAGCGCGACCGCCGGATCCTCCAGGGCATGCTCCTGCTGATGGGCGCGATCTGGCTCTTCCCGATCTACGCGGCGATCAAGCGATCCCTCGAAGGCGGCGGAACGGGCAACTACACCGCGCTGTTCACCGACCCGGTCGGCGACGTCACGATCTACGACACCTACCTGAACTCCTTCATCATCGCCGTACTGCACGCCGGCATCGTGGTCAGCGTCGGCGCGCTCGCCGGATACGCCTTCTCCAAGCTGCACTTCCGCGGCAAGGAGGCGCTGTACTACGGCATCGTGTTGTGTCTGGCGGTACCCGGGACCGCGATCCTGGTGCCGCTGTACTACACGATCCGCGAGGCGGGCCTGTTCGACAACTACCTGGGCGTCGCGCTGCCCGAGGCGGCGCTGACCCTGCCGTTCGCGGTGCTGCTGCTGCGCAACTTCGGCGACAACATCCCCGATTCGCTGATCGAGGCGGCGCGGATGGACCGGGCCGGGCACTGGCAGGTCTTCCGCACGGTCTACCTGCCGCTGTGCCGGCCGGCGCTGGTCAACCTCTCCATCCTGTGCGTCATGTGGTCGCTCCAGGACTTCCTGTTCCCGAGCCTGCTGTTCACCGACGAGAAGTACACGACCGCCGCGAAGGCGGTGCAGTCCTTCCAGCAGTACCTGGCGACCAGCCCTTCGGACATCGGCAAGTACAACGCCTCGCTGGTGCTGCTCGCCGTCCCCGCGCTGCTGCTCGTCGTCTTCGGCCTGCGCTTCATCACCGCGGGCCTGACCAGCGGCGGAGTCAAGGAATGACCGCGCCCGCCCCGACCGCCCACCACCCCTTCTGCACGTTGGAGCACTCATGGCCCAGGTGATGTTGGACCAGGTGTCCAAGACCTACCCGAACGGGCACGTCGCGGTGCACGGCATGGATCTGGACATCGCCGACGGCGAGTTCCTGGTTCTGGTCGGCCCCTCGGGCTGCGGCAAGTCCACCCTGCTGCGGATGATCGCGGGCCTGGAATCGATCACGGGCGGCGAACTGCGCATCGGTGACCGCGTCGTCAACGACGTGCACCCCGGCGAGCGCGACATCGCGATGGTGTTCCAGAACTACGCGCTCTACCCGCACTACACGGTGGCCCGCAACATCGCCTACCCGCTGCGCCTGGCCAAGCGGCCCAAGGACGAGATCGAGCGCCGGGTGCGCGAAGTGGCGGCGATGCTGGAGCTGACCGACTACCTCGACCGCAAGCCCGGCCAACTCTCCGGGGGCCAGCGCCAGCGCGTGGCGATGGGCCGGGCGATCATCCGCGACGCCGCACTGTTCCTGATGGACGAGCCGCTGTCGAACCTGGACGCCAAACTGCGCGTGCAGATGCGCGGCGAGATCGCCCGCCTGCAGCGCCGGGTCGGCACCACCATGATCTACGTGACGCACGATCAGGTCGAGGCGATGACCATGGGCCACCGGGTCGCGGTGCTCAAGGAGGGTCGCCTCCAGCAGATCGGCACGCCCGACGAGATCTACCGCTGCCCCGCGAACACCTTCGTCGCGTCGTTCATGGGCACGCCGCCGATGAACCTGGTCGAGGCGCGGCTGCGCACCGGCGAGCGAGGTACCGAGGTGGTACTCGGCGGCGTGGACGTACCGTTGCCCGCCGTCGAGCGCGGGTATCCGGAAGGACCGGTCACCGTCGGCGTGCGGCCCGAGCACCTGCTGGACGCATCGATGCTCGGGGGCACCGCCGAGCATGTGCGGATCCCGGCGATCGTCGAGTACGTCGAGGCGCTGGGCGCGGAGAAGAACGTCTATGTCACCCTCGGCGCGGTACGCGACGACGCGGCCTCGGCCGGTGCGCCGATCGCCTGCCGCTTCCCGGCCGAGAGCGCCGCGGTCGCGGACGCGAAGGTCGAACTGGCCCTGGACCCCGCGCGGATCCACCTGTTCGACGCCGAATCCGGAGCTGCCCTGCGCTGATCGGGCACCCCACCCCTCGAACCCGCGAATGCCCGGCCGTACGCCCGTACCGCCGGGCATTCGCGTATGGCGCCGCCGCCTGGCCGCGGCGGCGCCGATCCATCAGCACCCTCCCGGCGACAAGCAAGGAGTCTTGACCGATGTTGAGACGATGGTGCACCATCCTGGCGACCACCGCGGCCATGTGCGCGCCGCTCGTGGTCGTCGCGCCCGCCGCACACGCGGCGCGCACATCCCGGCCCGCCGAATCGGCGCCTGCCGCGGCACCGGGCGCCGTCCCGCAGGCGGGACAGGTCCCGCTGCCGGTCGACCAGAAGGCGGTCAGGGACAACGTCACGACCCTGATGGGCACGGCCGCCGAGCGCACGCCCTCGATGTCCGTGTTCGCCCCCGACACCAGGAAGAACTTCTGGGTCGAGAACTTCAGGACCTCGGACGACTACCTCGCGTGGACCGTGACCGTGCCCAAGGGCGACGTGTACCGGATCACCGGGATGCTCAACGCGGCACCGGGCCAGACGTTCAAGATCGGCGTCCGCGGTTCGGCCGCGGCGACCGGGTTCGCCCAGCCCGCCGGCGGCTGGGCGCGCGTGGACGCGGGCAAGCTCGCGCTGCCGTCCGGGACGTCGACCATCGTGCTCAGCCGTACCGCGACGCTCGCGGGCGACGTGCAGGTCAAGTCGCTCGAACTGGTCCGGGAGAAGGACCGCCCGGCCCGCGAGGCACGGATCGCCGATGCCCGCGCGAACACCTCCGACTTCGCGTCGGCGGGCTACGGCCTGATGTTCCAGTACGGTTCCTGGGGCTTCCCGGAGAACGGCGGGCCGGCCAAGTCGCTGAATCGCCAGGCCGCCGACTTCGACGTGCCGGCCTTCGTGAAGATGGTCAAGGGCACCGGCGCGGGCTACGTGATCTGGTCGTACAGCTGGTGGGGCTACCACGTCGACGGCCCGAACGCGGCGATCGACAAGGTCGTCGGCAACGGCGACCTGACCGCCGAGCGCGACCTGATCGGCGAGATCGCCGACGCGCTGCACGCCGAGGGCCTGGGCTTCACGCTGTACTACCACTTGGGCACCGAGGACGCGGCCTGGTGGCCCACCCAGAAGTTCCCGAGCACCTTCTACACCACCGGCACCGGCGACCGCAGCACGCTGCTGAACAACTGGAAGCAGGTCGTCGCGGACATCGGCACCCGCTACGGCAAGAAGCTCGACGGCTTCTTCTTCGACGACGGCCTGATCTACTACCCGGCCCCGTTCGAGGAGTTGGAGAAGATCGCGCGCACCGGCAACCCGGCGCGCATGGTCTCCTGGAACTCGTGGATCCTGCCGCGCTACACCGACTTCCAGGACACCTACTTCGCCGAGGAGGTGCACGGCGAGCCGATCGACGGCAGCGCACCGGTCGGCGGCGACGGCATCTTCCGCTCCGGTCCGCAGCAGGGCCTGCTCCAGCACGCGATGTTCCGGATGGAGGACGACTGGGGCATCCACCTGCGCGGCCAGAAGATCGGCGGCCCGAACTTCTCCGCCAAGCAGGCCGTCGACTGGGCGCTGGACGCCGCCTCGCGCAAGGTCCCGCTCAGCTTCAACATGATGATGTACGAGGACGGCAAGGTCTCCGAGCAGTCCCTCTCGATCCTCAACGATGTGCGCCAGGCCCTGCGCGGCAACGCCGAACGCATCGACGCCAAGCCGGTCAACCAGGACACGGCGGGCTTCGTGTGGGAGGGCGCGTGGACGCACACGAACAACCGCTGGACCGGTGATCTCGGTGACGACGTGCAGGCGGCGACCGCGAACGACAGCTCGGTCACGTACACGTTCACCGGCACGGCCGCCGACGTCCTGGGCCCGCGCAACCTGCTGGGCGGCAAGTACGACGTCTACCTCGACGGCGCGCTCGTCCAACGGCTGGACGGCTTCTCCTGGTGGCCCCGACCGCAGTCGGTGCTGTACGCGGCGCGCCACCTCGCGCCGGGCACGCACACGGTCAAGCTGGTCAAGGTCTCCGGGGTGCGGCTCGCGATCGACGGCGCCCGGATGATCGAGGGCCCGATGGCGCTCAACGACACCGATCCGGCGGTCTCCTACCAGGGCGCCTGGACCCATTCCGGCAATCGCGGCGGCGGCGACCACGGCGACGACGTGACCTGGACCTCGACGAACGGCGACTCGGTCACGATCACGTTCACCGGCAGCGCCGTCGACGTGCTCGCCCCGATGGGCGACGGCTACGCAACCGCCGATGTCACCCTCGACGGCATCGCGGCCGGAACCGCCACCACCGACAACGGCGGATCGTACGCGCCCCGCCAGAAGGTGTACTCGGTGAAGTTCCCGACCTCGGGCCCGCACACCGTCACACTCACCAAGACCGGAGGCAGCTACCTCCAGTTCGACGCGGCATACGTGACCAAGTAGCCTCCGACCCCGTTCGCGGTCACCCGAGAGCCCGGCCGTACTTCACGTACGGTCGGGCTCTCTCGTCGGCACCGTGTGCACCGTGTGCGCGGCGGCGGGCCGGCGCAGCAACGCGACAACGAAGTGACCAGGCAATACGCAACCACGCGACGAAACGGCCCGTTTCCCCGGCGGGAAACGGGCCGCTCGGCTCGCCCTGCCCCAGTGCGGGGCGAGTCGAGTCTCAGGTCGCGGCGGCGAGTTCGGCCCACAGGGCCGCCGGGACGTTCCACTCGCCCATCGTGACCGCGTCGGCCGCCTCCTCCGGGCTGCGGGCGCCGACCAGGACGGTGGCGACCGCGGGGTGCGTGGCGGCGAATCCGATCGCCGCGGCGCGCAGGGGGACGTCGTAGCGCGCGCAGATCGCCTGCAAGCGCAGGGCGCGGGCGAGCAGGTCGGCGTCGGCCGGTGCGTAGTCGAAGTGGGCGCCCGGTCGCGGGTCGGCGAGCAGACCGCTGTTGTATACGCCGCCCGCCAGCACCGAGACGCCGCGCTTCGCGCAGTGGTCGAGCAGCGCGCGGCCGCTGTGGTCGAGCAGCGTGTACCGGCCGGCGAGCAGCACGCAGTCCACGTCGGTCTCGGCGACGAAGCGATCGAGCATCGCGGACTGGTTCATCCCGACCCCGATCGCGCCCACGACACCCTGCTCGCGCAGGGCCACCAGCGCGGGTACCGCCTCGTGCGCGGCCTGCTCCCAGTGTTCGTCGGGATCGTGCACGAGGGCGATGTCGATCCGGTCCAACCCCAGGCGTTCCAGGCTGGATTCGAGACTGCGTCGCACGCCGTCGGCGGAGTAGTCGCGCACGCGTCGCCGACGCGGCGTGTCGACGAAGCCGTCCGCCGCGGTCGGCGCGGCCGGGTCGTCGACGAGCAGCCGGCCGACCTTGGTCGAGATCGTGTACGCGCTGCGCGGGCGCCCGCGCAGCGCGGCCCCGAGCCGGGTCTCGGCCAGCCCCACCCCGTAGTGCGGCGCGGTGTCGAAGCAGCGGATGCCGGCGGCCCACGCGGCCTCGACGGTCGCGTGCGCCTGTTCGTCGTCGGTCGCGGTGTACAGATTTCCGAACGCCGCCGCCCCGAGCCCGATCGAGCTCGTGACGACCGGCGTACCGCCGATGCGGTTGGTGTCCACGAACGATGCTCCCTTGCTGAAAAACGACCGCGGAGTCGAGGGCGCGCACGATGCGTTCGCCTCCCTCGACTCCAGGATCCCGGTCGTGATCGGGTTATTCCGGCCGCAGCCGCAGTCCCTGCATGCCGCCGTCGACGGCGAGCGAGGTGCCGGTGGTCGAGGCCGCCAGCGGGCTCGCCAGCGAGCAGATCGCGAACGCGACCTCGTCCGCGCCGACGAGCCGGCCCATCGGCTGGCGGGCGTCGAGGGCGGCCCGCTCGCGCGCGGGGTCGGCCGCGGCGTCCAGCAGCCGGCCGATCCACGGGGTGTCGGCGGTACCGGGGTTGACGCAGTTCACCCGGATGCCCTCACGGACGTGGTCGGCCGCCATCGCCAGGGTCAGCGCCAGCACCGCGCCCTTGGAGGCGGAGTAGAGCGCGCGTTGCGGGAGCCCCGCGGTCGCGGCGATCGAGCACGTGTTCACGATCGCGGCGTGCGCCGACGCCCGCAGGTGCGGCAGCGCCGCCCGGGTGACCCGAACCAGGCCGACGACGTTGACGTCCAACACCCGGTGCCACTCGGCGTCCTCGTTGTCGGCGACGGTGCCGGCCGCGCCGATGCCGGCGTTGTTGACCAGGATGTCCAGGCCGCCGAGCAGCGTGGCCGCGTCCCGGACGGCCGCGGTGACCGAGGCGTCGTCGGCGACGTCCGCGGTGAACGAGGACAGTTCCGGGTCGCCGGTCAGGGCGGCCGGGTCGCGGTCGAGCACGGCGACGGTCGCGCCACGGGCGGTCAACATCCGGGCGGTGGCCAGCCCGATCCCGGACGCGCCGCCGGTGACCAGGGCGCGCAGGCCGGCGAAGTCTCCGGCCGACGGCGAGGCCGGCACAGAGGCCGAGGACGAGCCGGACGAGCCGGACGCGGAGGACGAGGAGGACGGATTGGACGGGCCGACCGGCTTGCTCATGCGGACACCTCCACGACAGGCGCCTGTGCGGCGCGATCAGTGACCCAGAACTCGCCGTCCGGGTAGCGGAATCGGGCGATCGAGGCGGGCTTCATGGTGGACGAGAAACCGGGTGCGGACGGCGCCCGGTAGTTGCCGTCGGCGATCACGACCGGGGCGAGGAAGTGTTCGTGCAGGTGGTCGACGTACTCGATCACCCGATCCTCGATCCGGCCGCTGACCGCGACGTAGTCGAACATCGAGAGGTGCTGGACCAGTTCGCACAGACCCACGCCGCCGGCGTGCGGGCATACCGGGACGCCGAACTTGGCGGCCAGCAGCAGGATCGCGATGTTCTCGTTGACGCCGCCGACCCGGCACGCGTCGATCTGGACGAAGTCGATCGCCTCGGCCTGGAGCAACTGCTTGAAGACGATCCGGTTCTGCACGTGCTCGCCGGTGGCGACCTTGATCGGGCTGATCGCCTTGCGGATCGCCGCGTGGCCCAACACCTCGTCCGGGCTGGTGGGTTCCTCGATCCAGTGCGGGTCGAACGGGGCGAGCGCGCGCATCCAGTCGATCGCCTCGTCCACGTCCCAGCGCTGGTTGGCGTCCACCGCGATGCGGATGTCCGGGCCGACGCTCTCCCGGGCGATCCGACAGCGCCGGACGTCGTCGGCCAGATCGGCGCCGACCTTGAGCTTGATCTGGGTGAAGCCCTCGGCGACCGCCTCGCGGCACAACCGGGCGAGTTTGTCGTCGTCGTACCCCAGCCACCCGGGCGAGGTCGTGTACGCGGGATACCCGCCGCGGCGCAGCGTTTCGGCCCGCTCGGCGCGGGTCGGCTCGGCGCGGCGCAGGATCGCCAGCGCGTCCTCGCGGGTGAGCGCGTCGCCGAGGTAGCGGAAGTCGACCAGGTCGACGATCTCCTCCGGCGTCAGGTCGGCGAGCAGTTGCCACAGCGGCTTGCCCGCGCGTTTGGCCCTGAGGTCCCACGCGGCGTTGACGACCGCGGAGATGGCCATGTGCATGATGCCCTTCTCCGGGCCCAGCCAGCGGAACTGGCTGTCGCCGACCAGAGATCGGGAGAACGCGCCCAGGTCGTCGAGCAGTTCGTCCAGCGGCCGGCCGACCACGTACGGACGCAGCGCGTCGATGGCGGCGACCTGTACGTCGTTGCCGCGCCCGATGGTGAACGAGAAGCCGTGTCCCTCGTGCCGGTCTGCGGCGTCGGTGCGCAGGACGACGTAGGCGGCGGAGTAGTCCGGGTCGGGGTTCATCGCGTCGGAGCCGTCCAGGTCCCGGGAGGTCGGGAAACGGATGTCCGTGGTCACGAGTTCGGTGACGACGGGTCGGCTCGGTGTCGTGGGCCGTTCGGGTGGGGCGGGCCGGCTCACGCCGTTCGGGTGCTGCGGGGTCACGTGTGGCTCCTCGGTTGTCGGCCGTGCGGCCCGGCCGCCGCGAACGGGATGGGTTCCCTGCGGTGGGTGTCCGGGACGGGCTGGGCCCGGAGACCCCAGACATCCGATGTATACCGTGGGCGGCGCGCATACGTCCAGCATCCGTCGGATCAATATCTCGATAGACGGGCACAGTGAGCCATAATCGACTTGTTTCAACCCGCTACCATGGCCTATACATCGGATGACTTATTCGACAAGGGCAAGATGCGATCACCCGAGGAGACCGTTGTGAAGCTGGTTCGTGTAGGCGACCCCGGTTGCGAACGCCCGGCCGTCCTGGAGGCCGACGGGATCCTGCGCGACCTGTCGGCGGTGGTCCCGGACATCGACGCCGCGCTGCTCGCGGACCTGTCGGTGCTGCCCGACCCGGCGAGCCTGCCGGTCCTGGACGCGACCGGCCTGCGCTACGGCCCGCCGCTCGCCCGGCCCGGAAAGATCGTGTGCGTGGGCCTGAACTACCACGACCACGCGCGCGAGACCGGCGCCGAGATACCGACCGAGCCGATCGTGTTCATGAAGGCCCCGGACACCGTGGTCGGCCCGAACGACACGGTCCTGGTGCCGCGGACATCCCTGGCCACCGACTGGGAGGTCGAACTCGCGATCGTGATCGGCCGCACCGCCGCATACCTGACGGCCGATCAGAACCCGTTGGATCATGTGGCCGGGTACACGATCAGCCACGACGTCTCCGAGCGCGACTTCCAGTTGTTCCGCGGCGGCCAGTGGGACAAGGGCAAGAACTGCGCGACCTTCAACCCGCTCGGTCCGTGGCTGGTCACCGCCGACGAGGTGCCCGACCCACAGGCGCTGGCGCTCACCCTGAGCGTCAACGGCACGCTCCGCCAGAACGGCACGACGGCCGACATGATCTTCCCCGTGGCGTTCCTGGTCGAGTACCTGTCGCAGTTCATGACGCTGTACCCGGGCGACGTGATCAACACGGGCACCCCGGCCGGCGTCGCGCTCGGGCAGCCCGAGCCCAAGCCGTACCTGCGCGCCGGCGACACCGTCGAACTGGCCGTCACCGGACTCGGCACCCAGCGCCAGACCTTCGCCGACGCCTGAGCCGCCCGACGCGCGGGACGGCCGGCCCGCCGGACCGCGCGTCAGGCCACCTTCCGCAACCACTGCTCGACACCCGCGATGTGCGCCGTCGAGCACGCCCGCGCGGCCTCCGCGTCGCCACTCTCCAGCGCGTCCACGATCGCCTGGTGCTCGCGCACCGTACGCTCCCACGAGTCGCTCTGGGTCAGACCACGCCAGACCCGGGCGCGCATCGTGGGACTGGACAGCGAGTCCAGCAGCGAGCAGAGCACGAGATTGCCGCTGAAACCCGCGATCGCCTGGTGGAAGGACAGGTCCTGCTCGATCAGTTGCTCGGCGGTGGGGTGCGGCTCGTCGACCTGTGCGAGGCCACGCAGCTCGGCGATGCCGGCGGCATCGATCCGGGCCGCGGCGAGGGCGGTCGCGGCCGGTTCCAGGATCCGCCTGACCTGGAGGAAGTCGAGCACGCTCTTGTCGTGGTGGAAGTCCACGACGAACGCGATCGCGCCCATCAACAGACCGGGTTCCAGACTTGTCACATAGGTGCCGTCGCCCTGCCGCACGTCCAGGATCTGGATCAGCGACAACGCCTTGACCGCCTCGCGCAGCGAATTGCGGGACAGCCCCAGCTTGGTGGCCAGATCCGCCTCTTTCGGAAGCTTGTCGCCGGGCCGAAGCTCCCCGGAGACGATCATCTCCTTGATCCTGTCGATGGCCTCATCCGTCACAGCCATGCCGATGATCCTTCCAGAGGTCCGATGACTTCCAGTATGACGGGGCGGTGTACGAGACGACAGGTCGGTCGGGTCGCCGCCCCCCGGCCGGTCCGCTCGCGACGCGCGCTCGCCGTCACATCGGCTCGGGTGCCGGGCTGATCCGCAACACCACCGGTGCGGGCACTCCGTCCCGAACGGGCGGCACCGACAAGCCCGCCAGCCCGCCGAGGGTGCCCACGGCGCCGTCCCCGCCGAGCCACGCACACCCGGCGTCGGCGGCGCCCGCAAGCCGCTCGGGCACCGAGAAACCGGCGCTCGGACGGTCCAGGAAAGTCGCGTACAGGTCGCCGTCGCGCACGGTGTAGCGCACCCGCAGGCCCTCAGCCGTCCGATCTTCCGGGACGTGCCAGGAGCGGCTCCCGTACACCGCGTCACCATTGACCGCGAGCCAGGCCCCCAACTCGCGCAGCGCCGCGTCCTGTTCCGGCGAGATACGGCCGGCCGCATCGGGACCGATGCCCAGGAGCAGATTGCCGCCCTTGCTCACCACATCCATCAGCAGTTCGACCAGGTCCGGCCCCGACGTGGTGCACGACATGTCCTCCTGGCGGTTGTATCCGAAGGACAGTCCGACCCCGCGCACGGTCTCCCATTTGGTACCGCCCGAGGTGGCGCGCGTCGCGTACTCGGGCGTCACGAAGTCGGGCGTGCCGGCATAGAAGCGCTCGTTGACCACGCCGTCCGGAACGGCCCTGCGGTAGTCCGCGAAGAGCTTCTCCGGCTCGGCGGCCGGCGGATAGCCGATGTCGTTCCACAACACGGCGGGCTCGTAGCGCTCGATCAGTTCGCGCCAATGCGCGTCGGCGTACGCGGCGTACTCGGGCGAGTCCGGCACCGCGCGGGCCACGTCGTCGGCGCGCAGGATCGGCAGGTTGGCGAAGGTCCAGTCGATGCCGCCGGAATAGTAGATCCCGAATCGCATCCCGCGTACCCGGACGGCTTCCCGGAACTCGCCCAGCACGTCGCGCTCCAGAGCCCAGTCGGGCCGGTGCGGATTGGCCGTGCGACTGGGCCACATCAGGAAGCCGTCGTGGTGCTTGGCGAGCGGAACGACGTATCGGGCGCCGGCCGCGGCGCACAACTCCGCCCAGGGCTCGGGCGACCACTGCTCCACGGCCGCGCCGAAGTCGCCGCGGAAGTCGGCGTAGGTCCGGTCCCCGTAGGTCTCCCGGTGGTGGTGCCAGGTGGGACTACCCGGTACGGACACCGAGTTCAGGTACCACTCGCTGTAGCTCGTGGTCACGATCGGATCGAACCCGTCCGCGTCCACCTCGGCCTCGTAGGAGCGATTCCGGTCCGCCCCGTCGTCGTGCTCGGCGAGCAGTCGGACCAGCCGATCGTCCAGCGGCGCCCACGCCGGCACCGAGTACAACCCCCACGTGATCATCACCCCGAGCTTGGCGTCGTCGAACCAGCCGGGAAGCGGGCGAACGGGATCGTCGTGACCGGGGGTGGATGCAGACATGCGAAATCCTTGGGCAGGGCCGAGCCGGAGCGCGATCAATAAAGGTAGGATCAATATTCCTGGTTGCGCCTCCCTTGACAAGAGTGCAATCCGCGAAATGCGCTTATACCCGGCATATCGACTGAAGATAGATCGGCTCTCTCGACGCAGGTCGATGCCTGAGGGAATCGACCACCTTCCCCGACCAGACCTCGACCGGCCCGACCCGGTGGATCGAGAGCCGGGGCGCGGGGGCCCGTGCCGCGTCGAGCCGCGCAGATCGAGCAGGCGAGCACGCAATGTGACCCAGGTCACACAATCCGTGTCATACCGGGTGTCGTCACCGAACGTGTACGGGATGTCCGCATTTCGCACTTCGAAGGAGCTCCATCATGCGTCTCCGCAACTTCGTCCTCGGTCTCGCCACCGGCACCGCCGTCCTGGCCGGCACCGTGCTGGGCGCGGCGCCCGCCCAGGCGGCTCCGGCGACGGTCGCCTGCACCCACCCGTGCCACCCGCCGGCCAGCCCCGGCTACACCTACATCACCGACTACTACTGGGCCAGTGCGTGCAACGACACCGGCAACCAGGGGATCAACGCCGGCCGCTGGTCGACCTACCAGTGCACGGGCGGCGGCCAGTTCGAGAACTACGAGCTGTGGGTGAAGTAACCACCCGGACCCCGGCCGCCCGCCGATCCCGCGGCCGTGGCACCACCCTCGGCGGGGGGGGCGCCCCCCCCCCCCCCCCCCGGCGCCGGCGCCCCCCCCCCCCCCCCCCCCCCCCCCCCCGCGGGGGGGGGGGCCCCCCCCCCCCGCCCCCCGGCGGGGCC
>NZ_JBITHP010000018.1:95455-133580 GCF_044458105.1 Embleya sp. NPDC050493
TCAATAACCCCCCCGGCCCCCGCCCGCCCGCCGACCCGGCGGCCGGCGCACCACCCTGGGCGTCGCCCCCCCCCCCCACCCGGCGGCGGGGCCCCCCCACCGCACCAGACCCGGGGCCGGCCGACGCGTGGACGGTGGCCCGGGAACGAGCCACGCGGCGTGCGGCATGCGGCATGCGGCATGCGATCTGCCACTCCGAGGACTGCCCGAGTGTGCGAGTCGGGAGCGGCGGGGTCGGGTCGTGGTCAGTCGTGCGGTGGGAGGTTGCCGATCCGGTGGTCGGCGACCCGCAGGGCCTCGTCGACGAGACGGTTGACGTGCCCGTGGGGCAAGGCGTAGACGACGCGGCGGCCTTCCTTGCGGGTGATCACGAGTCCGGCCAGTCGCAGCCGGGCCAGATGTTGGCTGACGGAGGTGCGGCTCGCGCCACACGCCTCGGTCAGGGTGCCCACATCGGCCTCGCCCTCGGCCAGGCGTCGCAGCAGGGCCAGTCGGGTGCGGTCCGCCAGCAGGGTCAGGACCTCCACCGCGACCGCGTATCGCTCGCTTTCGTCATGCACCTGCGCATCGTACGCAACTGATAGGTGCATGCGTGCGCTCATACGCACATAATTGGTGAGTGCGGCCTGCCGACGACGAGCCGAATCGCCGGGTCGGCCGCCAAGAGCAGTGCGCGCAGGCAGCACAGCGCAGAAAGCACAGAGCGCGGAACACGCGACGCCGACCGCCGACCACGAGGATGCCGCCGTGCCCGAGACCACGCCGGACCACCCGCACGACCATCGTGAACACGAACACGAACACGAACACGAACATGGACACGCGCACCCCGAGTCCGAGCCCGGCTCGGGGCACGCCCACACTCACTCCCACTCCCACGCCCACCCCCACGAAACCGGCCGCCGGTCCCGAATACGCCATGTCGTGACGCACGCGCTCGCCCCCCACTCGCACGAGGCGTCCGACCGGATCGACCCGACCATGGAGGCGTCGGCGGACGGGATGCGCACGTTGTGGGTCTCACTCGCGATCCTGGGCGCGACCACCGTCCTGCAAGCCTTCGTCGTGGCGTGGTCCGGGTCGGTCGCGCTGCTCGGCGACACCGTGCACAACGGCGCCGACGCCCTGACCGCCGTGCCGCTGGGCATCGCGTTCGTCCTCGGTCGCCGCGCCGCGACCCGCCGCTTCACCTACGGCTACGGCCGCGCCGAGGACGTCGCCGGAATCATCGTCCTGTTCACCATCGTCGCGTCCTGCGTGTTCACCGCCTGGACCGCGATCGATCGTCTGTCCCACCCCCGGGAGATGTCACACCTGCCCACCGTCGCGGTCGCGGCCGTGGTTGGTTTCGTCGGGAACGAGTGGGTGGCCCGCCTCCGCATCCGCACGGGACGTCGCATCGGCTCCGCCGCACTGGTCGCCGACGGACTGCACGCGCGCACCGACGGCTTCACCTCGCTGGCCGTGCTCCTCGGTGCCGCCGGTGCCGCGCTCGGGTGGACGTCGGCCGATCCGATCGTGGGCCTGCTGATCACCCTGGCGATCCTGGCGGTCCTCAAGGACGCCACGCGCGAGGTGTTCCGGCGGTTGATGGACGCCGTGGACCCGGCACTGGTCGACACCGCCGAGCGCACGGTACGCGCGGTGCCCGGCGTGCTGGAGGTCGGCGAACTGCGGATGCGCTGGATCGGCCATCGCCTGCGCGCCGAGGTCGCCGTGATCGTCGACGCCGACCTCGACCTGCGCAGCGCCCACGGCCTGGCCGTCGCCACCGAACACGCCCTGCTGCATGCCCTCCCCCGGCTGGACGCCGCGTTGGTCCACACCGACCCGGCCACACCCACCGACGGCCACGATCCGCACGCCGCCCTGGCCCACCACTCCCGCACCTGAACACGTCGCGCCCCCACCGGGGCCGCCGCCGACGGAGCGGGCACCACGTGCTCCCGAAGGCGCGCAACCCGCCGGCCACCGAACCGTCCGGCGACCCGGTCGCCGACCCAACCCGGGGCGTGCGCGGCCGACATCCGCACGCCCCCGCGGTGCGTTCGCGCGCCCGCCGTCCGCCCGATGCCGCAGCCGAAGGAGAGCATCAGGATCACCCAGGATCGCCACATACCCGACAATTCATTCCCGGAAGGGTGTCGTTCCGTGTCCGTCCCGCCTCTGGACCACTCCACCGCCGCCGGCTACTCGCTCGCACAGGCGTACTGGCTCGCCCAGGCCGCGCGAGCGGCCTACATGACGCCCGACCAGGCCGAACAGCTCGCCCGTGATTGGGGGTTCGATCGATTCCGGCACTTCTCCTCCCCGCACACCAAGCCGTTCCCGATCGACGACACCCAGGCCTACGTGGCCGGCTCCGACCGCATGGTCCTGGTCGCGTTCCGCGGCACCGAGCCCGAACAGATCCGCGACTGGTTGTCCGACACCAACACCCCACCGGTTCCGGGGCCCGCCGGAAAGGGTTTCGTGCACTTCGGGTTTCATCGCGCCCACCATGTGGTGCACCCGGACATCATCGGCACGATCGCCGAGTTCGCCGACGGCGGCCAGACCGTATGGATCACCGGCCACAGCCTGGGCGGGGCACTCGCGATGCTCGCCGGCGCGCGCATGCACTTCGAGGCGCCGATCCTGACTCCCGACGGCGTGTACACGTACGGCCAACCCCGCACGTGCGACCGACTGCTCGCCACCGCCTACGACGCGGCGTTGAAGGACCGGACGTTCCGCTTCGTCAACAACAACGACATCGTCCCGCAGGTCCCACCCGCGCCCGTCTTCGCGCACGTCGACACGCTGCGCCACCTCGACGCGAACGGCCGCCTGCACGACAGCATGTCCGCCGTCGCCAAACTCGCCGACAAGTTCAAGGGCGCCACCGCCGACCCGTTCGCCCCGGCCTCCGACGGGCTACGCGACCACGGTATCGACCGGTACATCGCCCACCTGGAGAAGAACCTCACCTGAGCGCCGACCACACCCACCCTCGCTCGCCCCGTGTGCGCGGCCGCGTCCCGTGCACGCACGCACACGCACACGCACACGCGCACGCGCACGAAACGGCACGCGGCACCCATCCACCGCGGCACCGGCACCGGCACCGAAAAGCCATCCGAACCCTGCGCCTTCCGGCCGCTCCCGCCCGCCCGCATACCGCCAGGGTTTACCCGGTTCTCCTGCGCTCGTTGGATGCCGGGTATGCGGCCGGGCGCATAGCGTGCCGTGGTCGGGGACCGTTCGCGCGCAAAGCGGGCGAAGGTGTTCGACACCGAACGAGACCGTGATTTCCTGGAGTTCAGTGTGTCCGATGCCCGGCGCGACGTGCCCGATCCGCCCCGACCCGCGCACGCCCCACCGCCTCCCGCGGCTCCGCCCGCTCCGGCGTTCCCGCCGTACCCCGCCCCGGTCGGGCCGGGGGACGCCGGTGCGCCGGACCGTTCCGACACGTTCGCGGGTGGTCCGGGCAAATGGATCGCGCTGGTCGCGGCGGGCATCGTATCGACCGTCGTCGCCGCCTTGTTGATCAACGGCACGGACGGCGGCGGCCACGATCGCAAGGGGTTCGAGGACCCTGCCGGCGCGGGACCGCCCGCGGCCGCGGCGCAGCCGCTACCGGCGTTTCCGTCGATCGACACCACGGCTCGGATGCCGGCGGAGAGCGCGAAGCCGGCGCGCACCGCGGACGTCCGCCCCTCGGCGCCGCCCGCGCCCAGGCGGGACGGCCGGTTCACGGCCCGGCCCGAGGACCCGAGCACATGGCCGGACGCGTGCGACATCGTCACGGCCGACGATGTCCGGGGGGTCTTTCCCGACGTGCGCGGCGTCGAGGTGATCGGCACGGCCGACACACGCGGATTCCTCAAGAGCAAGGGGCCCGCACTGCGCAGCACGACCTGCAAACT
Organism: Embleya sp. NPDC050493; assembly: GCF_044458105.1. Classification (NCBI taxonomy): domain Bacteria; kingdom Bacillati; phylum Actinomycetota; class Actinomycetes; order Kitasatosporales; family Streptomycetaceae; genus Embleya; species Embleya sp. NPDC050493. The sequence goes on from NZ_JBITHP010000018.1 coordinate 99,364, forward strand.
CACCCTGGACACACCCCGGGTGATCGACGCCTACAGCACGATCAGCCTGACCGTGGACATCATGTCGATCGCCACCGGCGCCGAGATGACCCACGACTGGGACTTCTCCACGTCGGGCCCGCGCCGGCTCGCCGACTACCGGGAACTGCCGCCGTCGGCAGGCGCGGACGCCGGCTACAGCGCACAGGGCGGCGTGCAGTTCCGCAAGGACGAGTTCATCGTGCGCATCACCGCCCTGGGCCACCTGTCCACACCGGACGGCTACCCCCAACGCGGCTGGGAGGTCGACCTGTTGCCCCGACTCGTCGGCAAGGCCACCACCCGCCTGTAACCGGCCGCAACCAACGGCGGCCGCAGCGGCGGGTCCAGCGGGCACGCCCCGGCCACCTCCGTGCCCGCCACCCGGTTCAGCCGACGAGCGCCTCGGGTGATCCGACGGGTGGCCCGGCCGGCGACCGCTGCACGATCGGCCTCGGCCGGCCGTCCTCGGGCTCGAACCCCTGAAGGGCAATCAGGACTTGCGCCCATCAAACGGCCACCCGAGGCGAATCGGCCAGTGCCTCGACGCCTGCCACCGGGCCGTCGAGCCCTCGGGACACCGCCACCTGTCGACCGATTTTCCACCGGCTCGCACCCTCGCGGGGGTTCCCCACTCCGACTCGGGCGACCCGGACGGCCTACGGCCACCACGGGCAGCGCCCATTCGTACCCGGTCCGGCCCGGCCTGGACCGCTCCACGTCGGGGCCCGCGCGGATCCATCGGACCCGGCGCCCCGGGTCGACGCCTGCCGGGTCGACGGCACCCCGCCGCACACCTACGGCTCGGCGAGATCCGGCGCACGGTCGACACAGCCGGCACGCGCTCGGGCGGGCCGAGGGCGGCCGATCGGCCGACTGACTGGCCGACCGACCAATCGGCCCGACCCGACGGCACGGTCAAAAGCCGTGCCCCGGCCGCGAGAAGTCGCCGAACTCGACCCGATTGGCACAGCGCGTCCGACCGGGCCGGTCGCGACCCGGCAGCCGGGCGCGAATCCGCAGGTACCGGCCCTGCGCGGCGTCCGCCGCCGATTCCCCCGCCCGCACTCGCGCAGCGCGGGTCCGGCAAAACCCGAGGTGGGCGGCGCCGCGTCCACACCGCCGTTCGGGTGATCGGCGATCGGCCGGCCGACCCGCCGTCCGCGCCCGTGGTACCTGTGGAGTGGCCTTTCCGGTCGGAGAAGGAGGATTCATGTCCGACACCGTCCGTCCCGATGTCGACGCCACACCGACGGCCCGGGATTCCCGGCTAACCGTGACCGTGTACCGGGTCGACCCGCACGGTACCCGGCTGATCCGAGGCTCCCGCGTCCATCAGGGAACTCCGCCGTCGATCCTCGCCTTCCCGGAAGAGCCCCCCTGTCGCTGCTCCGCTGCCTGCCGCTATCCGAACACCGACGCCCCACACCCGATCACCCCGCCCGAAGGGTGACCCGGATCGTCCGCCGGCACCCTTGGCCCTCACACCGCCCGCCACGCACCACTCTGTCCGAGCCACGGCGCCCCGACGCGGCCCCCGACCCCTCGTCGCGTGAGCCGGTGCGTAGGGGCATCGCGGCCGCCCCCATCCCCGCTCCGGTTCAAAAGACCTTCCCCTCCCCCTCCCCGGCGACCGCCCCGGCTACCGGATTACCCGGAGGCAGCGTTCCGACCCGCGCGGCGGAACGTGTGCCGATCAGACCGGCGACGATCACCAGTCCCGCCCCCGCATGGAACGGAACCCGCAGACCAAAGGAATGCGCGGTGAACCCGGCCGACACCGCCCCCAACGCCGTACCGCCGGCAACGACCATCTGATACGCCATCGTCACCCGCCCCAACAACTCGGCGGGCACCAACGCTTGGCGCAGCGACACCGCGGTGACGCTCCAGGCCAGGCTCCCCGCCCCGTACATCGCGATCCCCAACGCGGCCACCGGGCCCGAGGTCGCGCTGCCGACGACCACGGCGGCAAACGCGGTACCCACGACGGAAGTTCGCAGGATCCGGACGGCGCCGTAGCGCGCCGTGGCCACAGGCGTCGACAAAGCACCGAGCACCCCGCCGACCGCGAACGAGGCGATCAGCAAAGCGAATCCGAGATCACCCAGGCCGAGGGTGCGCTGGGCGTAGAGCACGAGAATGGCGATCAGACCGCCGCCGACCAGGCTGTTGATCCCGGACGCCAGGCACAGTCGACGCAGCATGGGATGCCGTCGGAGCCAACGGACCCCCTCGGTCGTGTCACGGCGCAGGCTCGTCCAGGTCTTGACCGCCGACGCGCCGCCCGGCCGGAAGTTCCCCCGAAGCAGCAGCACGATCACCGCCGCTGCGGCGAAGGACGCCGCATCCACGGCGAACGGCAGCGCGGCGGCCATCCCGAACAGCAGGGCGCCCAACGGGGTTCCGAGCAGGGTCTCGGTGATCAGCGAACTCGCCTGAAGGCGGGCGTTGGCCCGGGTGAGCGCAGCGGGCGCAACCAGCGCCGGAACCATTCCCGACCAGGCGCCGCTGTACAACGTCTGCCCGCAGCCGAGCAGGAAGGCAACGACCGTCAGCAGCACAATGGTTGCCATCCCGCCTGCCACTGCCGCGGCGAGTGCGGCGACCAACAGGGCTCGTGCCGCATCGACGAGCCACAGGATGCGTCGGCGGTCGAGGCGGTCGGCCAGTACGCCCGAGGGTAGGCCAAGGAGCAGCCAGGGTGCCTGTTCGGCCAGCGACACGGCCGCGATCTGCCTTGGATCCGTGGTGAGTTGCGCGGCGAGCAGCGGCAAGGCGACGAAACTCATGCCGCTGCCGAGGCTGGATACGGTAACCGAGGCCCAGAGCCGATCGAAGCTGGGTCCGAGCCGTGTACGCGGGGTTCCCCTGCCCGATAACATGAACCAGACTCTGATTCGTGTTCTTCGAAGTGTCAAGGAGTCGTGGATGACCGATCAAGCCCATCGGCCGCAACAGCAACGCAGTCGGGAGAAGGTCGCCCGCATCCTGCAGGCGACCGCGAGGTTGCTGGAGACGACCCCTTACGAAGAACTCGGCACCAAGGTGATCGCCGCCGAAGCGGGTGTCTCCATCGGCGTGCTCTACCGCTACTTCGCCGACAAGGAGGCGATCGTCGGTGACCTGATCCGGGACTGGCTCCGGAAGGACGTGCGGATCGCCGAACAGGTCACCGAAGAGCAGCCGCTGCCCGATAGCTCACAGGAGTTGCTCGCAAAGCTCGTCGCCGCGTACGCGGACCGTTTTCGCGCCCAAGCCGGCTACCGCCGCGTCTGGTTTCACGGGCCGCGGATCGCCGCGGTGGGTGCGGTCGGTCGGCAGACCGACATGGACATCGCCGATCGGCTGCACCGGGCCCTCGTACGCGGATACGCGATGCCGGACACCGAGTTGTCCCGCCGGCGGGCCCGACTCGCGGTCGTGGTCGGGGGTGGTCTGCTCGACCTCGCCTTTCGCGAACGGCCGGAAGGAGACCCGGAGATCCTCGCCGATGCCGCGCTCATGATGGACCGCTATCTCTTCGCGCCGTCCTCGGATGCCTGAGTCGGCGACCGACGGCCGATCGGGTTGCGTGTGACGCGTGGTGAAAGGATGCACATGATTCTGTGACGATCGTGTGAAGCGACGGGATGAGAGTGCATGAACGCGAACCGGCAGACCCCTGCGCGGAACGAACCCACCGAACCGGTCGGATCAACCGAAGCGACCCGGTCGGTCGAAGAGGCCGCTCCGACCGGATCCACCGCATCCACCGCATCAGTCGAACGTGTCGGATACGTCGAATCCGCCTCGCCGATCGACGACTTCGAAGCGGCTCTCGCGATCGACACGACGACGCCGCACTCGGCGCGGATGTGGAACTTTTGGCTGGGTGGCAAGGACAACTACCCGGTAGACCGGGCCCTGGGCGAGCAGTTACAGAAGTCGTTCCCGCAGATCGTCGACATCGCCCGCGCCTCCCGTCGGTTCCAGGCGCGCGCCGTGCGCCACCTGGCGGGTGAGGCCGGGATACGGCAATTCCTGGATCTGGGCACCGGGTTGCCCACGGCCGAGGCCACTCACGAGGTGGCCCAGCAGGCCGCCCCGCAGGCGCGCATCGTCTACGTGGACAACGACCCGATCGTGCTCGCCCACGCCCGCGCGCTGCTGTCCGGCCGCCCCGAGGGGGCAACGGCGTACGTGCCGGCCGATCTCACCGACGCCGAGACCGTGTTGCGCGAAGCCGGCAGGACGCTGGACCTGAGCCGACCGATCGCGCTGATGGTGCTCTCCACCCTGGGTCATGTCACCGACGACGCCCGTGCCGCCACCCTGTTGCGCACCTATCTGGACGCATTCCCCGCAGGCAGCCACCTGGTCCTGTGCGACACCGTCGAAACCCCGCTGACGCGCGCCGCGTCGGACGAGTACGCCGACGGCGGCGCCCTCCCGTATGTCTCGCGTCCCGCCGAGGTGCTCCGCTCCTTCGCCGACGGCCTCGACCTCCTCGAACCCGGCTTCGGCTCGATCAGCCTGTGGCGCCCCGACGAGCCCGTCACCACCGAGCCGGTCGACCAATGGGGATTCGTCGCCGTCAAACGCTGAACCCGACCGGTGCGGCGAGGGCGGGAGTCGGGCGCGGGTCGGCAGAGCACGGTCGCAAGGAGGCTCGCGGAAATCACCGCCATCACCCTCGACTGTGCGGATCCCGCGAGGCTCGCCGAGTTCTACCGACCAGGTCGCCGCCCCGAGCAACCGGCCGAACCGGCCGGAGACCGGTCGGACCCACCGGAAGGCCCGGGCCGATCGGATCGATCGAACCGGTCGAACCCGTCGGGCACAGGCTCCCCGCCTACTCCGGGGTGCCCGCCGTCCAGGTGATGGTCGGCGGGACGACACGCGCGCATCGCGGCTCCCCGCAGGCGTCGGTCAGCCCGAGTCGGCCGATCAGCAGACCGGAACGGACCGCGGCGGCCAGGACGTCGGTCGGGACCTCGGCAAGCATGAGCTTGGCTCGGCGGAACATCGCGAATGCGCCCGCGCCGTCGACCGTGCCCCACGAGAGGTACACGAACCGGTCCCCCGGACGGCCCTGGATGTACGGCCCCTTGAGGTCGAGACCGGACGCCGTCCGGGTCGCGGCCGCCTCCACCGTCCAGCCGGCGTGCGGGGCGTCGGCCGAGTGCGGGTCGAGCAGCTCACCCGGGCGGTCGCGCCGCTGTACGGCGACGTGGACGTTCCGGTACTCGGGGTCGGCCGCCCCGGGCGGACAGACCGGCCCGGGGAGGTCGACGGCGTCGATACGAATCCTCATGGGGACATGATCCCCTCGATCCGGTCACTTCCGCGGGGGCGCCCCACGCCGGGCGGCGCGTCGGCTCCCGGAGGTCGATTCCGGGGTCCCGCCGGACAGTTCCCCGATCGCGTGCGTGCATCGTTCGGTCACGCCCATGCATCGCGGGCAGAACATCTCGTGCCGGCGTCGGCCCTCGCCGATGCCGACGTCGTCGAGCCCCTCCGTGGGGCCGACGCCGTGCCGTACCGGGCCCTTGCGGCCCGACGACTGCCAAGCGGCATTCGGCATGTTCGGGGCCGTTCTCGTCCTGCGCATGTTCGCTCCATCCGAAATGATCCGTCGCCTTCACCAGGTAAGCCGCCGGCAACGCATTGCGCATGCCCGAGAACGAGCCCGGCGCGCCGCCAAGCCCACCCGGGACCGGAAGAACCCACCCCCGGCCATGCGCCCGCGCGGGTGAACACCCACCGCGGACCACACGCACGCCCTCGCGCTCGCCACGCCACGCCACGCCACGCCACGCCACGCCACGCCAACCATCGCACCGACCCCTGCCCCGGCAGCCCATGGACGGTCGGCCGTCGGCGCCCCCATCCCCCAGCGGCGTCGCGACGAAGGCCCTCCCCCGGCGTGAGCCGACGATGCCGCCCGCCATGCCCAGCCCATCGCACGCGCCTCCGGACCCGCCAGTGGCGCCGCCCCCGGCCCCGGCAGCCGTTTCCGGTCAACACCCCCGCCACGCCCCCGTCGACGACCGCGCGGCCCCGCCGACGACCGCGCGGCCCCGCCGACGGCTCACGACAATCGGCGGCCCAGTCCCCGTCCCCGGCCACCCCGCCACCCGGCCACCCGGCCACCCGGTAATCCGGTCACCCGGTCACCCGTTCGGCGGCTCAACCCGCGGCGGCTCAACCCACGGCGGCCAACGTCTCCGTCGCGCTGCGGGCCGTCGTCTCCGGAGGTGATGTGGCGCCCCGGGTGAACGCGGCGGTGAAGGCCGCCGGGCCCAGGGTCGCCGTCGCGGCCCCGGTGATCCGGTCGACGTCGATACGCTCGGCGGCCGGCAGCGGCGCGCCCACGCTGCGCCGGGCCGCGTCGGACGCGCCGAGCAGTCGGGCCGCCTGCTCCGCCGCAGCGGTCGTGCCCGCGAGCGAGGCCGCGCCGGCCAGGCCCTCCAGGGACAGGGCCAGCGCGCGCGGTTCGGCGAGCGAGCGCGCGATGTCCAGGCTGCGCAGGTGATGGGCGAGCGCCCCGGCGGCGTTCCCGCGCAGTTCGTCGACAAAGCCCAACTCCGCCTCGACCAGATGTCTCCCGGCCGGCGAGGAGAGTTCGGCGTCCCGCATGTGCACCAGGTGCGCCTCGGCCTCGTCGAGATCGCCGGAGCGCCGTGCTCCCAGCGCCAGGCCCATCAGCGCGTGGATCTCCCCGTACTTGAAGCCCTGCTCGACGGCCGCCCGTCGCGCCTGTTCGTGCAGCTCGCGGGCACGCTCCCAGGCGTGTTCGAGCAGCGCGAGTCGGCCCAGACCGGACAACCGCGCACAGACCTCGACCGCCAGACCCAGTTCCCGGGCCGGCCGCAGGCCCTCGCGGTGGAAACGCGTCGCCTCGGCGTGGTCGCCCTTGATCTCGGCGAGTGCGGCCAGCGGTTGTACGGTCTGCGCCTCACCCCAGCGGTCGCCGACGGCCCGGAAGAGTGCGGCGCTGCGCAGGCCGTCCTCGCGCACCGCGTCGAGATCGCCGCGGATCAGCGCGCACATCGCCCGCAGTGCGAGCCCCGCGGCGGTGCCCCACCGATCGCCGTCGGCATCGGCCCGGCCCAGCGCGCGATCGTTGGCCACCTCCGCGGCGCGCACTTCGCCCCCGTTGAACAACCCGTACGCGTACAGCCACAATGCCGGCGCGGGCACCGCCGGGTCGACGGCGGCCGCGTCCGAGTCGGTCGGGGACGTCGGACGGTCTCCGGTGAGCAGGGTGAACGCGTCGTGGAGCAGGCGTAGTTCGCTCGCCTGCGGCACGGCGTCCAGGATCCGCCCGAGCCGCCGCCGCGCCTCGCCCGGCCGTCCGCGCAGGAGCCACCACCAGGCCAACGCTGCGGCGAAGCGCCGGGCCGGGTCCGCGCCCATACCCTGGTCGGCACCCGGGGCGGCATCCGCCGACGCATGTCGGATCGCCGCCTCCAGCGCCGCGTACAGGTTGGCCGACTCCGCGTCCAGGCGCTCCAGCCATTCCCGCTGCCCGTGGTCGCACAGGCGCGGTCGCGCGCGTTCGGCGAAGTCGAGGTAGTAGGCCAGGTGTCGGTCCCGGACGGCGTCGGCTTCCTCGGTCCGGGCCAGTCGTTCCTGTGCGTAGGCCGCGACGGATTCGAGCAGGCGATAGCGAGGCGCCGTGCCGCCCGCGCCGTCGACCATCACGACCAGCGACTTCTCGACCAGCCGCGCGAGCAGGTCGACGACCTCGTCCTGCCGCACCCCCGCGCCGGCGCAGACCGCCTCGGCCGCCTCCAGCGTGCAGCCGTCCCGATGTACCGCGAGCCGGCACAGGACGATGCGCTCGCGGGTACGGAGCAGGTCCCAACTCCAGTCGATCATCGCCCGGAGCGTCTGTTGCCGTGCCGGGGTGCCGCGGCGTCCGGAGGTGAGCAGCCGGAAGCGGTCGTCCAGGCGGGCCGCCAACTGGGCCATGCCCAGGGCCCGTACCCGGGTGGCGGCCAATTCGAGGGCCAGCGGAATGCCGTCGAGCCGCAGGCAGACCTCCGCCACCAGATCCCCGATCTCGCCGGGCGCGATCGCCGCCGCCGGCGAGAAGCCCGGGGCCGAGGCGGCGGCACGTTCGGTGAACAACCGGACCGCGTCGTCTCGATGCAGCGGCTCGACCTGGAACACCGTCTCGCCGGGCAGCGCCAACGGCTCGCGGCTGGTGGCCAACACCCGCAGTCCGGGCGCGCCGGCCAGAAGCCGGTCGGTGAGTTCGGCGGCGGCTTCCACCATGTGTTCGCAGTTGTCCAGGACCAGCAACACCCGCCGGTCGCGCAGCGCCGCCACGAGTCGTTCCGCCGTCGAGCGGCCGGCCGCGGGCCCGAGTCCGTCGTCGCGGACCCCGAACACGTCGCAGACCACCTGCGCGAGTTCGGCCATTTCGCCACCGCGCCCGGCGAGTTCGACCAGCCTTACGCCGTCGGGCACGCACCCCGCGGCCTCCCGCGCGAACCGGCCTGCCACTTCCAGGGCGAGTCGGGTCTTGCCCACGCCGCCCGATCCGGTCAGCGTCACCAGGCGCGTACGTTCCAGGAGCGGCCCGAGCTCGGCGACGGCCTGTTCGCGCCCGATCAGCGGGGTCAGCGGGACGGGCAGCCGAACCTCGGGCGCGGCGGCTGGCCCTCGGGTGTCCGACCGGCCGCAGGCGGCGTCCGCGGCCTGCGCGACCGGCGCCGGCGGGCGCGGCGACTCGTCCTGGCGCAGGATCGCCGCGTGCAGGGCGACGATTTCCGGCCCGGGATCCAGGCCCAGTTCGTCGGCCAGGCGCTCACGCAGGTCCGCGTACGAGGCCAGCGCCTCGCTCTGCCGACCTGCGCGGTACAGCGCCCGCAGGTACACCGCGCGCAGCCGCTCACGCAACGGATGTTGCGCGACCGGGCCCGCGAGCTCCGCCGCGAGCGCCGCGTGCTCGCCCGCCTCCAGCCGCGCGCCCGCGTGTTCCTCGACGGCGACCAGGCGCAGTTCCTCCAGCCGCCGTGCGGCCGGCCGGGCGAACTCCTCGTCGGCGAAATCGGCGTACGCCGGCCCGCGCCACAGGCCGAGCGCCCGGGCGAGCGTCGCGGATCGCTCCCGCGGATCGCCCTGCGTCCGGGCCAGTTCCAACAGGGCCGCGAAGCGGTGCGCGTCCAGGTCGGCGTCGGCGGCGTCGATCCGCTCCAGGAGCAACCGATATCCGGGCGCCTGGTACACCACCCGGTCCCGGCCCAGGGTCCGGCGCAGTACGGAGATCCGGGTCTGGAGCGCGTTGGCGGGTCGGCCGGGCGGATCCTCGCCCCACAGGTCGTCGACGAGCCGGTCGGCGGAGACCGTACGGCCCTCGTACGTCAACAGGTCGGCGAGCAGCGCGCGGACCCCGGCCTCGGGGACCTTGAGCGGTTCACCGTCGACACCCCATACCGCCAGTGGACCCAGCACCCCGAACCGCATCGAACCACCGTACACAGCGGCTCGGGGTGACTCCTCAGCGGATCCTCAGTGGCCCCTGAGCGCCGGGGAGCACAGTCGTGTCCATCACCGGAAGGACGCACCGAAAGCGCCCGATCCGGACAGTTCCACCGAACGGGTTCGGCACGAGCCCCGACACCGGAGGCAGCACCATGGACAACGCCCTGTACGACTACAGCCCGATCGTCGACCGCGAGCCGATCCACTGGCCCGACGGTGCCCGCGTCGCCTTCTACGTGGGTCTGAACGTGGAGCACTTCCTCGTCGGGACCGCGTCGACGAGCATCAACCAGGCGACGGCGGGCCTGGTCCCGGACCCGCTGAACTTCGGCTGGCGCGACTACGGCCCGCGGGTGGGCATCTGGCGGATGATGGAGGCGTTCGACAAGTACGGGATCCGGCCGAGCGTGTTGCTCAACTCCGACGTGGTCGAGCACTACCCGCAGATCATCGAGGCGGGACTGGCCCGCGACTGGGCCTGGTTGGCGCACGGTCGCAACAACTCGACGCTCCAGGCGGACGTGGCCGACGACGAGCGCGCCTATCTGAGGCACGTCGTCGACACGATCGAGAAGGCCACCGGCCGACGTCCGCGCGGATGGCTGGGCCCGGCGCTCACCGAGACGTTCCGGACCCCGTCGCTGCTGGCCGAACTGGGCCTGGACTACACGCTGGACTGGACCAACGACGACCAGCCCTACCGGCTCAACGTGCCCGGGATGTCGAGCGTGCCGTACTCGCTCGAACTCAACGACCTGGGCCTGTTCACCGCGCATGCGCTCAGCGGCCCGGACTTCGTACAGGTGGTCAAGGACCAATTGGACCGGCTGTACGAGGAGTCCGCCGACAGCGGTCGGGTCATGTCCCTGGCGCTGCACCCGTTCGTGACCGGTCAGGCCTTCCGGCACAAGTACCTGGACCAGGCACTGGAGTACGTCGCCAACCACCCCGGCGTCTGGCTCACGACGAGCGACGAGATCGCCGAGCACTACACCCGGACGTCCGCCCCGACGGCGGGATGAGCCCGGCCGGTACGACGCGGCCCCCGGCCGCCCGGACCGAGAGCCCGGCCCGGACTCCCCCACGAGTCCGGTCCGGGCGTACCCCTGGCCGACCCGAGCCGGCGCCACCAAGCCCGGCACCCCGGCGCCTGCTACGCCACGCGGCCGGTACGGCTCGCGGCCGGCGCGCTGCGCGGCCCGTGCGGCTCGCGACCGGTGCGGCTCGCGGCCGGTGCGCTGCGCGGCAAGGGCGGCACCGAGACCCGCGCCGACGATGCAACGACGCCGGTCAACTCATAGGGTCGAGGACCAGTTTGCCGGTCGTGCGTCGTCCCTGAAGGTCCTCGTGAGCGCGGTGTGCCTCGCCGAGCGGGTACTCGCCTCCGATGTGCGGCGTGATCGCACCGGAGAGCGTGGCCCTCCACAGTTCCCGCATGGAATGGTCGACCATGTCACGCCGGGAGTAGAGCTTCGGCAGGACGAAACCGATCAGACTCTTGTTGTCGAGCATGATCCCCCGGGTCTCCACCGTGGCGGTCCTACCGCTTGCGAAGCCGAAGAGAACCAGTCGTCCGAAGTCGGCCAGTGCGTCCGACGCCGCCTGGGCGACGGTGCCGCCGGCCATTTCGAGGATGACATCGAGTCGACGTCCGCCATTCGCCTCGATCAGCTGTTCCGTGAGGTGATCGACGGCGGAGGAGTCCACGGCGGCGTCGGCGCCGAGTTTCAGCGCCGCTTCGCGTTTGGCAGGGGTGGATGCGGCGGCGACGATACGGTCGGCGCCGGCGACTCTGGCCAGTTGGATCGCGAGTGTGCCCACGCCACCGGCAGCGGCGAACACCGCTACGGATTCGCGCGGTTGCAGTCGCGCGCTGGTGTGCAGGATGTGCCAGGCGGTGTTCCCCTGTACGCCCAGCGCCAGGGCCGAACCGTCCTCGATGCCCTCGGGCACCTCGAACGTCGTCCGCGCGGGTGCGAGCGCGTATTCCGCGTAGCCGCCGCCGCGCTGGGTGAGAGCCAGGACACGTCTACCGTCACTGTCGCGCGTCCCGACGACTTCGCTGCCCAGCACGTAGGGAAGGGGCGTGTCCGCTATGTAGTTTCCCTCACGAATGTGCACGTCCGCAAAGTTCACACCGGCCCGGTGCACCCGAACCAACACCCTGCGCCCGGGTTCGGGAACCGGAACCGGTAAGTCGACCACCCGCAGCACGTCGGATCCACCGAACTCGCTCACCTGCACCGCCCGCACGCGTTTCCCCCATCGGTTCGAACGAAGCCCGACTCCCCACGGTAGCCGCCCGCGTGGTCAGCGTCGTCGCGCGTGCCGAGGCGTTCACCGGTTACGCCCTCGTTGTCCGCCCCACTCGCCCTCCCCGCCCCGCCCCGCCCGACCCAGGACGCGGACAAGAGCCAACACAGACAAGCGCGGACGCGAAATGCCGACCGGCGGTCGGTCCTCGTCGGGACCGGCCGCCGTGTCGAACGCAACTCGCCTCACACGCCTGCCAACCGCCGCGCCGACGGTCGCAGGTACACCGCCCACGTGACCACCAGGCACAGCCCGTAGAACGCGAGGAAGGCCAGGTAGGCGGCGTCGCCCCGACCGGAGTTCAGGAACGACTCGCGGAAGGCGATGTTGACCAGGACCCCGCCCAGCGCGCCGATCGCCCCCGCAATGCCCATCAGCGCACCGGACTTGCGCCGCGCGGCCGGACCCGGGCCGAGCTTGGCCGCGAAGATCGCCGGAATCATCTTGTACGCCGAGCCGTTGCCCAACCCGCTGAAGACGAACAGCAGCACGAAACCGGTCAGGAACAACCCCAGCGACTCCTGCCGCGAGGCCAGATAGACCACGAGCGCGGCACCGGCCATCGCGACGAAGTTCCAGAACGTGACCCGCGCGCCGCCCCACCGATCCGCGAACCACCCGCCCACCGGGCGCACCAGCGAGCCCAACAGCGGTCCCAGGAAGGTCAGGTAGGCCGCCTTGACCGGAGTGGCGAACTCCGCGTGGAACTGCACCTGGAGCACCTGCCCGAAGGCGAACCCGAAGCCGATGAACGACCCGAACGTGCCGATGTACAGCAGCGACATCACCCACGCATGCGGCTCCCGGGCGACCTCGCGCATCGCGCCCTTGTCATTGCGCAGCGCGGGCAGGTTGTCCATGTAGCGCGCGGACAACAGGGCGGCGAGCACGATCAGCGGGATGTACACCACGAGCAGCAGCCGAGGATGCCCCGCGCCCGCCGTGGCCAGCACCGCGAGCCCGACCAACTGCACCGCCGGCACGCCCAGGTTGCCGCCACCGGCGTTGATCCCGAGCGCCCATCCCTTCAGCCGCTGCGGATAGAACGCGTTGATGTTCGCCATCGAGGAGGCGAAGTTGCCGCCGCCGACCCCGGCCAATGCGGCGACCGCGAGCAACGTGCCGTAGGAGACGCCCGGTTCCAACACGATCGCGATCGCCGTCGTGGGCAGCAGCAGCAACAGTGCGCTCACCACGGTCCAGTTCCGGCCACCGAAGCGGGCGACCGCGAACGTGTACGGAATCCGCATCGCACCGCCGACCAGGGTCGGCACGGCGGTCAGGGTGAACTTCTGCGCGGGGTCGAACCCGTAGGCCGGGCCGAGGAAGAGCACGATGACCGACCACAGGCTCCAGACCGAGAAGCCGATGTGCTCGGACAGGACGGAGAAGATCAGATTGCGCCGAGCGATCCCGGCTCCCGCCTGCGCCCAGAACGCCTCGTCCTCGGGCCGCCAGTCGTCGAGTGGTCCGGACCCGGGTGCGGCGATGGGTCCGGCCGTGCTGGTGGTTGTCGTTGTCGTTGTCGTCGTCGTCACTGGGACCTGCCTGTCCGAGGGGGGGAATTCCGGCTGACGCTCCGTCACGCTAGAAACGGCAGATTTCCGCGCACTACGTCGTGTCGGTCGCCGGCGCTACAAGTCGCTCAGCATCGGCGTCGAAGCGGTGTGAGAATTCCGGGAACGACACGGCAGGGCATGACACGGCACGGCGTCACGTGGCATGGCATGGCATGGCGTGATGTGGTGTGGTGTGGTGCCGACCTGGGCGCCATCACGGGCGCAGGCAAGGGCACTGGTACCCGCACGGGCACGGAACCGGCCTTGACGTCCGCGCGGGCACGGGCACGGAACCGGCCTTGACGTCCGCGCGGGCACGGGCACGGCGCCGGCCTGATGCCGACACGAGCACCGACACCGTCACCGGCACCGGCACCGGCACCCGCACCCACACCGGTCGAAGAACGGTTCCGCGCACGCCCCCCGCTCCGTCAGCGCGTACGAACCGCCCACGTCCGCAACGCCGCCGGCTGCCCGTCGGGGGCCTCGTCCTCGTCCAGACACGCACCCGTACGAAGGTCGAACACCTGCTTGTACATCGGCGACGCAACCGTGGGCACGTCACCCCGCTGCCCGACGATGCCGCGGGACATGACGTACGCGCCGCTGAACGGGTCGCGGTTGGCCAACGCGTACAACCGCCCCGCCCGGTCGCGAAACACCGCGACCTGGTGGCCCTCGATCAGGGCCGCGACACCGCGACCCGGCACGAGGTCGGCGTACGCACACACCGGCATCCACCCGGTTTCGCCGGCGATCTCGACGGTGAGCATGGTCGTCGACTCGATACGTGTCGTCATCGGCCGCGTACCTCCAACTTCTCGAACAGGACGGGCTTGATCTGGTCCCGCTCGGCGGTGAACCGAACGGTGGGGTCGGGGGTCCCGGGCGCATTGACGAACGACACGAACCGGCGGACCCGGTCCGGGTCGGCCAGCGTCGCCGCCCACTCGTCCCGGTAGGTGCCGATGTGACGGGCCATCAATTCGTCCAGGTCGGCGCAGATCCCGAGCGAGTCGTCGATGATCACCGAACGCAGGTGGTCGAGACCGCCCTCCATCCGCTCCACCCACGACGCGGTGCGTTCGAGTCGGTCGGCGGTACGGATGTAGAACATCAGGAAGCGGTCGATGGTGCGGATCAGTGTGTCGCGGTCGAGGTCGCTCGCCAGCAGGTCGGCATGCCGCGGGGTCATCCCGCCGTTGCCGCCGACGTACAGGTTCCAGCCCTCGGCGGTGGCGATCACCCCGAAGTCCTTGCTCTGCGCCTCGGCGCACTCGCGGGCGCACCCGCTCACCGCGGACTTGAGTTTGTGCGGCGAACGCAGCCCCCGGTACCGCAGTTCGAGCTCGATCGCGAGACCGACCGAGTCCTGCACGCCGTAGCGGCACCAGGTCTCGCCGACGCACGACTTCACGGTCCGCAGCGCCTTGCCGTATGCGTGGCCCGACTCGAAGCCGGCCGCGACCAACCGGCCCCAGATCTCCGGGAGTTGGTCGACCGTCGCACCGAACAGGTCGATCCGCTGGCCGCCGGTGATCTTCGTGTACAGGCCGAAGTCACGGGCGATCTCACCGATGGTGATCAAGCCCCCGGGAGTGATCTCGCCGCCGGGGATGCGCGGGACGACCGAATACGAGCCGTTGCGCTGGATGTTGGCGAGAAAGTGGTCGTTGGTGTCCTGAAGCGAGGCCTGTTCGCCGTCCAGGATGTGCCCCTGGGCCAGACTCGCCAGGATCGAGCCGACGGTGGGTTTGCAGACGTCGCACCCGTCGCCGCCCGACGCGCCGGCACTGCCGTGCTCGTCGATCAGCCGGGTGAAGGACGTGATGCCCTTGACCCGAACTATCTCGTACAACTCGGCGCGGGTGTGCTCGGCGAAGTGCTCGCACAACCCGCGCATGCTCTCGATGCCGGCGGCGGCCAGTTCGTCGGTCACGATCGTGCCGATGAGCTTGACGCAACTTCCGCACCCGGTACCGGCCTTGGTGCACTTCTTGACGGCGGGAAGATCGAGGCAGTCGTGGGCGGTGACCGCGTTTCGGATCTCCGCCTTCGTCACCGCGTGGCACGAGCACACCACCGCCTCGTCCGGAAGCTCGAACCGCACCGGCGCACCCATCGACGCGGGCAGCACGAGTTGTTCGGCCGGCACCGGCAGGGCGCCGCCGGTCAGCGGCCGCAACGTGCCGTACGCCTCCGCGTCACCGACCAGAACGCCACCCAGCAGCTGTCCGTCCGTTCCGATGACCAGCTTCTTGTACACGCCGGCCCGGGTGTTGGAGTACAGCACCTCCACGCACCCCTCGGCCGT
This sequence comes from Embleya sp. NPDC050493, assembly GCF_044458105.1. Taxonomy (NCBI): domain Bacteria; kingdom Bacillati; phylum Actinomycetota; class Actinomycetes; order Kitasatosporales; family Streptomycetaceae; genus Embleya; species Embleya sp. NPDC050493. Next base: position 115,045 of record NZ_JBITHP010000018.1, read on the forward strand.
TCCGTGCGCGTCGCCGAAACTGGCCACCTCGACGCCGAGCAGCTTGAGTTTGGTGGACAGATCCGCTCCGGTGAATCCCTCCGTCCCGGCACCGGCGATCTCGGCCGCGGCCACCTCGGCCATCGCGTATCCCGGTGCGACCAGCCCGTACACGCGCCCGTCCGCGGCCAGCGCACACTCGCCGACGGCCAGGATGTGCGGATCCTCGGTCCGACAGCGCTCGTCCACGACGATGCCACCGCGCTCACCCACCGCGAGGCCCGCGTCCCGGGCGAGTTGGTCCCGGGGCCGTACTCCGGCCGAGAACACCACCAGATCGGCGGCCAGTTCGCTGCCGTCGGACAACGTCATGCCCGAGACCCGCCCGTCGTCACCGGTGGTGACGGCCTGCGTCCCCGCACCGGTGTGGACGGTCACCCCCAGCTCCTCGACCTTGCGCCGCAACACCTCGCCGCCGCCGTCGTCGACCTGAATGGCCATCAGACGCGGCGCGAACTCGACGACATGGGTGTCCAGCCCCATCGCGGTCAGCGCTCCGGCGGCTTCGAGTCCGAGCAACCCGCCGCCGACGACGGCTCCCACCCGCGCACCGCGCGCGGCGGCCTCGATCGCCTCGACGTCCTCGATGGTGCGATACACGAAGCACCCGTCCGCGTCATGGCCGGGCACCGGCGGCACGAACGGATACGACCCGGTCGCCAGCACGAGCACGTCGTACGGAACGCTGCGGCCGGTCCGGGTGGTCACGGTGCGGCCGACCCGATCGATCGCCTCGACGGGATCCCCGAGCCGAATGTCGATCTGGTGCTGCCGCGCGAACTCGGCACTGCACAACGACAGTTCCTCCGCCGTCGTGCCCGAGAACCAGGACGTCAGGTGCACCCGGTCATAGGCCCGCCGCGGCTCCTCGGCCAGCACGGTGACTGCAAACCGCCCACCGGCCTGCTCGACCAGCGCCTCGACGAACCGCTGCCCCACCATGCCGTGACCGACCAGTACCACATTCGTCTTCCCGACATCACTCACGACCGACTCCTCCAACAACGCCAAGACACCCCGGACCCACGACCGCCACAAATCCACTCACCAACCCACGCCCCCACCCCCCGACCGCTCTCCGCCCCCGGCCGCGCCGGCCGGACCCCCGCCGCCCGCCCCGGCACCACCAACACGGGCCGACACCCGCCCCACTCGTCGACGCGGCGGCACGAACCGGCCTGCACGAGGCGGCAGCCCAGCCGGGCAGCGAAGGCGAAGATGGTCGAGCCGGTCCTCCCGGTCCGCAACTACGGTCGTGCCGGCCCGAGTCGGGTTCACCCCGTCGGTGCGGCCCCGCGACGTGCCGGCTCGGTGTGCCGGAAGCTTCGGTCGCCGGGTGCGGCCCGGGTCGTTGCGGTGACGCCGTCGGGCGGCGGCGGTCGTGGGAGACGTGGTCATCGGTACGCTCCCGGCACGGCCAACAGGTGGAGGGGGTCGGCCGGCAGCGGATCGTCGCGTTCGAAGGCGCGGGTCAGGGCGCCAGCGGTGGCGAGGTCACCAATCAGGATCCCGGCGACGAGCCGGTCGCCGCGCATGACGAGCTTCTTGTAGGCATTGCGGGTCGGATCGGCCAGGCGTACGACGTCGTCGCCCGCCCGGGCACCCGTCGCACCGAACGCCGCGACCGCCAAGGGCCCGGCCGTCAGCCGCATCATCGTGCGCGACCCGGCGTAGCGCTCGCCGCCGCCGGTGAGGTGCGCGGCCAGGACGTCGGCCTGATCCCACGCCGCCGCCGCAAGGCCGTGGACGTCCCCGGCGAACTCGGCACAATCCCCGATGGCATGAACGCCGGTGGCCGAGGTGGCGAGCCGGTCGTCCACCACGATCCCGGTATGGACCCGCAGGCCCGCGTCGCGGGCGAGCGCCACCCTGGGACGGACCCCACAGGCGAGCACGACCAGATCCGCGTCGAGCAGGTGCCCGTTGGCGAGTTCGACGCCGGCGACATGCTCCGTGCCCGTCAGGGCCCGAGCCCGGTTGTCGAGGTAGACCGCGACGCCGAGGTCGGCGAGACCACAGAGCAACGCACTCGCGGCTTGGGCATCGAGGTGACGCTCCATCAAGTGTGGTCCCTGATGCACGACTTCGACCGCGACCCCCAACGCCGCCAAAGCCCGCGCGGCGCTCACGCCGAGAACGCCTCCCCCGATCACCACGGCCCGCTCGGCCCTGGGCGCCGCATCGGCCAGCGCGGCGCAATCGTCCAGAGAACGAAACGCGTGCACGCCGCCGAGCAGCTCCAGACTCGGCTCGCCACGACTCGGCGGGGCGGGGGCGGGGGCGGGCGCGGCGGTCGGCGCAGCGGACGGCGCAGCGGGCGGCGCAGCCGGCGCGGAAGCGGCAGGCCCGGCCACGGTTTGCCCAGTCGGCCCGGTCGGCCCGGTCGGCCCGGTCGACCCCGTCGAGGTGAAGGAACCGTGCGGCCTGCCGGCGACCCGCAGGTTTCGCATCGGTGGCAGCACGGGCCCGGCGCCGGTCGCAAGCACGATCGCATCGAACGAATGCACCTCGCCGTCGGCCAACCGAAGAGAGCACCGCTCCGCGTTAAGAGCACTGACCCGCGCTCCGACCCGAACCACCGCCGACGGCCCGACCGGAAGTCCGATCGCCTCGGCCCCGAAGCGAGCACTGAGCACATCCGCGAGCAGTGCTCTGTTGTACGGCGCATACATCTCGTCCCCGAACACCGTCACGGAAATCCTGGCATCCCGCGCAGCGATCTGCTGTGCAAACCGCGCCGCCGCCATCCCCGCTCCCACCACCCCAACCCGCATCGCGATCACCTTTCACAACCAAGAGCACCGCTCACACTCACGAGCACCGCTCCACCAAAACGCCACCACACCCGACCGCGCGACCTCGCAAGAGCACTGCTCGCATCAATGAGCGGTGCTCCGCCCTGGGCGCCACGACCTCCCACGGCAATTCGAGAGCACTGCTCATATTCGAGAGCACCGCTCCCCGAGAGCCGACCCACACCGGAGCACCGCACACACCCGAGAGCACCGCTCCCCGAGGACCCACCCGCACCGGAGCACCGCACACACCCGAGAGCACCGCTCACATCGGCGAGCACTGTTCCGGCGAGCTCCTTCAACCGGCAAAGTGCCATCAGGCGCCTCCCCCGTCAGCGTTGCCGCCGCCAACCCCGATCCCGCTCAACGCAACGCCCCCGCCCCCGCCCCCGCCCGGGCCCCGACCCCCGCCCGACCCCGGACCCCGACCCCCGCCCGGCTCGCCCCCACCCTCGCCCCCACCCCCACCCCGACCCCCGCCCGACTCGGCACCAACCCCACGCTCCCCCGCCCCCCGCTCGACGTTGCCGACCCGGTCGAGCCGGACCGCGCAGACCTTGAACTCCGGCATTCGCGATACCGGGTCCAGGGCCGCGTTCGTCACCGAGTTCGCCCGCCCCGCGCCCGACCAGTGGAACGGCATGAAAACCGTGTCCGGCCGGATCTCCCGCGAAAGCCTCGCCGGCGCGACCGCGCGTCCTCGCCGACTCGTGACCGCGACCGGATCGCCCTCGCCCACCCCCATCCGCCCCGCCAGGTCCGGGTGCAATTCCACGAACGGACCGGGCGCCGCGCGGTTCAGGGTCGGGACGCGGCGGGTCTGGGCGCCGCTCTGGTACTGGCTCAGCACCCGGCCCGTGGTCAGGTACAGCGGATATTCCGCGTCCGGCTCCTCCGCCGCGGCCCGATGCGTCGGCGCCGCGAAGCTGGCTCTTCCGTCCGGTGTGGCGAAGCGGTCCAGGAACAGCCGCGGCGTACCCGGGTGGGTCACCTCCGGGCAGGGCCAGAACACCCCGTCCTCGGCCCGGATGCGGTCGTACGTGATCCCCGCGTAGTCCGCCGCGCCGCCCGCCGATGCCCGGCGCAGTTCGTCGAACACCTCCTCCGCGTCCGTCGCGAAGCCGCGCTCGACGCCCAGCCGGCGCGCGAGCGCGTTCAGTGTGAACAGGTCCGTCCGCACGCCCTCGGGTACCGGCAGGGCCGCCTGACGCAGGATCACCCTGCCCTCCAGGTTCGTCGTGGTTCCGTTCTCCTCGGCCCACTGGGCACTGGGCAGCACGACGTCGGCCAGCGCCGCGGTCTCGGACAGCACCACGTCCGCCACGACCAGGAAGTCCAGCGCCGCGAGTCGGGTCTCCACGTGCGCCGCGTTCGGCGCGGACACCACCGGGTTCGAGCCCATCACGAACAGGGCGCGGATCTCGTCACCGCAGGACTCCAACAGCTCGTACGCGGAACGCCCGGGTCCCGGCAGCGAATCCGGGTCCACGCCCCAGACGCCCGCCACGTGCGCCCGCGCGGTCGGGTCCGTGATCATTCGGTAGCCGGGCAATTGGTCGGCCTTCTGGCCGTGTTCGCGTCCGCCCTGCCCGTTGCCCTGGCCGGTCAGGCAGCCGTACCCGGACAGCGGTCGGCCGGCCTTGCCGGCCGCCAGGCACAGATCGATCCAGGCCCCGACCGTGTCCACGCCCTTGCTCTGCTGCTCCGGGCCGCGGGCCGTCAGCACCATGGCCGCCGGCGCCGACGCGAACATGCGGATCGTTTCCCGCATCGCCTCCACCGGTACGCCGGTGATCCGCTCGACCCGCTCCGGCCAGTGCGCCATCGCCGCCGCCTGTGCCGCTTCGAAGCCGACCGTGCGGGCCGCCACGAACTCCTCGTCCACGTGCCCGTCGGCGATCAGCAGGTGCAGCAGGCCCAGCGCGAGCGCCAAGTCCGTACCCGGGACCGGCTGAAGGTGCAGATCGGCCTCGGCCGCCGTCCGGGTCCGGCGCGGGTCCACGACCACCAATCGCCCGCCGGCCGCGCGCATGTCGGTGAAGTAGCGCAGGGCCGGCGGCATCGTGTCCGCCGGATTGGCCCCGACCAGGATGACGCAGCCGGTCCGGGCGATGTCCTCCATCGGAAACGGCAGCCCTCGATCGATCCCGAACGCCGCCTTGCCCGCAGCCGCCGCCGAGGACATACAGAACCGGCCGTTGTAGTCGATGTTCGCCGTGCGCAGCACCACCCGCGCGAACTTCCCCAACAGATAGGCCTTCTCGTTGGTCAGTCCGCCGCCGCCGAACACCCCGACGGCATCTCGCCCGTACGCCCGGCCCGCGTCCGCCAACCCGGCCGCGACCCGGTCCAGCGCGTCGTCCCACCCGGCCTCGCGCAGCACCCCGTCGGCACCGCGCACCAGCGGCGCGGTCAGCCGTACCCCTCGCCGCAGCACCTCGGCCGCGCTCTGCCCCTTGCCGCACAACGCACCACGATTGACCGGAAACCCGGGCCGCTCGACCACCTCGACCGCCACATCCCCGGCCCCGGGGGCACCCGCGGCCCCCGAGGCACCCGCCGCACCAGCCGCGCCCGGCACGGCCCCCGAGCCCGGCTCGGCCCGCAGGCCCATGCCGCACTGCAGTGAGCAGTACGGGCAATGGGTGTCCGTCGTCGTGGTCCCGGCGTGCGTCGTCATGTCGGTAGCGTCGCGAGCTACGGTTACGCCGCCTGGTCTGCGATGTTGCGCCGGCGGTACGGCTGTCTCACCGGGCCGGGTGCCCGTCGTGAGAACCGTGACACCGAAGAGCCCCACGAAAACCCCAGACCTAACCCCGGGGTGATCACGCCGCAACACCCCCGTAACGCCGACCCCCCACTCTCGTCACATGGTTACTCGCACAAACGCCGCCGAACCCCTCGTCGGGCTCACGGTCGGCGTCACGGCCGCCCGGCGCCGCGACGAACTGGTCGCCCTGCTCGAACGTCGCGGCGCAAAGGTCGTGGGCACCGCGACGCTCAGCATCATCCCGTTGCGCGAGGACCACGTACTGCGTCTCGCCACCGAGCGCTGCCTGGTCGAACCGCTCGACTACGTGGTCGCGACGACCGGCGTGGGCTGGCGCGGCTGGATGAACGCGGCCGAGGGTTGGGGACGATCCGCCGAGTTGCGCCGAGCCTGCGAGGCCGCGACGGTGATCAGCCGCGGCCCCAAGGCCACCGGAGCGGTTCGGGCCTCGGGGCTGCGCGAGACGTACTCGCCCGGCTCGGAGGCCAACGACGAGCTTCTGCACTGGTTGCTCGCCCGGGATCTGCGTGGCCGTCGGATAGCGCTCCAGGAACACGGCGCGCCGCTGGAGGGGTTCGCCTCGATCCTGCGCGAGCGCGGCGCCGAGGTGATCGAACTGCCCGTGTACCGATGGGGACCGCCGGAGGATCCGGTCGCGGTGCGCCGCCTGGTCGAACAGGTGACCCGACGCGAGCTGCACGCGCTCACCTTCACCAGCGCACCCGCGATCGGCGCATTCCTCCAGACGGCCGACGAACTCGGGCGGCGCGAGGAGGTGTTGGCCGCGCTGCGGACGAGCGTGCTGCCCGTGTGCATAGGCGGGATCTGTGCCAAGCCGCTGACCGACGAGGGTGTGGATGCGGTCTGGCCGGAGCGGGGACGGCTGGGCTCACTTGTGCGTACGGTCACCGAGACGCTGCCCGGGCGGGTTCGGCGCGAGTTGGACACCGGTACGGATCGCCTGATCCTGCAGGGCAGCGCGGTCCTGGTGCAGGGTGGCGTGATCTCGTTGTCGCCGGTGTCGGCAGCGGTCCTGCGCGCGCTGGCCGAACGACCGGGCTGGGTGCTCAGTCGCGCCGAACTCCTGCGCCGGGTCTGGCGTGACGCCTCCGCCGACGAGCATGCGGTCGAGGCCGCCGTGGCCCGACTGCGCACCTCGCTCGGCCCGCACAAGGGGCTGATCAAGACGGTCACGAAACGCGGCTACCGCCTGGCCGTGGCAACCTGACACATCCGAAGCTGTAGCCGAGGGCACCCGACGTCACGAACTCCCCTCGCCCGCACCGCCGACAGGACCCACCCGGCGGGCGATCACCCGCCTCGCCCCGTCACCCATCGCGCCACGCCGCACGCTGCACGCCGCGCCACCCTCGGCGTTGCGCGCCGTTATCGGGAGCAGGCATTGTCCCGAGAGCGGTGAAACGACCGAGGCCGGTCCGCCGTCGGTCCGTCGAGGCGAGTTCCGCGCGTGAACCCCGAATGCCCCCGTTGCAAGCGGGAGTTGGCGTCCATGGAGGTACTGCTCGATCAGTACGGCACGGCCGGTTCGCCCGGCTCGCCCGACCTGAGCGGCACGGCCACGGCCCGCACCAGGCACGCCACGAGCAGCAGCACCTCAGGCCCCCGCACATCGCAGACGAGAACGAGGCCCCCGGCCGCGGGCGCGCCACGATCGTGCATCGGTATCGAACCCCGCTACACCCGAGGTCCAGTGGAGGAAGGCACCCTCCCGAAGAGGGCACGGGCCGCCCGAGGGCGCGGGCGGACCGGCCGAAGCCCCCGGGCGCAGCGCAATGGCGGGTCGCGCATCGCGGGGCGCCCGGGGAACGTACGGACGAGCCCGACGTGGCCGGGGCTGCGTACCGCTGGTGTGGCGTGGGTCGGTCAGTCCTTGACGATGCCCGAGGCGGCGACCACGATCTTGCCGTTGGTGGCGCCGGAGCGCGAACCCAGCGCCTCGATCCGGTCGACCAGTTCCTTGCCCTCGACGACCTCGCCGAAGACGACGTGCTTGCCGTCGAGCCACGAGGTGACGGCGGTGGTGATGAAGAACTGCGAGCCGTTGGTGTTCGCACCGGCGTTCGCCATCGACAGCAGGTACGGGCGGTCGTGCTTGAGCTTGAAGTTCTCGTCGGCGAACTTCTCGCCGAAGATGCTCTTGCCACCGGTGCCGTCGCCGCGGGTGAAGTCGCCGCCCTGGAGCATGAACTCCGGGATCACCCGGTGGAACGGCGAACCGGCGTAGCCGAAGCCGTGCTCGCCCGTCGCGAGTTCGCGGAAGTTCCGGGCGGTCTGCGGGACGACCTCGTCGAAGAGGGAGAAGACGATGCGGCCCTGGGGGACGTCGTTGATGCTGATGTCGAAGTAGACGTTGCTCATGGCGCCCATCCTGCCCTATTCGCGCGGGCCCACCCGTCCCGGGCTTCCCCAGCCCGCCCCACCGGCACCCTCGACGCCCCGAACGGCGCTCCCCTCACCACCACGATCCGCCGCGCCCCCACCCGCACGCACCCCGGCGTGTCGCGCGCACCGAAGGGATCGGCACCCGCCTCGAACACCGTCGCAACGGCTCCCACCGACACGCGCCACCCGACGACCAAGCGTGCCCAACGACACACCCCGCACCCCGCGCCTTCGCGCTCCGCCTCTGCACCTCACCCCTCCTCCCCTCCTCCCCTCCTCCACCCCTCCGCTCCACTCCTCCACCCCTCCGCCCGCTTCCCACCTCTCACACCCGCCTCGTCCCCTGTCCCCTCTGCCCCTCCGCCCCCTCTGCCCCTTCGCCCCCTCTGCCCCACGCATCACACGCATAACGGCTTCCCCCGCAGTCCTGTCGGGATGTCACCCCGGTCCGTACGATGCGAGTCATGACGGGGGTCACGGAAGACCGGAATCGGCACGGAAACCTGGTACTGCTGCTGGCCGCGCTGCTCTTCGCGGTCCTGGTGTTGCCGCACGTATTGGAGGACGACGACGGGCGCTCCCCGGCCGGGCTGACGGCGGCCACTCGGGGTCTGCCGTCGGGAGGGTTGCCCACGGGAGAGGCGTCGGTGCGCGGACTGCCGTCGGATCCGCGCCGGACGCCGGGACGAGCCACGCCGGACTCCCGCCCGGGGATCGATACGCCGCCGGCGCCGGTACGCGATCCGCAGGCGGACGCGTTCGCCGCCGTGGCCCGGAAGGGGGTCTGCCTCAACGCGTGGCAGACCGGCACCGAGCGCGGCAGCGGATGGAACAGCGACACCCCGCGCGCGGTGGACTGCGACGCGGATTCCGCATTCGTGCGGGTGGTCGGGGTCAATGCCACGAACTGTCCGACCGCCGATCCCGGGATCGCCGGTTGGCGATACGGGAACGTCGAACTGTGCCTGGAAAGGCAGTTCCGTCAGGGCCAGTGCTTCCTCGTCTCGCGCGAGGGCGGCACCCAGGACACGCCGCGCTATTCCGCCAACCTGTTCACCTGGGTCGATTGCGGCGCGCAGCGGATCCCGTCGGGCTTCGACTCGCTCCTGGCCGTCACCGGCGTGTATCGCGCGCCGAGCAACGTGCAGGCCGGAGCGTGTGCGCGGGCGGCCAACGACCGAACGTACTACTGGTATTGGGTCGCGCGCTCGAACAGCACCCTGGTCTGCGCCACCTACCCGCGCCGATGAAATGCCGTGCCTTCGGGTTCAGTTGCGTGTCGCCGTGTGCATGACACCGAATCCGATCCCGAGGGCGGCCACCACGATCGGGCCCGACGCGAAGTAGTAGGCCGCGGTGACGGAAGCCAGTACGCAGTACGCGGCGGATACGTAGGACAGGGCCACCTGTAGTTCCGCCGAGCCGTGCCTGTTGAGGCGCACGACCAGGGCGCAGCAGACCGCCGCCCACAGCGCCGCACGCTCCTGCCCGAACGACGCCGACTCGTACAGTTCGACCGCGTCGCGATGCCAACCGTCGTCGGCCAGGGACGCGGCGAAGTCGAGCACCGAGCGGAGATCGTCCGGTGGCCGGCGGGTCCCGGATCTCAGGCCCTCCATCGTCGATCTCCAGTATTCGGACAGGAGCAGAATCGCCAGCCCGACGCTGTGGCAGACCTTGGCGAACCCGTCACCGGACCCCAGTCGCGACGCACTCCCGCCGTCCTGCCCGGCCTCGGATCCCGCCGTACCGCCGTCCCCCGTACCCCCGTCAACCGCCATACCGGCAGCGTAGCGAGGAGCGCGCCACCGCGCGGGCTCATGGCACACCGAACGTCCATGGCACTCGGCCGACCGAACGGCCGTGACACTTCGCCGAGTTCGAAGAGCGGTCCGCTGCACGCACCGGCCGTCGGGGCGGCGCGGGTGGCGGGATGCCCGCCCGGATCGTCGACCTGGTCCTTCCTCGTGGATCGGTTGGGTGTGGCGAGGCCGGGCGGGCGGCGCGGTCAGTACGAGAGCGAGACGCGGCGCCGGAAGAGGGCGCGATCGTCGAGGTGGCCCAGGACGAAGTCGGCGAGGTCGGCGCGGGAGATCTGCGTCGGCCGATCGAGCGGGCGGTCCCCGTCGTGGGTGAATCGATACGTGCCGGTGCGTGGTCCGTTGGTGAGCATGGGGGCCCGCACGATTGTCCAGTCGACCTCGTCGTCGGTGGCGAGGTCGTCCTCCATGCGCCGCATGTCGGCGTAGGCGTGGCGGTGCAGCGGCCGGATGATCAGGCGGGTGACCAGGCGTTGGGCCGCCGGCGTACCGGCCCCCGAGTCCAGGGCGCCGGAGGAGAGGCAGAACAGGCGCCGGACGCCCGCGGCGGTCATCGATCGGCGCAGGTTGGCCGTGCCCTGCGAGTAGATCGTGGTGCGCGCCCGGGTGGTGGCGCCCAGCGCGCTGAGCACGACGGTGTGGCCGGGCAGTACCCCGTCGAGGTCGGCTCGGTCCAGTGCGTCGCCGGCCACGACGCGCAGGCGCTCGTGGCGTGTGGTGATGCGTTCGGGGTGTCGGGCGAGGGCGGTGACGTGGTGGCCGGCGACCAGGGCCTGCCCGACCAGGCGGGCTCCCGTACCGCCGGCCGCGCCCACGACGAGCAGGTTCACGTCGCGGTCGGGTTCGGTCGCAGGCCACCGGCGGGGCGGCGGAAGGGCGGCGAGCCGGCGAGCTTGCCGCCGTCGATCGGCAGTGTGGCGCCGGTGATGAAGGACGATGCGTCCGAGCACAGCCACACCACCGCCGCCGCGACCTCCTCCGGGAGGCCGATCCGGCGCATCGGCATCGCCTGGGCGGCGGCCTGCCGGGCATGTTCGCCGGCGGCTTCGAGTTGTTCGGTGTGAATGGGTCCGGGTGCGAGTGCGTTGACCCGGATGCCCGCGTCGGCGTAGTCGAGTGCGGCGGTCCGGGTGAGCCCGATCAGCCCGAACTTGGCCGAGACGTAGCCCGTCAGTCCGCCGACTGCCTGGAGTCCGGCGGTGGAGGACATGTTGACGATGGCGCCCGCACCCCGATCGAGCATGGCGGGGATCTCGTACTTCATGGCCAGGAAGACCCCGCGCAGGTTGACGGCCAGGGCGCTGTCGAAGTCGGCGATCTGCACGTCGGCGAGCGGAGTGGGCGGATGGCCGCCGCCGGCTGCGTTGTTGACCGCCGCGTCCAGGCGTCCGAACCGATCCAGGGTCGCGTCGACCAGGCGTTCGACGGCGGCGGGATCGGTGACGTCGGTGGGTACGGCGAGCGCGCGACCGCCGGCCGCTTCGATCTCGGCGGCCGACGCGTGCAGCGCGTCGGCGTCCCGGGCGGCCAGCACGACCGCCGCTCCGGCGCGGTGCAGGGCGCGGGCGGTGGCGGCGCCGATGCCACGGCTCGCACCGGTCACGATCGCGACCCGGCCGTCGAGCGGTTGTTCGGTGAACATGGTGCACTCCTGTATCGAGGCTGAGCGAATGTGTCGGGGGTTCGGGTGCGGAACGAAGGAAAGTCGGGCTCGGCCGGGCCGGAAGCGCTTCCGGGCAGGCCGGGGTAGGCGCGACCCGGTGGGTCGCGTAGGATTCAATGGACAGACAGTAAATCCAAATGATGGAAGGGGCAAGCCGCGTGAGTCCGCGCGTGTACAAGTCCGACAAGCGCCAAACCGCCGCCGAGGACACCCGGCAGCGGATTCTGGCGGCCGCCCGCGCACTGCTGGCGGGCCCGAAACCCACCCAGATCTCGGTGGACGCGATCGCCAAGGCCGCGGACGTGTCACGGCAGACGATCTACAACGCCTTCGGCTCCAAGTCCGGCCTCCTGGAAGCCCTGTTCGACTCGCTGGCCGGCCGGGCGGACATCGACCTGCCCCGGGCCTTCGCCGCCGTCGACGCGGACGCGGCGCTGCGCCGGTTCACCGAGGGCTTCTGCCGCTTCTGGGCCTCGGATCCGGTCGTGATCCGCCGACTGCGCGGCATGGCCGTGCTGGACTCGGACCTCGACCGGTTGCTGCGCGAGCGCGACGACATGCGCCGCACCGCGCTGACCACGCTGCTGGGCGCACACGCGGAGGCGACCGCCGACGACACGATCGACCTCATCTGGCAGCTCACCGGCTTCGAGACCTACGACGGCCTGGCCCGCCGCGAACCCACTCGGGACCCGGCGGCGGTGACCGACCTGGTGGCGACCGCCGTCACGGCCGTGTACGCGGCGGCGGGCGACTGAGGCCCGGCCGGCGGCCCGGTGGGTCGGTGTCGGTGCGGACGGATACATTCGCCGGTGTCGCCGGAGACTTGCCCCCCAACCAGGTCCGGTGGCGCCGAACGGTCCGCCGCCCCTCGGGGCGGCGGACCGTTCACACCGAACGCCGAACCCGGCCCGGCTCGGCGGCGGCTCGACGTGCGTGTGGGATCACCATCGGGGTGCGGGTGAGCGGAGGGCGGCGGTGCGCCCGGCGCCGGCCGCACGGAGGCGTCGGCCCTGTCGCTCCTGTCGTCCCGGTCGTCCCGGTCGTCATCGTTCGAGCCGCAGGCGCCCGGCACGAGGGCGAGCACGGTGAGGTTTCGGCGCACCGGCTCCGCAACTCCCGCGCCGCGCCCGGCACATCGCGGGTGGCTGCGGACGGGTGTGCAAAGCGGGGCCGTTGTGGCCGCGCCGCCCGCTCGGCGTCATCCGGCGGACGTGCCGGCCTCTCGGGGGTGCCCGGACGAGCCCGGCCCGGCGCCGAGGGACCCGGCGGTACGCCCCGACGGGCGGTCCCCCGGCTCCTGGCGGAAGTGACTGGGACGCCCGTCGCGATGGACCAGCACACCCAGGCGGGCAGCGTCGGCGCGGCGGAGCAGGTGCGGCCGGCCGTCCGGGCCATGCAGGACGGCGGCGTGCCAGGGGGTGGCCCACACGTCGGGCGTGTCCAGGAGTCGGATGCCGAACTTCTCGGCGCCGCGTCGTTGCGGGTGGATGGACAGGCGCAGCGCGTCCGGGTGGCGTTCGGCGATCAGGCCGCTCCACGCGCGGCTGCGCTGGATGACCCCGTACGCGCGGGTGCGGCAGTCGCGTTGCAGCGCGGAGCGGGTGCCGGGGAAGTCCACCGCGTCCTCGAAGAGGAACCGGGTGATCCCGCGATACAGGCGCAGCGTGTCCTCGTCGGCGCGCACCTGGGCCCGCAACTGCGCGACGCCGGGTGCGTGCCGCGCGTGCAGCCAGGCGCGTCCGCGCTCGTGGGTGTCCGCGCCGTGGACGTCGCGCGATCCGTCCCGGACGTCGCGCAGGTCGAGGACGCCCAGGTGGCGCAGGTCGTCCCGGGCGATGATCGCGCGCAGTTCGTCGGCGTAGGCGTCGACGTGCGGGTCCGGGACGTTGACGAGGTCGGCGAAGACGTGGCCGTCGGAGCAGATCAACATGCGCGCGCCGGGTGGGTGGACGCGGGCGATCGAGGCGCACAGTCGGTCAAGGAAGGCCAGGCTCAGGCGTTCGCCCTCGTCGGGGAGCCGGCCGAGGACCTTGTCCGGATTCGGCGACTTGCAGGGGAAGGCCGGGAGGGTGAACACGACGGGTTCGTCGCGCTCGACGAAGTGGGCGAGGCGGTCGAGTTGGCGGGGGAAGTCGGTGACCGCATCGGGCTCGGAGTCGGCGTCGCCGCCGGGCCGGCGCTCCCGCTCCGCCGCGCGGCGGTGCGGCAGCAGGAGGGCCAGGATCGCGGCGCAGGTCGCGGATGTGCGCGCGGGGTCGCGGGGGCGGGTGGCGGCGTGCATGGGTCGGTGTCTCCACGGGGGCAGGCGGCAGGGGGCGCCTCGGCGCGGGCGGTGTGGGAATGCGGTGGCTCGGGTGCGGGCGTGCTGCGGTGGGGGCTGCTCAGCTGCGTTCGCGATAGGTGACCGGCAGCGAGTCGACGCCGCGGGCGAGTACTGCGGGGATCCAGCCGATCTCCTCGACCGGTACCGCCGGGGCCAGGTCGGGCAGACGCGCGAGCAGGGTGCCGAGGGCGACCTGGAGTTCGACCCGGGCCAGGGCGGCGGCGGGGCAGAAGTGCGGGCCGTGTCCGAACGCGAGGTGCGGGTTGGGGCTGCGGTCGAAGTCGAGGGTGTCGGCGTCGGGGAAACGTTTCGGGTCGCGGTTGGCCGCGCACAGCGAGACGATGACCGAATCGCCGGCGGGCACGGTGGTCCCGTGCAGGTCGTCGTCCGCGCCGAGGAAGCGCCACGTGGTTAGTTCGAACGCGCTGTCGTAGCGCAGCAGTTCCTCGACCGCTGCGGGCAACAGGGCGGGCTCGGCGCGCAGTCGGGCCAGGTGCCCGGGGTGGCGCAGCAGGGTCATCAGGGCGGTGCTGATCTGGTTGGTGACCGGTTCCTGTCCGGCGACCAGGAGTTGGAAGACCATCGAGTCCAGTTCCTGGTCGGTGAGATCGCCGGCGGTGTGTGCGGCGACCAGTCGGCAGAGCAGGCCGTCGTCCGGGTGGGCCCGCCGGTCGGCGACCACGTCGGCGATGTAGGTCTGGAGTGCGCGCAACCGTCCCTCGTAGTCCGCGCGTCCGGGATCCCTGGGCCCGACCGGCTGGACGACCTTGCACCATTCGCGACGGAATCCGGCGGCCGACTCGGCCGGGAGGCCGATGACTTCGGCCAGGACCAGGAACGGGAAGCGGGCGGCGAAGCACGCGACCAGGTCGGTCCCGCCGGTGGCGGGCATGGCGTCGAGCAGGGTGTCGGCGATGTGTTGGATCCGCGGGCGCAGCGCCTCGATCCGGCGCGGTGCGAACGCGTCGGTGACCAGGCGTCGCATGGCGGTGTGCTTGGGCGGGTCCTGGTGCAGCAGATGAACCTGGAGTTGCGCGTGTTGCGGTTCGGGCATGATCGAGGCGAGGGCTCGCCAGCGTTCGTTGCCCAGGTCGTGATTCTTGCCCAGGCGCGGGTCGTTGAGCGTGGCGTGGGCGGCCTCGTAGCCGGTGACCAGCCAGGCCCCGACGCCGCTGGGAAAGCGCACCCGATGAATGGGGCCGGCGTCGCGAAGCTTGGCGTACAGCGGGTAGGGATCGCGCTTGTACTCGCGCCCGTACAGGTCGACGGGTCCGGGGGGATTGCCGGCCGACGCGTCGGTATCCGCGGCCCGCACACCGGCGTTCCGGCCGAGCGCGTCGGTATTCGGCCCCTGCGTACGGGCGTTCGGGCCCGGTTCGGGCGTTCTTGTACCGGGTTCGGCCTGGGTCACGGGGGCGCCTTCCTGGTGCGGATTCCCAACGGTGGCGTCGCGAAGGGGTGCGGCGGGCCGGGTCCTCGGGGTGCGGACCCCGCCGGCGCGTGCGTAGGTACCCGAGTAGTCGGGCGCGAGTCGACTCCGGTTCCGGCGAAGCGGAGACGGATTCCCGAGCCCGCCGCCTCTTCCGCTCCTGTGCCACCGTGGGCGCGCGGACGCCGCCGCCCTCACCGAAGGAAACGGCGAGGGCGGCGGGCGGCGGGTGGGTCAGCCGGGCATGGCCGTTCCGCCGTTGACCCGCAGGATTTGGCCGGTGACGAAGCCCGAGGCCGGGGAGGCGAGGTAGCGGATGGCCCAGGCGACGTCGTCCGGTCGGCCGATGCGTCGCAGGGCCGCCGCCTCGATGTTGGCGGCATGCGGGACGCCGGCGGTCATCGGCGTATCGATGACACCCGGTGCGACGGCGTTGACCCGTACGCCCCGGGAACCCACCTCGATGGCGAGGGTCTTCGTGAGTTGGGCGACCGCGGCCTTCGACATCGCGTAGCACGCGACGTTGGGGCGCAGCGTGTCGATGGCGCTGGAGGCGACGTTGACGATGCTGCCGTGGCCCTGGGCGGTCATCACCCGGGCCGCGGCGCGGCAGCCGAAGAAGACGCCCTTGAGGTTGACCGCGAGGACCCGGTCCAGATCGGCCTCGTCGGTGTCGACCACCGGGCGGGAGTACGGGATTCCGGCGACGTTCACCATGATGTCGAGCCGGCCGTGCTGCTCGGCCGTGCCGGTGACCAGGCGCTCGACCGCGTCGGCGTCCGTGACGTCGAGGGTGTGCGGGTGGGCGCGGCCGCGACCGTAGGCCGCGTCGATCGCCTCGGCGGTGTCGGCCGCGCCGGGCCCGTTGTGGTCCGTACACACCACGTGGGCCCCCGATTCGGCCAGCCGGACCGCGGTCGCCCGGCCGATGCCGCTCGCCGCGCCGGTGACCACGGCGACCCACCCGGTCAGGTCGTCGGCGGCGGTCATCGCACGCCCCCGTCCGCGGCGTCGAGAGCCGCGAGCGCCACTCGGGCCGCGTCGGCCGCGGTGCGATAGATGCCCCGGCCCATGAAGGAGGGTTCCGCGTCGAGGCGCACGTCGAACGCGTCGGCGGCGGCCTGCTGGGCGCATCTGCTCCCCGGTTCCGCGAGGGCCGCCAACTCGGCCAGATGGCAGGCCAGTTGTGGGTCGTCGGCGAGCACCGCCCGAGCCCGCTCGGCCATGACGTCGGCGCCGCCGGCGAGTTCCGCGAGGGCGGCGGCGAGTCGTTCGCGCGGTGCGGGCAGCAGGTCGGCGGCGTAGCCGTTCCACCAGCCGCCGTACAACCGGATCACGTTGGCCGCGATGAATTCGGGCCGGTCGTGCAACGGCCGCAGGTACGGCAGGTGTTCGAGGTGCGCGGGCACGCGCAGGGTGTCCAGGATGGCGTCCGGGCGCAGTCCGGCATTCAGGCCGGCCAGCGTGTGTTCAACGATGTGGCGCAGCAACTCCGCGGCATGACCGAGGCGTTCGCGGACGACCTGCGCGCCGACGATCGGCATCGAGTGGCCGGGGATCAGGACCTGCGCGTCCAGGGCGGCGATCCGCTCGAACGCGTCGGCCCATTCCTCGGCGTAGCGCTGGACCTTCTGCGGGTTGCCGGCGTTGGGACACACGCCGTTCCACAGGTCGCCGACGCAGACCAGGCGCCGGCCGGGCATCCACACCCACGTGGCGTCGTCGGTCTCCGCACGCGCGTGGTGCAGTCGGAGTTCCTCGCCGCCGATGCGCAGGGTCAGCGCGTCGTCGTAGAGCGTGTCCGGCCAGATCACGTCGGAGTCCTGGCTCGGCCACCAGGTGCGTGATCCGCCGGACTGCCGGGCGTTCAGCGTCGTGTTGAACGCGGCGGTGCGAATGTAGCGGCGGAACCGGTCCATGGTCGCGCGGTGCGCGACGATCCTGGGGCGGGGGTCACCGCGTCGGGCGGCCTCGGCCAGCAGCGGTCCGTGGCCGAACGCGTGGTCGATGTGCGCGTGGGTGTACACCACGGTGTGCAGCGGCGCCCGGGTGATCGTACGGATCAGCCGGAGCAGTTCCGGTCCGTCGTGGCGCATCCCGGTGTCGACCAGGACCAGGCCCTCGTCGGTCTCGATCACCGCGCAATTGACCACACCCGCGGTGATCTGCCACGTACGCGGCGCCACCTCGATGGCCCGGCCTCTGGGTTCCGACCACACCTCGAAGAGTTGCCCCATGGTGCTCACGGGCGTGCGGTGCGGTGGCGTGCCGGCGCTCTCCGGCGCGTCGGCGACGTCGGGTATCCGATCGTTCATGTGCGTCTCCCTGGGCTGGGCGGACCTGTCCATCACCTGATTGAATCAGGTGATGGACTATCATGATCCGGCCACGGCGACAAGGCCGGGCGACGGCGCTGGAAGGCGGCTACACCATGCGGGACAACGTGGAGGTGCGATCGGGGGCGGGCGGCGACACGACCGCGCGACGCCTGATCGAGGCGGCCGAACGCCGGATCGCGGAGGTGGGCGTCGATGCCGCGTCGATGCGTGCGATCAACGCCGACGCGGGGGTCAACGTGGCCGCGGCGCACTACCACTTCGGCTCCAAGCAGGCCCTGGTACGGGCTGTGCTCGCGCACCGCATGAGCGAACTGGCCGCGCGGCGCGACCGCCACCTCGCCGCACCGGCATCGGCCGCGGAGCCCGCGCTCGACGCGGTCGCCGGGGCGTTCGTGCGTCCGCTCGAGGAGATCGCCCGCGAGAAGCCCTGGGGGCGCACGTACCTGAACTTCCTGGCCGCGCTTGCCCGGGCGGCCCCGCCGTGGCGCGAACTGCTGGCCGAACAGGCCGCCCTGCACCGCGCGGCCTTCGACGCCGAACTCGCCCGGTCCCTCCCGGGCCTCCCCCGCGACGTCCTGCGGACCCGCTTCGGCTGGGCGGCGCTCACCGTGGTCACGGCCCTCGCCGACGCGGCGGATCCGGACGGCACCTCCACGGTCGCCGACGACCTGGTCGACTACATCTGCGGCGCCCTGGGCGCACCGGTGCACCGGGAACCCCGCGAGTGAGCGACCCGCCGGGTCGAGGCCCATGTGTTGCCCGGTACGGCTGAGCGACCCGCCGGGTCGGGGCCCACGTGTTGCCGGGTATGGCTGCACGCGGAACCCCGCGGGTGAGCGACCCGCCGCCGCACGAGCGGACGCGGGGGGGGCGCCGCCGCGGGGGAGGCGGGGGCGCGGGGGGGGGGCGGGGGCGCCCCCCCGCGGCCCCGCCGCGTACGGGGGGCGCCGGC
>NZ_JBITHP010000018.1:133590-223474 GCF_044458105.1 Embleya sp. NPDC050493
CAGGTGGGGCGGGTTTGGGCTCCCCGCGGCCCCCGGGGGGGCCGCCCCCCCCCCCCCCCCGCCCGCCCCGGCCCGCCCCCCGCACCTATGCGCCGGGGGCGCGGCCGCGTCGGCGGATCTCCCCGGAGACGACCGCTACTTCGGTCGCCGCCGTCGGGGGTGTGGTCGGGGTCCGGTCGCGGACTACACCGATGCCATGATGCGGCGCGGCGCGTCGAGCATGCGGCTGACGACCTGGATCAGGATCGGGGGTTGGTCGCTGTCGTGGCGACCGTTGCCGAGGATGTAGTAGACCTGCTCGACCGAGGGCGGCCCGACGGCCAGTGCCTGTCGCACGGCCTCGCCCGAGGTGGCCTCGCCGGTCCGCACCGAGTAGGCGGCCGACATGGCGCCGGTCCGGCCGACACCGGCGCCGCAGTGCACGAATACCGGCCCGTCGGACGTCCGCACGACCCGCAGGAAGTCGTCGACCTGCGCCTGGGTGGGGGTCTGACCGTCGCGGATCGGCAGCCGGACGAGCTCGAGCCCGGCCTGCGCCGGACGATCGAGCTCGGCCGGGGTCATCTTTTCCGCGCGCAGGTCCACGACGGTGCGCACGCCCCGGTCGGCGAGGGCCCGGTATCCGGGATCACCCGGCGCGGAACCACGCCACACCTTCTCGTCCACCTGCTTGAAGTGCTTGATCCCGGCGACCGAGCCGCCCGACGACTCGCCGTGTTGGGCCACCGCGTGGGCGCCGAGCATGCCCAGGACGGAGACCAGCCAGATCACGCCGTAGCCGAGCGCCCCGACGATCACATACTTGATGACGCGCCTGCGCACACTCCGCCGACGAGCGGCGGGGGCGGGAGGGCCGGCGGGGCCGGCAGCGGGAGAGGCGGCGGGAGCAACGGGCAGGGGGACCATGGGTCCGGACAACTTGAATCACCGTCGATACAGGCGGGCGAGGGGCAACGTCCCGGGCCCTGGGGAACCGACGGGTCGTATTCACAAGTTTAACAAATCGACCTCAAGATATTTACCCTAAATCATATCTTTCTCGACAAATCCGACCCGAGGGCCCACCACCTGCGGATACCTGCGCCGATCTCCTCGGATGCCGCCCCGCTCACGGCTTCGGCGGCACCTGCCCCTCGCCCACGATCTCGGCACGAGCGTGGAAGACGCCCGCATCCAGCAGGCACCCGCGCAGGCGCATCATGTCGTGGGCGCCCAGGGCCGGTCGCACGACGCCCACCCACACGTCGGCGTCCAACCGAGCGAGCGCGGCGTAGTCGGGACGGGCTCCGGTGGAACTTCGGCAGCCCTCCCACAATTCGTGCGCGGCCACCTCCCGGGCGATGTCGCGGTCCTCGCGCGAGATCACCCGGAAGACGACCGTGCTGGCGACCGATTCCGGCAGACGCTCGGATCGGCTCTCGGTGGCGTCGGCCAGACGGTCGACGACCAGGGCGATCAGGAACACCGCGAGCAGGGCGGCGGCGGCCATCGTGACCGCGCGTACGCGACGGGCCGGCGCGACGGCCGGCCGATCCTCCAGTTGTGTCTCGACGCCGGGGGCGTCCTCGTCGGGTGCGTTCAGGGCCGCCAGCCGCCGGGCCAGCATCCCCGTCGATACCGGGTTCGAGGTCAACCGGGCGATGCGCTGGATCACCCAGGCGACTCCGGAGAGCACGATGCCCGCCGCCAGCAGAACGGGCACGAACACGTGATGCGTGTCGTCGCGGGCCCGCGCGTCCGCCGCGTCGAGCCAACGAAATCTCGCCTTCCCGCTGTCGCCGTCCACCTGCTCCAACCGTCGCCGGGCCTCCTCGGTCCGGTTGTCCGCATCGCTCAACCGCTGCTCCAGCCGCGAGATCCGGCCCAGCAGCACGGTCGTGGCGATCAGGATCTCGACGATCAGGAAGAGCAACAGGCAGAAAACGGCGCGATTCCACTCCCAGCGATAGAGATAGACCACCGCGTAAGTTGCCGACGCGGCTCCGGCCACACCGCCGAGCAGGTACCCCACGTACCTCACGCGCCCGCTCCCTCCTGGAATCCCGCACGGACCCCCGTGCCCGTCCCGGTGCCGTCGGGCACCGCGGGGCGGTCCCCGGTCCCCGACTCGGTGCCGCCGGGCACCGCCGAGCCGGCCCCCGGGTCCGGCGGCTCCGTGTCGTCGGGCTGCGTCGGCTCGGCCGGGCGCGTCACCTGTCCGGTGCCGCCGTCCACCGTGACCGTGGTCCCGGGGACGAAGCGGTCCACGGCGTCGGCCACGCCGACGGCGGTCGGTACCCGGCGTTCCCGAGCCAGCACGGCCAGGTGGGACAGCGGGCTCCCGGTCTCGGACACCAGCCCGGCCAGGCCCGGCAGCAGCGCCGCGAGCGCCGGGTCGAGTACCCGTACCACCAGCACGGCGCGAGGGGGTCGCACGCCCACGCCGTCCCACACGGTGCCGGTGCCCGTACCGCCACCCGCGCCCTGCCCACCGCCGGCGGCACCGACGCCGGACCGGGCGGGCACCGCGACCGGTCGGCCCGCGACCAGATGGAACGCGGCGGGCAGCGGCGGGCGGTCCGGCCTGGGTACCCGGGCGGCCAGGTCGACCGGGAGGTCGATGCCGTCGGCCGCCGCGACGAGTTCGCTCCAACGCAGCTGTGCCACGACCGCCGGGTCGTCGACGAGGCCGGCCGTCGCGAGCCGGGCGGCGAACTCGCGTACCATGCCCGCCTGCATCTCCTGCACCCACCGGATCCGCAGCCGCAGTCCCTCCCGGACCGGCAGCGTGCCCACCCCTCTCGGCGCTCCCGTCCAGCCGATCCGATCGGGCAGCCGATGCACCCGATGCAGCGACGGCGGCAGCAGTGCCAGCAGGACCGGGTGCTCGACCGTCAGATCCGCGTCGGATCTGCCCGCCGCGCGCCCCTCGGACAACACGGCCAGTGCCTCGCCGGCGATCGTGACCCCCGAACCGCCGCCCGTCAGGGCCCCGGCCAGGGCCTCCTGGGCATGGAGCGCGGACAGGGCCCGGCGGCCCCACGACGCGGCGGCCACGAGTCGCCCGCCGAGCATCTCTGCGGGCGCCGGGAAACCGGCGAGCCGGCGATCGACGTCGGCCATCAGGTCCAGTGCGAGCAGGGGCAGCGCCGACCGCAACCGGCCCACCCGCCATGCGGCCCCGGCCGCGCGGGCACCGGGCGCGGGGTTCAGCACGTCCAGGATCCGGTGGGCGGACGGAACGACGCCCAACAACCGCAGGTCGGCCACCGCCCGGCCGTCGACGGTGCGCACCGTCGGGACGGTCCGCAACCTGCGGCGCGGCGCGGTGCCGGTGATGTCGAGCGCGACCGCCAGCCCGTGGGCCATCGGCAGCACCCACAGATCCTCCTCCAGCGGTTGCAGCACCTCCGGCAGGGTCTCGCCCACCGGTCCCGGGCCCAACAGGCGCGCGCCTCGGGGCGGCCGGGGGGTCAGCGCGGTGATCGGCCGGGACTGGAAGAGCCACAGGCGGTCCTCGTCGTCGAAGCCGAACTCGATGTCCTGCGGAGCCCCGAAGAGCTCGCGGGACCGCCGGGCGAGGGTCACGAGCCGACGCAGCCGGCGCCTGCCCAGGACGGGCCGGCGGAGCGGTTCGGCGGGGTGCGTGCGCAACCGTCGGCCGCGGCGGGTGAGCCGATAGTGGATTCCGTCGACGCGACCGTCCACGAGCGGGGCCGGGCTCCCGGGCACGGCACTGATCAGGATGCGGTCGTCGCGGCCCTCGACGGGATCCGCCCCGAACATCACCCCGCCCGCGACCGGATGCGCCATCGGCTGGACCAGGACCGCCATGCCGTCGGCGCCGCCCTCGGGGGTGTCGAGGACGCGGGCGGAGTCGAGGACCGTGCCCACGGCCGCGGTGAACGCGGCCCAGCCCCGCACGTCCGGGACGGTCGTGAAGCGGCCTGCCATCGAGGAGTTCGCGGTGTCCTCGTGGACCGAGGAGGAACGCACGATGAGCGGCCGGGCGCCGCCGGCGGCCAGGTCGCGCCAGGCTCGACGCAACGATTCCACGCCGTGCGGGGCATCGGGTGCGCGGTCGGCCGGGACCACCACGAACCCCGGCAGCACCGGCAGTCCGGCGGCGGCGGCGCGGGCCAGCGGCGCGGCCTTCCCACCGGTCAGGCGCGGATCGTCGGCCCGTTCCGCGTGCAATGGCACGATGGCCAGCCGGTTCGCGTCGATCGCCATGGCGGACTCCCTTCCGCCGCCGGTGCTCGTGCCGACGAGGTCCGGGTGCCCGTGCGCGGGGCGGGGGCTCTCCCGGGCCCGCGATCGCCGAGCGGTGCCGGCGTCCCGACATTCCAGCATCCCTCCCGGCCAGCACACAGGCAATCCGACCGAGCGGAACCGGCCGGCCCGGCAGCGCTGTGGGCACACCCCGAACGCGCGCCGGCGGCGGGCATGGGCCCTCGTCGGTCGACCACCGACCGGTGCCCGCGAACCGGCGGGGCGGTGGCGATCACGGTCGACGGGCCGCCCAGGCCGTCCGGCCGCTGCGCATCGTCAGGTCGCGGCGGTCGACCAGTGCGTCGGGTCCGTCGTTCGCCAACAGGCGGTCGAGCGTGTCCAGGTCGTCGGCGGCCAACCGCTCGCCGAACGCCGCGCGGAAACGGCTCAGCAGGGCGTACGCGTAGCGCACCGCGACCGGCGGCGCCGGACTCGCCTCGATCGTGAAGGTGTGTTGCCCGACCATCGCGAAACCGGCCCGCTCCAGATACGGCCGCCAATCGGGGTACGCGTTCCCGCCCGCCCGCGCCGCGGCCTCGTGGCAGCGCGCCTCCAGACCGGGCCGGCCGATGCCGAGGTCGTCGGGCAGGAAGCGCGGCAGTGCGTCCATCTCGACCACGACCAGCAGACCGTCCGGATTCAGCGCCGCGTGGATGTCGCGGAGCACGTGGTCCGGATCGGCGAAGTGGTGCAGCGACGAGGCGGCCCACGCGACGTCCACGGCGTCGATCGACGGCCAGGCGACCTCCAGGTCGGCCTGCACGACGTGCAGCCGATCCGCGGTGAGGCCGGCCGCCGCGGCGGCCGCGCGCAGTCGGTCGAGCAGCACCGTCGAGTTGTCGATCGCGACGATCTCGGCCGCCTCGAAGCGGCGGGCCAGCGCCAGGCTCCCGGTCCCGGTGCCCGCGCCCACGTCGGCGATCCGACGCGGCGCTTGGGGGCCGTGCCGGCGGACCCAGTCGGTCAGCTCGTCCAGGAGCGAACCGAACACCTCGGCGTCCAGGTCCAACATGTCCGCCCATCCGGATTCGTCGTGAGGCCGGTGCACATCGCCGTGCGGTGCGCCCACGCCGCCGTGCCGATCGTGCTGCTGCTGGTGGTGGTGTGGATGCCGGTGCTGCTCCCGGGTCTGCTCCCGGTCCGGTCCATGAGGATGAGAATGCGTGGTCATACCTGCACGGTAGGCGCATTCATGCGTCGGACACATACACTCTTGCCTATGACGCAAGAACTGGGGCTCGATCACGTCGTCCGCCACCGTATCCGCGGGTTGCGCCTCGCCCGTGGCTGGTCCCTGGACGCCCTCGCCGCCCGTTGCCATCTGAGTCCGTCCAATCTGAGCCGGATCGAGACCGGACACCGGCGGATCGCCCTGGACCAGCTGGTCGCCATCGCCCGGGCCCTGGACACCACGCTCGACCATCTCGTCGAGTCCGTCGACGACGAGGACGTGGTGATCCGGCCGCAGGCGTGTCACACCGAAGGCATGACCAGTTGGCTCCTGTCCGGCGAGCGCGCACTGAACGGGGTCACCGTGGCGAAGCTGCGGATCACCCCCGACCGGCCGACCGGGACCGAACACCTGAAGGTGCACCCCGGCCGCGAGTGGTTCACCGTGCTGTCCGGCACGGCCCGTCTGCAACTGGGTGAGCGGGTCCTCCTGATCCAGGCCGGCCACGCGGCCGAGTTCTCCACGATGACCCCGCACAGCGTCGGGGCCCAGGGCGGGCCCGTGGAGATCCTGATCATCCTCGACCACAACGGGGAACGCTCCCACCTCCCGTCCGGAGCGGTTCCGCGCCCGTGAGCCCGGCCGGTCGCCGCAGCACCCACCCCATCGCCCGGGCCGCCGGCCGGGACGACGGCGACCCGCACGACAGCGACCCGTGGAGGTGGTCGCTCGTTCACCGGGCATGAGCAACCACGTCCCGCCGAAGGACGAGTCCCCCACCGTCGCCGACACCCGCATCTCGCCCGAACAACGCGCCGCCCTGGAGCGGCTGACCTCGGCCGGCGACCGCGCCGGCGCCTGGTTGTGCGCGCACGGCCGGCCGGGTGGCCCGGCCTGGGCGCTCGCCGGCGCGATCGAGCACGTCCTGCGCAGCCTGCACGTCGCCGACCCCGCCGGGGCCGCCGACCGCACCACGCGTCCCGGCGTCGACGCCGATCTGCTCCGCTACCGGCGGCACAATCCGGGTCCGGGTGCGGATGCGGGCCGGGCGGCGGCGGTTGGCGGCGCCGCCGCCCGGTACCGGTCACGCGTGCGCGAGCAGGGCCGCCAGTGCGGTGGCCGTGGCCGGATGGCGCTCGATCAGGGCGGCGGCCGGCGAGCCGACGTCCGCCGGCGTCCACGGGTCGTCGCAGCCCAGCAGGCCCGCCATCGCGTCGCACGTGGCCGGGTGGGTCGCGAGCAGCGCCAGGCCGGGACCGCCGCCGCGGGAACGGCCGCCGGCCGGCGGGGCTTGCGGACCGGGTTGGGCCTGCCACGGCGGCACCCAGGTGTCCAAGGCCGCCAATCGACCCGGGAAGATCCGCCCCGCCTCGCGGATCAGCAGCGGTGCGAGCTCGGCGCCGCCGGAGCGCAACGTGCCGATCAGGGTCGGCAACCAGGGCAACAGCACCGGGTCCGGCAGCCGGGCGAACGCGTTGGACACCGCCTCCACGACGAAGTCGGTCAACCCGGGCACCGGCTCCAGCGCGTGCACGAATCCGCTGAGGTACTGCGGATAGGCGGGCAGCACCAGCGGGTTGCCCAGCAACTCGTCGCAGCGCAGCCGCAGGTCCGCTCGGGACAGCCGGCCCGACTGCACCTGGGCCGCCCACAGCAGCGCGACCTTGGCCGGCTCCTCCGGATGCGACTGCGCGACCGCCAACTCCAGCTGGGTCCGGTCGCAGCCCAGCGACAGCGCCAGGCTCTCCATGCCGAACAGGAAGCCCAGCATCGCCGCGACCTGGCGCACACCGGCGTTCTCGTCGGTGAACGCGGTCGGCAGGAGGGTGCAGTAGTGCGCGTATCCGGTCCTGACGAACGACTCGATCCAGGTCGGGAGCACCGGCTCCTTGGTGCGGTAGTACGCCAACAACCGCCGTACCCTGCGCAGCACTTCCGGCGCACCGTCGACGCTGCGCTCGGTCGCCAGCACCTCCAGCGCCCGGAGGCCCAGTTCCTCGGCGAGGCGACCGCCGCGCAGGTACAGCGTCGCGTCCTCGACGGCCTCCAGGACGCTCGCCGCGGTGGCGTGCGGGCCGTAGGCGACGCGGCGCAACCGCTGCTCCAGCACCTGTTCGATGCTGACACCCTCGTAGCCGAGTTCGATCAGCGCGCGCTGCTGGGTGCCCAGCGCCAGGTCCCACGATTCCTGGATCGGTCGCTCGCCGAGTCGCCGCTCGCCCATGATCGGCCGGGCCGTACCCGGCGGCATCAGGTAGCGCAGCATCCACAACACGTCGGAGCAGCGCTCCAGTTCCGGCCGGGCCGCGATGTCCAGCAACGCCCGTCGCACGCCGCGCTGTTCCAGGTTCAGCCCGAGCGGTGCGAGCCGGTCGTGCACGTCGCGGGCCAGCGGCGGCAGGGCATCGTAGCCGACCTTGCCGATCCGGTCGCCGCCCATCATGATCTCGACCAGCCGGCGCACGTCGCGCCGGCCCGGCACGACGTCCTTCTCGATGCAGGTGACCGCCGCGTCCTGGAAGTCGTACGGCGTGGGTTTGGCCCGGTCACGCATCCCGGCCAGCAGGATCGACGTCTCGAACACCGCGATGGCGTCGGCGGTGGAGGCGAGATAGCCGTTGCGGCGCGCGGCCCGCACCACCTCGACCGACCAGCCGAGCAGTTCGTCCTCGTCCAACCGGTCGAGCACCGGCGGCCGGCCCAGGAAACCGGACAGCCTGTCGCCGGCCGGCGGGTTCGGCACGACCGCCGCCGCTGCCGGTGGCGGAGTGGTCGTGCCCTTCCTCGGTTTCGCGGCCTTCTTGGCGCCCGCCTGACCGGTCAGCCGGAACGGCTGCACGCCGGTGCGCTTGAGGTTCTTCGCCCACACCGTCGCGGCGATGGACACCGAGCCGGCCGCGAGACCGAACTGCGCCTCGATCGCGGCGTGGCTGGAGGGGATCAGCCCGTGCTGCCAGGTGGTCGCGGTGCGCGGGCCGATCTCGAAGGTGTCCGTGCCGTCCACGCCGAACTCCGCGACCCGGGCCGCGGCGTGGAAGGCGCCGCAGACGTACAGGCAATCCGCGGGGTCGGTGCCGGTGGCGGTCAGGTGTTCGCGCATCCGGGTCCACATGTAGCGTTCGCGGTCCTCGTCCACGCGCACCCGCTGCGGGTCGCCGGGCGCCAGCCGCCGGAACAGGCTGCCGATCAGCACCATGACCTGTCGGTAGGTGTCGTGGTCGCAGTCGCCGAGCGGCAGTTCGACGTACTGGTGCCACCATTCCGACCAGTGCCGCACGCGGCCGTGCCGCAGCAGGTGCTCCTCCAACTCGGCGAAACGCGGGCGCAGGTCGCCGATCTCCAAGCCGATCGCGTCGCCGTGCAGCGCGCTTTCCTCCTCGGCCGGCGCGTCCGCATCGGCCGGCTCGGCGGCGCCGGCGCCGCGCGGCTCCCACTGGTAGACGTGGTCGGAGGAGCGGTCCACCAGGACCAGTTCGACACCGGGGGTGTCCAACGCGTAGGCGATCGCCTGATATTCGGCGGACGCCTCGGTGATCGGCGCGACCACCGACAGCGGCGCCCACTCGATCGGGAAGCCGTCGATCTCGGACGCGAACGCCTGTACGGCCACCGGGAGCGTGCAGTTGCGCAGCTCGGACAGCAGCGGGGCCATGTCCTCGCACAGTTCGAGGTAGACCACCTTGGGCTGCTTGACCCGCAGCCGCCGAGCCATGGCGATCGCCGAGGCGGGCGAGTGGTGGCAGACCGGGAAGATCTCCAGGGGTTCGCGGGCCGCCCGGTCGACGTCGTCGACGATGCCGAGCAGGATGTCCTGGAGCGCGTCCGGGCCGTCGGCGAACGTCGCCGCCGCATCCCGGAGTTGGCCGCGCAGCGCGTCGAACGCGCCCTCGTTCGGGCCGGTCACGACAGGGCGGCGATCGCCGTACGACCGCCCTCCAGGAACTCCGGCCAGTGCCCGCCCTCTTCCTTGCCGCGCGGCTCGATCACGCCGTGCAGGTACTTGTTGATGATGGCCAGGTCCTCCGGTTCGCGCCGGGCCAGCGATCCGACCAGCGAGGAGGCCAGGGTGTGTGCGGTCAGCGCGCGGTCGCCGAAGAAGTTGCCGTGCAGGATGGCGTCCTCCAGCACGCCGATCTGTTCGGCGGTGGACAACGACGATTCGAGCTTCTCGTCGTCGCTGCCGGCCGCCGCTGCCGCTGCGCGCAGGTCGGCGAAGCTCTGGAGCAGCACGTCCAGCAGGGTCGGCGGCACCTCCAGCTCGATCCGGTGCCGGCGCAGCAGTTCCTCGGTGCGGAAGCGGACGATCTCCGCCTCGCTCTTGCGGTTGGTCACCACCGGGATGCGGACGAAGTTGAAGCGGCGCTTGAGCGCGGAGGACAGGTCGTTGACACCGCGGTCGCGGCTGTTGGCGGTGGCGATGATCGAGAAGCCCGGCTTGGCGAACACGATGGCGTCGTCGTCCAGTTCCGGCACCGAGACGTACTTCTCGGACAGGATGGAGATCAGCGCGTCCTGTACGTCGCTGGTGGAGCGGGTGAGTTCCTCGAACCGGCCGATCGCGCCGGACTCCATCGCGGTCATGATCGGCGAGGGAATCATCGATTCGCGCGACTGGCCCTTGGCGATCACCATGGACACGTTCCACGAATACTTGATGTGGTCCTCGGTGGTGCCGGCCGTACCCTGCACGACCAGGGTCGAGTTGCGGCAGATCGCGGCGGCCAGCAGCTCGGCCAGCCAGCTCTTGCCGGTGCCGGGGTCGCCGATGAGCAGCAGGCCGCGGTCGGAGGCGAGCGTGACGATGGCGCGCTCGACGATGCTGCGATCGCCGAACCACTTCTGGGCGATCTCCCGGTCGAGGCCGTCCGCGCGCTCGGAGCCCAGCACGAACAGGCGGATCATCTTCGGGGACAACCGCCAGGTGAAGGGCTTGGGTCCGTCGTCGACGGACTCCAGCCAGTCCAGTTCCTCGGCGTACTTGAGCTCGGCGGGCGCGCGCAACAGGTCGGACATGTCAGGGCCTTTCTAGGCGAGGAACGTCTTGAGTTCGTGGACGAGCTTGCGGATGTGGCCGGAGATCACCGGTGTGCCCAGGTCCTTGAAGCGTTCGCGGAACCAGGGGTTGACACTGCCGCGGCCGGAGCTGGTCACCGAGCCGACCGGGATGAACTTGGCCCCGGAGCGGTGCACGGCGGCCATGCTGTCGAACAGTCGATCGGTGTGCCATTCGTAGAAGTCGGAGATCCACACCACGACGGTGTTGCGCGGTTCGGCGATCTTGGGTCGGGCCAGTGCCATGGCGACCGTGCCGTCGGTGCCGCCGCCGAGTTGGGTGCGCAGCAGGGTCTCGAACGGGTCGTGCACCCAGGGGGTGAGGTCGATGGCCTGCGTGTCGTAGGCGATCAGGTGTACGTCCACCTTCGGCAGCCCGGCGAAGATCGAGGCCAGGATGGTGCAGTTGACCATCGAGTCGACCATCGAACCCGACTGGTCCACGACCACGATCAGCCGCGAGGGTGTGGTCTTGCGGACGGTGTGCCGGTAGAAGAGGCGGTCGACGTACAACCGCTCCTCCTCGGGACTCCAGTTGGTGAGGTTCTTCCAGATCGTGCGGTCGATGTCCAGGTTGCGGAACACCCGCTTGGGCGGGATCGAGCGGTCCAGCGTGCCGACACTGGCCTTGGCCAGTTGGGTGCGCAGCACCTCGGCGACCTCGTCGACGAAGCGCCGGATCAGGTCCTTGGCGTTGGCCAGGGCGACGCCGGACAGGTTGTTCTTGTCCCGCAGGAGTTGCTCGATCAGCGACATGCTCGGGGTCAGCTGTGCGGCGAGCATGGAGTCGGCCAGCACTTCGCGCAGGTGCATGCGTTTGACCAGGTCCGCCTCGATGGCGGCGAGTTCCGGGCCGATCGCCGGGATCAGTGTGCCGAGATCGGGTGTTCCGGTACCGCCGCCGGAGCCGGTCCGGGCGGCGCCTCGGCCTGCGGCTCCCGGGCGACCACCGCGCAGTTCGCCGGGCTTGCAGCCGAAGGCGCGCTCCAGCCACCCGGCGTCCGACTGCCACCGGGACAACTGCCCGGCGCTGACCGTGCCGGATCCGGTGCTCAGCACGTTGAGCAGCACCTTGGACACCAGCGCGGCACGGCGCACCTCGGCGGCCCGGTCGCGTCCGTCCGGCTCCGGCTCCGGCTCGGGCACCATCAAACCGGCGAACTCGGCGGCCAGTTCCGGGTGTCGCTGCACGATCGCGTCGACGGATGCCTGCGGGTCCAGCAGCGCGGGCGGCAGGTCGAGGTCCTCGACGACGGCCATGCTCGCCGATTCGAGGCTCGCCTGCTCCTCGGGGTCGAACAGGCGGGCCAGGAGGCGCCAGTACAGGACCTGGCGACGGTTCTCGTCGGCCACCGACTCGGGGGCGGGTTCGCCGGCGGATGCGAGGGCGGGGTCCGCGGCGGGTTCGCAGAACGGCTCGGCGGTGGGTTCCGCGGTGGTGGGTGCGGACGTCGGGTCGGCGACGGATTCCGTGGTGGCGGGTACGGCGGTCGGCGCTGCGGTGGGTTCCGCGGTCGGCCCGGTCATGTGCGGAGCAACTTTCCGGCACGCTCGCGCAACACCCGCACGGCTTCGGTGGCGGCCTGCTCGGCCTTGGCGCCCATCTTGTCGGCCGTGCCGCCGGCCCAGGCGCCGGCGTGGATCGTGGCGGTCTTCTTCTTCACGACGGTCTCGACGGCGAGCGGCTGGATCCGGAAGGCGCCGGCGTCCCAGCGCAGCAGGCCGATGCACGCGCTCGACGTGGCGACGGCTTCGGGAGTGAGCGGGCCGGCCGTGGGGATGCGATCCGTGTCCACGGCGAGTCGGTGTCCGGCGAGCGTGAACGCGAGCCGGCCGTCCTCCCGATGCACGGCGTAGTCCTCCAGGAACACCGGTATCGCAATGCCTGCCGGATGCCGGTCGAACGGCGCGATCGCCCCGGCGCCGGCGCCGGGCAGCGCGACCCGGGCGGTGGCGAACGCATCGGCGGGCTCGCCGAGTCGCGCGTGCGCCTCGCCCCAGATCAGGTCGCCCTCCGCGGTGATCGGCATGTCCGTCAGCTGCATCGAACGGCCCTCGCCGGCGGCGGCCGGCAACGACATGTGTGGGCGCAGCAGTTGCCACACCCCGACCCCGACGACCGTGTCCGGCTTGGGTACCGAGACGCTCGCCCGCACCAACCGGGGCGTGCCGCCGCCGGCGGGCTCGAACACCGCGTGGACCTGGGCCTGTACGGCGGTCGCGTGCTCGTGCAGGTCGACGCCGAGCGGCAGCAGTCGGCCGGTCACGGTGTCGGTGGCGGGCGACCCGGCGGCACCGGGACGGGTCAGCAGCATCGCCCGCGACCACAGGTCGGCCCAGCGGCGCACCGGGATGCGTTCCAGGGCGGCGCCGGGGCAGGACGCCGCGAGTTCGGCGGCGAAGCCGTCCAACAGCGTGGCCGGGCGACGCAGCGCCGGGTCCGGGAGCATCGCGAAGACGACCTGCCCCGCGCCGGAGACCAGGTCGTGGTCGATGCCCTGCCATCCGGCGCGGGCCAGGTCGGCGAGCCAGGCCCGGGCCGCGGCGAGCAGGTTGACGGCCTCGGACGTGCCCGGTTCGACAGCCGGTTGCTCGGCGCGGCCTCGACCGGTGGCCTCGTCGGCCCGGGTGACGAGGGCGTCGTGGACGGCGCCGAGCAGCGCGGTGCGGGCGGCGGCGAGGGCCAGCAGGTGGTCCTCGCTCGCGGCGCCGACCGCCGCCTTCTCGACCGCTTCGGCGACCAGGGACGCGAGCGGTGTACCGGCGACGGCGGCGGCCAGTTCGGTCAGCGCGGCGGCCTGGGCGGGCTGGGGTCGGAGCAGGCCGCCGATCAGGGTCCGGTCGAACGCCTCGACCACCGCGAGGGCCTCGTCGAGTCCGGCGATGGGTTCGGCGAGCAGGTCGGCGCGCATCAGGCCACCGCCCTGGTCGGCGGGAACCACTGCATCTCCGGCAACGGCGCGGTGGTGGCCGACAGTTCGAGGTATCCGAGGTGGCGCAGGAACCGACTGAAGACGGCCGCGGCGGCGGTGGCGTCGGCCTGCGCCGGGCGGGTGGCGGTCATGGCCGAGGTGATGGCCGGTGCGCCGGCCGCCGCGTCGACCGGCTCGATCCGCAGGTAACGCGCGACCCGTTCGGCGCCGTACTGGAGCACCGCCTCGGTGATCAACGCTCCGATGTGCTTGCAGAACGAGCCGCGGGCACCGCCGCAGGGACGGTTGTTGTTGGTACTGCACGCGAACGCGTAGCTGCGCGCCGCGACCGACGAGACGTAGACCCGTCCGATGTCGGAGCCGCTGGACACCACGCCCTGGAGGCGCCCGTCGGCCAGTTCGACGAACGGAACCTTGGCGAGCTTGCGTGGCCGGGCGGGTGGGATCACCCGCGCCGTGCTCGACGCCTCCCACATTTCCCCATCCGGGAACACACCATCTCCTTTACACCCAGGGGTTCGCCCCACCGGATCGGCGGGACGGGCTGAAACGTACTGGCGATCACCGACAGCACGGGAACCGGCCCGGGCCGGGAAACGGCACAGGCGCGGACCACCGATACGAGCCCGGCTTCCTTTCCGAGGCGCGGGAGTTGCCCACTCGGCGAAGGCCGGCGCCGGAGTCGTCCGACTCGCCGGCGGGGTGGTCACGGTCCGCGGGTGCGGCTGTGGCATCGTGGCGGGTTCAGTGCGAGTTCAGTGCGCGGCGGCGCCCCGACGAACGCGAGAGGCCTTGACGTGCCCGAAGACGTATTCGCCCTTCCCGTCGTCCGGCGCCTCGACGCCGACCTCACGCTGCGCCGGCTCGGCGCGCTGGATGTGGTCGTACTGGACCACCCGCACGTTCGTGCCGCGATCGCCCTCCAGGGTGCGCACCTCCTCGCCTGGCAGCCGCAGGGCGCGGAGCCGGTGTTGTGGCTGAGCGAGACCGGAGCCTTCGAGGAGGGTCGGGCGGTGCGCGGCGGCGTGCCGATCTGCTGGCCGTGGTTCGGCCCGGCGGGCCGCCCGAACCACGGGTTCGCCCGCATCCTGCCGTGGACGCTGCTCGATTGCCGCGAGGACGACGACGGGGTGCACGTCGGTCTGGTCCTGCGGGACGGCGAGGAGTCGCGGGCGTACTGGCCGTTCGCCTTCGAGGCGGTCGCCCGCTTCGCCCTGGGGCGGCGGGAGTGCCGGATCGAGCTGACCGCCCGCGGCGACTTCGAGAGCACCGCCGCTTTGCACACCTACCTGCGCGTCGGCGACCTCGACGGCGTCCGGGTCACCGGTCTGGACGGGCACTACGTCGACAAGGTCCTCGACGTCGAGGCGGACGCCGATCGGGACCCGGCCACGGGCCGGGACGGGCTGTCCTTCCCGGACCGGATCGACCGCATCTACACCCGCCCGGACGAGGTGAGCCGGCTGCACGATCCCGCCGGGAAGCGCGTCGTCGAGGTGCACCATGCCGGGCACAGCGACGTGGTCGTGTGGAACCCGGGCGCGGAACTCACCCGCACGATGGCCGATGTGCCCGACGACGGCTATCGGGAGTTCGTCTGCGTGGAGACCGCCCGCATCTCCCGGCCGCTGGTGAGCGACCCGCAGGCACCCACGCACCTGACCGCGACCCTTCGGATCGCCGCCGACGCCTGACCCCCGTCCGACGGAGCCCGATGGGACCGGGGTCGGCCACAAAAAACGGCGCCGCCCCACGAGGGGTGGGCGGCGCCGTCGAGATCGAGGTCGGTGAGGGTGGCCGCCTCACGGCGGAAGGCACACCGTGGCTCCGGCCGAGCGGTATTCCACGGCGGCAATGGTTGGGCCCGGGGGCACACCCTCACCGACACCTGCACAACCCACCTCCTCGGCGAATCATTCCCGGCCGGCGAAACCCCGTGCGGTGCCCGCGTTCCGGCCGCTTCGCCGGACCGCTCCACCACGCGGTCCCGTGCGGCCCGGCGCCGGGCCGGTTCAGGATTCGTCGCGTGCTTCGAGCGTGGCCATCGCCCGCGCGAGCCGAGCCGCGCGGGTCGCGGGCGTGCGCGCGGTGAGCAGGGTCAGGATCACCGCGTACCGCTGCGTCCTGCCGAACGCTTCGAACGCCCGCGCCGCCCGCGGGCTCGCCGCCAGGGCCGCGGCGAGGTCGGGCGGGACGGTGGCGTCGCGCTGGGACTCGTAGGCGGCTGCCCATCTCCCGTCGGCCTTCGCGGCCTCGACCTCGGCCAGGCCGGACGGCCGCATCCGCCCCGCCGCGGTCAACTCCTCGACCTTGGCCACGTTGACCCGCGACCAGCGACTGCGCGGCCGGCGGGGTACGTACTTCTGTAGGTAGTAGACCTCGTCGTAGGACTTGCGTCGGCCCGAGATCCAGCCGTGGCACAGGCCGACATCGACCGCCTCGTCACTGGTCAACGACGGGATGCCGGATCCCTTCTTCGCCATCTTCAGCCACACTCCGACACCGCGGTCGCCGTGTGCCTCCAACCAGTCCCCGAACTCCGCGGCGTCCCGGAAGGCGATCACCTCGGCTTCGGTCGGGGCAGGATCCGTCGACACGTGCAACTCCTTCGGTCGGAATGGTCCGCTCACCGCGTCCCCCGCGCCGGCCCAAGATAGCGAGCCGGCGCCGCATCCACATGCCGTCCGCGACCCGATTCACCGGAGCGTTTCGACCGCCGATGCGTTCACCGCGACAGCGGGGGCGAGTTCGAGGCGGGCCGGATCCCGAGTCGGGGTCGTCGGCCGTCGGTCGGTCGCACGACGATGCGATCGGGCGCCGCCGACCGAACGGCAACCGATCGGTATCCGACCGACCGGACAACTTTCATCCGGGTCGCCGCCCGCCCGCTTTATGGATCACAAACAAGCGCCGGGAGGCAACCAATGTCGTCGAATTACCGGAAAGGCAGCGGTGCAGCGGCTTCGAATAGCCTCCGGAGAAGCCGAGTTCGCCATGCCAATGCCCGGCCGAACTTCCCTTCCCGGATGGCCGGCGCGTTTCCTGCGCCGATGCCGGTCCGCACACTCGCGGTGCGCGGGATCACCGGATCGACGACGACCCCGCCGGCGGGAGCGCCTGCGGGGTCGTGGTCGTATCCGGGTCGTTGTCGTATCCGGGCGATGCCGGGCATCGCCCGCGCGGGAAAGTCCCGCCGCGGTGCGGCCGCCGCGAACACCGTGGGGCCCGCGAACGATTGACGGCCGTCAGTGCGCGGCCTGGTACCTCTCGATGAGATCCGCGGGAACCCGACCGCGCGCATTGACCTCGATGCCCTGCGACCTCGCCCATTCACGGACCTTCACGGGGTCCGGGCCCTGACCGGTGGTACGGGCTCCCTTGCGGCCGCGGCGGGCGGCGGTACCGGTCTTGCGAGCGGCACCGAAGTAGGGCGCCAGCTTGTCCAGCAACTGCTGATAGGTGTCCTCACCGAGGTCGATCTCGTAGGTGACGCCATCCAACGCAAAAGTGTGGGTCGCGATGTCTTCACCGGTCTCGCCGGTGACGTCATCGGTGTAGAGCGTGACTACGCGCTGAGCCATTGTTGAGAATCCCCTTCCTGGGAGCGGGGAGATCGTACACCCATACCCCGAAGTCCGGCCCCCTCGAAAATGGACGACGGGATAACGACTCGGGATCTCACCCGTACTCGAGGCCGACTCCGGCGTTGCGCTCAATGCCGAGGACGAGTTCCTGTGGTAGACCGAGCCGGTTATGTCTTCGCCCTCGACCGGCGAAAGATCGGCCGCCGGGAAGATCCCGAAGCTTGGCATTTGCCGGCGGGCATGCCGTGTACCCATTGGCCAATGAGTCGTGATTCTCCGCGCGAGCCGCCGGCCGATCGACACGGGGTGTGCGGTACCTGCCGTACGGGCACCACATCGGAACCGGTGGGCCGACGATCTCCAGAACCCGGAGTTGGCGTTGTTGTTCAGACACGAGGTACTGACCAAAATCGCGGCCGGCGAGGTCGACCTGGCCTTTCGACGGTGGCGCAGACCGGCCGTACGCCCCGGCACCCGGCTGCGCACCCGGGTCGGCGTGCTGGAGGTCGGCGAGGTGGAGGTTGTGCCGGAGGACCGCGTCTCCGACCGGGACGCCCGGCGCGCGGGCTACCCCGGCCGTACGGAGCTGCTCGCCGACCAACGCCCGGGCGAAGATCGGCAGTTGTACCGGGTCGACCTGCGCTTCGCTGGCCCGGACCCGCGCGTGGACCTACGCCGGGACACCGACCTGTCGACGGCGGACCTCGACGGGATCGTCGCGGAATTGCGCCGCCTGGACGCGCGCAGCGGACGCGGGCCGTGGACCACCGCGATGCTGGAACTGATCGACGCCAACCCGGCCGTACGCGCACCCGACCTGGCGGCCGGCCTCGGCCGGGAAACGGCCCGGTTCAAGGCGGACGTCCGCAAGCTCAAGGAACGCGGCCTCACCGAAAGCCTGGCCGTCGGCTACCGCATCTCCCCCCGCGGACGGCTGGTGCTCGACCACCTCACCCGCACCGCGCCCGACTGACCACCTCGGCACCCGAACACGGAGGCGATCAGGCGGTCGACTCCTTCCACGCCGCCTCGACGTGCGCGGGCCGGCCGAGTTCTCGTCGCTCGGCCCAGCGCACGGCGAGGGGTACCGCCAGTCCCGTCAGGGCGAACAGCGCTCCCACGACATACCATCCGGGGCGTCCCCAGGTGATGCACAGTGAGATGAGCAGGCCCGGCCCGAGGGCTTCGGCCAGACCGGCTCCCAGGCCGAACACGCCGAGGTACTGGCCGGTGGCGTGTTCCGGCGCGAGTGCGAACGACAACTCGAACCCCCCGGCGGAATGCCACAGTTCGCCGACGGTGTGGATCACCACCGCGACCGTCAGGAGCGTCGCGGCCGCCCATGTCGGGATCCCCGCGGACAGCGAGATCAGCGCGCAGGAGACCAGAAACGCCACGCCGGAGCGGCGGTAGGCGCCGCCGCAGGCCGCCGGGGAATCGATGCTGCGACTGGCCCGCACCTGGAACAGGATCACGATGACGGTGTTGATCAGCATGGTTCCCGAGATGAGCCAGCGCGGGGCGGTGGTGGCCGCGACCAGCCAGAGCGGGATGGCCACGGTGAGCACCTTGAATTGGATCGCCATGACGCCGTCCAGGGCGGTGAGCAGCAGGTACGGGCGGTCCCGAAGGGCAACCCGGCGTGGGCCCTCGGCGGCGGGCCCGGGTGTCACCGGAGGCACGAAGGCGACGATCACCGCGGCGGCGCCGACGGCGATCGCGACGCCGACGACGAGGAGGCGGTAGGCGGTGTGGCTGCCCACCTGGACGACCCAGCCTGCCAGGAGGGCCCCGAGGGAGATGCCGATGTTGGTCACGGCGCGGAGATGGGCACGGAACTCCTGCGGTCGCTCCCCTCCGTAGCGCCTGATCAGCGGACTGCGCGCGGCCAGCCCGGCCGCCTGGGCCCCGGTGGCCGTGCCCACCGCGAGTACGAACGGCCAGAAGCCGTCCACCAGGACGAAGCAGGCCGTGGCGAGCGCGCGCACGACCAGCGTGCTCACGTAGACGCCGCGCGCGCCGTATCGGTCCGCGAGGTGGCCGGCGGCGATGCCCACGGCGAGCGAGACGAAGCCGGCGATGCCGAGTCCGAGTCCCACCTGTGTGGCCGGAAGGTGCACATCCTCGGTGAAGTACAGCACCCCGGCGGTCAGGTAGAGACCGCTTCCGACGGTGTAGACGAAGTTCGAGGCCGCGATGACGCGTTGCGGTCCGGCGTCCGGCAACAGCTGAGGCATGGCGTGGCTCCGCGTCCTGGGCGGTCGGTGACAACCGGCAACCTTGTTGCAAACTACTCGCAATAGCAAGTCATTTGCGACTGGTCGAGGACGGCGCGCGCCGGCAGTCAGCCGTGTTCCAGGGCGATCGTCGGCAGGGCGCGCTCCAGCGACGTGGGGAGCCACCAGGCCTTGCGGCCGAGCAGACGCATCACCGCGGGCACGATCAGGCAGCGGATCACCAGGGCGTCGAGCAGGATCGCCACCGCCAGGCCCAAGCCGAACTGTTGCAGCATGCGGTCCTCGCTCAGGACGAAGGCGCCGAAGACCACGATCATGATGGCCGCCGCGGCGGTGATCACCCGGCCCGTGGTCGCCAGCCCCTCGCGGACCGCGTGCCCGGCGTCCTGCGTGCGCTGCCACTCCTCGTGGATGCGGGCGACCAGGAAGACCTCGTAGTCCATCGAGAGTCCGAAGACGATCGCGAAGATCATCACCGGGATGAACGCCTCGATCGGTCCCTCCTGCACGCCGAACATGCCGTGTTGGAAGACCAGCGTGATCACACCCATCGCGGCGCCGATGCTGAGCAGGTTGAGCAGTGCCGCCTTGAGCGGCACCAGAATCGACCGGAAGACCAACAGGAGCAGCACGAACGACAGGCCCACCACGATCGCCACGAACAGCGGCAGTCGATCGGCCACCTTGGCCGCGAAGTCCTCGACCGCGGCCGTGCCGCCGCCGACCAGGACGGTCGCGCCGGTGCCCCGCTCCACCGTCGGCATCACGTCCCGGCGCAGGTGCTCGACCAGTTCGGTGGTCGCCTCGTCCTGCGGTGCGAACTTCGGGTAGGCGATCACCGTGGACACACTCGGGTCGCCGGACGGCAGGACCGGGCTGACCGCGACGATGCCCGGCGTGCCTTCGAGGGTCGCCCGGGTACGCTCCGCGGCGCCGCCGTCGCCCTCGACGACCACGAACAGCGGCCCGTTGAAGCCGGGCCCGAACCCGTCCGCCAGCAGGTCGTACGCCTGCCGACTGGTCTTGGCCGCCGCGTCGTTGCCCGCGTCCGCGAAGCCGAGCCGCATGTCGACCGCCGGTGCGCTCAACCCGACCAGTGCGACGACCGGGACGATCAGCGCGATCCACGGGCGCCGCTGCACCCCTGCCGCCCAGGCACGCCACCTGGTGCCCTCGGCCACCTTCGCCTTCGCCGCGCGCCGCTCGACGTTGCGCTTGATGCGCTTGCCGAACAGGCCGAGCAGTGCGGGCAGCAGGGTCAACGACGCGAGCATGGTCATCAGTACGGTCAGGGCCACCGCGAGCGCCACGCCCCGCAGCGAGCCCAGGCCCAGCGTGACCAGGCCGAGCAGCGCGATGATCACCGTGCAGGCCGCGAAGAACACGGTCCGACCGGCGGTGTCCAGAGCGCGCCGGGTCGCCTGCTCGGCGTCCGCGCCGCGCAGCAGCTCGGCCCGGTAGCGGGAGAAGATGAGCAGCGCGTAGTCCACCCCGACGCCCAGGCCCACCAGCAGCATCACCGGCGGTGTGAAGTCGGCGATGTCGGCCGTGTGCGACGCGAGCACGACCACCCCGAGGGTGCTGCCGACCGCGAAGATCGCGGTCAGCAGCGGTACGGCCGCGGCCACCAGCGAACCGAACAGGAACACGAGCACGATCAGTGCGCCGAGCATGCCCACGCCCTCGGCCGCCCCGCCGCCGCCCTCCTGGGCACCCCGGATCTGGTCGCCGCCCAGTTCCACCCGCAACGTCGCGTCGCGCGTCTCGGCGTCCTGTGCGGTGTCGATGATCTTGCGCACCGCGTCCTTGGGTACGTCGGTGCCCACTCCGTCCAGGGTCACCGTCGCGTACGCGGTCAGTCCGTCCCGGGAGACCGCGCCCGCGTCGGCGTACGGGCTGCGTACCTCCGCGACGTGCGGCAGGCCGCGGACGGCGCCGAGCATGCGCTCGACCCGATCGCGGGTCGCCGGCGCGGACACCGGCGTCCTGTCGTGCAGGACGATCTGCACGCTGTCGCCTGCCTGCGTGGCGCCGTGCCGCTTCAACGTGTCGGCGGCGTGCTGCGACTCGGTGCCCGGGAGCGAGAAGTCGTTGTGGTAGTCGCTGCCCACCGCCATCGCGACGCCGCTCACCGCGATCAACACCGCGACCCACACCAGCAGGGCCGCCTTGCGACGCCGGTGGGCCCAGCTCGCGATGCGCTCGAACACGCTCGGGCGATGGGCGCGGCGCGAAGGCGGTGGATCGGCGTCGACGCCGGGCGAGGGATATGAAACCGGGGACTCGGACATGATGTGCTCCCGCCGGAGGGCTCGGGGACGTGGTGTTGCGCTGTCCACAAGCCTCTCGGCGGGATCGCCGTCGAA
The DNA here is from genome assembly GCF_044458105.1 of Embleya sp. NPDC050493. NCBI lineage: Bacteria > Bacillati > Actinomycetota > Actinomycetes > Kitasatosporales > Streptomycetaceae > Embleya > Embleya sp. NPDC050493. The sequence goes on from NZ_JBITHP010000018.1 coordinate 155,185, forward strand.
CGTCCTGCCCAGGCACGGTACGCGCGGACGCCCCCGGTGAGCCCGCCGGATCGGCGCATACCCCCACGGTTGCGACCGGTGTACACCCCCGGTTGTGGGTCGCCTCCCGAAACCGCCGAAACCCCGCCGAATCACCGGTGATCGATCTCCGACGGGGCCCCGACCGACCCGGGTCGAGGCCGGGCCCCGCATCGAGCGCCGGGCCGGGACCCGAGTCGGGGTCGGTCAGCCCAGCCAGCCGGGCGTCACCATTCCCGACTCGTAGGCCAGCACGACCAGTTGGGCCCGATCGCGGACCTCGGTCTTGGTCATGATCCGGCTCACGTGCGTCTTGGCCGTCGCCGGGCTCAGCCCGAGCCGCACCGCGATCTCGTCGTTGGACAATCCGGCCGCGACCAGCGCCATCACCTCGCGTTCGCGATCGGTCAACACCCCCACCCGCGGGTCGGGTTCCGGCGGCGCGACCCGGCCCGCGAACTCGGCGATCAGCCGGCGGGTGATCGTGGGCGAGATCAGCGCGTCGCCGCGCGCGACCACCCGTACGCCGTGAATCAGTTCGACCGGTTCGGTGTCCTTGACCAGGAAGCCGCTCGCGCCCGCACGCAGCGCACCGTACACGTACTCGTCCAGGTCGAACGTGGTCAGGATGACCACCCGGACCTCGGCCAGCCGCGCGTCGGCGATGATCCGTCGGGCCGCCTCCAGGCCGTCCACGCGCGGCATCCGGATGTCCATCAGCACCACGTCCGGGCGCAGTTCGCCGGCGAGCCGGACCGCGTCCGCGCCGTCGCCGGCCTCGCCGACCACGGTGAGGTCGTCCTCGTTGTCCAGGATCCAGCGCAGGCCGGCCCGGACCAGCGCCTGATCGTCGGCGAGCAGGACCCGGATCACGCCACGCCCTCCCGACGCAGCGGCAGCGCGGCGCTGACCCGGTACCCGCCGCCGGGCCGCGCCCCGGCGGCGAACTCCCCGCCCAGCGCCCGAGCCCGCTCGCCCATCCCCGCGACCCCGCTGCCGGGACCACGGCCGCCCCCGCCGGGTTCCCCCGAACCGGTACCGAATCCCGTCCCGCCTCCGCGTCCCTCGTCGTCGATCCGCACCCGCACTCGCCTCTCCTCGAATTCGATCCGCACCACGGCCGATGCCGCTCCCGAGTGTCGGGTCACATTGGTCAGCGCCTCCTGCACGATCCGATACGCGGCCAGGTCCACCGCCGGCGGCAACGGTCGCATTCCGTGCGGGAGTTCCAGGCGCACCTGGACGCCGGCCCGACCCAGGTGGGCGACCAGCTCGTCCAGGGCGGCCAGGCTCGGCGCGGGTGCCGTCGGCGCCTCCTCGTCCACCTGGCGCAACACGCCGAGGGTCTCGCGCAGTTCGCGCAGCGCGTCGCGGCTGGTCCGCTTGATCGCGTCGAGTGCCTGTTCGGCCCGGTCCGGAGCGCGCGCGAAGCCGTGCAGGGCGGCGCCGGACTGCACATTGATCAGCGACAGGTGATGGCCGAGCACGTCGTGCAACTCCCGGGCGATCCGCAGGCGTTCCTCCACGGCCCGGCGTCGGGCCTCCTCCTCCAGGGTGTGCTCGGCCTCGGCGGCGCGGCGCTGCGCCTCGGCCAGGAAGGCGTTGCGGTTGTGCAGCATGCCGCCGAGCGCGATCACCGCGACGATCCAGCCGTACAGCAGGAACAGCGCGGCGTCCGCGAGGTGGTTCTTGCCGCTCTCGTATTCCGAGATGCCGATCGCGGTGGCGAAGCCGCCACCCACGATCGTGCCGATCACCAGATGCCCCTGGGCCGCCACGCTGTACAGCGCCACGGCGAAGGTCACGAAGATCGGGCCGTCGGTCACCACGAACGGGTAGTACACCGCGTTCGCCAGCAGCGTCAGCAGCAGCACCGCGATCGGGTGGTCCCGGCGCACGAACAACGCGGCGCACGCACCGACGACGGGCACCAGGCCCACCAGGTCGGTGTTGTCCATCGGCACCATGTCCACGAGCGTGAACGCCACCACGAGCACGCCCACGGCGGCCGCGAGCGCCACGTCCGAGGTTTGACCGCGCGGCATCCACGCGGGTATTCGCAAAACGCTGCCCATGATCGGCAGCATAGGGGCGCACGGGCCGGCGCAGCCGGGATCGGCCGGGCGGCCTGCCACCCGACCCACCCCCGAATCGCCCGACCGCGCGGCCGCCAAACCGCCGGACCGCCGGACCGCCGGACCGCCGGACCGCCCGGCGAGGCTAGGCGCCGCCGCCCGGCGCGATCAGTCCCGTCTCGTAGGCCAGGACCACCGCCTGCACCCGGTCGCGCAGGTTCAGTTTCGACAGGATGCGGCCGATGTGCGTCTTGACCGTGGTCGGGCTCAGCGACAGACGCTCCGCGAGTTCGGCGTTGCTCAGGCCGGTCGCGAGCAGCCGCAGCACCTCCAGTTCGCGCGGGGTCAACTCGGACAGGTCGCGCGGCGGGGTCGCGCGCGGCTCGTCGCGGTGGGCGAAGCGCTCGATCAGCCGGCGGGTGATGGTCGGCGCGAGCAGGGCGTCGCCGGCCTGCACCAGGCACACGGCGGCGACCAGTTGCTCGGGCGTGACGTCCTTGAGCAGGAAGCCGCTGGCCCCGGCGGTGAGCGCGGCGTACACGTAGTGGTCCAGGTCGTAGGTGGTCAGGATGATCACCCGGGTGCCGGCCGAGCCGGCGTCGGCCAGGATGCGCCGGGTGGCCTCGATGCCGTCCATCTGCGGCATGCGGATGTCCATGAGCACCACGTCGGGCCGGGTGCGCCGCACCGCGGCGATCGCCTCGGTGCCGTTCGCCGCCTCGGCCGCCACCTCGATTCCGTCCGAGGCCAGGATCATCCCGAACCCGGTCCGCACCAGTGCCTGGTCGTCGGCGATCACCACGCGCAGCGCGGGCCGGTTCACGCGGTCCGCCACGGGACTCGGGCCCGGATCCGATACCCGCCCGTGAGCGTCGGGCCGGCGGTCAACTCGCCACCGTAGAGGGCCAACCGCTCGCGCAGGCCGATCAGCCCGCGGCCGTTGCCGTCCATCGTCGGGCCACCGGCTGCACCACCGGTGTCGGTGACCTCGATCTCCAGGCAGTCGTCGGCGTAGCCGAGGACGACACTCGCGGTCGAGCCGGGCGCATGCTTGATCGTATTGGTCAGCGCCTCCTGCACCACGCGATACGCGGCCAGGTCCACCCCGGGCAGCAGCGGGTCCGGCGGCAACGACATCGCGACGCGCACCGGTGTCCCAGCCGCGCGTACCCGCTCGATCAGCTCGTGCAACCGGTCGAGTCCGGGCTGGGGTTCGAGGTCGTCGGGGTGCTCGTGGTCGTCGGCGGCGAGCAGCCCCATCACATGGCGCAGTTCGGCCATCGCCGCCCGGCCGCCGGCCTCGACCGCGAGCAGCGCCTCCTTCGAGCGTTCCGGCGCTGCGTCCATCACCTTGCGCGCCGCGCCCGCCTGGATCACCATCACGCTGACATTGTGCGTCACGACGTCGTGCAATTCGGCGGCGATCCGGGAGCGCTCCTCCTCGACGGCCCGGCGCATGGCCTCGTGCTGGGCCTGCTGAAGCCGGGTGTACCGATCGCGACTCGCGGTCGACTCCCGTCGCCAGAACAGCACCAACCCGGCCGAAGCCCCCGCGACCAGCAGCACGAAGCCCGGACTCGACCAGCCCGGCAGGATCGGGGCCGAGTCCCGGAACGCGATGCCCGCCAGCACGGCGGCGCCCACCAACACGCACACCGCGCGCAGCCGATAGCGGCTGTAGACGACGGCGCTGTAGGCGCCGATCACGCAGGTCAGCACGTTGATCCAGGACGCGTCGTCCTCACCGACGGCCACCGCCGCACACAACACCGCGACGAACGCGGTCAGCGGATATCGACGTCGCACGAGCAGCGGCAATGCGGAGAGCAGCACGAGCGGCCAGGGCACGGGCGAGCGTTCCTCCGGCATCCAAATCTCTCGCGGCAGCGGGGGCTCCGGGGGTTCGAAGGGACCGGCATGCCGCGCGTCCTGGATCGGCCCGCTGTCGGGATACCGAGCCGCCACGATCAGGGCGAGCACGGCCAGCGCGACCGCCAACACCGCGTCGACGCGCAACGCCCGGCGCGGGAGCGGGCCCTGCCCCGGCTCCTGGCGCAGCGCGAGGGCCGGTCGCGCCCGCCATCCGCGCCGGGTCGCCGGCTCCTCTTGCGTATTCACCGGTTCATTGTGCGACCGGCCCACCCGGGGCCGCATCCGTCTGCACGACCAAGGACCGGTCTCCACGGAGTACTTCGCAGGGATGACCCCGTGCCCGGGTCCTCCGCGGGAAGGGCCGAATGTCGGTTGGCCGGCCGACGCGCCGGCTCGACTGCCGCCCTTACGTTCGCTGGGCCGGCAAGGACACGGCGCCTCCCGACGGTAAGGACGGACGAATCCCATGACCCACGTGATCGAACTGGCGGGCGTGGCCAAGCGCTACGACAGCGCCGGCGCGCCCGCGCTCGGACCGCTCGACCTCGGCGTCGCGCGAGGCGAGGCGCTCGCGATCACCGGCCCCTCCGGCAGCGGCAAGTCCACGCTGCTCAACCTGGTCGCCGGCCTGGACCGGCCGAGCGCGGGCACGGTGACCGTGGCCGGGCGCCGCATCGACGAACTGAGCGAGCACGCGCTGGCCCACTTCCGCCGCGAACACATCGGCATGGTCTTCCAGTTCTTCAATCTGCTGGACGACCTCACGGTCGAGGACAACATCCGCCTCCCCGCCCAGTTGACGGGTACCTCCCGACGCAAGGCGGCGGCCCGCGCCGACGAGCTGATGGAGGTACTGGGCATCGCACGGCACGCCGGCGCCTACCCGGGCCGGTTGTCCGGCGGCGAACGCCAGCGGGTCGCGGTGGCCCGGGCCCTGGTGAATCGGCCCGCGCTGCTGCTCGCGGACGAGCCGACCGGTGCGCTGGACACCGCATCGGGGCACGACGTACGGGAGTTGCTGGTGGATCTGCACCGGGACGGTCAGACCATCGTGCTGGTCACCCACGACCTGGCGCTGGCCCGGGCGTGTGCGAGCCGCACGATCCATCTGGTCGACGGACACCTCGCGCTCGACACGAACGCGGAGGCCCTGCGATGAGCGGCTTCGGCACCGGCGCGCTGGGCCGGGTGGTACGCGCCGGGGTGGGCCGGCGGCGGGTGCAGGCCCTGGTGGTCGCGTTGGCCACGATGATGGCCGTCGCCTCGGCCGTGGTCGCCGGATCGCTCATGGTCGCCGCGAGCGCACCCTTCGACCACGCCTTCGCGCACCAGCACGGCGCGCACCTGAGCGTGCAGTTCGACCCGGCCGCGGTGAGTGCGGCGCAGTTGCAGGCGACCGGGCGGTCGAGCGGAGTCACCGCGACCGCGGGACCGTTCCCGGTGGCAACGATCCGTCCGGTGGACCGCAACGGCGGGCATCCGCCGGCGCTGACCGTGGTCGGGCGGTCAGGTCCGGAGGCCGACGTGGACGACCTGGACCTGAGGTCCGGCCGATGGGCGACCCGCACGGGCGAGATCGTCCTGTCCGCCGCCTTCACCGGCCCCGACCTCGAACTCGGCGCCACGCTGCGCGGATCGGACGCCGCGGACGCACCGACCCTGACCGTCGTGGGGATCGCCATGTCCGCGAGCCGGACCGCCGACGCGTGGGCCACGCCCGAGCAGGTCACCGCGTTGGCTTCGGCGGCCGGCCCGCTCACCACGCAGATGCTCTACCGCTTCGCCGCGGCGGGCACCGGCGGCGACATCGCCGCCGCCCGGGCTCGCCTGACCGCCGCGGTCCCCGCCGGCGCACTGCTGGGCAGCCAGTCGTACCTGGACACCAAGCGCTCCGCCGACCGCAACGCCGCACCGACCATCCCGTTCCTGATGGCGTTCGGCGCGCTCGGCATCGCGATGTCGGTGATCATCGTCGGCAGCGTGGTCAGCGGCGCGGTCGGTACCGGGCTGCGCCGGATCGGCATCCTCAAGGCGATCGGGTTCACCCCGCGCGAGGTCGTCCGCGCCTATGTGGCCCAGGCGTTGATCCCGGCCGGCGTCGGCATCGCGCTGGGCGTGGCGCTGGGCAACCTGATGGCGCTGCCGCTGCTGGCGGACACCGAGCAGGTGTACGGGGACACCTCGCTGTCGGTGGCCTGGTGGGTGGATGTCGTGGTGCCCGCCGCCGCGTTGCTCGTCGTCGCGGTCGCGGCGCTGGTGCCGGCGCTGCGGGCCGGTCGGCTGCGTACGGTCGAGGCCATCGCGATCGGCCGGGCACAGCGTACCGGGCGGGGTCGATGGGCGCACCGCGCGGCGGGCAGGCTGCCGTTGCCGCGGGCGGTGACGTACGGGCTCGCGAGTCCGTTCGCGCATCCGGTGCGGATGATCGCGATGTTGCTCGCGGTGGCCTTCGGCACGGTCGCGGCGACCTTCGCGGTGGGGCTGACGTCGTCCCTGAACGCGGTCGCGAAGGCGCAGGATCCGGAGGACCGTGCCGCGATCACCGTCATCGGCGGTGCCGTACACGGTGGGCCCGGTGAACCGGGCGGGCAGCCGCGTCCCGGGGAAGGCGGCGCCGCCGGGCCCGCCGTCGATCCTGCCCGGATCCGCGCCGCGATCGAGGCGCAGCCGGGCACCGCCTCGTACTACGGCCTGGCCCAGACGGAGGTCACCGTGGCCGGCATCGCCGGTTCGGTCCGGGCGACCCTGTATCAGGGCGATGCGCGGTCCGGCCGCTACGAGATGATCTCCGGGCGCTGGCTCGGCGGTCCCGGCGAGGCCGTGGTGCCCACCCGTTTCCTGGACCGCACCGGCACCCGGATCGGTGACACGGTTCGGGTGACGTATCGGGGCGACACACAGACGCTTCGGATCGTCGGCGAGGCGTTCGACACCTCGGACGACGGCAAGCGCATCCACGCCGACCTCGCCGGCTTCGCCGCCGCCCGTCCCGACGTGTACCTGGTCGAGCCGAAGTCGGGCGTGCGGCCCGCCCAGTACGCCGAACAACTGGGCGCGGTGTTGCGTCCGTCGGGCGGCGAGGTGCTGGTCAACTCCCCGTCCGAGGCCGAGGGCCTGATCCTGGTCCTGGACGCGATGGCCGCCCTGCTCACCCTGATGCTGGTCGCCGTGGCGGCGCTCGGGGTGCTCAATTCGGTGGTCCTGGACACCCGCGAGCGGGTCCACGACATCGGTGTGTGCAAGGCCGTGGGCATGACGCCGAGGCAGACCCTGGGCCTGGTCCTCGCCTCGGTGGCCGGCATCGGTCTGCTCGGCGGGCTGATCGGCGTGCCCGCGGGATTCGCGCTGCACGCCTACGTGCTCCCGGTGATGGGACATGCCGCCGGCACCAACCTGCCGCCGAGCATCCTCGACGTGTACAGCCCGCCGGAACTGATCCTGCTGGGACTCGCGGGCGTGGTGATCGCGGTCCTGGGCGCGGCCGTTCCGGCAGGCTGGGCGGCTCGGGCGCGCACCGCGACCGCGCTGCGCACGGAGTAGCCCGGCGTCGGCGGCGCGCGGCGGCTGTGGCCCGGTCGTCGCGTGCGGCTCAGGCCTGGGACCTGACCTCCCACAGGTCCGGGAAGACCGGGGAGAACAGCGTGGAGCGCAGATAGGCGGCGCCGGCCGAGCCGCCGGTGCCGATCTTGGCACCGATGGTGCGCTCGACCATCTTCATGTGCCGGTAGCGCCACTCCTGGAGGCCCTCGTCGATGTCGACGAGGGCCTCGCAGACCTGTGCCCCGTGTCCGGTCTCGTCGATGTAGACGGCCTTGAGGGTTTCCTGTACGTCCGGATCGGGTCGCCACGCGATGCTCGTGTCGCGCGCCAGGACGTGCTCGGGGACCGCGTATCCCAGCCCCGCGAGGTGCCGCAGCAGCGAGTCGAACACCGACGGGCGATGGGCGGCGGCCTTGAGCCCCTCGTCCTCGCCGGTCTCGTATCCGCCGAACTCGCGTCGCCCGAGCACGGCTTCCAACTCGCGGAACTGCGCCGACTGGAACCCGCTGGAGGTGCCGAGCGCGTCGCGGAAGGAGGCGAACTGCCGGGGCGTCATGGTCTCCAGGACGTCCAACTGGCCGACGACCGTCTTCAGGATCTTGGCGACCCGCCGTGCCGTGTGCAGGGAGCCCGCACCGTTGCCGCCCTCCAGTTGCCGCTGGAGCAGTGCGACTTCGTGCAGGATCTGCTTGAACCACAGTTCGTAGACCTGGTGGATGACGACGAACAACATCTCGTCGTGCGCTTCGGTCCTCGGCTCCTGGCAGGACAGCAGCGTGTCCAGGCGCAGATAGCTTCCGTACGTGACCTGGGCGTCGTTCATCGTCGCTTCCTCTCCTTGCGGGCTTGTCCACCGTTCCGACGAGCCGGAAACGACGGGCACCATCTTGTGCCGGTCGAGATCTTTCCGGAATGGCCGACACACGGAAGGAAGCCGGTCGGAAGTAACGAACGCAACGCGTTCGAGCGGTTCGATTTACGTTCGTAAACCACCCAAGCGGCGCCTGGACATCCGGGCTCCGCCCCGGTGATCCGTGGTGCGTCGGGCCCGCTCGCCGGGCCCCTCGCCGGCCGCGCGGTGCGCCCATCCGGCACGCCCGGCCGGCGCCGATCCGCCTACCCGTCGGGCCGGGTCGGATCCGAGAACGTGCCCGGCGGATCGGAGTCGGGGGCATCGGCAGTGTCGGTGGTGCCGTCGGTGTCGGTGGTGCCGTCGGTGTCGGGCCTCGGTGTGCTCGACCGTCTGCGCAGGCCGATCTGCACGGCACCCAGGACGACCCGCCCGATCACGCCCAGCACGACCAGGTTCACCAGCATCTGGATCATCGCCACCACGCGTGCGACCTCCGACGACGGCGCGATGTCGCCGAAGCCGACGGTCGAGAAGACGGTGATCGTGAAGTAGAGCGCATCGGTACGGCTCAACGTTTCGGTGAAGGCGTCCGCGCGGTCCGACCCGATCAGGTAGTACGTCGCGGCGAAGAGCACCAGAAGGAACGGCAGGGAGACGGACAGCGCCTCGACGGCCCGCAGTCGCGGCCGGTCGGCGCGCATGATCGCATCGATCTGCCAGGCCACGATGCCGCCGAACACGAGCAGTCCGGCGGCGAGCCCGAGGCCGGCGACGAGGTCGAGTCGACGGTCCAACGGCAGCACGTAGTACAGGACCAGCAACAGGGCTGCGGTGACCGCGCCGCGGAGCAGCCCGAGCACCATCAGCCGTCGGCCGACCGGATCCTTGGTGGCGAACAGCAGTCTGGGCAACGTCGCATCGGATCTTTGGGCGCCTGGTCCGCTGCGAAGATCCGCCTCCTCCGGGCCAATGTAGCCCGCTCACGCGACAAATCGGGCGAATCAGCCGGCGTGGCGTGCGTTCGGCCCCGGTTCCCACCGGGGCTCCGCCGGGCCCCGTCCCGGGATTCGCGGGCGCCATGGTGATACGCCGCGGCCATCCGGCCGCACGGGACGCGACCGCGGACCCGATGGTTGCCTCCGGCCGATCCCGGCGTTAACGTCGGTCGGGTGACTGCCGGGTCGGCCATGGGCCATTCACGAGTGAGGCGCCCGGCCTCGGCGTGAGTTCGAGGCGGGCCAGAGCCCCGCCCCTCCCTCTCCGTTTCCTCGCTTCCGGCGCCCCTGTGCGGCGCCCGTCCGCACGGATTTCGACACCTGGAGAGGCTTCCGACGATGACGCACGCCCAGCAGCAACCGCAACTCCCGATAACCACGGTGCAGTTGAACCACACCGCCATCTACGCCAAGGAGCGGCACGCGGCGGCCGAGTTCTTCGCCACGATCCTGGGCCTGAAGGTCGGCGCCCCGTTCGGACCGTTCGTGCCCGTCGAACTCGGCAACGGCGTGACGCTCGACTACTACGAGAAGAACGACGAACCGATCCAGTCCCAGCACTACGCATTCCTGGTGCCGGACGAGCAGTTCGACGGCATGATCGCCCGACTGGAGGCGCTCGGGGTCACCTACTACGCCGATCCGCACCACACCCGGCCCGGCGGGACCAACGACCTCTTCGGCGGCCGCGGTGCGTACTTCGAGGACCCGAACGGCCACAACATGGAGATCATGACCCGGCCGTACGTGCGTCCGTAGTCGGTGTCGTCGGGGGCGGGCGACGGAGCCCGCCCCGACCGGTCGCGCCCGGCGCGGTTCGCGGCCCGGGGCTCGCGGCCCGGCGGACCGTACCGTCTCGGCCGGGCCCGGCCCCGGTTCAGGCCCGTCCGGCGCGGCCGGCCCCGGCTCCGACTCGGGTTCGCCGGCCCGGGGTTCACGCCGGGGCGGCCTGTTCCGCGCGACGGGCCACGGCGCGGAGCATCTCCAGGCGGATGAAGCCGGCGCCGCCCATCCGGATGAACAGCCAGTACCACGCGAAGATCCGGCGTGCCGCGGCATCGGTGGCCCTGACCCGGGTCTCCGCGGACAGCACGGTGGCCTCGCCGTCCGGGTCGACGCGGATGCTCATCGCCGCCTTGACCCAGCCGGGATCGGCGAACGCGGCGAACGCGTCCGGGTCGCGGGCCGGGATCGGCGCGGTGACCGGGCGCAGATGCCAGGGTTGGCCGACCTTGCCGCAGACCACCTCGCGGCCCTCCTCGCGAACCAGGGTGGGGATCGGGCCGTCGCCGGCGAACGGGGCGGCCATGCTGCGCGGACGGCCGGCCGAGCGCAGGCGCAGCAGCGCGCGGGTGATCGGGAGTTCGTCCGGGGTCAGGGACTCCAGGGCCGCCCAGACCCGTTCCGGATCGGCGTGGATGCGGCGCCGCTGATCGCTGCGGAAGTCGTAGACGGGGAGCAGTCGTTGCAGCGCCGAGTCGGGTGCGCCGCCGATCTTCGCCGCCCGCTTGCGGCTGCGCCCCGCGACCTTGCGCAACAGGCGGGCGTAGCGGTGCCGGTGCCGCCCGGTCCGGGCGAGGGTGCCGTCACCGGCGGTGCGTTCGAGGTTGTCCAGGACGGCCTCGATCACCGCGTTGTGTATCGACCCGACGGCCAGGTGCCAGAGCACGCGGTCGGTGCCGCGCGGGCGGGTGTGCAGCGTGTGGGTGACCGTGGTTCCGCCGCCGGGCGCTCGGGTGAGGGTGAAGCCGTGCTCGCCGCCGTGCTCCGGGGGAAAGGCGATCCACAACCGGCGTTCGGGCTCGACCGCCTCGATCCGACAGTGCATGCCTCGATGGTGGAAGGGCGCGCCGGGCCGAAGTCCCTCGGGCGCCTCGACACCGCCCCACTCCCGGGGAAAGAGCCGGTCGCCCGGGCTGCCGACCCGGGCGAGGACTTCCCACACCCGCTCGGGGGACGCGGCGACGGTGCGCCGATGAGTGTTGATCATCACGACTCTCCCGTTCTGTACGGTGCCGTACAGACCTAGACTATACGGCACCGTCCAGAACCGACGGGGCGCGGAACGCACACGAGACGAACGGCGGGGTCGAACCCGCCGACCACCCTCCGACCACGCACCGAACGCAGCGCCGATCACAGCAAGGGGTTCCCATGCCGCGTACCGCCCGACTGACCCGCGACGACTGGGCCGCCGCGGCGCTGACCGCACTCACCGAGGGCGGATCGGCCGCGGTCGCGGTCGAGCCCGTCGCCGCCCGGCTCCAGGCGTCGAAGTCGAGCTTCTACTGGCTCTTCGACAACCGGGACGCACTCCTCGCCGCCGCCCTCGAACGGTGGGAGCGGGTGCAGACCGAGGAGGTTCTGCCCAGGCTCGCCGCGGTCCCCGACCCGGCGGACCGACTGCGCGTGCTCATCCACCACGCGTTCGCATCCACCCAGGGCAGCTCGCTCGCCCTGCTGCTGCTCGTCGAATCCGACCAACCCGCCGTGCGCGAGGTGGCCGAGCGGGTCACCCGTCGACGCCTGGCCGCGATCCGCGACACCCTCGTCGAATGCGGCCAGACCCCCGAGCACGCCCGGCACATCGCCACCGCGGCCTACGCCGTCTACCTGGGCACGGCAGCGCTGCGCCGGGTCGACGCGGCCCCCGACGACGAAGATGCGTCCGCCTACATCGACACCGTCCTGACCGCCTTCGGCGTACCCCCGCGCACCGGCGACGCATCACACCGACCGGCGACACCACACGCGCAGCCGGCCGATCCCGCTGCCGCGCGAAGGGGAATCGGGCGGTGACACTTCCGGGCGTGGTCCCGAGTCCGTCCGGAACAGGTAACAGCGGAAGCCGGGGCCCGCTCCGGCGGCTAGCTTCCTGGGACGACGGGCCGCCGCAGGGCGTTTCGCACGTGGAGTGGTCCGGGGGGACCAGGTCCGCGGCCCGTCTTCGTCCGAACACCGAATCCGGGGGGAACACGGTGCGAAACTCCGTCAAGTCCACACGCATGGTCCGTCGATCCGTACGGCGCGCCGCGCTGCCGCTCACCGCACTCGTCCTGGTCGCGGGACTCAGCGCCTGCGAGTCCGACGGCGGCGACGCCGACAAGGCGAATCCGAAGGCCTCCTCGACCCTGCCGGGCACATCCGGCGACGCCACACCGAGTGCCCCCGGGACGGCCGGCACCAAGCCGCCCGCCGACCGGCCCACCGGCACGTCCGCGGATCCCAAGGCGCCGCAGGCCAAGGCACCGGCGACGAAGGCCCAATTGACCACCGCGCTGCTGAACGCCCAGGAACTCCCGGCCGGATTGACAATCAAGAAGACCGCCGCGCCCGAGGAGACCGAGACGCCGACCGCCTCCGATCCCCGGTGCCAGCCGCTGATCGGGCAGCGTCGAACCAGCGTCGCCGCCATCGAACGCGAACTCGTCGGCGGCACCGACCCGCAAGGGATCGCCCGGCCCGACACCGATCTCGTCCTGAGCAGTTACCCGCTCGACCTGCTCGAAAGCCAGTGGACCACCTACATCGCGGCGGCCAAGACCTGCAAACGGTTCACCTTCGACGTCGACCGCGGCACGGTCGAGTACCAGGTGCTCGGCGTCCGGATCGACGCGTACGGCCCGGGCAGCGTCGAGATCTCCTCGATGTTGCGGGTCCAGGGCGCCACCGCGCCGTTCACCCAGGCCGTCGCCCGAGTCGGCACGACCGTGGTGCAGTTGCGGGCGACCGGCGAGGACGGCACCACGACCCCGCCCACCTTCCCGGACCACCTGGTCCAGGGCCAGATCGACAAGGTCAGGTCCCAACTCGGCGGCTGACCCGCTCCGTACGGCCGGAGTCGGGTCGGGGCGGGAGCGGGCCCCGTGCCCGCCTCCCGCCTCCCGCCTCCGCCCGGCCCCGATCACCGCCGCGGTCCCGGCTCCGTCGGCGCAGGTGCCGCGCGCCACACGCGGCCCCGCGCCGTGGCGTGGGGTCCACTCCCGCCCGCGCGGCCGGCGCCGGGCACGGCACTAGCGCGCGTCGTCCTCCCCCGCCTCGGCGACCCGCTTGATGGTCGCCAACCGCCGGTCCCAGTCGGCCGCGAGCGAGGCCAGCCGGCGTGCCGTCGTGTCCAGCGCCGCGGGCCGCACCGTGTACCGCACCTCGCGGCCGACCCGGCCGCCGGAGACCAGCCCGGCCGCGTCCAGGACGGAGAGGTGTTTGACCACCGCCTGCCGCGAGACGGGCAACCGCTCCGCGAGCGTCGTCGCGGTGGCCTCGCCCTGTGCGGCGAGCAGATCGAGCAGTCGGCGGCGCGTCGGGTCGGCCAATGCGACCAGGACGTCGTCGACCTCCCGGTCGACGCCGCCGGGTTCGTCCGTCACGCGGCCGCCTGTTCGGCACGGGTCTTGAGGGCGTCGAGCTCCTGCGGCCAGCCGTCGGAGTTGTCGCGCAGCGCGTTGCCGCGCAGCTCCTCGGACCCGGCCAGGGCCGCGAATCCGCTCTCGACCACCCGAAGCCGGGTCTTGTCGCCCTCCGCGATCAGGGTGAACTCCACGAGCGTGCTGTTGTCGTCGCGCAGTTCCCGGCCGGGGAACGCACTGGCCCAGCGGTAGGCCAGATACGTCGGCGGCTCGACCTTCTCCACCCGCACCGGGAAGTCGCCGTGCTCCGGGTGCCTCGCCACCATCGACTCCCCCTCCCTGGCCACCGTGCCGGGCAGGCTCGCCTTGCCCGCCACCCAGAACCCGGGCTCGGCCACCAGCGACCAGACCCGCTCCACGGACGCCTCGATCAGGGTTTCGCGTTCGATCCGGTCCTCGCTCACGAGGGACTCCTTCATCGTCGTCGCCATCCTTGAATGCAACCCCAGAGTTGCACATCAACCCTCCGGGTGCAACCCGAGGATTGCACCTCGATCGAGTGCCGTCGCCGGAACGGGCCGATCCGAGCCGGCCCATTGACGTCGCCCCGTCGTGGCGTGACGATGAGTCGCGGCCCGCTCCACGCTCTCGATTCGAGAGAACCGCATTCGGCACGGTGAGGACCGCTCGTGGCGCACACCGATCCCACGCGGCACGACCTGATGCTCCTGGTTCGGCGCCGACTCGCCGGCGGCGGCGTCGTGCTGCACGGCCCGAGCGGGATCGGCAAGACCTTCCTGCTGCGCTCGCTCGTCGACACGGGCGATCCCAAGGCGGCCGTACTGGTCACCGAACCTGCGGCCGCCGATCGCGAAGTGTCCTTCTCCTCGCTGGCCGACCTGCTCGGCCCGGTCGACGACGAGGTGCTCCGGACACTGCCCGCACCACAGCGCTCCGCACTCCGCGTCGTGCTGTGTCGCGAACCGCCCGCGCCGGGCGGCCCGGACCCGCTCGCCCTGCGCCTGGGCGTGCTCGCGGTGCTGCGCACGCTGTCCGCGCGCGGCCCGATACTCGTCGGGATCGACGGCGCGCAGTGGGTGGACGCGGCCGGAGCCGAGGTGCTGGCCTTCGCCGCCCGGCGGCTGGACCCGGCCCGGGTGCGCGTCGTCGTCGCCGAGACCGCGGATCCGCCCGCCGGCCCGGTCCACGGCACCCGGTTCTGCCCGGGCACCCCCTTCGAACTCGAACTGCCGCCGCTGGGCCTGCCGGAGACCCGCGATCTCCTCGACCGTCACCGCGTCGCGCACGCGCACGGCCACGACCCGGAGGACGGCGAGCACCGGCCGCTTCCGCACTGGCTGAGCAGGCAGGTGTACGAGGCGAGCGCGGGCAACCCGATGTACGCGCTCGAACTCGACCGTGCGCTGCGCCGGTTGCCCCGTCTCCCGGCCCGGGACCAGCCGTTGCCGGTGCCCGACCGGCTGCGCCGACTGCTCACCGCGCGCCTGGAGGGGCTGCCTCCCGAGGCCCGTTGGCTGCTCCTGCTGGTCGGCTCCACCGCGAGACCCACCATCGCACTGCTGCGCGCCGCAGCCGGCCTGGCCTACCGCGCGCTCGACGCCCCGACCGCCACGACCGAGCGGGCGGGCGCCGAACTCGTCCGGCGTACCGTGGCCGGCGCCGCCGCCGCCGGCATCCTCGACGTGTGCGAGGAGGGCGAGCAACTCCGGTTCACCCACCCGTTGTTCGCCGCCGCGCTGTACGCCGACGGCTCACCGCAGGAGCGCCGGGCCGCGCACGCCGCGCTCGCCGAGTTGTCGGGCGAGCCGATCGACCGGGCCCGGCACCTGGCGTTGGCCTCTCCGTGGCCCGACGAGCGGGTCGCCGCGACGCTGATGGCCGCCGCCGCGCAGGCTCGCCGCAGGGGCATGCCCGAGGAGGCCGCGGCGCTGGCCCGACTCGCCGTGGCCCGAACCCCCGACGAACACGCGGACCGCCGTTGCGAACGTTGCCTCGACGGCGCCGGTCACGCGTATGCGGCGGCCGACTACGAGCTCTCGCGGGAACTGGCGCAGCGGGTGTTCACGTTCGGCTCGACCCCGGGGCAACGGGTCCGGGCCTGCATCCAGATCATCAACGCGGCCAACCAGGCCCTGCACGACCTGGACGAGGTGTTCGCCGAGGCCTTCGCCCAGGTCGGCGACGATCTGTGCGGTCGGGCCCGACTGCACTACCTGCGGGCCTGCAAGGCCCATATCAGCGACGGCAATTCCGCCGTCGCCTGGGCCGAGGCGGCGCGTGCCGCTGCGCTCGCGCGGCAGGCCGACGACCTGACCACCGAGCAGGTGGCGCTCGCCCTCCAGGCGTTCGTGGGCACCCTCCAGGGTCGCCCGGACGCGCGCGACCCGCTCACCCGCGCGTTGGCCCGCCCGCAGGACGCGGGGCCCACCGGACGCCACGCCGGGCCCCGGGCGGTCAAGGCCCGGCTCGACTTCTTCGCCGACCGCCTCGTCGACGCCGGCGCCGAACTCGATCGCATGTTGCGCCGGGCCGAGGAGTCCGACGACGCGGAGGAACGGGTCTTCGTGCTCTGCGGACGGATCGACGTCGACGTGCGGGCCGGGCGCTGCGATCGGGCGATGGCCGGCGCCCACGAGGTGTTGGGCCTGGCCCGGGACATGGGCGCCTATCTCGGCCAGGTGTACTACGCGGTGGCGGTCGCGGAGGCCGCGGGCGGGGACCTCGAACGTGGCGCCGAGTTGGCCCGCGAGGGGGTGCGCGCGGCGCGGGCCGACCAGGAGCAGGTATACCTGCCGCTCGCGTTGTGCGTACTGGGCCAGATCCAGCGGCGCCTGCGCGACCCGGTCGGCGCCGTGGGCTGCCTGAGCCGGGCCCGCGCCATCGCCGCGCGCCGCGGCATCGTCGATCCGGCGGCCATCCCGTGGTCGGTGGACCTGGCCGAGGCGTTGGTGGCGCTGGGCGACCATGCGCAGGCCCGTGCGGTCGTGGACGAAGTGCGCGACACCGCACTGCGGTTGGGCCGGGACGGGGTGGCGGCGTCGCTGGCCCGGGCGGACGCGATGGTGCGCGGCGAGTCCGGCGACCTGGTGGGCGCGGCCACGTGTCTGCGCGAGACCGCCGCGCGGCACCACGAACTCGGTCTGCCCGTCGAACACGGCCGCGACCTGTTGGCGCTGGGTGCGGTGGAGTTGCGGCGGCGGCATCCGGCCGCTGCGCTGGCCTCGTGGCGGGCCGCGGAGGCGGCGTTCGCGGAGGCGGCCGCACGTCCCTGGCTCGACCAGGCCCGGGCCGAACTCGCCCGCCTCACCCGGGTGGACGATCCCGAGCCGGGGGACCTGTCCGACGAGGCGCGATCGCGCGCGTTGACGCCCGCGGAGCACCGCGTGGCGGAACTGGTCGGCGACGGCGCGACCAATCGCGAGATCGCCACGCGCCTGTTCCTGTCCGCCAAAACGGTCGAGTCCACCCTGACCCGGGTATACCGCAAACTCGGCATCCGTTCCCGCGCCGACCTGATCAGGCTTTCCCTCGGCGCATCCGGCGAACCGGATCCGACGGCCTGAACGGGCCACCCGGGCACGCCCCCACAAGCCCGAAACGGACTGAACACACCACCCGGGCACACCCCCACAGGCCCGACGGACTGAACACACCACCCGGGCACACCGAAGGCCCGACGCACCGAACGCACCGCCGGCTACGACGCACGGGCCCAACGGCCACCCGGGTACGACGCGGACCCGACGGACTGAACACACCACCCGGGCACGCCGAAAGTCCCCGAGGGACCGATGCGCCCCGAGCACCTCGCCGACCCGACGACGGATGCGCCTTCCGAGCACCTCGGCGACGCACGCACTTCCCGAACAGCCCCGCGCCGGCCCGGCAGACGTACGCACCGCCCGACCATGCGACCATCCGACCGCCCCAACCACCGGGCCACCCCACTGCCGGCGTCTCGACCGCGCAGGGGGCCACCGGGAAACCCCCTGCTTTGTGGTCGGGGGGTTCCCGGTCGCCGTCGGGTGGATCAACGTTGCACGTGTTCCCTCCGCCGGCCGGCGAGGGGCTTCCTCCGCAACCCGGACGTCGTGCCGTGCCTGCCATGTCGCCCATGTCGTCGGGGTCGTCCGACACCGCGTGCTCCGTCCCGTCCGCGGTGTGCCCTCGCCGGTCGCGTCCCCTCGATCTCCGTCCGGCGTCCCAGGTGCCGGACGAGAAGGAGACACGATGATTCTGCGGAATCGCGGTACGTCCCGGCCCGCCGCAGCCGAATCACCCGCCCCGCCTCGGCGTTGGCGGAGCGTGTGTGCCGGTGTGACCGCCGCGCTGTGCCTCGCCGCGCCCATGGCCGGCACCGCGTCGGCGACCGGCACCCCGACGGCTGCCACGAAGCCGTCCGTCGCCGCGCCGCTCAAGGTGACCCCGGACGCTCCGGCCGCATCGCACGCCGGCTACGGCTCGGCGCAACTGGCCTTCACCGAACTGACGCAGGTCCAGAATCAGTGGTGCTGGGCCGGTACCGGCCTGTCCGTGGCCCGCTATCTCGGTCGCGGGCTGAGCACCTCCCAGAACACCTTCTGCGACTACGCCCGAGGTCTGCCCGCCGGATACCCCTGCCCCAACCAGCCCGGCGAACTCAGCGATGTGCAACGGGCCTGGACCCGCCTGGGCCTGACCCCCGGCCGGATCACCGGCACGTTGGACTTCGGCACGGTCGCCTCCTCGATCGACGCCAACTCGCCGA
This sequence comes from Embleya sp. NPDC050493, assembly GCF_044458105.1. NCBI lineage: Bacteria > Bacillati > Actinomycetota > Actinomycetes > Kitasatosporales > Streptomycetaceae > Embleya > Embleya sp. NPDC050493. Next base: position 173,652 of record NZ_JBITHP010000018.1, read on the forward strand.
TCGAGGTCGGCATCTACTGGACCTCGGGCGGCGGCCACGCGAACGTCCTGTACGGCTACGACTCGGACTACGGCACGTTGATGTACGCGGACCCGTGGCCCGCCAGCCCGCGCTACGGCGAGATGGATTACGACTCGTACGTCGGCAACTACGAGTTCCAGTGGGCCGAGTCCCTGTACGGAGAGGCGTGAGCGTGATGACCGACAACCACCCTTCCCCCCGGAGCGTTTCGCACCCCCTCCGGCCCCGGACCGTACGCTCGCGCACCCTGCGCCGCGGCGGCGGCGCGCTCGCGGCCGTCGGTATCGGCGCGTTGTTGTTCCTGGCCCCGACGGCGTCGGCCGCCCCGACCGGCTCCGCATCCGACAATGCCGCCCTCGTCGGCGGCGACGCGCCCACCGCCGCCGACCGGAGCGCGGCCCAGCAGACGCTGGCCGCCCCCGCGACCACGAGCCGACTGGCCGCGTTCTTCGTCCACCTCGACCAGCGCGCCGCGGGCCGATCCGGTGCCGTCGTACAGTCGAAGGTCGCCCCCGAGGCCGCCGCGGCACAGGCCCCGCAACTCGTGGGCGCCCCGGTCCCGGTCTACTCGCTCGATGCGGACTTCGTCCGCGGGAGCACGTCCGCGCCGGTCGCCGACTTCGCGTATCTGGCCACCGAGGCCCGTTCGGCGGCCGGAGTCGAGGCGACGGTGTGGACGGTCCGCGACCGGAACACGCGGGCGTGGCGGGTCACCAACGTGCTCTCCGGAGCCGACGAGGTCGGCTACGCCCGGCAGGCGGCCGGCGACCCGGTGTTCACCGAACCGCAGATCGCCGCCTGGTATCACGTGCGGGACGGCCGGGTACTGCCGCTGAACCCCGCCGCCCGGGAGTCGGTCGGCGCGAACGGCACCACCGTGGCCGCGTATCGGCAACTCGTGCACGGCCGATACGGCGACAAGCTGCCCGGCTCGGACTACCGACAATCCGGCAAGGTGGGCGGCTTCACGTCGAACGGAGCTCCCGCCGCCGACACCCACGACGATGGGTTCGCCGGGTCCGATCTGGTCCTGCCGGGGAGTGCGGCCGGTGCCGTGGTCCTCGGGGTCGGCACGTGGGTGATCCGCCGCCGACGCCCGGCAACGGCCTGAGGCCGCTTGCCTGTTCCCTCCGCCGGGGGCGCCCCGGCCCCCGGGGGGGGGGGGGCGGGGTGGGGTGGCGGGGGGGGGGGGGGCCGCCGGGGGCCGCCCCCCGGCGGGTGGGGGCGGCCCCGGGCGGGCCACCCCCCGCCCCCCCCCGCACCCGCCCTGCGGCCGTTGGCCGGGCCCCCCCGCCGCCCCCCCGCGACCCGAGGTCGCGGGGCGACGGCGTTCGGATGCCGGTTCGGAGCCGGCCGACGGCGGCCGACCCGCGTCGTGATCGCTCCGCCCCGGGCGTGCCGTCCGGGCACGCCGCCTCGACCGGCCCGGCCCGCGCTGCCGTACCCCGCGCGGGCCGGGCCGAGCCACACCGCATCGCCCCGGTCGCGGCACCGCACGTCACCGCCCGCCGCCGCCGCGCAGGCGCGGCGGGTAACGCCGGCACGTACCGCCGGGCCGGTCGGCAGTCGGCCCACCCCCTCGGTACCCGAATCCCCGCCGCTGCGAACCGGTGTGGGAAATGCCCGCCCGCCCGGGCGGGAGTACACCGATGCCGGCCCGAAATCGCCCCCGGGGCGGGACCGTCGGCCGTCGCCGCGCCGAAGCCCGCGCATCCCGAACTCGGCTGTTCCGTCCCCTCGTTGCCGTCGTCGTCGGCCGCGGGTCAGGCGCTTGGCCCACCATCCGCCCAGGACACGCGCTGCCGTGCCCATCGCGGAACGACACGGTCCGGTTCGCCCGCACCGCACCCGGCGCTCCCGTCCCGCGTCGGCCGGTGCGTGGTCGGGACCGGTTCGGGAATGGCCGGCAATCGTCGTCGACGTCGCGGGGGCCCTCGATCCAGCCCTCGACCTCGATCGATTCCATGCAATCGCAACACGGCGCGGGTACAGTCGCATCCCACACGTCATCCGACCGAACCGCTCATAGAGTGGGTCGCGACGGTCTACGGACGGCAGCGTCGCGTGCGACGATCCGGTGCCGAGGGAAGAGGTGCGGGTGAGCGGGAGAGTGGATGGCGGTCACGGTCGGAGACATGTGCGTCGACGCAGTGCGGCGACGTCGCAGGGACCGATCCCCCGAAACCGCGCCACCCGTGCCACCCGCGACCAGCTCAACTGGCTCAACGAGGCGAGTCTGCGGATCGGCACCACCCTCGACCTGAAGACCACCGCACAGGAGCTGGCCGACTTCACCGTTCCCCGCCTGGCCGACGCCGCCGCCGTCGATCTCCTGGAGTCGGTGCTTCAGGGCGAGGAGGGGCAACGGCCACGCGGCCGGGGGAGACCGGTCCGTCGGGCGATGGCCGTGGCGGCGATCGAACGACTCGCCGACCTGGAACCCGACGAGGTGGGCGAGCTGTCCACGTCCGCCCCGGACCGGGACTCCCGCTTCACCCGCGCCCTGGCCGACGGCCGACCGCTGCTCATCGGCAGGTTCGGACCGGACGACTACGAGGAGTTGGCGCCCACCCCCAGTGCCGCCGCCAAGCTGCGCCAGGCCGGCGTGCACACGTACCTGATGGTGCCGCTGATCGCCCGTGGAGTGCTCCTGGGCCATGCCGACTTCATCCGCGCGGGCGGCCGACCCGGCTTCACCGAGGCGGACCTGGCCCTGGCCGTGCAGTTGGCCTCCAAGGCCGCGGTGGACATGGACAACGCCCGGCTGTACGGGCGCGAGCGCGAGCACGTGGCCCGACTCCAACGCAATCTGCTCCCCCGGGTCACGCCGCGCACTCCGGGCCTGGAGGTGGCCTCCCGGTACATCCCGACCGCCGATCCGCTCGGGGTGGGCGGCGACTGGTTCGACGTGGCACCGCTGCCCGGCGGGCGGACCGCCCTCGTGGTGGGGGACGTGATGAGCCACGGCATGTCGGCTGCGGCCACCACCGGCGTACTGCGCGCCGTCGCGCGCACCCTGATGGCCCTGGACATGACACCCGAACGCATGCTCGCCCGCCTGGACTTGGCCGCCCGCGACCTGGAGGACGACCAGGTCGCCACCTGTCTGTGCGCCGTCTACGACCCGGCCGAGGCCAGTTACACCCTGGTCAGCGCCGGGCACCCACCGCCGCTGCTGGTCACCCCGGACGGCAAGGCCTCGTTCGTGGACGTGCCGGTGGGTGCGCCGATCGGTGCCGGCGTCATCCCCTACGATCCGCTGCGGTTGACCGTCCCGCCGGGCAGCCGACTGGTGCTCTACACCGACGGGCTGGTCAAGTCGCGCACCGAGGACATCGACGTGCAACTGGCCCGACTGCGCGCCCTGGCCGCCGGGATGGGGCCGGTCGGGCTGGACTCCGGTGCGCTCGGCGACCTCGCACCCGGCGGCGGGACCCGCTTCGACGAGGCCGTCGTGCTCGTCGCCGCCACCGAAGAACCCCTGCTGGGAACCGACTTGCACACCTGGGACCTGCCCGCGAGCGGCTCTGCGGCGGGGGTGGCCCGCAAGCTGGTCCGGGAGCAGCTCGACGTGTGGGAGCTGAGCGATCTCTCGGACGTCACCGAACTCGTGGTCAGCGAACTGGTCGGGAACGCGCTGCGCTACGGCATCGCGCCGGGCCAACTGCGCCTGCTGCGGCACGATCGCCTGGTCGTCGAGGTCTCCGACACCGGCCCGGATCTCCCCCAGATCCAACACTCCTCGTTGAGCGACGAGGGCGGCCGGGGCCTGCAATTGATCAACATGCTGTGCCGGGGCTGGGGTTCCTGCCGGACCCCCAACGGCAAAATCGTCTGGGCGGAACAGGACATCCCGTAGGGAGCACTCCGACGGGGCCAAAACGCGAGGTCCGCCGACGCGTCGTCGTGACCCGGCCTCGGGATGGGCCGGCTGCGCGAGTGTCGGACCGGCCGGGCCCGGTTGCCCGCCCGCCGCCTCCGACGAGGCGGCGGGCGGGCGTTCGGCGCGGCCGACGGGTGGCGGTCGGCGGCGCGGAATCGGTTCAGGTGCAGGTCGGTTCGCCGGCCACGGCCGGGACGGCGACCGCGTCCCAGGCGGCCCTGGTCTTGCGGAAGACGTCGCAGGTGGGGTCCAGGGCCTTGGCCGCGTACAGGGTCTGCCGGCGCTCCTGGCGGTGGTTCGTACCGCCGGCTCGGAACATCAGGCCCTGGTAGACGACCTTGGCGGCCATCCGGATACCCACGCCGGTGACCGAGGTGGGGATGCAGGTCGGGCTGACGGGCTTGCCCCCGCCGGGGTTGGAGCCCTCCGCGAGCAGGTAGAACCAGTGGTTCAACACGCCCGCGGCCCGGTATTCGTCCATGGTCGGGATCGCCGAGCTGTAGCAGTTCGCGTCGCCGCGCAGCGACGGGTCGTACATGAAGCGCAGCGGTCCGCTCCCGAGGAGGTCGATCGTCTCGCCGATCGTGTAGTCCGGGGTGTCGAACGGCGCCGGCTCGTCGGCATATGCCTCGGTCAGGGTGCCCATGATGTCCGCGAACCCCTCGGCCAGACCCGGTTCCGTGAACGGCCAGGCCGGGGACATGCGATCGATGGCGTGCCCGTACTCGTGGCCGACCAGGTCCATCGAGGTCAGCCATTGGTTGTTCGGGTTGTGGCCGATCACGATCCTGGTGCCGTCCCAGTGGAGCCGGACGTCGTTCAGGCCGACCTGGAGCGGCCAGGCGCCGCCGTTGCCGTTCTGCCCGTTGCGGCCGAGCCAGGTGCGGAGCATGTCGAACTGCTTCTGCGCGGCCCACATGGCGTCCACACAGCCGGTCTCGATGTTGGTGGGGTTTCCGTTGCCCCAGTCGTCGACGGGCTTGTTGAACACCGCGCCACCGCCGTATTTCGCACAGCTCAGGTTCACCCGGAGCGGGTCGCGCAGCGAGTACGTGGAGCCGGAGTGCAGCGTGTCGATGGTGATCGGATCGGGACCGTTCCACGCACCGTGGCCGGCCCCGGCACGCACTTCGTCGACGGAGTCGAGTACGGCACCGGTCGACGCGTCGATGTAGACGTGCAGCCTGCTCGGCGCGGAATCGGTGCGCCCGACCAGGACGCTCTCCCAGGCCAGTCGCGCCGCGTTCGCGTCGACCCGCACCACCAGGCGGCGGCTGTCGACCCGGTCGACCACGCGCAGCCGCGTCCGAGCGGTGCGCTCGGCCGCGGGCCCTTCCACGGCCGGCCGGGTCGGCACGTCGATGTGCACGACGTCGGCCGTCTGCACGGCCTGCACCCGGCCGCTGCCGTCGGCGAGCACCGCGGCGTCTCCGCCGACGACGGGCAGGCCGCGATAGGTGCGCGCGTACGAGATCGCGTAGGTGTCGCCGACCCAGGCCGACACGCTCTGCCGCACGTAGCGCTCACCGGGCGACCCGGCCGGGGCGTTCGGGCCGGTCATCGCCCGGTCGGCCGCGGCGATGGCCGCGGCCCGGGAGTCGGTCGCCAGGACCGGCCGTGGTCGGGCCGCGCCGGATTGGGTGGTCGTGCCGATCAACAGGCCGACCAGGACGCCCAGGACGGTCCCGAACGTCAGCATTCTGCGATGCATCGAGGCTCCTCGGATCGAAGGCGGACCCCGACCACGAATCCGACTGCCGCCGCCCCGCCGTCCGGGACGAACAGCCCACCACACGAGCCGTTTTCGTCGCCCGAGCGCTCGAAACGCTCACAGCCCCCCGCCGCCGCGTCAAGCATCCACCACCCACCGTCACATTCCAGCAAACCCACCCACACCCGACGCCGCAGCGGGGCGCGGAGCGCGGGGGAAGCGGGATGGCGCGGCGCGGAGCGCGGGGAGCGGCGGAGCGCGGGGCGGACGGCCGTGGGGGTGAGGACGAAGAGCGTTGGGCGGTGGGGTGCGGGGGTGGGGTGTAGCGGGGGCGGGGATGTGGTTTTCCGCAGGGAGGTCGGGTGCCGGGCCTCATGGTGTGCGGATCGGTGGTCTCGCAGGCTGGTTCTGCCGGTGGTTCGGGCCCGTTCGTGTGGAGCGCGGCCGCATCGGGTGAGCGAGGAGGTCGGCGGATGCCGAGGAACAGGGTGCGGGCGGCGGCGGTCGCCCAAGGGGCGCGGGACACGTCGTCGGTGGTCGTGCGGGCCAGGGGGCTGGTCAAGGAGTACGGGTCGGGGCCGACCCGGGTCGCGGCGTTGGCAGGCGTGGATGTGGACATCGAGCGTGGTGGCTTCACCGCGATCATGGGGCCGTCCGGTTCCGGCAAGTCGACGCTGATGCAGTGTCTCGCCGGACTGGACACCGCCACCCACGGCAGCGTGGCGGTCGGCGGTACCGAGTTGGCCGGTCTCGACGATGTCGCGTTGACCGAACTGCGGCGCGACCGGATCGGGTTCGTCTTCCAAGCGTTCAACCTGCTGCCCACGCTGAACACCCTGGAGAACATCACGCTGCCGATGGAGATCGCCGGGCGCCGGGTCGACCGGGCCCATCTGGATCGCATCGTCGCAGCCACCGGCCTGGCCGGACGCCTGCTCCATCGACCCGCCGAGTTGTCCGGTGGTCAGCAACAACGCGTCGCGGTGGCACGGGCGTTGGTGTCCCGGCCGGAGATCGTCTTCGCCGACGAACCGACCGGGAACCTGGACTCGCGTGCGGGAACCGAGGTACTCGAACTGCTCCGGCACGGCGTCCGCGAGTGGGGTCGGACCGTATTGATGGTCACCCACGACCCGAACGCGGCGGCCTGTGCCGACCGGGTGGTCTTCCTGGCCGACGGCCGGATCGTGGACGATCTGCCCCGGCCGACGGCGGAGGCCGTGTTCGAGCGGATGAGGCGCCTGGACGGCTCCGGACGAAACGCCGAACCCGCCCCTGCCACAGGCGTGCTCGGTCACGGCGCGAACGAGGTGCGCGCGTGACGCTCGCTTGGATCGCGGTGCGCGAGGTCATGGCGCACAAGGCCCGCATGCTCCTGGCCCTGGTGGCGATCGCCCTGGGCACCGCGTTCGTGGCCGGGACGCTGGTGTTCCGCGACTCGGTCACGGCCTCCGCCCGCGCATCGTTCGCGGGATCGACGGCGGACGTGACGGTGACGCCGGCGCGCGACGGTGAGCACCAGGACGGTACCGGTCTGCCTGCGACGCTGCCCCGCCGAGTCCTGGACACCGCGGCCCGGGTCGCCGGCGTGCGCGCCGCCCACGGGCGGGTGCACGTGCCGCACACGGTGGTCTTGGACGGCCGTGGCAAACCGTTGAGTTCGCGCGGGAACACGATCGCCGACTGGTCGACCGATGCCGAGTCCGCGCCGCGGGTGACCCGGGGACGCGCACCGCTCGCCCCGGCGGAGCTGGTCGTGGCGGCGGACACCGCCGCGGAGCACGGGATCCGGATCGGCGATCGACTGCGGATCATGGCCGTCCCCGGCACCTTCGAGGCCACCGTGGTCGGCCTCGCCCGAGACCGCGCGGACCGGGCCCCAGACGCCGATCTCTTCCTGGAATCCGGCGCCGCACAGCGGCAACTCCTGGGCGCGGCAGGCCGGTTCACCTCCGTCGCCATCACCGCCGCGCCCGGCGTGTCGGATACCCGGTTGCGTGCACAGGTGCCGGCCGCGCTGCCCGAACCCACCGCCTACACCGTCCGCACCCGCGACCGGGAGGCCGCCGCCCGCGGCGATGCCGCCGGCGCCTCGCTGGACGTGGTCACCTACCTGATGCTCGGTTTCGCCGGGATCTCCGTGCTCGTGGGCGTCTTCCTGATCGGCAACACCTTCTCCATGCTGGTCGCCGCGCGGACCCGGCAGAGCGGGCTGCTGCGCGCCATCGGTGCCCGGCGCGGCCAGGTGAACCGGCTGATCCTGGGCGAGGCGGGGCTGTTGGGCGTCGCCGGCTCCACTCTGGGCCTGACCCTGGGGGTGGCACTCGCGGCCGGGCTGACCCGGTTCGTCGGACCCGACGGCACCGGCCCGGCGGCGAGCATGCCGACGGTGCGTTGGTCCACGCCGGTGGTCGCGTACGCGGTGGGCGTGTCGATCACCCTGGTGGCCGCCTACGTGCCGGCCCGGCGGGCCGGCCGGGTGTCCCCGATGGCGGCGCTGCTGCGCGCGGCCGGGTCCGACGCGCAACGGCCGTTGTGCGCCCGCAACATCGTGGCCGGTACGAGCATTGTGGCGGGCACGGGTGCCCTGTTGCTCGCGGTATCCGCCGACGACCTCGCAGTGGCGGGGCCGTTGCTCGCGGTCGGCATCCTGCTCACCCTCCTGGGTATCGTGGCGGGCGCCCCGATCCTGAGCGTCCGGGCGGTGCGCGGCGTGAATCGGCTGCTCTCGCGGCACAGCGGACCGATCGGCCGGCTGGCCCGCGGCAACGCGATTCGCGACCCTCGGCGTACCGGCGCCACCGCCTCGGCCCTGATGGTCGGCATCGCACTGGTGAGCTTCCTGTCCCTGGTCGCCGCGTCGTTGGTGAGCTCGGTCGACGGTCAACTCGAACGCACGGTGAACGCGGACTACTTCGTCCTCTCGTCGCAGCCGATGACCGCGGAGGTGGCCCGCGTCGTCCGGGAGACGCCGGGCCTGGACCACGTCACCGCGCAGCAGACCGTGCGAGCCGACCTGATCACCGCGCACGGCACCGATCGCGACCACGAACTCACCGCGACCACCGAGCGCTTCACCGACGACTTCCGGCCGGCCTTCACCGCCGGTGACGCCCGCTCGACGCTGGTCGCGGGCGGGGACGGTATCACCGTGCCCCAGGCGTTCGCCGACGAGTACCGGCTCGCGGTCGGCGATCCGGTCCGGGTTCGTTTCCACGGCGGCGGCACGGCCCGGCTGCGGGTCGGCGGCATCGTGCGCGAGGGGGACGTCTTCGCCTCCGGCGCGACCTACGTCGGTACCCACGTCGTCCGGGCGCATCTACCCGCCGACCAAATGCCCCTGGACGACGTGTACTTCGCCTCCGCCGCGGCAGGCGCGGACCGGGCCGAGGTCTACGCGGCCCTGGCGAAACGCCTGGACGGTTTCCCGCAGACCAAGGTCCGCGACCGGGACAGCTATCGCAAGGCGCTGCACGACACGGTCGCCTCGGCCCTGGACCTGGTGTACGCGCTGTTGGCGCTGGCGATCCTGGTGGCCGTCCTGGGCGTGGTCAACACCCTGGCCCTGTCCGTGGTCGAACGCAGCCGGGAGATGGCGCTGCTGCGGGCTCTGGGCATGACCCGGCGGGGCGTGCGCCGGATGATCCGGGCGGAGGCGGTCCTGATCGCCGTGGTCGGCGCCGTCCTCGGCCTGCTGCCCGGCCTGGCCTGGGGCGCGGCCACCCAGCGCGTCCTGGCCGGCAGGGGCCTGGACACGCTCACCGTGCCCTGGCCGACCTGCGCGGCCGTCCTGGTCGGCGCGGTCGTCGCCGGCACCCTCGCCGCCTGGCTCCCGGCCCGGCGCGCCGCCCGCGTGCAACCGCGCGAGGCGATGGCCGGCGCGGGATGAGCCGGCCGAGCGGCCGGTGACCCGCCCCGTCGGGCCGGCCGGGTCGGGTGAGAGGCTCGAAGCACCGAGACGACGTGGGCGAGCGAAGCGAGGAAGGGTGTCGGAGGATTCGGGTCGCAGGCCGGCCATGGCACGCACGCGTGGACTCACGGCCCCGGTGCGGGCCGGCGCAAAGGCCGTCGCGGACGCGGTTCGGGTGCTCTTCGTGGGTGCCGTGACCGCCGTGCCGACGACGCTCTTTCTACTCGGGGCGGGCCTGGTGTACGCGGGCGCTCTCCGGTCCCGGCCGCGCCGGCGCGTGTCGCGCCCGATCACGCGCGGCGCACGGGCACTGACCGACCTGGAACGCAGGCGCCTGGCGGAGCCGACCTCCCGCACCGCGACCCGCCACGATCCGCCCGGTCCCGGCGCGGCCCACCCCGACCCGGCCGGTCCGGCCCCCACCGAGCCGGGCCCGATCCACTCCACCCCGAACGATCCGCGGCGCCTGATCCGTTATCTCGCGGCGCGCGTGCCGATCGGGCTGCTCGGTGGTGCCCTGCTCGGCCTCATCGGCGGTGGGGCCGGGTTCGCCGCGGTGATGGTGGGGGCGTGGCTCACGGGCAGTCCGAACACCACCACGGCCGACGTACTGATCCTGATCCCCTGCGGACTGGCCCTGTTCGCCCTGGCCCTGTACGGCCTGGTCGGACTCGCGGACACCGATCGCGCCCTGGCCCGGCGCCTGCTCGAACCTGACCGGAGCGAGGTACTGCGCCGTCGGGTCGACGAGTTGGCCGCGAGTCGGGCGGGCGTGGTCGAGGCCGTGCACGAGGAACGTCGGCGCATCGAACGCGATCTGCACGACGGGGTGCAGCAGCGCCTGGTCGCCCTGGGCATGTTGCTCGGCCGGGCCCGGCGCGGCGGCGACCCCGCGCGCACCGACGAGTTGTTGCGGCAGGCGCACGAGCAGACCCAACAGGCGCTGACCGACCTGCGGGACGTGGCGTGGCGGATCCATCCGACCGGATTGGACGACGGCGGGCTGCGCGCGGTGTTGGAGACGATCGCCGAACGGGCGCCGGTACGGGTCGCGTTGACCTACGACGTGGCCGTGGAGCCGGCGCCGATCGTGGCCACCGCCGTGTACTTCGTGGTCGCGGAGGCGGTCACCAACACGGTCAAGCACGCGCGCGCCGACGCCGTCACGGTGTGCGTCCTCGGCGCCGCGGGTGACCCGGTTCGGGTACGCATCGTCGACGACGGCGTCGGCGGCGCGGATGCCGCCGGCGGCGGCCTCTCCGGGCTGGCCCGCCGAGTCGCCGCTCTGGACGGAACCCTGCGGGTGGACAGTCCGCCCGGAGGCCCCACCACGATCACCGCGGAGGTGCCGTGCGCATAGTCCTGGCCGACGATTCGGCCCTGCTGCGGGAGGGGTTGGCCCGCCTGCTCGCCGACGAGGGACACGACGTGGTCGCGAGCGTCGGCGACGGCGACTCCATGGTCGAGGCGGTCGCCGAGCACGTCCCCGACGTCGTGGTGGCCGATGTGCGCATGCCGCCCACGCACACCGACGAGGGGCTGCGGGCGGCCCTGGAGGTCCGCCGCCGACAACCGGGAGTGGGCGTGCTGGTGCTCTCCCAGTACATCGAGAAGCGCTACGCCGTCGAGCTGTTGACCCACGACGGCGCGGCCGTGGGCTACCTGCTCAAGGATCGGGTCGCGCACGTGGACGACTTCCTGGACGCGCTGGCCCGGGTCGCCGCCGGCGGCGCCGCGTTCGATCCCGAGGTGGTGCGCCAACTCCTGGCCCGGACCAGCCACGTCGACCCGCTGGACCGGCTCACCCCGCGCGAACGCGAGGTATTGGCACACATGGCCGAGGGCCGCACGAACGCCGCCATCGCCCGGGCCCTGCACGTGTCGCAGAGCGCGGTGGAAAAGCACGTCAACGCGATCTTCGAACGTCTCGACTTGGCCCACCCGGCCGGTTCCGGATACAGCCGCCGGGTCCTGGCGATCCTGCGCTACCTGGGCTCCTGACCAACGCCCGCACGGGGCGCACTTCACGCCCCCGGTCCGGGCGAGCGCTCGCGGGTGCTTGCCCGCCGCGCGGTCACCCGGCGGCAATCCGCCGCCGGCGACCCGCAATCGAGTACCGTGCCCGTGGGCCGCTGACCGACCCGCACCGCCCACCTTCGGCCGATGCCGGGCGGGGACCGATCCCCGTTCGATCCCCGCCTGGTCGGGTCGAGATTCCGACGACGCCGTCGTGCCCGGCCCCGGCCTCCGCCCCGTGTCGGATCCGTGGCCGCGGCGGCACCGACCTGGGCCGGATGACGTCGCCTACGGAGCTCTCCTCCCGACGCGTGCCCTCGGCGGGCGAACCACGCGGGGTCACCCCCGACACCGCAAGCCTGGCGGACCGGACGATGTCTGAAAACGCCTTTCAGCCTGAGCCGAAACCTGCTGGTCCGAGGGCGTGGGAGGACGCACACTGTCGTGGTCCTCCCGACGCCGCGCCGACCGGGAGGCCACTCGCCACAGGGCATTCCGGGCGCAACGGACACGACCATGGGGGTACACCGGTGCTGCGCATCCACTTCACCGCGGACGATCTGGCCCGGACCCGACTCGCCACGACGGTCGGAGCGGTGGCCGAGACGTATCACGGCCTGGAGTTGTTACTCGGGCCGCGTCGACCGCTGCCCTTCCGGGCCTGGCGCACCGCGGTGGCCGACCGCACGGACACGGCGACCGGCCCGCTCACCGCGCTGATGCCGGTGCGCGGCCCCGGCCTGGATCTGCGCACGCTGGTGGGGGACTCCTTCTCGCTCGACGAGGGCATCGAGAACCTGCTCGCGGTGCCCACGCGGCGGCTGCGCAAGGAAATGGCGAACCTGACCTTCGCACCCGGCCACGCCACCTGGGTGCGCGACTTCCTGGACGGCGGCCGGGAGCCGCGCCGCGAGTTCGCCGACGCCCTGCGCGCCTTTCACGACGTGACGCTCGCGCCGTTCCAATCCCGGGTGCGGTCCCACCTGGAGTCGGTGCGAAACGGGTACGCGCGCACCCTGCTCGACGGCGGCGTCGACCGCCTGCTGGCCGAGTTGTGCGTGCCGCTCGTGCGCTGGAAGCCGCCGGTCCTGGAGGTGGACTATGGCAAGAAGGACGAGGACATCCGGCTCGGTGGCCGAGGGCTGGTCATCGCGCCGACCGTGTTCCTGTGGCGGAAGCTGATGTTGCTCCACGACACCGAGGACGAGAACGCGCCGTACCTGCTCGCCGTCCCCACCGTGCGCGAACCGCGCGACGGCGCCGCGTTGTGGGAGCCCGGCGCGGCCGACGGCCGGGCACTCGGCGCACTCCTGGGACAGACCCGCGCCGCCGCGCTGACGGTGATCAACGACGGGTGCAGCACCACCGAGTTGGCCCGTCGGCTGGACATGTCGGCGGCGTCCGCGAGCCAACACGCGACCATCCTGCGCAACGCCCGCCTGATCACCACCACCCGCCGCGGCGGCGCCGTCCTGCACACGCTGACCCCGCTGGGCCTGGAACTCCTCGGCAGCGACCCCCTCCACCCGGCCCACACCTGACCGGCGCCCCCCGGAGGCCGCCGGCGCCGTATCCGGCGACAGCCCCCACGCGCGGATCGCGTGGGGGCTGTCGACATCGCACCCGGCCGGGTGCCGGGCCTCGCCCGTACGTTTCGCGGCCCGCCGCCCGTGCGGCGTGGCGCAGCCGGATGCGGGCTACGAGAGGCGGGTCGAGTCGGCCGTCTTCGCCCGGCGGCGCCCGGAACCGAGCAGCGGGACGATGTTGAGCAAAAGACCGACGATCGCCACGCCGGTGACCAGGTTGGCACCGGGCCGGTAGGCGCCGAAGTCGGTGTCCCCGGCACTGGCGCCGGTGGTGACGGCGGTGACCACGGCGAGGACGAGTGCCGCGCCGACCTGGCCGGAGGTCTGCACCAGGCCGGAGGCGAGACCCTGTTCGGAGTCCTCGATGCCCTCGGTGGCCTGGGACATGATCGAACTGAAGCCGAATGCGAAGCCGCCGCCGAGGAGCAGCATGGTGGGCAGCACGGTGAAGGCGTAGTTCGGTGTGCTGCCGGCGGTGGCGAGGAACCAGGCGTAGCCCAGGCTCATCGAGGCCATCGACGCGATCAGCAGCGGCGCGGTGCCGTAGCGGTTGATCAGGCGTCCGGTGAACGGCGATCCGAAGGCCACCACGAGGCCCGCGGGCAGCAGCGCGAGTGCCATCCGCAGCGCGGACCAGCCCAGACCGTCCTGGAGGTAGAGCGTCATCATGAACTGGAAGCTCATGTACGAGCCCATCAGCGCGACGATGCTCAGGTTGGCCCGCACGACCGTGCCGATCCGCAGGATGCCGAAGCGCACCAGCGGGTGGGCGAGTCGCTTCTCGACGAACACGAAAGCGGTGAGCAGCGCCGCGGCCAGCACGATCGAGCCGAGCGTGATGGGTGCGGCCCAGCCGCGCTCGGGCGCGGAGACGACGGTGTAGACGGCGAGCAGCATGCCGCTGCTGAGGGTGGCGGCGCCGACCAGGTCGTGGCCGCCGGAGTCGGCGGGGCGGTCGCGCGGGATCAGTACGTAGCCGGCGACCAGGGCCAGGATGGCCAGCGGTACGGGGGTCAGGAAGGTCCAGCGCCAGCCGAACTCGGTGAGCAGTCCGCCCAGGATCAGGCCGGAGGAGTAGCCGCTGGCGCCGAAGACGGAGAAGACCGAGAGCGCTCGGTTGCGGGCCGGGCCCTCCGGGAACGTCGTGGTCAGGATGGACAGTGCGGTCGGCGCGGTGAAGGCCGCGGCCAGACCCTTGATGAAACGGCTGGCGATGAGCAGGCCGCCGCTGTCCACCAGGCCGCCCAGCAGCGAGGCGGCGGCGAACACCGCGAGGGCGATCAGGAACACCCGGCGGCGACCGAGCAGGTCGGCGGTGCGACCGCCGAGCATCATCAGACCGCCGTATCCGAGCACGTACCCGTTGACGATCCACTGCAACGAGGTCGCGGACATGCCCAGTTCGTGACCGATCGAGGGCAGCGCGACACCCACCATGGACACGTCGAGGCCGTCCAGGAAGAGCACGAGGCACAACACGGCCAGGACGCCCCAGAGTCTGGGGGTCCAGTGCGGGGCGGACGCCGTCGGGTCGGATGCGGCGGACGTGGGGGCGGAGTTCTCGCGGGAGGACGGTCCCGCGTAGGTCTCGACTGTTGGGGCCATGGGGAAGAACTTATATGCGCACGCATTGAATGTCTACGCATTAAATGTGGGTGCAATAAATTTGCTTGCATGTTATGCCGGGTGGCGTTACCGTGACGCGATGAAGACCGAGGAGCCGCTGATCGAGAGCTGGCGCAACCTGTTGTCGCAGTACAGCCGGGTCGCCCACGAACTCGATCGTGCCCTCCAGGCGGACCACTGCCTGACCATGAGCGACTACGAGGTCCTGGATCGGCTGATCGCCGCCGACGGCTGCAAGGCCCGCATCCACGACTTGGTCGGAGACCTGCACCTGAGCCAGAGCGCCTCCTCGCGCGCGGTCGCCCGCCTGGAGAAGTGCGGCCTGGTGGAACGCGCGATGTGCGACACCGACCGCCGCGGCGTGTTCGTCACCGCCACCGATCGCGGCCGAGCCCTGCACATCGAGGCCCGCCGAACGCAACTCGCCGTGCTGCGAAAGCACTTGACCTGACCCGGCCGCCCGGCCCCCGCGTTCGCCCGCCGTACGCTCGCGCCCACGCCGCCGACCCACGCGCGCAGGCGTCGGCCACGGCGAACACCCGGGCGGGTCCCGGACCGGCGCGGGGCGCCCCCGGCCGGCGACGGCGTGCCGATGGACGTCCGGGAGTGGGATAGCGTCGCACGCATGTCCGAAGCCCCGAAGGTCCGTCCCTACCTCCCCGCCGACGAGGATGCCGCGGTCGACGTCTGGTCCCGGGCGGGCCGCATCGCACATCCCTTCATCCCGGGCGAGGGGGAGGGCGAGCGCGAGCGGAAGATGCGCGAGATCTACCTCGTGCACGCCGACAACTGGGTCGCCGAGGTCGACGGCCGGGTGGTCGCGCTCCTCGGTCTCATCCTCGGCGAGGTCGACGGCGTGAACTGCCGTGAGATCGGCGGCCTGTTCGTGGCGCCGGAGGCACAGGGCACCGGCGTCGGCCGACTGCTCGTCGAGCACGCGGCGACGTTGCACGGCAGGCTCACGCTGGAGGTCTACGAGAAGAACACCCGGGCGCGCGACTTCTACGCCCGGGTCGGTTTCACCGAGCACAGCCGCCGCACCGACGAGGCCTACGGCGAGATCATGCTCAAACTCGTCCGCCCGGCTCCGCGAGCCTGAACCCCGGTACGCCGCCCCCGCATCGACACCGCAAGTCCGGCGCCGGCGCCGGGACTTCGGCCCCGGACGGGCCCCGCCCCGGCATCGCGGCCGCGAACCGTCACGGGATCCGGATCCCGGCCCCGAGCCGAAATCCCGCCCCCGACCCGCCCGGCCGGAGCGACGTGCGCTCCGGCCGGGCGGGTCGCATGCGGCGGTGCGCCGGGCGATTCGCGCTCTACCGGCCGTAGTCCCGACCGACGACGAGGGGCTGTCCGGCCCAGTCGACATCGGTGAGGTCCTGCCCGGTATCGATCCGACCCAGCACCGTGTACTGGTAACACGGGAACCGGATACAGAGGACGGGATGGCTCACGCCGTGCAGCACGGGAAACCCGGTGCGATTGGCGACCGAGAGCACCGGTCCGGTGACGGTGTAGCCGGCGTCGCCGCGATCCTCGATCACCCGCGCGGGAACGACCGTCCGCGTCCCGGTCAGGTTGTCGCCGGTGTAGACACACAAACTGGCCGCGGGGCAGGCCGCGGCATCGCCGACGTCGGCACGGGCCGCCGGGGCCGGGGCGAGCGCGCCCAGGAGCGTACCCGCCGCGGCGCCGGCGGCGATGGTGGCCAATTTACGCATCATGCGAATGCCTCACTCTCGATGGAAGAACCGGTCGACCTCGACGGGTCGACGGGTCTGCGTCGGATCCACGCCGCTTGATCGACGGGGGCTCCGACGCAGACCACGCTGCCGCATCGACAGCGGTGCGTGAAACCCCATTTACGGACAGTGGCGAGGCACGCCGTTTCGGCCGCGTCACCGGCCGCCGATACCCATCACAACCCGGAATGTAATTGTTCCACTACGTACAGTAAAGCCCATGGAATCGCCCCGCCGAGGCCCCGCCGAGCCCCCGGCGGCGTCACCCTGCGGACACCTCGCGGCCCGAATCACGCGGTTCACCCACCCGCTCTCGGCCACATCCCCCTGGCCGAAACCGCCACGGTCACCGCACCACCGCATCGAGTGCGCACCGCATACCGCAGTCGCGCGAACGACCGTACGCTCAGCGAGAGTCCGCCTCCGCCGCGGCCGCGACGGCGGCGCGGCCGGCTTCCAGACGGGCGGCCGGCAGTCGGAACGGCGAACAGGACAGGTAGTCCACACCGACCTCGTGGAAGAAATGGATCGACTCCGGATCGCCCGCGTGTTCCCCGCACACCCCGATCCGCAACCCCGGCTTCGCCCGCCGGCCCTCCCGCGTGGCCAGATCCACCAACCGCCCGACGCCGGCGCGGTCGATGGTCTCGAACGGCGAGACGTCGAGGATGCCCCGCTCCAGGTAGCCGGCCAGGAAGGACGCCTCGGCGTCGTCGCGGGACAGGCCCCACGTGGTCTGGG
Source organism: Embleya sp. NPDC050493 (assembly GCF_044458105.1). Lineage (NCBI taxonomy): Bacteria > Bacillati > Actinomycetota > Actinomycetes > Kitasatosporales > Streptomycetaceae > Embleya > Embleya sp. NPDC050493. The sequence continues at coordinate 190,888 of NZ_JBITHP010000018.1, forward strand.
TCAGGTCGTTGGTGCCGAACGAGAAGAAGTCCGCGACCGGTGCGATGGTCGCGGCGGTCAGCGCGGCCCTGGGCAGTTCGATCATGGTGCCCACCGGGCAGTGCACCGGGAACCCGGCCGCCCGCCCGACCTCGGCCAGGACCCGTTCGACCTCCGCGCGCACGATGCGCAGTTCCTCGACGGTGGCCACGAGCGGGATCATGATCTCCGCCCTCGGGTCCCCGCCGGCGCGCACCCGCGCGACCACCGCCTCGCCGACGGCCCGCACCTGGGTGGCCACCAGCCCGGGAATCGTCAGTGCCAACCGCACCCCGCGCAGTCCCAGCATCGGATTCTGCTCGTGCAGGCGTTCGATCGCCTCGTGCACCCGCACCGCATGCGGGTCGGGATCCTCGCCCCGGGCCCGGGCCTTGGCCAAGCGGACCGCGGACTCGGTGTGGTCGGGCAGGAATTCGTGCAGCGGCGGGTCGAGCAGCCGAATGGTCACCGGCAGGCCGTCCATCGCCGCGAGCAGTTCGGTGAAGTCCGCACGCTGGAGCGGCAACAGGGCGTCCAGGGCGAGCCGGCGGTCCGCGTCGGTGCGGGCCAGGATCAGGTCCTCGACGAGCGGACGACGCGATCCCAGGAACATGTGCTCGGTGCGACACAGCCCGATCCCGCGAGCGCCGAAGCGCCGGGCCCGGGCCGCGTCCGGGGCCGTGTCGGCATTCGCCAGGACCTGCAATCGCCGTACCGCGTCCGCCTGTTCCAGGAAGCGGGCGACCGCCTCGACCACGCCGGCGGAACGCACGCCGGTCTCCAGGTAGCGGGTCACCGCCGAGGGCACCAGCGGCAGCGCGCCCGCGTACACGGTGCCGGCCGTACCGTCCACCGAGATCGTGTCGCCCTGTTCGAGCACTCTCCCGTCGGCGCCGGTGCAGCGTCCGCCCTCGACGTCGATGTCCAGGTCGGCCGCGCCGCACACGCAGACCTTGCCCATGCCCCGGGCCACCACCGCCGCGTGGCTGGTCTTGCCGCCCCGGCCGGTCACCACGGCCTCGGCGGCGATCATCCCGGGCAGGTCGTCCGGGCTGGTCTCCGGGCGCACCAGCACGACCCGTTCGCCGCTCGCGGCCCGCCGGGTGGCCTCGGCCATGTCGAACACCGCCGCGCCGACCGCGGCACCGGGCGAGGCGGGAACCCCGTGCGCCAGCGGTGCGGCGTCCGCGTCCGCGTCGAAGCGTGGGAACGTCAGCTGGTCCAGTTGCCGGCCGTCCACCCGGGACAGCGCCTGCGGCCAGGTGATCGTGCCCTCGTCCACGAGCGCGCAGGCGATCCGGAAGGCGGCCTCGGCGGTCCGTTTGCCGACCCGGGTCTGCAGGATCCACAACCGGCCGCGCTCGATGGTGAACTCGACGTCGCACAGGTCGCGATAGTGCCCTTCGAGCAGCCGCAGCACCTCGGTCAGACGCGCGTACGAGGCCGGATCCAGCCCTTCGAGGTCCTGGAGCGGCAGCGCGTCCCGGACCCCGGAGACCACGTCCTCGCCCTGCGCGTCGGGCAGGTAGTCGCCGTACACGCCGGCCCGCCCCGTGCCGGGGTCGCGGGTGAAGGCGACGCCGGTCCCCGAGTCCGGTCCCGCGTTGCCGAACACCATCGCCTGCACGGTCACCGCCGTGCCCAGGTCGTCCGGGATGTGCTCGCGCCGGCGATAGACCCGGGCCCGCTCGCCGTTCCACGAGCGAAAGACCGCCAGGACGGCGCCGGCGAGTTGTTCGCGCGGGTCCTGCGGAAACTCCTCGCCCGACTCCTCGCGCACGATGCCCCGGAACTCTCGGACGATCTCCGTCAACTCGCCCGCGCCCAGCCCGAGATCGTCGGCCACTCCCGCGCGCAGCCGATACCGGGTGAGCACCTCCTCGAAGCGCGCCGCGGGCACACCCAGCACGGTGGCCCCGTACATCTGCACCAGTCGGCGATAGGAATCCCACGCGAAGCGCTCCCGGCCGCCGGCCGCGGCCAGGCCGAGCACCGAGGCGTCGTTGAGGCCGACGTCGAGGATCGTGTCCATCATGCCGGGCATGGAGAACCGGGCGCCGGAGCGCACCGAGACCAGCAGCGGGTCGTCGGCCCCGCCCAGCCGCCGCCCGATCGAGCGTTCCAGGCGGGCGAGGTGTTCGGCGATCTCCTCGGGCAGTCCGCTCGGCGGCGCGCCCGTGCGCAGGAAGGCCCGGCACGCGTCCGTGCCGATCGTGAATCCCGGCGGCACGGGCAGTCCCAACCGGGTCATCTCGGCGAGGTTCGCACCCTTGCCGCCGAGCAGTTCGGCCTGATCCCGGGAACCTTCGCCGAACTCGTACACGTACGCGGTCGCCATGGGTATCCCTTCCCGCGCGGTGGGCCCGCGACGAACGGCCCGTACCGACGCGTGCCGCCGGGCGCGACCGGCGCGGCTGCGTCCGGTCCGCCGAGAAGGTCCGCCGGCATCCGGGCCGGCTCGGGACGCGCCCGTCCGCGGCCGACCCGTCGCGATCGTCACGACGTCGACACCGGCTGTCTTTCAGGGTAACGCCGTGTCGGATCGACGCCGAGCCGTCCCGTCCCGGCGGCCGTCCGGGACGATCCGCGACGGGCGGCGGGCGCCGCGCGGTGGGATTCCCGGCCCGGCCGGGGACCGTGCCGACGTCGGTCAGCCGGCGGTCAGTCGCAGCACCAGGTCGGCCCGGTCGACGGCCTCGCGGACCGGGTCGGGCGCGACCTCGGCGGCGCGGGCCGCCTCGGCCAGGTCGTCGGGATCGGTCCGGGCGAGGTCGGCCACCGTACGATCGCCGAGCAGGTCGGCCAGTCGCGCCGTGCGGGAGACGCCGAGGAGGTGCCGCGCGGGCATGGCCCGGACCTCCTCCGGCCCGCCGGCGGCCAGGATCTCCCGGGTGTGGGTCGAGGCGAAGGCGTGCGCGATGGCCTGCCGGGTGACGTCGGTCCAGCCGGCGGCTCCCCGCGAGTCGGTGGGCTGCCCGCAGTAGAACCCGAATCCGCCGAACGAGGCGGTGAAGCGGCGGTTGCGCAGTTGGTCGACGCTCAACGTACCGTCGGCGGCGGCGGTGAAGTCGGCCAGCACGACCCAGGGTTGGGTGGGGCACGGCGGGCACGGGCGGGTTCCGGTCTCCGAGATCCGGGACGAACAACCGGTGGTCTCCTGACGGGGGTCGTCCTCCCCCTCCACGTACACGTCGGGCAGGGTGTCCAGCACACCGAGCGTGAAGCCCTCGCGCACCCGGCTGTACTCGCACGCGGTGTCCTCGCAGCCGCAGCCGGCCGCCGCCACGGGCACGGTGAGGCATTCGTCGTAGCGCACCGCGAGGTAATACGTACGCCCGGGTTCGCGGCGCCCGCGCACCGGCGCGCACCACGGGTCGGTCGGCGGCGGGCAACCGTCGGTGCCGCCCGGCAGCGCGTCGCGCACGTCCACCCTGATCCGGTGGTCGACCACGATCTCGTCCCCGTACGGGCCCAGCACGTAGCCGGGCGAGACGTCCAGCAGCCAGGGCAACCGACCCCCGTCGCCGTAGCGCACGGTACGCACGCCCACCCCGCACACCACACCCCACCCGTGCAACAACCGGTTGTGCCGGCGCATGCGCTCCAGCAGCCAGACACCGGTCTGGGCGAGATCCTCCGGGCCGACGAGTTGGCCGCCGAACCAGCGCGGGCGCAGCCGTCCCGCCGCGTTCCCGGCCAGGCAGTCACCGCATCCGCAGGACGAGGTCCCGCCTCCCCCTCCCCCTCCACAGCCGCAGCCGCAGCCGCCCTGCCCGGCGACCGCGATGGGCCGGATCGTTTGCTCGTGCACGCTCAACGTCCCTCAGCTCCTCGATATGCGTCGTCTCGATGGCGCCCCGCGCCCGGTTCCGCCGGCCGACACCCTCCGGGCGATCCCGCACGCCGGCGCCGCGCGCCCGGGTCGGCGCTCACTCGGGCGCCACCTCGAACGCGAGGTGCACGAACCCGCCGGGGTCGCCGTCGAACAGTTCGACATCGACGCTCGACCGGGCGCCGAGCGCGGTGATCGGCGGCGCCGGCGGCAGGCTCTGCTGCCCCGACCAGATCGAGAACAGCGTCTGGTTGTCCAACCCCGTCCCCGGGAAGTCCGCGTCCAGCGGCAGGGCCGGCTCGTCGGCGCCCACCGCGGGCACCGCGACCGCGGCCGACGAGCGCACCTGGAGCAGGAACGCGGCGGCCGGTTCGCCCGCGACCGGGAGCCGCGTCCCCGCCGCCTCGAACACGTACGTCACCGACTCCGGATGCTCCTCGGACCGCTTCGCCGTACCGGACCCCAGATCCAGCCGGCGGAACCCGGCGAGCCGGTCCCCCTCGCGCACCGCCTGGAACAACCGGACCCAGCCGTCCGGTTCGGCCGTCGCGGCGTCGGCGAGCGCCCGGTCCACGGTGAGTTCGACGTGTGGGGTGCGCACGAAACGGGCCCGGTCCCGGCGCAGCGGCCCGTCGGCGCCCAGGCGCGATCCGCCGTGCGGCCACACCCGCACCAGTCGCGGCGCGACCGCGGCCTTCGCGGTCGGCGGGGGCGGTGGCGTGAACACGTGCAACTCGCCGCCCTGCGTGCCGTTTCCGGACGGGAACGGCGGCACCGCCGGGAGCGGGGCCCGGTCCACCAGGGCGGCCAGGCCGGTGTCCTTGGCGTTGCCGGGGACCAGCGCCCACAGCGCGTCGCGGTCGGCCGCGGTGAGCGCGGTGCCCACCAGGTCCGGGTCCAGGGCCAGGCCGTCCGGGTCCTGCGCCTTCGGTGGCCCGGCGACGGGCACCCGGGCGCCGACCACGAACACGGTCGAGGTGAGCAGCCCGTTCCCCTCCAACTCGACCGCGTACGCCACCCCCTCGCCACCGGGCGGCACGGTGACCCGGGTGAGGGCGCCGCCGGTACGGGTCAACCGCAGCCGCCGCACGCCGGTGTGGTCGAGCTGCCACAGGCCCAGCCACGGATTCGGCGCGTCGAACGCCGCGTCGGCGAGCGGCCGGTCGAAGGCGATCTCCAGCCGCTTGTCGGCCACGAACGCCCGCCACGTGGCGGCCGTCGCGGCGGCGCCGACCTGCGGCCACAGCGCGGTGATCCGGGGCGGGAGGGTGGGCCCGGCGCAGCACCGGTCCACCCGCTCGGCCAGGCACATCAGCAGGTCGAACAACACCCGGTTGGAGTACACGACCGGCCGCGCGGTCACCGCGTCCAGGTCCGGCGCCCGTTCCGGCTCGTAGGTCACCGTCGCCAGGACCAGACAGTCGTCCTCGCACCCGCATTCGTGCTCGACCGTGTCGGCGACCGACTCGCGCCGATCGAAGTCCGCGCCGTGCCGGGCGGGGAAGATCGCCGCGCACTGCTCCTCGGTCAGCCCGACCGGATCCGGCTCCCCCGCGGTGATCCGGATCAGGAAGCGCTCCAGGGTGAGCGAGGGCACGCACTCCTCGCGCACCTCGCAGTGCACCACCGGCATCCGGACGAACTCGGTCCCGCATTCGTGCCGGCACAGCCGCACCGCGACGATGCCGTCCCGGACCGGTTCGCCGTGCGGTGCGCCGGCGCAGTCGGTGGGTTGGTACGGCTCGTCGATGCGCACCGGGCGATCCACCACGACCAGCCGGCCGTGCCCGTCCACCGCGACGCCGGGGAAGACGGTCAACGCGCCGTCGTCGTGCAACTCCGCGTCCAGCCCGCACAACACGCCGGGGCCCAGGCCCAGCCGGGCCGACGTGGCGGCGGTCCGTCGGTGGTAGTCCTGTTCGAGCTTCCAGTGCCGGACGTCCATCAGCTTGCCCGGGTGGAAGCGGTTGCGTACCGGCGGCGCGGGCGCCGCGTCCGCGCCCCCGTCGCAGCCGCATCCCGTGTCCGCCGCGTGGTCCTGACGGTGCTGACTCACTTGTGCTCAACCCCTCGGAGATGGTCCGGTGGTCGACCCGCGACCGCCTGGTGTGGGAAGCGTCGTGTCGAGGCGTGCCCCGAGCGGACCGCCGACGTGCGCCGCGGCCGGTCCGGGCAACCGGATCCCGGTGCCGAGCGCGGTGCCGGCGCCCGCGGCCCGGGCCGGCGGCGGGCCGGCGACCCGGGTGTCGACGCCGACCAACCCCGGGATGGCGCCGGGCCGTTCGACCCGCACCCGGGCGAACACGTGGGCCGGGCGCTCCCGTTCGACCACATGGGCGATCTCGGGCAGCGCGTCGGCGTGCTCCGGCGGGACGTGCACGCACACCCGGTGGGCGAACGCCGCGTACAGCGGCAGTCCGCGCTCCTGCGCCGAAACCAGGTGGGCGCCGTCGAGCACGGCGGTGGCGTCCAGGACCGGCGGCCCCGGATCCGCGACGTGCACCGCGGTGTCCCGGCCGAGTCCGCCGCTGCCCAACCGCCAGATCCCGGCCTCGAGCAGCGGTTCGGACAGCCGCACGCGGACGCCGGTCTCCCGGGCGACCGCCGCGATCAGCCCGGCGGGTGTGCCGCGGCGGCCGTGCGCCGCGTACGCCCCGGCGACGTCCGCGCGGCGCGTGGCCGGATCGGCGGAGCGGGACGGCGCGACGTCCACCCAGCCGGCGAGCCGCTCCAGCCACGGGTCGTCCGGGCGGTCCGGGGCCGAGCCCGGGTCGAGCGAGGCGGGCAGTTCCTCCAACGCGCGCACCGACGCCTCGTGTGCGCCGGCCAGCAGGCCGAGCAGCCGGCCCAGCGTGCCCGAACCGTCGTCGTCGCCGGTGTACGCGGCGGGCAGCGCGTCCAGCAGACCCCGACCCACGTGTTCGACGCGCACATCGTCCACGCGTGGTGTACCGCTCCCGTCGCCGAGCAGTTCGACCGCGATCCACAACCGGGCCCCGGGCGCGGCCGGAGCGCTCAGCACGCGCACGTCGAGGCCGTCGAGCGGGCCGGCCCGCCAGCGGCCCGGGGCGGTCGGCACGGGCGCGTCGTCCGCGTCGGCGCTCGCCGGATCGGGCGACTCGGGCGGGCCACCGGTCGAAGCGCGCATCGTCCACAGCCGTACGTGGGTGCCGGGCGGCGCGGGTTCCGCGAGCAACACCCGGACCCGATCCCAGTGTTCGATGCCGGGCGGCTCGATCGGCGCGGGCAGCACGACGATGCCGCGGGTACCGGTGCGCCGGGCACCCTGGCGGGCGATCCCGCCCGGGCCCGCCACGAACACGCGCCCGCACCGGTCGATGGCGATCCCGGCGAGGTCGCCGACGGCCAGCACCCGGGCCGGTGAGCCGTCGTCCGGGACCAGGACGAGCCCCGGTCCCGGCCGCTGCCGGACGCCGCCGACCACGAGCACACCATCGGGCCCCCGGATGGCCGCCAACCCGCCGATCCGCTCGCGGGCCGCGCGCAGCACCGGGTCCTCGGCGGGCGGCGGATCGGTCCACGGGGTGAGGTACTCGCCGGTGTCGGCACACACGACCATGCCCCGCGCTCGCCCCGCCCGGACCGGGCGCCCGTCCCCGGGCTCGTCCCCGACCACCAGCAGCCGGCCACCGTCGAGCAGCCACAGCCCACGCGGCCTGCGCAGCGCCGCGGGGTCGCCGGTCGCCACGTCCAGGCAGCCCAGGACGCACACCGTGTGGTCGCAGCCGTCCACCCGCAGCACCCGGCCGTGCCCCGGATCGGCGACCAGGACCGTGCCGTCGCCCGGGACGACCAGTCCCAGCGGCCCGCCGGCGGGATCGAGGTCGGCGACGGCGAGCGGTTCGAGGACCGCCGTGCCCGGACTCAGCACCACCCGCTCGCCGTCCGTGCGCACCCCCTCGAAGCGGGCTCCGGGCCAGCGCCCCAGCGCATTGACCCAGCGGTAGCCGGTCGCGCCGCTCACGACCCCTCCACCCCCATCCACGCGATGTGCCAACCCAGTTCGGCACGCACCAGGTTCGGCGTCTCCGGGTCCGCGAGCACCTGCGCCGGATTCAGCGGCAACGTCGTGGCGCCGGCGGCGCCGCCGATCCGCCCGGCGGGCAGCGGCACCACCACGGTCAGCCGTCCCGGTTCCGCGCCGTCCACGTAGGGCGTCCCGTCGAGCACACACGCCTGGCCCCCGGGTGCGGCGGACCCGCTCAACTCCCGGTCGCCGTCGAGCCGGACCGTGTAGGCGGGCGTGTCCCCGAAGCCCGCCGCGCCGGTGTCCACCACGGTGCGCAGCCCGATCACCACGCCCGAGGCCGGGTCCTGGACGGCCGACCACACGGTGCCGAACGCACTCGTCGCACCGCACGCCACGTACGGCGTCGGGAGCACCGCCAGGATCCGGCGCCCGGCCGGGTCCGGCGGCGCGGTCAGCGCGCAGCCGCGCACGGCCACCGTCGCGAGCAACACGTCCAGCCCTTCGCGCAGTTCGGCCGGGGTACGCCAGCCGACCGTCGGCCCGTCGGCGAACCGCACCGCCCCGACCACCCCACAGGCCCCGGCCCGGGTGCGCACGTCCGCCTCGTCGTCCTCGGTCCAGCGCAGCGTCAGGCAGAACGGCACGTCGCCGCCGTCCGGCCCGGCGGCCACCGCCGGCACGTGCAACTCGGCGCCGTCCGGCAGGATCAGGTCGCGCCCGAGCGCGTCCAGCGCGTAGCCCGCACCGATCGCGACGCGCTTGGCGCCGCGGGCACCGGTGACCTCCAGGCCGAGCGCCACGCCCCACCCGTGCAGGACCCGGTTGTGCAGCCAGCGCCGCGAACGCTCCACCGTGACCGTGTCGTTCAGGTCGGCGGCGGAAAGCACCTGACCGCCGAAGAAGCTCGGTCGATACGTCGGCGGCAACGCCGCCCCACTCGTGGTCGGGCCGCTCATCCGGGCTCTCCTCTCACTCGCCGACCCGGCCGAACACCGACCGCGCCACCGGCCACACCAAGGGCGTCGGGCCCGGCACGGCCTCCGGCCACCGTCCCGCTCGCAGTCGGGCCGCTCATCCGGGCTCTCCTCTCTCGTGCCGACCCGGCCCGACACCGGGCGAATCGGCGGCCGTGGCAACGGGACCGGGTGCGGGCGCGTCTCGGCCTTCGGATGAGGCCGCGGCCTGCAGGTCGCGCGGCACGTGGATCACCGGTCGTGTGCACGGCACCGGGCACGGTGGGTCGGCCGGCCCGGACAGCGCCGGCACGGATCGCGCGCCCAGCACTGCCGTCCAGGCGAGCGCCATCGGCACGGCCGACACCTTCGGTTGTTCGTCGACGTCGCCGGACTCGGGCAGCGGGTGCCGCACGGTGATCCGGAACCCGGCCGGGTCGACCTCCGCGACCTGCACGGTGGTGCCGGCGGTCCCGGCCGGCGGCGGCCCCTCGGCGCCCACGAAGACCTGCGGCACGTCGGCGAACGCACGCACGAAGTCGACTCGCGCCGACCACCGCACACGCGAACCCTCCGCCGCGACGGCGCCCCGGGCCAGCCGACCCGCGAGCAGCACGGTCGGGCCGGGTCGGCGCGCGCTGCGCCGGGCCCCGTCGCCGACGTCCAGCCCGCGCACGTCGGTCCGGTAGACCGCGAGCGGCACATCACCCGGCCCGGCGAGGTCGCCGGCCACCAGCAGGCGCGGTCGGCCACGCGGCCCGCCGCACTCGCGGCGCAGCACCACCGACAGTGACCCGGTGGCGGCGTCCGGCACCGCGAGCACGTCGTCGCCGCCGAGCACGATCAGGTCGCCGTCGCGGGTGAGGGCCACCCCCGGTTCGACCAGGAGGCGCCCGCCGCCGAGCGCCCACACCGCAAGGCCCACCGCCACGCCCCACGTGCGATGCGCGGCGCGGGTGTGCCGGGCCGACTGCCCGGCCTCGTTCGCGGTGAGGTCGCGCAGATCGGCCGCGGCCAACCGCACGCCGGTCTCCTCCACCACCCGGTCGGGGATCGCGGTCATCGGGGTGCCTCCGCTCGGACACCGGCTTCCGAACCACCCGGTCCCGACCGCGCGGCCGCGATCACGCCCACCGCGCAGCCCCCCGCCGAGCCGCACGCACGACATGCCCTCCCCGCGACGCTCACCGCGCAGCCCCCGCCCGAACCGCGCGCACGACATGCCCTCCCCGCGACGCTCACCGCCCAGCCCCCGCCCGAACCGCGCGTACGACGTGCTCGCCCGGCACCACCAGTGCCGTCGGCGGCACGCACAGACCGCCGCAGCCCGGCGGGCCGCCGTCTGCCCGCAGCGCGAGCGCGGTGACGTGGTCCACGCCCGCGGCCTCGTCCACCACGCGCAGCACCTCGCTGCGGTGCACGTCACGGCCGAACGGCCACCCGGTGCCGCGTGGTCCGCCGGTGATCGCATGCAGGAACGTGTCCAGCGCGGCCCGTACCGCCGCGGCCGTCCCGCCCGGGTCGGCGCCCGGGAGCAGCGCCACGGTCACCTCGGCCGCGACCACGACGTAGCGCGGCCCGGTGACGAACAGCCGGGTGCCGGTCGTACGCAGCCCGGCCAGGTGCCGGCGCACCGCGCGCAGCAGGCCCGCGGTGGGCTCGGGTCGGCCCCGCGGGAGCGACGGCACCACGACCACGCTCACGCAGCCCGCGGCGACCAGGCCCGGCAGGCGCGGGTCGGTGTCGGCGAACGCGCGGACCCGGGCGATCCGGGTGCCCGGGGTGGCCAGGGCGCAGCGCTCGACACCGGCCAGGGTCACCGCGCGTTCGGGCGCGGCGAGCCGGAGCACCGCCGCGCGGGGCAGTTCGTCGAGGGAGTGTGCGTCGGCCGCGGCGAGGGCGTCCACGAGGCGTTCGTGCGCCCACAACCCGCGTTCGGCCCGGGCCGCGGCGGCGGCCGTGTCCTCGGCGTCGGTGCCACCCGTCGCCCGGCCGACCAGGGTGACGGTGAGCGCGCCGGGGGCGGGTGGCCCGGCCGACAGCACGCGGGTGCGCGCGTCGGGCGCGACCCGCACGGGTGCAGGCGGGGCCAGGGCCGCGCCGCGGGCTCCGGAGGTGGTGCGGTAGGCGGCGAGCACGGTGCGACCCGACTCGGGCACCCGGCCGGCACGGCCGTCGCCGAAGGTGAGCGTGCCGGTCGCGGCGTCGAGCACGGCATGCAGGTCGGTACGACCGGCGGCGTCCAGGTCCGGGACCAGCCGGACCGGTTCGACGCCGCCCGCCGGATCGGCCAGCCACACCCGATACGGGCCGGGCGTCGGCCCATCCGGCGCGATCGCGCCGCCGGGCAGGGTGAAGGTCTGCTCCGGGGCGCCGTCGCCGACGCCCGCCGCGACGAGTTCGGCCACCAGCCGTCCGTGCGCGGCCGGGGTGGGTGCGATCCAGCGCAGGATGCGCACCACCGGCGCCGCCGGGTCGTCGGTGCGCAGGGTCCGCACCACGCGCGCGCCGTCCACGGTGATCGCCAGCGCCATCCGGGCGCCCTCGACCGGGGCCGCCGCACCGGTCGGCACGGCCGTCGAGGCGACCTCGTAGGCGCCGACCGCCGCCGTGGCCTGGACCGCCTCGACCGCGTCGGCGAGCACCCGGCGCACCCGCGGCGGCGCGTCGTGCCGGCCCCGGTCGAGCCGGCAGCGCAGCCACGCCCGGGTCCCGGCCGCGCCGAGCGGCTCGACCGGCAGCGCCGCCGGCCCGATCCGCAGCCGCACCGCGGCGGATCGGGTCAACGCCCCGGTCCGGTCCACGACGTCGGCGAGCGGCTGCCAGGCACCGCCCGCGCGGGCCTCCCAGACGGTGCGTGCGTCGTGGTGCGGCCCCGTGTCGGCGGCCTCGCCCGGCTCCGGTCCGCCGGCGGTGTCGGTGTCGGCGTCCAGGTACAGCGCGAGCACGGTGCCCGCGGGCAGCGCCCGATCCAGGCCCAGGACCAGCGCGGCGCCCGCCCGCGGATCGGGGCCGAGCGCGTCCACCGCGGTGCCGGCGAGCAGCGTGGGGGTGTGGTCGGTCCAGCCCAGGGTGTGGCCGAACCGTTCGGCTGTGCCGTCGTCGGTGCCCGCCGCGACCACCGACGCGCCGGTCAACGGCACCGCCTCCGACGTCTCCAGGCCGATCGGGGCGTCTGCTCCGTGCGCGACGAAGCCCAGCCGGGCGGGCAGTTCGGGCGGCGCGCCCGGGCCGGGCCGGACCGCGAGCACCACCCGCGCCGCGCTCGGCGGCGCCGGGTGCACGCCGAGCAGGGCGAGCAGTTTGCGCCGGTGCCGGTCGGTGACCCGCGAGGCCCGGTAGACGTCGGTGTCCACGAGCCACGCCAGCATCTCGAGCACCGCGATGCCGGGATCGGAGTGATTGTGGTCGGTCCACTGCGGGCTCTCCAGCGGCAACAACGCCCGCGCCTCGGCGACCAGATCCGGCCAGCGTCGGGTGTCCAGGCTCGGAGGGAACAGGGGCATGGTTCACAACTCCCTTCCGGGTGATCCCGGCGACCGGGACGACCCCGATTCCGCCGCGCCGGCGAGCCGCACCACGAGCGGGCCCGCGCACACCACCGCGTCCGCGGCCACCGGCACCGCGTCGCCGGCCGGCACCCCGTCCACGGTCAGGTCGAGCGCGGTCACCACGTCCACCCCGGGCACCGCCTCCAGCCGCCGGGCCAGATCGGACAGGTACACACCGCGGCCGAACGGCCAACCGGTCCCGTACGGGCCGCCGTCGAGCGGATGCAGGAAGCGGCCCAGATCGGCGAGTACCGCGCCGCGCACCCGCCCGGCGTCGCCGGCCCGGGTCGGTCGCACGGTGGCGGCGACCCCCACCGGGAAGTAGCGCGCGCCCTCGACCACCAGCCGGGCCGCCGCCGGCATCCGCGCACGGACCGCGTCGCGCACCCGGCGCAGCAGTTCGCCGCCGGCCTGCGGCCGGTCGCTGCCGTCCCGCGGCAGCACGACCAACCGGACCACGCCCGGCAGCACCCGCCCGTGCCGGTCGCGCGCACCCAGCGCGCGGGCCGCCGCGATCGCCGGGACGGTCTCCCGGGCCAGCGCGGCCACGTCGGCCTCGGTCAGCGCCAGCCGGCGGTGCCGCAGCAGCGTGGGGCCGCGGCGCAGCACGTCCGGAAAGCGCTCGGCGTCGGTGCCGCCGCTCGCGCCGCGCGGGTTGCTCACCCCGCCCACGGCCACCGCGCCGACCGCCTGGGTGATCGCCCCGGCGGGCACGTTGCCGGCCGCGCCACCGCCGGAGCGGTACACCCGCAACCGCACGTTGTCCGGGCCCACCGCGGGCACCCGCCCGTGTCCGTTCCCGCCGAACACCACCCGTCCGCTCGCGTGGTCGCACACGTAGACCCGGTCGGCCGGGCCGGCCAGGCCCAGCGAGGTCACTTCGTCCCAGCGCACCCACACCTCGGTGACCCGGCCGGTGCGCGGATCGGCCACGGTGCGCAGCGCCGTGTCCGCCCGCTCGGCCAACTCCCTTCGCAGCAGCGGCAGGTCGACCGACGCGCGGTCGCCGTCGAGTTCGCGCACCTCCAGCACGGCGCCCTCCAGCACCGGCGTGCGCAGCGCCCGGAAGACCTGGCCGGCGCTGCCGTCGGCGGAGCCGAGCAGTTCGTCGGTGATCGTCTCCACCTGTTGCACCCGTGCCGCGTTGGGCACCAGTGCGTTCAGAGTCGGGTGCGGGGGGTCGGCCTCGGCCGGGAAGCGGGCCCGGATCCAGGTGCGCGGTGTGCCGAACCGGGCGGGTGGCGCGTCGCGCAGTTCACCGCCGGCGTAGGCGCGGGAGAGCCGGTCGCGCACGGTGAGCCACTCGCCGTCGGCGGCGGCCACGATCACCGGTTCGCCGCCGCGCAGGTCGGTGAGCAACAGCCGGTCGCCGGGCGCGAATCGCGCGGCGGCACCGCGGCCGAGCAGGGTGACCGTGCGGTCGGCGGCGCCGGTGACCGGCGCCCCGGGCGGGCCGCCCGCCCCGGGCCAGATCAGGCCGATCACGCCGGCGCGGGTCAAGCCCTCGGTGCCGTCGTCGGTGGCCAGCGCGACCCAGCCGGTGCCGTCGTGGCCCTCCCAGACGGGCCGCGCCGGTACCGCGTCGGGGTCCTCGTCGGCGGGCTCGACGTACAGGCCCAGGCGGTCGGCGGGCAGTTCGCCGTCGAAACCCAGGTACAGCGTCGGGGCGGTCTCGGCCATCGGCCGGAATGGGGTCGCGCCGGTTCCGGGGAAGGCGAGGGCGGCGGTCAGGTCGGCCCACGCGTGGTCGTCGAGTGCGAGGGTGTGCCGCGGGTCCTCCGGCCCGGCGACGTGGCGGTAGAACACCTCGAACCGGTCCAACACCGGCGGCCGGGGTTCCACCACGGGCAGGAAATTGAGCACGCCGGACTTGTCGGTCCAGCTCACCTGGCGCAGGAACGAGAAGCTGCCGCGTTCCAGGCGGGCCCGCAACCAGCGGCGTTCGTCGCCGGTGACCGACGCCGGCGCCCAGTCGTCCGGCACGGTGAAGTGCAGGGCTCCCGAGCGTTGCAGGGCCAGGACGGCGGGGGCGCCGGCCGCGCCGATCGCCCGCCAGCGGGTGCCGTCGAAGTACTCCCAGGTCACCTCCGGGGCGGTGAGCTGGTTCGGGGTCTGCGCCCCGGCCACGGCCTTGAGCAGGTCCTCCGGGGCCAGGTTCTCCAGCGCGTCGGCGATCGCGCGGGCCTTCGCCACCTGGGTGTCCACCGCGGCCTTGGCCGCGTCGATGCGCGCGGTGACGTCGGTGACGAACACCTGCGGGTCGGCGTCGAGGAAGGACGGCAGCGGAGTGTCCGCCAGGTAGGGGGTGGGCGTGGCCAGGACGGTGCCCAGTGCGGAGGCGAGCGCGCCGTGCGCGGCGACCACCTGCGCGTCGGTGCCGCCCGCGAGAGCCTGGGCCAGCGCGGCCCGGGGCGCGGTCAACGTGCCCGCGTCGGCCGAGAGTTGCCCGGCCACGTCGGCGGTGGCCAGCAGCAGTGCGGCGCTCGCGCGCGGGGCGCCGCCGAGTGCGGCCAGCGCGGCGGCCAGGTCGGCGGCCGGATCGGCGGCGGTCTGCGCGGCCTTGACGTGGTCGCGGGCGGAGCCGACGTCGGTGAACAGGCCCGGTTCGGCCTGCGCGGCGCCGCGCAACGAGGTCAGTGCGTCCCGCAGGTGCGCCTTGACCTGGGTGTACCACGTGGTGGGGTCCTCGCCGGACAGCGGCGAGACCACCGCACGTCCCAGGTCTCCGCTGACCGCGGTCAGTGCGGCCAGCCTGGTCGCCACGGCGCGGATGTCGGCGACCGTCTTGTCCCGGAACTCCTTGGCGTTCTGCACTCCCCCGGTCAGTTCGCCGGTGCGCTGGTCGGCCTCCTCCGCCGCGGTGCGCGGCCGGCCGACCACCACGGTCACCCGGGCACCGGGCTTGGCGAACGCGGCATCGCAGGCCACGTGGAAGGCACTGCCGCGGACCGGTGCCGGGCCCAGCGGGGTGAACGCCCGGGTGAGGTCCACCGCTTGGGCGTCGGCGACCGCCTTGTCCGGCACCAGGCCGGTCCGCAGGGTCAGGTCCAGGTGCGCGGGGGCGTCCAGGGCCGACGGCGCGGTCAGGTCGTCGGGGTCGTCCAGCGGGAAGTAGTCCACGCCCGGCTGCGGGGCGCCCGTGCCCGCGGTGAAGGTGTCGGCGGCGGTGGGCGGCACGGTGACGCCGAACCGTACGGTGTGGCCCAGGTGTTCGGCCGCGAGCGCGATCGGGGTGCCGGGCTTCGCGGCCTGGTTCTCCTTGCCGCCGGCGGTGGTGTCCACGACGTGCACGGTGGCCGCGGCCGGCGCGGTCGTACCGTGCGCGGCGTGCAGGGTGAGGGTCGTCTCCGCGCCGGTCGGCGGGCCCGCGAACAGAGCCAGCCGGGCATGCGTGCCGACCACCGCCAGCCGCAGGTGTGCCACTTCGGGCACCACGAGGTCCGGTCGTCCGCCGAATTCCGAATCCAGCCGGGCGCGCAGCCAGTACGACTCGATGCCCGAGACGGTGGTGGCCACCGCCGTCGCACAGGGCGCGACCAGCCGCACGGTGCCGGAGCGGGTCAGTCCCGCGGTCCCGTCCCGGGAGGTGTCGTCGCCGTCGCCCCAGGGTGCGAACGGCCGCCAGGCCGCGCCGTCCCACCACGTCCAGGTGATCCGCAGCGGAGCCGACGCCGGCCGGCGCAGGGCCACGGTGACCCGCACGTCGGCCCGCCCGGCGAACGCCAGGAGCGTGTCGTGCGCGAGGTACAACTCCCGTACCGCGGGCCGCAGTCCGGTGAACAGCGTGACCGGTCGACGGGCCGGCACGTCGGCCGAGTGGTCGGCGGCGGCGTCCGCGCCCGGGTCCAGACTCCACACCTCCACCAGCGGCGCGCCCGCCGGCGCCACCGTCTCGCGGGTCTCGAAGATCAACGGCGCGTCCTGCCCGGGCACGGTGGCGCCGAGCCGCGTTCCGGCACTCACCCGGGCCCCGCTCACCCCGGGCAGCGCCTGGAGCAGCACCGTGCCGACCGCACCCTGGGCGGGCAGCAGCGACACGCCCACCATGTCCAGGAGCGCGGCCAGTTGCCGATCGGGCAGCGCGGCCAGCCGCTCCTCCAACGCGGCCAGCAACGCGCCGAGTCCGTGCGCCACGCCCAGCGACGCCCCGCCCGGGGTGGGGTGCCAGTCGGGCACCCAGCCGGTACGGGCGGCCAGCAGCGCGGCGACCACCTCGGCCCGACTGCGCGGCGCGCTCACGTGGCCGCTCCCTCGTGCAGGTGGAACGGGTAGACGAGGTTGTAGAAGGTGTTGGTGGCCCGGATCCGGTAGTCGATGCGCACGTCGAGCCGACCCGCCGCACGATCGGCCACCGACACGTCCACGGCCAGCACGTCGATCCGCGGCTCCCACGCGATCAAGCCCTGTTCCACCCGCAGCCGCACCAGCGCGGCGGTGGCCGCGGTGACCGGCTCGAACAACATGTCCTCCAGTCCCGCACCGAAGTCCGGGCGCATCACCCGCTCACCGCGCCGCGTGCCCAGGATCAGCAGTACGGACTGCCGGACCTTCTCCGGCCCGGCCGCCTGCGCCGCCTCGCCGAGCGGGTCGAGCCGGGCCGGCGCGGCCCAGCCGCGACCGAGCACGGCGGCATCGTCGGGGGTGCGCCGCACGGGGTCGGGGTCGAGCGGCGCATTCGGTTCGGCCACCGTCAGCCTCCGATCAACACGGTCGGGACGCCCGCCACCACCG
Source organism: Embleya sp. NPDC050493 (assembly GCF_044458105.1). Lineage (NCBI taxonomy): Bacteria > Bacillati > Actinomycetota > Actinomycetes > Kitasatosporales > Streptomycetaceae > Embleya > Embleya sp. NPDC050493. The sequence continues at coordinate 207,964 of NZ_JBITHP010000018.1, forward strand.
GCGCACCGCAACCCGCCGGGTCGCCCTGGCGCAGCGCGCCGCGCCCCCCGACGAGCACCGTCGCGGAGCCCTTGGTGAACGGCGACGGCGGATGCGCGGCGGGCGGCGGGAAGGCGCACGCGTGCATGTCGCCCTGCACCGCGGCGGGCAGCCCACCGATCAACACGGTGGGCACGCCGGGTCCCGCGACCATGCCGGGATGGCCGGTGGGGTCGGTGACGCGTGCTGCTGCGGGCACGGCTGCCTCCTTGGCGGTGGTTCGGTGTACTCGGGATGCGGGAGCACGGGGAGTTCGGCGACGAAAGCGAGGCGTGCGCGGTCAGTTGATCTTCACCAGCGCCCCCTGGATGCTGCACGTGGCGGCGGCCCGCACGTCCGCGCGCGTCGCGTTCACCGCCAGACCGTTGCCGGCCTTGACGCTCACGTCCAGGCCGCTCACGTCCACCGAGCGGGTGCCGGCGACGGTCACCGCGCCGGACGCGGTCAGCGAGATCTTCGCGGCGCCGCCGGCCACGGACAGGGTGATCCCGTCGACCGCGATCTCGATCGAGTGGCCCAGCGCGTGGGACAGGGTGATCGACTGCACGAGGTCGTCGATGACCACCTCGTGACCCACCGGGGTGCGGACGACCCGCTTGCTCACCGAGTCGATGGGCAGATCCACCGGAGGACGCGAGGTCATCGTCCACAACCCGCCCAGCACGTACGGCTCGCGTACGTCGCCGTTGCGAAACGCCACGAGCACCTCGTCGTCCGGCTGCGGCATGAACCACACCCCCGAGCCGTCGCCCGCCACCGTCGCGCACACCCGCGCCCACGGCTCGACCCCCGGCAACCACGCGTACCTGATCTGCACCCGCCCGGCTCCGGTCAGGTCCAGGTTGTCCACCACCGTGGCGGGCGCCACGCCGGTCACCCGCGGACTGTCGGACTCGTGGATGTCGTCGAGGGCGTCGAAGAGCGGTTCGAACATGCCGGTCCTCCCAGGGATCGAGCGGTACGTCGAAAACGGATCGGGGCGAGGACGAACGGGCCGCTCGGCGCAGGCGACACGCAAGCGGCCCCATCGGCTCACGAATTGGGCGCCGGGAGCGACAACAGGCCGCCCTGGACCCGCACCGCGCCCTGCGACGCGGGCGGGACGGCACCGAACCAGATCTCCTTGCGCAGGTCGAACGAGGTGCGATAGCCACCGCCGTCGAGGGTGTGCTGTGCCGACACCACCCGCCACAGGCCGCCGAACGTCTCCCCGACGCCCTCGATCCGCAACACCCGTCCGGCGCTGATCCGCGGGTCGCCCACGCACGAACCACTCGCGGTGGTACGCCGGTTCAGCCTCGGCAGCAGCTTGGACACGATCAGCCGCGGGGCGGTGGCGATGGTCACCGGCTCGTCCACCAGGAGCACCTCGCGGGCCGCCGCCTTGCCCGCGACGGGCAATCCGAATCCCGGGGTCACCTCGATGGTGAGCGCCTGCCGGTCCCAGTCGTAGCCGACCGAGACGGTCAGTTCGAGCCGCACCTCGGGCCGCCACACCCGCACCGACACCCGGGCGACCTGGCCGACCGTACTGATCCGCGGGGTGAACTCCATCAGCGAACGCCCATGGCGCAACGTCACATCGGAGGAGAGGTTGCCGGCGGGCGACATCAACCGGAGTACGAAACCGGACGGCTCGCCGTCGTGCTCGACGATCAGCTCCCACGCGTTCTCCAGGGCGATCTTCTTCAGGAAGTCCAGCGTGGTCTCCGACTGTTGTCGCCGCACCACGCGCTGACGCATGCTCGGGTCCTCCGCCGAGGCCACCACGTCCACCACACCCAGCGCGGCGGACAGGAACGCGCCCAGCGGATCGAGCAGCGGGATCATGCCGTGCTCGACCGCGAGCACCGGCGCCACCACCGGATCCGGCAGCGGAAACACCCCCAGCTTGGGCACCGGCACACCGAACCAGCGCGCCGGCGAAGCGGTGGCGAGCCGGGTGCGCCGGTCCTGCGCGACCACCCGCAACATCGGCATCCCGTCGGACGGGAAACTCGCCTCGGTGCCGACCACTTCGCCGGTGAACAACCGACGCGGCTCGTCCGGCGCGTAGCCCAGCGCGATGCCCACCTCGGTGTCCAGGCGGAACAGCGGGTCGTCGAGCCAGCGCAGACCCTCGTTGGCAAGCGAGATCTCCAGGCGGTCGGCGTCGCCCATGCCGGTCTGGCACGTCACACCGGTGACCGAGCCGCGCAACGCCGCCGGCGCCGGTCGGCCGGCGAAGCGCAGTCGCATCTCCGGGGCGTACTGCGGAAACGCGCTCATGCCGGCACCTCCCGGGGTGGCGCGTCGAAGACCTCGTTCGTGGCCGGATCCCGATACGGCAGGCGGGGCAGGTGCAGCGTCGCGCCGACCGGCAACACCCGCGGATCGTCCAGGCCGTTGTGCAGCGCGATCGGCCGCCACGCGGACGCCGACCCGTACTCGCGCCAGGCGATCAGTTGCAGACTCTCCCCGGCCACCACGGTATGCGCCTTGGTGTAGTCCGAGGTCTGCCGCTTGACCTCCTTCGCCTCCATGTCCACGTTGCGGAACTCGCCGAAGGAGACCGTCAGTCGGGCCCGCACCGGGGTGCCGTCCGGCTTGAACATCACGAACTTCTGCGCGACCCGGGTCAGCACACACGTGAAGGTCAGACTCGACCACGCGAACACCAACGGCGGTGGCGCGTGCAGCGTGGGATCGATGTCCATCAGATCCACGATCCGGCGGACCAGGATCCGCACATCGCTGCCCGCACCCGCCTGGTCGTTCGCCTCCAACGAGTCGAGGAACAGCTCCATCTCCAGCGTCTGCGCGTTGCCGTGCACGAACTGCACGACCGGAGCGGACAGTCCCGGCACCGGGAGTTGGGCGTAGGTGGTCTCCCGGTTGACCGTGTAGTCCTCCGGGTTGAACAACACGCGGGTACGCGCACCGGTGACGGTGTTGGTGATCGTCGCGCGTTCCATCACGGTCATCGGCTCCACCCCCGACGTTCCCGGCGGGCGAGCACCCGGCGGTCGATCTCCCGGACCACCCCGTCCACCAGGCGCGGCAGGTCGGCCGAGGTGAGCGCGGGCGCCGCCGTGCCGTGGGCGGATGTCGGCTCGGACCGGCCGCGCACCGACCCGTCGGCCGGCGCGGGCCGCCGCTCGGCCGCGTCCGGGGCCGACAGCGGGCGGCCGGGCAGCGCGAACGTCAATCCGCCGCGGGGCCCGCCGATCCGGCCGGGCAGGGCCTCCGGCGCCCCAGCACGCGCCGGCGCGCCGGGATGCCCCGGCTCCTCGATCCGCCGACCGTGGCCGGCCCCCTGCTCGTACAACTCCCGCGTCACGCGCGCACGTTCGGCAACCGCCCGGCCGCTCCCGGCGAAGGCGGTACGCAACACCGGCGCGGGCAACCGGCCCGGCCCGCCGGGCGGCGACCCGGACCACCCACCGCCCGGCGGCCCGGCCAGGGCGATCATCCGCGGCACGCTCACCCGCACGTCCAGTCGTACGTGTGCGCAGCGCCGGATGTCCGGAGCCGGCACGGACGCCGGGCGCGGTGCGCGCGGGGGCACCGGGCGCGGCGGCGTGTGCAGCACGAGAGCGATCCCGGGCAACCGGGCCTCGTCCCGGCCCGCCGCACGGCGACCGGCGATCGCCTCGGCCCGGGCCCGAATACCGGCGAGCATCGACGCCGCGGCCGATCGCACCGGCCAACGCGCCGAGGGTGCATGCGCTCCCGTGACGGTCACGATCCTCTCCTCTCGCGATGTGGTCTCGCGGTGTGCGGTGTGAGTGCTTGGTGGGGGCTTCGAGTCGCTTGGTTGGGGCGCCTGGTGTGGGCGCTCGGTGTGGGCGCTCGGTGTGGGCGCTTGGTTGGCGTGTTTGCCGGGATGCCTGATGTGCGGTGCCCGGTGGTTCGGTGTGCGGTGTCGGGCGCCGGGTGTCGGCGCTCCATGCCCGGTGGGTGCTGCCCCGCGCGTTCCGCGCCGCTACGGTGCCTCGTTCAGTCGTTGGTTGATGGCCGACACCCGTTCCACCCACCGCCTGCGTTCGGCGTGGTCGAGGCCCATCAGCTCGGCGTGCGACCAGTGCAGGTGGTAGGCGACGAAGGCGATCTCCTCCCTCAGCCGATCGACCGGATATCCACGGATCCCCCCAGGCGCTCGTGGCCCGTGCGGACCTCCTCGCCGCAGTTCGGGCACGTCCCGTCCGCCGAACCGACCGACTCGTCCACGGTGTTGATCCGGTTGTAGAGCTCCTGGAGATGCGCCAGGTCGGCGGCGAACAGGGTCTCGATGGTGCGCGGCGTCACCGTCTCGACGCCGCCCACCCGGGTGACCACCCGGCTGAGCAGGATCACCGAGAGGTACGCCGGGTTGCGCTGCACACGCGGGTCGGCCAACGGCAGGATCTCGTCGGCGGCGGTGGCGAGCCGCATCGTGCCGTCGCGATACAGCGCGCCGTCCTCGCCGAGCAGCCCGATCGGCAGGGTGAAGTCGTGTTCGATCTGAAGCATGCTCACTGCACCCGCACCAGACCCTCGTGGACCAGTTCGAGGGTCTCGATCGCGATGTCGTCCGACTCGGCGGTCAACGCCGGTGCCATGTACTTGGTCGGCCAGGCCCGGACGAAGTTCCACCGCGACGTGACCACACCGCGCCGGTCCAGCAGCAACACCGCGCCGTTGCGCCGCAGGATGTCGCCCTCGACGATCTGCTGATGCCACTCGTACAACTCGGTGTCGGTGGTCATGCCCCACTTGAGCACGATGTTGGCGTACTTCGCCTGACCGGGGAACTTGTACGGCGTGATGTTCCAACCGCCCTCGCGGTGTTCCAGCACCTCCACCGTCGCGTCGAGGCCGCTCACCTCGTGGAACCCGACCCGGATGATGCCGTCGAGTTCGACCTTGAAGTTGAAATTGACAAAGGGATCCTGGATATCGCCCGTACTCACGGCGTCCTCCACTGCCTGTCCGTTGCCGATCGTGGGTCCCCCGGGCGAGCCTGCCCGCGGGCCCGGGTACGCGCCGCCGCGCGGCCTGCCGCTACGGTTCGCTCACCTCCGCGCCGCCGTCCCAGATGCCGATCCGGACCACGATGAACTCCGCGGGATACACCGGCTGTACGCCGATCTCCAGGTAGAGCAGCCCGAGCTTGCGGGTGCTCGGCGGATTCAACGCCTCGTCGATACGGACGAAGAAGGCGTCCTTGGCCTTGGCCCCGAAGAGCGCGCCGTCCCGCCAGACCCGGGTGAGGAACTCGGTGAGCGTGTGCCTGAGCCGGCCCCACAACTCCAGGTCGTTGGGCTCGAACACGGCGCCGCGCAGGCCCTCCTGGATCGACTCCTCCAGGAACAGGAACAACCGCCGCACGTTGACGTACTGCCAGTTGCGATCCCCCGTCGTGGTCCGCGCACCCCACACCACCGGCGATCCGCGCCCGGGCAGGATCCGCAGCGCGTTGACGCCGTCCGGATTGAGCAGGCCCTGATCGGCGTCCCCGAGCCGGCGTTCCAGCCCGAGCGCACCCGCGATGCCGACGTTGGCCGGGGCCTTGTGCACGCCGCGAGTCGCGTCGGTGTGCGCATAGATCCCGGCGATGTGGCCGGACGGCGGCTGAAGCACCACCGCCGCCTTGGCCGGATCGCGAAGCTGGATCCACGGGTAGTACAGCGCCGCGAAACCCTTGTCCAACGCCCCGGTGAGCTCCGCGCGTTGCGCCTTGACGGTGACCACGTCGATGCCGGGCGCACTGTCCAGGATCGCGAACCGGTCGTGGAGCGACTCGCAGTGCTCCACGATCGCCCGCTGCGCGCCGATGTCGGTACACCCCGGGGCCAGCACGAGCGAGATCTCGTCGATCGGCCGCAACAGCCTCAGGTGCTCGTCGATCCGGCCCGCCACATCCGCCCAGGACGTGGCCGGATCGTCGGCGACCGCACCCGTCAACACGTACGTCCCGGCCCCGGGCCGCGGATCGCCCGCCGGCGTCGGGGCGTTCGGGGAGAGCACGATCCGCAGATAGCCCTTGGGCACCACCGGGCCACCCCACCAGCGCGGATGCGACGGCGTCGTGGACAGGTTCGGGTACGTGGCCGCGCTGCCGTCGCGGTCGGTGACGGTCAGGTCGAACTCGGCCGTGGCCACCCGGGTGGGCGCGGCCAGCTTGTACACCTTGGTGAGCGGCCGGCGCAGGGTCAGCGCGTCGTTGCCGACCGCGGCGACCACGCCCCACTCGGTGTTGGTGCCGTCGCCGATCCGCACCGACGAGCCGACCGGGACCAGCGGACGCAACGCGATGCCGGCCGGCACCGCCAGCCGCAACACCGTGTCCCCGGCGGCCACGTCGTCCGAGGTGATCGTGCCGCCGACGAAGTCGGTCGCGCCGGACAGCCCCGCGTCGAGCACGATCGTGTCCGGCGCCTGCACCGACTTCACCCGCAGCGTCCGAGTCTCCGCGCCCTTGGCCACGATCACCCGTTCACCGGCCGCCAGACCGTCGACCGCGTTCACCGTGAGTACCCGCCGAGTGGCATCCACGGCGGTGATGTTCGCCGTCCCGCGCACCACCGGCAGATCCGTCCCGGCACCCGCCGCCGTCAACGCCGCGGCCAGCGCACTCGAATCCGCGACCCGGACCGAACCACCCGCCCCGTCCGGGCCGTCGAGCAGCGCCACCGCCCGGGCCACGGCCGGCGCACCCGCCGCGCGACCGGGCAGATCGACACCGGCGGGTGTGGCGGTGCCCACCCGCACCACGAAGCACTGGGTACCGCCGTTGCGGAAGAACCCGTCCACCGCGAGCGGCAGGTAGTAGGGCACGTCGCCGCCGTCCACGGGCGGTCCGAACTGCGCGGTGAACGCATCCGGGCTGGTCACCAGGACGGGTTCGGCGATCGGCCCCTGCGCGCTGATGCCGATGAACGCCGCGACGCTGGTCGACACGCCCTGGATGGGCGCGGCGGGCTCGGTCTCTTCGATGTAGACGCCGGGGTACGAGACCTGCACGGCCATGGCGGGTGTCCTCTCAGGTGAAGCGCAGTTCGATCAGCGCGTCGGGTGATCCGGGGACGTGGACCGCACCGGGTGCGGGCGGCGGCAGTCCGGCGGCGGTGACCCGGGCCAGGTAGGCACCCGGTCGCAGGCCGACGAGCACGAAGCGGCCGTCCTCGCCGCTGCGCACCCGGGCCACCTCCCGACCCGCCGGGTCCTCCAGCACCACGTCCGCATCGGCCACCGGGACCGCAGGCACCGCCGGCCCCCCGGTGGCGTCGAGGACGAGGCCGCCCACATCGGCGAGTCGCTCGACGGGCCCGACACCGCCTCCGGGCAATCCGCCGATGTCGGCGTCGTAGGAGGCCAGCACCGTGTGCACGACGCCGTCGAGCCGCCGGTCCGGCTCCGGAACCGGCATCGTGACGATCAGATAGACGGCGGGCCGCCAGGACGTGGCCCGGCCGACCGTGCCCCAGAACTCGGCGAGCTTGCCGAAGCCTTCCGGCGGCACCACCTCCACCGGCAGCTCCGCCTCGCGCAACGTCGCAGGCACCTTGACCAGTTGCTCGGGCGTCAGGATCGCCGAGGCGACCAGCGGGTCGGCGTCGAGCAGGACCGCCAGGATCGCACCGAGCACCGTGTGCTCCTGCTCGGTGGCGGGTATCTGGGCGCTGTCCTTGGCCGCGTTCCACGCCGTGATCAGGTAGTGGCAGCGGATCCGCGCCGGTTCGCGGCGCTCCACGATCCCCACGCCGGAGGTGACCCGCCGCCGGATGTTCATCCGCATGTGCCGGTCCTCGCGCAGGTCTACCAGCGCACAGTTGACCCACACCCCCGTGCTCGCACCCACCCGCTGCCGCCAGTCGTCGTCCGGCGGCTGAAACCCGATCCGCGCACTCGTCAGCCCGGGCACACCCGCGACCAGGGTCTCCCGAATGATCAGGTCGAGGACGTCGATCACGGCGACGTCTCCCGCACCGCGATGGTCGGTCGGCGCCCGGTCATCCGCTCGAACAGGGCGGCCATGAGCGCGAGATTGTCGATCGTGTGCGGACCGGCCTTCGGCATGATGATGTGCGCTTCGTCGTATGCGACCAGGTCCCGCCAGACCTGGTCGTACTCCTTCGAGCCCAACTCGGCCATGTTCTTGATCTCGTAGGTGCCGAGGTCGCCGACGCGAGGCCTGTCCCCCGCGTTGTGGCGCTGCCGATGGGTCACACCGCGGAGACCGGCGTCCTCCTTGACGGCCCGTTCGAGGTCGTGCCCTCGCGATTGCGCGGTGCCACCGCTCACGGGAGCGACGCGACTGCCCAGGGGGTCGTGGAAGACGAACACCCGGGCGTCCGAGTTCGTCACCACACCCGTGTGTCGATCCACCGCCGCGGGCGTGAGGTCCTTCAGGCCGCGCAGCGACGGCCGTCGAGCCTTGGGATCGAACGGCGCGTTCGGATCCTGCCGGGCGGCCTTCTTGGCGGCCTTGACCGATTTCGGCACGCTGATCGTGCCGGGCACGCCGGAGATTCCGGAGCCGGCTGAGCCACCGGGCGTGGTAGCCGCAGGCGACTGGACCTTGATCGTCACCGGCTTCGTCGCCGACGTGCCGACCTCCTCGGACACCGTGTTCGAGGCGTCCGTCACCGTCTTCGTCGGCACGGCGGGCTTGCCGAGCTCGGCGGGCTTGGCCGGCTTGGCCGGCTTGGCCGGCTCGGCCGCCTTCTTCGCTGCCGCGGCCTCCTTGGCAGCCGCCTTCTTGGCAGCCGTAACTTCCTTGGCCGCCGCCCTCTTCTTCGCCGCCGCCTCCTTGGCAGCCGCCCTCTTCTGCGCCGCCGCTTCCTTGGCAGCCGCCCGCTTCTGCGCCGTGGCAACCTTCCTGGCGACCGCCGCGTCGGCCTTCGACTTCGCAGCCACCTTCTTCGCGGATGTCGAAGTCGGCGTCCCGAGTGCGGGTTCAGCCACCGCCGGCGCGTGGGTGGTCTCCCCGACCGGCGTCTTCTCGGCCGGGGCCTTCATGGCGACGGCCTTGGGCGTCGTCGCCTTCCCACCCGGACTCGCCTGCCCCGACACGGCGTTCACCGAGCCGGTACCCGCGGTCTCCGGTGTTCCCGCCGCCGGCACGCCCGCACCGACAGTCGTCGTGTTCGGGATTGCCGACGCCGAGGGCCCCTCGCCGGCGCTCTTCTCGCTCCCGGGCTTCTCGGCGCCGAGCTTCGCGGTCACGACCTTCTTGGTCCCGGGCTTCGCGGTCGTGGGCTTCGCGGTCGTGGGCTTCGGCGTGGCGGCCGGCAGGGCGGGGGTCGGCGGCGGGACGACGTGCGCGGTCGCAGGCGGCGCCGGGACCGCCGACGGGGTGTGTGCCGGTTCCGGCGCCCGGCCGGCCTGTGTCCTGCTCCCGGACGGTTGCCCGGCAGTGGTCGAACCCTGCGTGCCCACGCCGGGCCCGTCACCGGGGCCACCCGTCGCAGGCTGCCCGGCGCGGGACCCGGCCCGACGGCTTGCCGCGGCCTGGAGGAGAACCTGGTGCAGCAGGGCCAGAACGGCCTTCGCCAGGTCCTTCGCATCCTGCTTGAGCGCGGCGTCCCGGTCCGCTCCGGGCGCCCGCGCCCGGTCCTGCGCGATCCGCTCCACCAACGGTTCGAGGGTCACCGCCGCCAACGCCAGGTCGATCAGCACCCGGGCGATCTTCTTGTTGGCGCCTCCCGCCCTCATCCCGGCCACGGTGAGCACCGCAGCGACCACGGCCGTCCAGAATTCCCTGGTCGGCGGTCGGCCGTGCGGAATCCTGTCGTAGGCGACCAGGATCGCCCTGACGGCACCGAGGACATTCACCGTGGCAAGCAGGGTCTTGACCGCCTCGACGTCGAGCGCCGTAAGCACGGTCTTCGCGCCGAGTTGCCCGAAGATCTCGTACAACTCGCGGTCCGTGAACAGGTCGTCGTTCACCGGCTTCGTGGTCCCGAGCGTCTCGTCGTACTTCTTCTCGAGCCAGTCGCCGGCCGAGGTCACCAGGGACGAAACGGCGGGCGAACGGGTGGTCGCGTCGTACAGGTCGGCTGCCTTGGCGCGGTCGCGCAGCGCGTCGAACACGGGCCTCCCGGTCAGGACGTCGGACGCGGCCCGCAACCGCGCCTTGTTCGCGGGGCTCAGGTCGAGATCCGACGTCAGGTCGTCGACGCCGCGCTGTCCCAGATCGTGCACGCTGTATCCGAACCCGACCAGGGTGTCGACGATCCCGGCGCCTTCGAGCAGGACACCCTCCACCGCACCCAGGTTCCGCATGTCCGCGGCGCGGTTCTCCGCCTTGAGGCGGGCGATCTCCGGGTCCTCCTCGCCCTTCGGCGCCCGGGACACCCCGGGCGCGGTGCCGCCCCCGACGGACGCGGACAGCCCAGCCGCGGCGCGTGCCCCCGCGCTGTGCGCGGCGCCCTCGGCGGCGGTGCCGGCAGGATGCACGCCGTGCGTCCCCGGCTCCGCGCCACCGCGTCGTTGCTGCACCACATGCGCCAGTTCGTGGCCGATCAGCGCCCGTCCGGCGTCCGAGTGCGGGTCGTAACGGCCCGGTCCGAACACTACGTGCCGACCCACCGCGTACGCCTTCGCGTCCAGGCGCTCGGCGGACGCCGCCGCCTCGGCGTCGGTGTGTACCACCACCTCGCCCAGCGATGTACCGAACGAACGCTCCATCGCACCGCGCACCGACGCGTCCAGCGGCCGGGCCCGCCCGGTGCGCGACTCCAGTACGGCGGGCAGGTGCGACCCGGTGCCGCCGCCCGCCTTGGTTCCAGGGCTCATCACACCACCCCGAGCGCGGCGGGGGCCTGCGGGGAGGGCCCGATCTTGTCGTATTCGCGCGCCATCGCACGCAGCACCGCGGCCCGGTCCACGACCCGCCCGTCGGCCGCCGCCAGGTGTGCCGCCGCGACCGCGACGTTGTGGATGTGTCCGCCGGAAAGCGGGTAGTTCTCGGCGAGTTCGGCCAGGTCCACGTCGGCGTGGCGGGGCAGCGCGGGCGGCCAGACGCCCTGCCAGATCCGTCGCCGCTCGGCGGCCTCGGGGAACGGGAAGTGCACACAGTAGGTCAGCCGCCGGAGGAACGCGTCGTCCATGTGGTGCAGCAGGTTCGTGGCCAGCACCGCGAGCCCGTCGTGCTCCTCCAACCGCTGGAGCAGGTAGGCCACTTCCAGGTTGGCGTAGCGGTCCCGCGCGTCGTGTACCTCGCTGCGCTTGCCGAACAGCGCGTCGCACTCGTCGAACAGGAGCACCGCGTCGGTGCGTGCGGCGGCGGTGAACACCGCGTCCAGGTTCTGCTCGGTCTCGCCGATGTACTTCGACACCACCGAGGCCAGGTCCACCCGGTACAGCGGCAGCCCGAGCCGGCCCGCGACCAGCCGGGCGGCGAGCGTCTTGCCGGTGCCGCTGGGCCCGGCGAACAGCACCGACACCCCGCGTCCCTGGCCCGGCCGCGCGGCGAACCCGTGCCCGTCGAGCACCGTGCGATGGGCCGTCAGATGCGCGCACACGTCGTGCAGCCGCTCGCCGACCTCGGTCGGGACGATCAGCGCCGACCAGTCCTGTGACGTGCCCAACCGCGAGGCGAGTCGGCCCAGTTCGCCGCCGGTGACCTGCGCGGCCACCTCGGCCGCCTCGATCGGGGTGGCGCGCGGGACGCCGTCCGCCCCGGCCCGCCCGCGGGCCCGGGCGGCGATCGCATCCAGGGTGTGCCGCAGCTCGGGGCCGGCGAGGTGGGTCCAGCCGGCCAACGGATCGGCCCCGGCGCCGCCCGTGACGTGCACGCCCCGCTCGGCCAGCGCGGCGGTGAGGCCGCCCGGGGCGCCCGCCGACGGCGTACGCCGCACGGGCAGCGAGACCACCCGTTCGGCCGGCACATCGGGCCCGGCCGGCGCGAGCGAGTCGGGGCCACCGATCACGATCGTGTGGGTGAACCGCTCCCACACCGACGCGGGCGGCGTCAGCGCGTGCGCGTCCACCACGAGCACGGCCTCCCGCAGGAGCGCCTCGGCGGCCAGTCCGCGCACCAGGGCCGGGTCGGCCAGGGCCTCCGGCCGAACGGTCAGCACCCGGCGCCCGGCCCGGGCCGCGCTCCACCAGGCCAGGTCCAGGCAGTGCGCCGGTGCCGCGCCGTACAGGTGGGTGAGCGTCGGGTCCTCCCCCGAGAGCCGGCCGACCAGCACCTCGGCGCTCTCCGGGTCGGCCACGCCTGCCGGTGCGTACGTGTCCAGGCTCGCGAACGGCGCCAGTTCGTCGGCGAGCCGGGCCACCCCGAAGATGCGCCGCAGCAGCACGGCCGAGGGCCGCACCGCGCTCGCATACGAGGGCCCGGAGCCGGTGCCGAGCGTCTCGATCAGCCCGCAGCGCGGCAGTGGTCCGGCCGAGGAGAGCCGGACCGCCACCGCCGCCCGGTCCGCACCGCTCTCGCAACACAGTCGGGCCAGCAGGTCGAGCGTCGGGTACGGCTGCCCGGGATCGCGGTGCAGCCACCCGATCACCCGACCGAACGCCGGATCCAGATCGGGCGCGAGCACCAGTGCCACGACGGCCAGGTCGAACGCGTCGAATCCGCGGCGGATCAGTGGCAGGGCGAGGTGTGCGGGCAACGGCGGGCCCGTTATCACGACGGCTTCCGGGGGCGGTTTGTCCGACAGCGCGTCGAGCACCTCGCCGTACGACGGGTAGAGCCGTTCCAGCGAACTCTGCTCGGGCTGCCGGTCGATCGCCGCCACGGCTCGGGACAGCACGTCCGCGATCCACCGCTCCAGGTCGGAGAGGTCGGAAAGCACGGATGCGCTCGAACCGATCGAAGCGTTGGCGGCCATGTCGTGATCCTTGATCACCGGGCGGGAGTGCGTCATCCACCCGACAGGACGATCTTTGCCGGCCGCAGGAGTAGATCCGCGGTGGACCGCCGGCGCCTCCTCCTCCACCCGAGGTGGAGAGCGACGTCCACCCCGTCGAGGCCGCGCCGCTCCTTGAAACAACATCGAAGTCGGGTGCCGATCCCCGCCGGACGGGCATCGGCACCCGACTTCGGCACCGCAATCACCAAGCGGAGCAAGGCGGTTCGCACCACCGGCCGGCGAGCGCAGGCATCCGTCGCGCACCGGCCGCGCGATGCCGCCGACGTGCGCGGGGGCGCGCCCGGCGCGCTACCCGGGATCGACCCGGGGAGCGCTTCTACCCACCGTTGACGGGCTGTTCGCGGTCCGGCGCGCGCCGCGCGCGTACCGAGCGCAGCAGCGTCGCCGCCGCCTCGCGGTGCGGCACACCCAACTTGCGCAGTACCGCGTGCACATGGGTCTTGACCGTGGACAGGCCGATGGACAACTGCCGCGCGATCTCGTGGTTGCTCATCCCCTCGGCCATCAGGAAGAGGATCTCCCGCTCGCGCGCCGTCAGCGTCTCCGGCAGTGCGGAGACCCCGCGTTGCGGACCGATGGCCGGCGACTGCACGCGTTGCAGCAACAATGCGGCGATCCGCGGACTGCACGACGCCTCGCCGCGCACCGCGCCGACGATGGCCGCCGCGGTCTCCAACACGGAGTACTCCAGCCCGATGAAGCCCGCCACTCCGGCCTCCGCGGCGGTGATCACGTCGTCGCGCGATTCGTCCACCCCGAGTGCGATCAGTCGAGTCTCCGGCGAGCCGTGCCGGATCGCGCGGATCGCCGCGATGCTGTCGGGCGTCGCGAGGTCGAGCAGCAGTACCGAGGGCCGCAGGCGGCGCGCGCCGGCCACCGCCTCGGAGGCGGAGCCGCCCGAGCCGACCAGGCGCAGCGCCGGTTCGTCGGCCAGTGCCCGCACGGTTGCTTCGCGATAGATCCGGACCGGGGTGATCACGACTACCTCGATCGCCGCACTCATCGGCTTCTCTCTGCCCCCCGCCGTCGAACGCTCACCGGGCGATCCGCGCCACGGTCTCGCGAATCCCTCGCGGCGTGCCGCATCCGGCGACTGTGCCCATCGACCATTGACCACAGACAGTAATCAATCGATCGCGCTAAGCGTAGCGCCGCCGTCGACACCTCGCCACAAACCCCGGAACACCGGGCCCCGCGTGCGCAAAAGGCCGGCGCGGCGACGCAGCGCGAAGCCGGTGTCGCCGGCCGCGTCGCGACCGGCGGCACCGGCCCACCGGCTCACGCGAGGGACTGCACCGGCCGCCGCGTCGTCGCCTCGATCTCACCCGCCGCCTTGTCCAGCAACTGCCGGGTCAGGTCGGTCAACGCCCGCGCCGCGGCGATCTCCTCGCCGACCTGCGGCTGATCGGGGTCGTCCGGGAACCGGCTCGCGTGCGCATGCGAGCGCAACTCCGTTCCGTCCCGCAGCCGTAGCAGGGCGGCGGCCTCGGTGCGCTTGCCGTCCTCCTTGAACTCCATCTCGATGTGCCATCCGACGATCTGCATGAGTGTCGCCTCCAAGCCCCCGGTCCGGTCGGTGCCGGCCGCGCCCCTCCGCACCGGCGTGGTGCGACCTGCCGCACCACGATGCTCCGCTCCCTTCCATCACTCGGATTCGTGTCCCGGGTCGCCTTCGACCCGGCCACCCGTGGCCCGATCCTGGTCCGCCCGCTCGTCGACCGGCGGCGGTCCGGTCACCGTGACCCGGGCCGGGCGCAGCAGCCGATCGCCGACGCGGTAGCCCGGTGTGTGCACCACCGAACAGATCGGCGGATCCACTCCGGACCGGACCCGATACGCCAACGCGTCGTGGAGGTGCGGGTCGAACTCGTCCCCGACCGTGCCGAACCCGCGCAGCCCCAGCGCGGCGAGCGAGTTCTCCAAGGCGTCCACGGCGGCGGCCACTCCCGGCGTCGACTCACCGGCGGCGCGGACCCGGTCGAAGTCGTCGATCGCCGGCAGCAGCGGCGTGAGCACATTGGCCAGCGCGACCTCACGCACCGCGAGCCGATCCCGCCGTACGTGGGCACGATAGGCGTCGTAGTCGGCCCGGAGCCGCCGCAGTTCGTCCACGCGCTCGCTCACCTGCCCGCGCAGCGCCGCGATCTCGGCCAGCAGGGCGGCCAGGATCGGCGACTGCGGATGCCCGACGGGGACCGGCAACAGTCCCGGGCCGGACGTGCTCCCGTTCACGCGGTCCCACCTCCCCGCTTGTCGTCGTCGACGATCTCGGCATCGACCACGTCGTCGTCGGCCGTGTCACCGGCCGCGCCCGCTCCGGCCGCACCCTCGGCGCCGGGTTGGGGATTCGCGTACATCGCGCTGCCCAGCTTCTGACTGATCGTGCCGACCTTCTCCGCGGCGTCGCGAATGGCGCTCAGGTCCTCGCCCTTGAGGGCGTCCTTCAGTTCGGTGAGCGAGGTCTCCACCTCGGTCTTCACCTCGGCCGGGACCCTGTCGCCGTTGTCCTTGATGAACTTCTCGGTGGTGTAAACCAGTTGCTCGGCCTGGTTGCGGGTCTCCGCGGCCTCGCGGCGCTGGTGGTCCTCCTCCGCGTGCGCCTCCGCATCACGCATCATCCGGTCGAT
>NZ_JBITHP010000019.1:0-208365 GCF_044458105.1 Embleya sp. NPDC050493
TCGTCGAACACCGACGCGAACACCGGGAACACCTCGTACAGCTCCCGACCCATCCCCACCCGCTGCGCACCCTGACCCGTGAACAGGAACGCCGTCCGCCCCTCACCCGCCACCCCCGACACCACACCCGCCGAGGCATCCCCGACCGCCAACGCCCGCAACCCCGCGACCAGCTCGACCCGATCCCCGGCCACCACCACACCACGATGCTCGAACACCGACCGCGACACCGCCGCCGACAACCCCACATCCACCGGCGACACACCACCACCATCCACCAACGACGCCAACCGCCCCGCCTGAACCCGCAACGCCTCCACCGACCGCCCCGACACCACCACCGGCACCACCGGTATCACCACGTCGGCCGACTCGACCGCCACCGGCTCGGTCTCCGGGGCCTGCTCCACGACCAGGTGTGCGTTGGTACCGCTGACCCCGAACGAGGACACCGCGGCCCGCCTCGGCCGCCCGGTCGCCGGCCACGGCCGCGACTCGGTCACCAACTCGATCGAACCCGAAGACCAATCCACCGCAGGCGTCGGCTCGTCCACGTGCAGCGTCGCCGGCACCACCCCGTGCCGCATCGCCATCACCAACTTGATCACCCCGGCCACCCCGGCCGCCGCCTGCGTATGCCCGATATTCGACTTCAACGAGCCCAGCAGGAGCGGCCGATCCTGCGATCGGGACTGGCCGTACGTCGCCAGCAGCGCCTGCGCCTCGATCGGATCGCCGAGCATCGTTCCCGTGCCGTGGGCGTCGATGACGTCGACCTCGGCGGGAGAGAGTCCGGCGTTGGCCAGCGCCCGGCGGATCACCCGCTGCTGGGACGGACCGCTGGGCGCGGTCAGGCCGTTGGAGGCGCCGTCGGAGTTCACCGCGCTGCCCCGGATCACCGCGAGCACCGGCAGCCCGCGCCGACGGGCCTCGGAGAGCCGCGCCAACACCAGCACCCCCACCCCCTCGGAGAAACCGGTACCGTCCGCCGCCGCCGCGAACGCCTTGCACCGCCCATCCGGAGCCAACCCGCGCTGCCGGGAGAACTCCACGAAGCCGTCCGGCACCGGAATCACCATCGCCCCGCCGGCAAGCGCCAGCGAGCACTCGCCGTTGCGCAGGGCCGTCACGGCGTGGTGGATCGACACCAGGGACGACGAGCAGGCCGTGTCCATGCTGACCGTCGGCCCCTCCAGGCCCAGGACATAGGAGATCCGGCCGGAGGCGACGCTGGTCAGCATCCCGGTCATCGCGTAGCCCTCGATACCCGTCGAGGAGGCGTCGACGGTGGAGGCGTAGCCGGTGTACATCACGCCGACGAACACCCCGGTGTCGCTGCCGCGCAGCGAGCGCGGGTCCATCCGGGCCCGCTCGATGGCCTCCCACGTGGTCTCCAGCAGCAGGCGCTGCTGCGGGTCCATCGCCAGCGCCTCGCGCGGTGAGATCCCGAAGAACGCCGAGTCGAATCCCTTGACGTCGCTGAGGAACCCGCCCTCCCGCGCGTAGAACTTGCCCATCGCATCGGGGTCCGGGTCGTACATGCCCGCCACGTCCCAGTCGCGGTCGTCCGGGAACTCGGTGATCGCGTCGACGCCGTCGGCGGCCACGCGCCACAACTCCTCGGGCGTCGACACGTCGCCGGGGTAGCGGCAGCCCATGCCCAGGATGGCGATGGGCTCGGACCGGCTCGACTCCAACTCGTCGACCCGAGCCCGGGCCTTGTGCAGGTCGGCGGTGACCCACTTGAGGTAGTCGAGGAGCTTCTCGTCCTTGTTCAGCTGCCTGTCGCTCATGAGGACACCGCCCGAATCGAGTTCTCCAGTCCCGTGGCGGGACCCTGCTTGGCCAGCACCGACGAGCCGAGCCGTCCGGCCAGGTACAGCGCGAGGTGCAGGCGAAGGTGGTCCTCGCGCAGGGACCGGCCGAGCAGTTGCTCCGCCTTCTTGACCCGGTAGACCACGGTGTTCTTCGCGATGTGCAGGTGTTTGGCCGTGACGGCCACGCCCCGCTCGTTGTCCAGCAGACACCGCACGGTCTCGCGCAACGCGGCCATGGTCCGGTTGTCGGCGGCGAGCGGGCCGAGTTCACGGCGGACGAAATCGGCGGTCGCCTCGGCGTCGTTGCCGAGCAGGATCACCAGCTCCAGGTCGCCGTAGTCGCAGAGCCTGGACGGGCCCGGCTCGGTGATCCGGCCGACCCGCTCCGCGGTGACCGCCTGCTCGTGGGAGCGCTGGAACCCGGCCACCCCGTCGCCCGGCAACCCGGACGCGACGTGGACGTGCGCGGGCAGATCCACCGGCCTGGGCGATCGCCCCAGCTCGCCCGGGTGATCGGTGGCCCGGCCGCCCCACGCCCACAGCCGACCCGGGCCGGCGGGGAGCAGCAACATCGAGGAGCAGCCGACCTGGTCCAGCAGGCGCAGCGCCGTGGTCTCCAGCTCGCGCCGGCTGTCCGGGGTGATCTCGTCCTGCCACAGGACCAGCGCGACGTGGTGCAGCGTCAGGTCGTACTGCAACCGGCGCAGCGCCTTTCGCGTGTCGACCGGCTTGCCCTTCAGGATCGCCGACACCAGTTCGAAGCGTTCCCCCACGGATCCGGCGAACCAGCGGTTGCGTTCGGCGGCGAACTTCTCGGTCACCGCGGCGGAGAGGCTCTCCATTCCCTCGAACAGGTCGGCGGAAATGGACCGCATCATGGCCGGCTGGTCCTGCGCCGGGATCTGCGCCTCGCACAATGCGAACAACTCGCGCGTGAAGCGCGCATGGGTGGCCCGGACACAACGAAGCAGCAGGTCGACCGTGGTGTTGTCGGCGATGCGTTCCCGAATGGCATGCGTGAGTTCCGTGGAAATCAGCCCGGTGATGGCGCGCACGCCGCTGAGCCGCAATACGACCCAGAGCGCTATCGCCTCGACCAGCCGCGTTTCGCTACACGATCTTCGGTCGAAGCGGGCGAACGGCTCCCCGGCCAACTCGGCCAGCAGCAGACGGCTGTGCTCGATTGCCCAACCGGTTGCACCCGGACCGACCCGGACGACGACCTCCTCGACCAACTGCGCGTTCGTCGCCGGAAGATGGAGAACGGAGTCGTCGGTGGGGCGCAGCAGATGCAGCAGCGAATAGGTGGATGTGATCTGTCGTTGCGCAGGAATAGCAGCCTGCGATATCGGATAGGCCGACAACGAGTAGCCTCCTACCGGAAAGCGGGCGCGACTGGTCGTCGGCAGCCTTACACGGTTCCATCCACGGTGGGTAATCGACCGGTAACCGCATACCCGCGGCGAAATTACCGCGCGATGGGCGGCCGTGACCGGCGTACGGGATCGGCATGTCCTGGGGTTCCGCGCCGTGAACACCGTCCTGCGCGTGCTCGAACCGGCCGGTGTTTGCGGTGGTATGCCCGTCCGGGGTCGGCGTCGGCGTGCGTGCGGCGCCGCACGCGCCCTGCGCGGGTTCGGGCCGCGCAGGACGCGTGGGTCGTGGTGTGTGGCGCCGGGCCCTGCCGGGCGGCCGGCGGGACGCGCCGTTCGTCAGTTCGGTACGCGGTCGCCTTCGGCCCGCACGGGCGGCGGCGCGACCGGGAGGCCGGCCCGCTCCGCCTTCGGCCGGTGTCGTCCGAAGCGCCGCACCAGCGGCGTCTCCACGTACCGGTACAGGAGTGCGGAGCACACCAGTGCGACCCCGAGCACGGCGAGGATCAAGAGCACGCCGGTGCCCGTCGAGAACGTGCGGGTGGGGCCGATCAGGTCGGCGGCCTCGACGATGACGAGCCAGTGCACCATGTAGAACGCGAAGGAGATCTCACCCAGGAAGACCATCGTCGGTCCGCGGAACACCGAGGCGCCGCCCTGCCGGTCGGCGACCGCGGCGGCGGCGATCAGGGGTGCGGTCCACACGGTCGCCACGCCCGCCGTGCCGGCCAGGTACGGCTCGTACCGGGTGAGCACGTATCCGACGACGGCCAGGCCGAAGGCGGGCGCCAGGCCGATGCGCGGCCATCGACCCGCCGCGACGATCCTGGCCAGGAGAATGCCCAGGACGAATTCGAGCGCGCGGGCCGGCGGGAAGAAGTACACGAACCACACCTGGTCGAACGACACTTCGCCGGACACGGCGAACGCGGCGAGCCGCGGCTGATCGTTCACCACGAACGTGCCGACCAGGAACACGCCCACGATCAGCGCGAGTACCGCCGCGACCGCCGGCCACAGCCACTCCTCGCGGATCCGGCGCAACACCGGCAGCAGGGCCGGAAAGAGCAGGTAGAAGAAGAACTCGCAGCACAGCGACCAACTCACCCCGTTGACCGCCGAGACGGTTCCGATGTCCGGGAACCACGACTGCTGCATGGTCGCCGACGCGAGCCAGTCGACCATCCGGGTGGGCCGGTCCGTGTCCAGCACGAGAAGGGCGGCCAGGCCGAAGGTGACCAGGTGCATCGGGCCGATCTTCACCAGGCGGCGGCGCCAGAAGGAACCGGCCGTGTCGTCCGAGCGCGCGGTCCAGGTCAGGACGAAGCCGCTCAGGATGAAGAAGAAGCCGACGCCATAGGAACCGGAGAGGGCGAATGTCTTCCTGAGTTCCGTGCCCGCGTCCCCCGGGACGAGCCGGGTGTACCACAGGATGTGCGTGGCGAAGACCAGCATGGCCGCCAGGAATCGCAGTCCCGTCAGCGACGGCAATCGTGCGGGTTCCGGGTGCGTGGGCGCGTGGGCACGGCCCACGCGGCTCGGGCCTGTTTCGCTGGTCACCATGTGAACGTCGGGGGTCGGAGGTCACGAGCCGGTTCCGCGCTTTCCCGAGCGGGACGCGGCGGATTCGATGGAAAATGGGTGGACGTGATCTGCGGATGCGCAGGAATAATTGCCTGCGATATCGGATAGCCCGACAACGAGTGGCCTCCGTACTGGAAAGCAGACGCGACTGGGTGTCGGCAGCCTTACACGATTCCTACAGTGCCGGGTAATCACCCGGTAACCGCATCCTTTGTGGCGGAATTACCGCGCGGTGGGCGGAAATACGCGACCTGCGGATATCCTGCCATTCGCAGTCCGCCGATCGGTGACGACGAGGAGCGCTCGTGAACAAGCCGGCCACACAGGAGATCCCGATCGGAGTCGGCGCCGGAGCCGGCACGGTGCCGTGGGTGGTGTCCGGGCGAAGCGAGAAGGGTTTGCGCAGCCAGGCCGCGCGGCTGCTGGCCCGGCTCGACTCCGACGCGGCGCTGGACGTCGTCGACGACGTCACCGAGGTGGGCCGATCGTTGGTGGCGTCCGGCGCGGCCTTCGAGTATCGGGCCGTGGTGCTGGGACGCGACCGGGCGGAGCTGGTGACCGGGCTGCGGGCGCTCGTCGAGGAGCGGGCCGTGCCGAACCTGATCTCCGGCCGGGCGACCCGACAGGAGCAGGCCGACGGCCGGCCGGTGTTCGTCTTCCCGGGCCAGGGCACCCAGTGGGTCGGCATGGCGGTCGAGCTGTTGGACACCTCGCCCGCGTTCGCCCGGGAGATTCGGGCCTGCGAACAGGCACTGTCGCCGCACCTGGACTGGTCCCTGGAGGACGTGCTGCGGGGAGCGCCGGGAACTCCGCCGCTGGACCGGGTGGACGTCGTGCAGCCCGTGCTGTTCTCGATGATGTTGTCGCTGGCCCGGCTGTGGGGCCGGTTCGGCGTCGAACCGAAGGCGACGGTCGGTCATTCGCAAGGCGAGATCGTCGCCGCGCACGTCGCGGGCGCGTTGTCGCTGGAGGACGCGGCGCGAATCGTCGCGCTGCGCAGCCGGGCCCTGACCGCGATCCGCGGCCGAGGCGAGATGCTGACCGTGCTGGCGCCCAACGACCGGGTGCGCACGATGCTGGCCGACTGGGACGGCGTGTTGGCGGTGGCCGCGGTGAACGGCCCGGCCACCATGACCGTATCGGGCGACGTGGGCGCGATGGCCGAGTTCGGCGCCGCGTTGTCCGCGGCCCGGATGATGCGCTGGCGGGTGCCGGGAGTGGACTTCGCCGCACATTCGGCGCACGTGGAGGACCTGCGCGAGACGCTGCTCGACCTGGCGGCCGGGATCCGACCGGCGCGCGGCGACGTGCCGTTCTACTCGACGGTGACCGGCCGGCGGATCGACACCGACGAGCTGGACGCGGAGTACTGGTACCGGAATCTGCGCCAGACGGTGCGGTTCGACGATGCCGTGCGTTCGCTGGTCGCCGACGGCCACACGATCTTCGTCGAGTGCAGCGCCCAGCCGGTGCTCTCGGTCGGCATGCAGGACATCGTCGAGGAGCTCGGTCGTTCGGCCGTGTTGACGGCCACCCTGCGCAACGGGGACGGCGGCATGGGCCGCTTCCTGGCCGCGCTGGCGGAAGCGTACGTACACGGGATCGCGGTGGACTGGACGACCGCGTTCGCATAGCGGGTCCACGGGCCCGGCCTGCCCGCCGATCCCGCGCCGAGGCTTGGGCGCACCGACTTCGGCGCCCGCCGGCATGCCGTCGAGCGCGGTGGTGGGCCGGCCTATCCCGGCGCCCGGCGCGGCCGTGTCCGGCACCCGCCGGGGTCGGGTCCCCGCCGGCGCCGGCCGCGGAGATCTCCTCGATGCGGCGCAGCGGGCGCAGTCCGGCCTCGACCGCGAAGAAGCCGGGCAACGGTAACGGCAACCAGCCCCGGCTGCGGTGCCGCTTCGGCGCATGCCGCGCGGCGGGTCGGCTCCGTCCGCGGGGGACGAAGGCGGCCCGCCGAGGTGGAGCGGGGGGTCGGTCAGGCCGACTCCGGGGCCACCGGGATGCGGCTGGTCATGCGTTCCATGCCGCTGATCCAGTTGTCGCGCAGCGCGGCGGTGGCGGCGGGCACGTCACCGGCGCGCAGGTGCTCGGCGATCCGGCAGTGTTCCTCCGCCTCGCGCTCCAGCAGGGTGTCCTCGCCGGCGATCAGGTGGGTGTAGCGGCGCATGCCCGCCTTCACGCTGGTCACCAGATCGAGCAACCGCTCGTTCGGGCACTTGCCGAGCAGTAGATCGTGCCACTCGTCGTCGTGCCACTCGATCTCCGACTGCTCCGCCACCGGATCCGGGAAGCCCCGGGCCAACCGCAGCAACTCCGGTGCCATCTCCCGTAGTTCATCGGGGTCCGAGAGCTCCAGGGCGAGCGATTCCAGGCCCGCGACGATCTCGCACAGCTCGCGGAACTCCTTGCTGCTGACCGGTGCGAACCGGAAGCCGCGCCCCTGATTGCTCTCCAGGACGCCTTCGCCGGCCAGGGTGATCAGGGCTTCGCGCAGGGGGGTGCGACTGACGCCCAACTCGGCGGCCAGCACCACCTCGTTGATGTCCTTGCCTGCCGCGAAGTCGCCTCGGTCGAGGCGCAGAAGCAACTCCTCGCGGATCTGCTCACGCAGAGGTCGCCGCTGGATGGCCATGTGTCGGTTACTCCCTGTGTCGATCGGCGCCGATAACTGGTGCTTGACATGACGCACCGCACACACCTTGAATTATGAATACAGAATACATGAACGGGAGGTCGACGTGCGGTTGACGCGAGTGCCGGGATTGCTGTTCGGGGGTGACTACAACCCCGAGCAGTGGCCGGAGGAGGTCTGGGCCGAGGACGCCAAGCTGATGGCCGAGGCCGGCGTGAACATGGCGACCGTCGCGGTCTTCTCCTGGTCACGCCTGGAACCCCGGCCCGGAGAGTACGACTTCGGCTGGCTGGACCGGGTGCTCGACCTGCTGCACGAGCACGGCATCGCCGCCGACCTGGCCACCGCGACCGCGACCCCGCCGCCGTGGCTGATCCGCGAGCACCCCGAGGCGTTGCCGGTCGACGCGAACGGGACCCGGCTCGAATTCGGGTCCCGCCAGGGCTACTGTCCGAGCTCGCCGATCTTCCGCGCGGCCACCGTCCGGCTGGCCCGGGCGATGGCGGAGCGTTACGCCGAGCACCCCGCTCTGGCGATGTGGCACATCGGCAACGAGTACGCGGACCACACGCTCGAGTGCTTCTGTGCCGAGTCCGCCCGGCACTTCCGGCGTTGGCTGAGCGAGCGATACGAGCACATCGACGGCCTCAACGACGCCTGGGGCACCTCCTGTTGGGGCCAGCACTACACCGACTTCGAGCAGATCGCCCCGCCGCGCAAGGCACCGGGCCCGATCAACCCGGCCCAGGTGCTGGACTGGCGACGGTTCTGCTCGGACGCGCTCCTGGAGTGCTTCGAGGCGGAGAAGAGCGTGCTGCGCGAGGTCACCCCGGACATCCCGGTGACCACGAACTTCATGAGCATCCTGCACGGCCTGGACTACTGGAAGTGGGCCGGCGCCGAGGACATCGTCAGCGACGACGCCTACCCCGACCCGGCCGACCCCACCTCGCACGTGGGCATCGCGGTCAGCTACGACCTGATGCGCTCGCTCAAGCGGCGCCCCTGGCTGCTGCTGGAACAGGCCCCGAGCGCGGTGAGCTGGCGTGAGGTCAACGTGCCCAAGCCGCCCGGCAAGATGCGCCTGGACAGCCTCCAGGCACTCGCGCACGGCGCCGACGGGGTGATGTTCTTCCAGTGGCGCCAGGCCCGGTACGGACCGGAGAAGTTCCACTCCGCCCTCCTGCCGCACGGTGGTGTGCAAACCCGCGGATGGCAGGACACGCTACGCCTGGGCGGCGACCTGCAAAAGCTCGCCGAGATCGCCGGCACCCACACCGCCGCGGACGTCGCGCTGCTCCTGGACTGGTCCTCGTGGTGGGGCCTGGAGGCCCCCGAGTCGATGCCGTCCAAGCGGCTGGAACTCAAGCGACTCCTGAACGCCTGGTACGCGCCGCTGCACGCCCGCGGAATCACCGTGGACCTGGCCCCGCCGGACCGCGACCTGTCCGGGTACCGCGTGGTCATCGCCCCCAACCTCTACCTGTGCACCGACGAACAGGCCGAGAACCTGCGGACGTTCGGCGGCGAACTGATCGTCGGCCCGTTCAGCGGCGTGGTCGACTCGGCCGACCGGGTACACCCCGGCGGCGCGCCCGGTCCGCTGCGCGACCTGCTCGGCCTGAGCGTCGACGAGTTCTGGCCGCTGGCCGACGGGGTGGCCCAGAGCGTGCGATACGCCGACGGCACCGCGGGCACCGCGACCCGGTGGGCCGAGTGGCTGCGGCCCGAGGGCGCCACGCCGATCGCCGACTACGAGGGCGGCGACCTGGCCGGACAACCCGCGATCACCCGGCTCGGCCGGGCCACCTACGTGGGCTGCGCCCTCGACGACGTCACCCCGATCCTGACCGACGTCCTGACCCGCGCCGGCGTGCGCCCCGTCGCGGACGTACCGCCCGCCGTCGAGGCGTGCCTGCGGACCGGGCCCGACGCCGACTACCTGTTCCTGCTCAATCACGGCACGACCACCGCGGCACTGACCCTGCGCGCCCCCGGCACGGACCTGCTGACCGGGCGCGACCTGCACGGCTCGATCGAGATCGGGCCCAGGGACGCCGTGGTGCTGCGCACCGCTCACGAGGGAGAGAAGTGACCCACCCCTACATACCCAATGCCGAGCCGGCCGTCCGGGCCGAGATGCTGGCCGCGATCGGGGTCGAGTCCGTCGAGGACTTCTACACCGACATCCCCGCCGCGCTGCGCCTGAACCGGCCGCTCGACCTGCCCGCGCCGATGAACTCGGAAACCGAACTGGTCCGGCACATGCGCGGGTTGCTCGGTCGCAACACCGACACCACCGAGGTGCTCAGCTTCCTGGGCGGCGGCTGCTACCCGCACCACGTGCCCGCCGTGTGCGACGAGATCAACTCCCGCGGCGAGTTCCTCACCGCCTACGCGGGCGAACCGTACGAGGACCACGGCCGCTTCCAGGCGCTCTTCGAGTACGTCAGCATGATGGGCGAACTCCTGGAGCTGGACGTCGTCAACGTCCCCACCTACGACGGCTTCCAGGCCTCCGGCACTGCGCTGCGGATGGCCGCGCGCTACACCGGCCGATCCAAGGTGCTGGTCACCGCCGCGATCGGCGCGGACAAGCTGAGCAAGCTGCACGACTTCCTCGCGCCCGACATCGAGATCGTGATGATCCCGGTCGCCGAGAACGGCGAGGCCGGCGCCTTCACCGTCGACGACACCGTCGCCGCGGTCTACCTGGAGAGCCCCAACCTCTACGGCGTGGTCGAGGCCCGGACCGCAGAGATCGCCGAACTCGCGCACGCCGAAGGCGCGTTGCTCGTGGTCAGCGCGGACCCGATCTCGCTCGGCGTACTCGCCTCGCCCGCCACGCTCGGCGCGGACATCGTCTGCGGCGACATCCAGTCGCTGGGCATGCACCAGAACTACGGCGGCGGTCACGCCGGTTACATCGCCACCCGCGACGAACCGCGCCTGGTCGCCGAGTTCCCCTCGCGCCTGTTCGGCATCGCGCCGACCGCGGTGCCGGGCGAATACGGCTTCGGCGACGTGTTCTACGACCGCACCTCGTTCGCGCTGCGCGAGGAGGGCAAGGAATGGGTGGGCACCGCCGCCTCGCTGTGGGGCATCACGGCCGGCGTCTACCTCGCGCTGATGGGCCCGGAGGGCATGCGCGAACTGGGCGAGACGATCCTGGCCCGGACCCGCTACGCGATGGACGAACTCGCCGCGGTCCCCGGAGTACGGGTGCGGCACGCCGCCGCCGTGCACTTCCGCGAGTTCGCGATCGAGGTGGCCGACACCGACGCGCTGCTCACCGCGCTGCGCGCACACGGCATCTACGCCGGCATCGCGCTGGATGCCACAACGCTGCTGGTCTGTGTGACCGAGCGGCACACCAAGGACGACATCGACACGCTGGTGCGAGCGGTACGAGAGGTGCAGGGCTGATGGGTGCCGTCGGAGAATCCTTCGCGAAGTTGCCGGTCGAGGCCAAGCCGCCGCTGCGCCGGTTCCACCAGGCGCGCTGGGACGAGCCGATCATCTTCGATCACTCCAGCCCCGGCCGGCGCGGCATCGGGGTGCCCGAGGCGGGCGTGCCCGCCGTCGAACTGCCCGCCGGGATGCGGCGCGAGACGCCGCCCGCACTGCCGCAGATGTCCCAGCTGCACGTGCTCCGGCACTACATGCGGCTGTCCCAGCAGACCGTGGGCGTCGACCTCGGCATCGCCGTCGGCCAGGGCACCTGCACGATGAAGTACAGCCCCAAGATCAACGACCGGTTCGTCGGCGACCCGAAGATCGCCGAACTGCACCCGGCGCAGCCCGAGGACAGTGTGCAGGGCGTGCTTGCGATCTACTGGCACCTGGAGCAGATGCTCAAGGAGATCTCCGGCATGGATCGGGTCAGCCTGCAACCGGGCTCCGGTTCGGCGGCGATCTACGCCAACGTCGCGATGATCCGCGCCTACCACGCCTCCCGGGGCGAGGGCGAGCAGCGCGACCAGGTGATCACCACGATGTTCTCGCACCCCACGAACGCGGCCTCCCCCAAGACCGCCGGGTACGAGGTGATCACCTTGATGCCGGACGCCGACGGCTACCCGGACATCGAGGCGCTGCGCGCGGCCGTGGGCCCGCGTACCGCCGCGCTGATGATCACCAACCCGGAGGACACCGGGATCTACAACCCCCGGATCGCCGAGTTCGTCGAACTCGTCCATGAGGTCGGCGGGTTGGCCTGCTACGACCAGGCCAACGCGAACGGCATCCTGGGCATCACCCGGGCCGCCGACGCCGGGTTCGACCTGTGCCACTTCAACCTGCACAAGACCTTCTCCACGCCGCACGCGTCCGGCGGTCCGGCCGCGGGTGCCTGTGGCGTCGTGGAGAAGCTGGTGCCGTTCCTGCCCGGCCCGATCATCGAGTTCGACGGCGAGCGCTACTTCCTGGACTCCGACCGGCCGCAGTCGATCGGCAAGATCCGGCCCTACCTGGGGGTCAGCCAGAACGTGGTGCGCGCCTACGCGTGGATCATGGCGCTGGGGGCCGAGGGCCTGCGGCAGGTGGCCGAGACGGCGGTGCTGAACAACAACTACCTGATGCACAAGGTGTTGCAGATCCCGGGCGCCTCCGCCCACTGGGACAAGCGCCGGCTGGAGCAGGTCCGCTACTCGTGGCAGGGCCTGTACGAGGACACCGGCGTGCACTCGGAGGAGATCGGCGTGCGCGCGGCCGACTTCGGGGTGCACTACTGGACCAGCCATCACCCGTACCTGGTGCCCGAGCCGTTCACCCTGGAGCCGACCGAGTCGTACTCCAAGGAGGACCTGGACGAGTACGCCGCGATCCTGGCGCACGTCGCGGACGAGGCCCGCAGCGAACCGGAGTTCGTCAAGGGCGCGCCCTACAACCAGACCGTGCACAAGATCGACCCGACCTGCCTGGACGACCCGGAGCAGTGGGCGATGACCTGGCGGGCGTACGTCCGCAAGCACCTGTCATGAGAGTCGGCCTGATCGTCAACCCGGTGGCCGGCCTCGGCGGTGCGGCCGGGCTCAAGGGCAGCGACGGCGCCGACGTGCAGCGCGAGGCGCTCGCCCGCGGCGCGACCGCCCGGGCCGGGGAGCGCGCGGCGGTGGCCGTGCGCGCGCTCCTGGCCGCCCGCCCGGACGCCGTCGTGGTCACCGTGCCCGGCGCGATGGGCGAGAACTCCGTGCGCGCCGCCGGCGCGGTGCCCGAGCTGGTGGCGTGCGCACCGGGGGAGCCGTCCTCGTCCGCCGACACCCGGGCGGGCGTCCGGGCGTTGGCGGCGGTGGACCTGCTGCTGTTCGCGGGCGGTGACGGCACCGCGCGGGACGTGCTCGACGCCGGGCCGACCGCGCCGGTGCTCGGCATCCCGGCGGGCGTCAAGGTCTACTCCGGCTGCTTCGCGGTCGGCCCGGCGGCGGCCGGCCACGCCGCCGCCGAGTTCGCCGGGGACACCGCTGAGGCCGAGGTGGTGGACCTGGACGAACAGGCCTACCGCGAGGGCCGGGTCAGCCCCCGGCTCTACGGCACGCTGACCGTGCCCGCGGCCCGGGTACGGCTGTCCGGCCGCAAGACCGGCTCCTCGGGCGCCGCGCCGGAGACCGTCGAGGGCATCGCCCGCGAAGTGGTCGCCCGGATGCGCCCGGGCGTGCGCTACATCCTGGGCCCGGGCACCACCACGCGCGCGGTGGGCCGCGCGCTGGGCGCCGAGTCCACGCTGCTCGGCGTGGACGTGGTCGCCGACGGCGTGCCGATCGGGGTCGACCTGAGCGAGCGCGCGCTGCTCGACCTGGTGGACGGGCACGAGACGGACGCCGTGGTATCGGTGATCGGCGGCCAGGGCTTCGTGCTCGGTCGCGGCAACCAGCAGATCAGCCCGTCGGTGCTGGCCCGCGTGCACGGCCTGACCGTGCTCGCCACCCGCACCAAGCTGGCCGCGCTCGGCGGCCGGCCCCTGTTGGCGGACACCGGGGACCCGGCCACGGACGCGCGGTTGAGCGGTTTCGTCAAAGTGATCACGGGCTACCGCGAGAGCGTCCCCTATCGAATTGTTCCTGCGAGCGAGGAGTGCTCTGGATGAACGGGATGACTGGATCCCTGCACGGCAAGGTCGCCATCGTCACCGGCGGCGGCTCGGGCATCGGCCGGGCCACCGCGCTGATGTTCGCCGCGGAGGGCGCGGACGTGGTGATCGCCGACATCGACGCGGCGGCCGCGACCCGCACCGCGGAGGAGATCACCGCGCAGGGCGCCCGGGCGGTCGGGGTCAAGGCGGACGTGTCCGCCGAGGCGGACTGCGTGTCCGTGGTGTCCACGGCGGTGCAGACCTTCGGCGGTCTGCACGTGCTCTTCAACAACGCGGGCATCATCCGGCGCGCGGACGCGATCGGCACCACGGTCGACGAGTGGGACCGGGTGATGGCGGTCAACGTGCGCTCGGTCTTCCTGATGTGCAAGCACGCCGTCCCCGCGATGAGCGACGGCGGCTCCATCGTCAACACCGGTTCCGGCTGGGGCCTCAAGGGCGGCGGCAACGCGATCTCCTACTGCGCATCCAAGGCCGCCGTGGTCAACATGACCCGCGCCCTGGCGATCGACCACGCGGCGGCGGGCATCCGGGTCAACTCGGTCAACCCCGGTGACACGGACACCCCGATGTTGCGCGAGGAGGCCCGGCAGTTGGCGGAGGACTGGACGGCCTTCGCCGCCGACGCGGCGGACCGTCCGATGGGCCGGTCCGGCACGCCCGACGAGATCGCCCGCGCGGTGTTGTTCCTGGCCTCCGACGCGGCCAGCTACATCACCGGCACCGCCCTGGTCGTAGACGGCGGCGGCCTCGCCTAGTCATCCCGGTCCCGGGCCCGTCGTCGCCATCGGCGACGGGCCCGGGACCGGTCCCAGCACGCGTACGTCCCGCACACATCCCCCCGGAGGCACAACGTGTCATTTTCCCGCGCAGCGAAGACCGTCGCCGTGCTGGCCGCCGGTGCCGCACTCGCCGCAACCACCGGTTGCGGCGGGAGCAGCGGCTCCGGCTCCGGCTCCGGCAAGACCACCGTCACCTGGTCGACCTGGGGCAACCCGGAAGAGCTCGCCCGCTTCAAGGACTTCGAGAAGGACTTCGGCAAGCGCCACCCCGACATCAAGCTGAAGCTCCAGGCGGTCCCCTCCTACAGCGACTACCACTCCAAGCTGCTCACCCAGCTCTCCTCCAAGACCGCACCCGACGTGTTCTACGTCGGTGACGACTTCATCGGGAAGTTCGTCTCCGCCGGGGTGGTCTCGCCGCTCAACGACAAGATGGCGGCCCCGGACAGCAAGGCCAAGCCGGAGGACTTCTTCGACGGCCTGTACGGCGGCGCCAAGAAGGACGGGCAGATCTACGGCATACCCAACGACGCCAACCCCGAGGTGCTCTGGTACGACAAGCAGGCGCTCAAGGACGCCGGCATCACCGAGGACCCGGCCGCGCTGAACGCCCAGGGCAAGTGGACGATGGCCACCTACCTGGAGATGAACCGCAAGCTCAAGGCCGCGGACAAGGCCGGCTCGATCTTCTACAACTGGTACGGCTCGACCTACAGCATGATCAACGGCTTCGGCGGCAAGGTCTACGACGGCGGCAAGTTCGTCGGCAACACCGACCCCAAGTCGCGCGAGGCATTGAAGACCCTGGCCGACGGCTACCAGAACGGGACCTTCCTGGTCGCCGACAACCTGCCCGAGGGCAACGGCTCGGACGTGCAGTTCATCAAGCACAAGGCGGGCTTCTCGGCGGGCGGCCGCTGGATGATCGACACCGTGAAGAAGGGACAGCAGGACAACTACGACATCGTGCCGTTCCCGTCCCAGACCGGCCAGCTGATGCCGCAGACGGTGGGCACCTCCTTCCTGGCGCTGAACAAGAACGCCAAGAACGCGCAGGCGGCCTGGACGTTCCTGTCCGAGTTCGTCTCCAAGGACGGCCAGACCGTGCGCCTGAAGGGCGGCGGCAACGCGGTCCCCTCGGTCAAGGGCGCGGACAGCGTGGTGATGGAGGGCTACCCGGCGCACGCGCAGACCTTCGTCGACGCCCGTGACGGCGGCTTCGCCAACTACCCGGAGGAGGCCGGCGTCCCGGAGCTGACGGCGAGCATCAACGACCTGCTGATGAAGTTGTGGACCGGCAAGATCGGCTTCGACCAGGCGATGAACGACCTCGGCTCGCTCGTCTCCGCCAAACTGCACTGACCGGGGGCCGCCGTGACCACGTCCACGCTCAGCCGCACCACCGACGCACGGCGCCCGGCCACCGAAACGCCCGACAGCCGCCGGTCCCTTCGGGGCCGGCGGCGCCGGGAACGGTGGTGGGCCGCCCTCTTCCTCGGGCCGCAACTGGCCGCTCTGCTCGCCTTCACGCTGGGACCGCTGGGCTTCGCGGTCGTGCTGGCCTTCATGAAGTGGGACGGCCTGGGCGAGAAGTCCTGGGTCGGCCTGGACAACTTCCAGACCCAGCTGTCCGATCCCACCTTCCGTGACGCGGTGCTGAACACGCTCACCCTGGGCCTGATCACGGTGCCGGTGGGTCTGGCGCTGGCCCTGCTGATCGCGATGGCGCTGAACAACGTGCGCGGCAAGACCATCTACCGGGTGATCTACTTCCTGCCGGTGGTGACCAGTTCGGTGGCCGTCGCGGTGATCTGGCAGATGTTGCTGGCCAGTGGTGACCTGGGGATGCTCAACAACACCGTGCACGACTGGTTCGGCATCACCCTGCCGGACTGGCTCAACGACCCGGACTGGGTGATGGTCGCGATCGCGGCGGTGACCATCTGGTCCTCGCTGGGCCTGAACGTGGTGATCTTCCTGGCCGGTCTCCAGTCGATCCCGGCGCACCTGACCGAGGTGGCCCGGATCGACGGCGCGGGACCGGTGCGCATCTTCCGGCACGTCACGCTGCCGCTGCTGTCCCCGACCATCTTCTTCTCCTTCGTGGTCGCGGTGATCAGCTCGTTCCAGGCATTCGACCAGATCTACGTGCTGGTCGACCCGGACCACAACGAGGGCGCCCGCACGATCGTCTACCAGGTCTACGACCTGGGCTTCAAGAAGTTCGAATTCGGCGCCAGCAGCGCCGCCGCCCTGCTCCTGACGCTGATGACGATCGTGGTGACCGTGGCCCAGTTCGGCATGCAGAAGCGCTTCGTCCACTACGAGTCGTAAGAGAGGATGGTCGTGATGGTCACTGCCATCCGCCGACGTTTCGGCACCGTCGCACTGCACACCCTGCTCATCGTGGGTGGGCTGCTGATGACGTTCCCGTTCGTGTGGATGCTGCTCACCGCGTTCAAGAGCGAAGGGCAGATGATCCAGGATCCGCTGGCCTGGCTGCCGGACCCCTGGCGCGCGAGCAACTTCCCCGACGCCTTGGACGCGATGCCCTTCGGCCGCGCCTACTGGAACAGTTTCTACATCGCGGTGATCACGGTCGTGGCGACCCTGCTCACCGCCTCGATGGCGGCCTACGCCTTCACCCGGATCGAATTCCCGTTCTCCCGCTCGCTGTTCGTGGTCTTCCTGCTCACCCAGATGGTGCCCACCCAGGTCACCCTGGTGCCGCTGTACGTGATGTTGTCGAAGCTCGGCTGGATCGACACCCACCTGGCGCTGATCCTGCCCGCCATCGCCAACCCGTTCGCGGTGTTCATGATGCGGCAGTTCATCCGGGCGGTGCCGATCGAACTGGAGGAGGCCGCCCGGCTGGACGGCGCGAACCGCTGGACGATCTTCACCCGGATCGTGCTGCCCAACATCAAGCCGGGCATGGCCGCGCTGGGCATCATCGTCTTCCTGGGCAGCTGGAACAGCTTCATCTACCCGCTGATCTTCCTCAACTCCGAGGACAAATTCACCG
Source organism: Embleya sp. NPDC050493 (assembly GCF_044458105.1). NCBI lineage: Bacteria > Bacillati > Actinomycetota > Actinomycetes > Kitasatosporales > Streptomycetaceae > Embleya > Embleya sp. NPDC050493. The sequence goes on from NZ_JBITHP010000019.1 coordinate 17,308, forward strand.
TTCCGATGCTGCTCGCCTCGTTCAAGGGCCAGCACGGCGGCCTGGACTACGGCATGCTCCTGGCCGCCTCGACGATCTCCGTGGTGCCGATGCTGATCGCGTTCGTGATCGGGCAGCGGAAGATCATCAGCAGCATGGCGGCATCCGGCATGGGAGGACGCTGAAATGACCGCGCACGACCGCCCCCCACTCGACGCGGTGACATTGGATCTGCGCGAACGGCCGTTCACCGACCGGGGTTCGCGGCTGCTGGTCCTGGCGCAGGAGGACGGCGACCTGTGGGTCGCCCGGTCCGAGTACGAGACCCGGCTCACCGACACGACCGTGCTCACCGGGTTGCGGATCGAGTCGGCCGGCGGCGACCCGCTGCCGATCCGGGCCGCGCACCCGGACCGGATCTCCTTCGCGGGCGGCGTACACCTGGCCTTCGCCGATCCGGACACCCTGGTGCTGGTCGGCGCCGGCGCCCGGGCCCGGTGGACGGCCGCGGACGGCACCGCGCACGAGGCCGTGATCGAGGGCTGCCGGGTGCTGATCGGCGAGGCCGCCCCGGCGGACGGGCCGACCGTGCTCGCCGCGGCCCGGGCACGCTGGAGCGCCTGGTTCGACCGGATGCCGACCGTCCGCGCGGACCTGTACGAACGGGCCGCGATGGCGTGGTGGACGCTCGGGGTGAACCTGCTGCCGATCGGCTTCGCGGGCGGTCGGGAGGGCCTGGTCCCGTCCCGCTTCGGCTACGTCGGCGTGTGGAACTGGGACTCCTACTTCCACGCCATCGCCCTGCGACACGGCGACCCCGAACTGGCCCGGGACCAGATCCGGATCCTGCTCGCGCACCAGCGGCCCGACGGGCTGATCCCCGATGTCGTGCACGACGAGGGCGTGTTGGCGGAGACCGACGACCTCCCCCGCTCGGATCGGGCCCGGCTGGCCGAGCACGTCGGCCAGGCGCTGGGCGAGGAAGCGGCACGGACGGCCGCGGCCGGCGAGGTGGTACCGGTGACCAAGCCGCCGCTGACCGCGTGGGCGGTCTGGAAGATCCATCGGGCCGCCCCGGACCTCGCCTTCCTGGCCGAGGTCTACGAGCCGATCGCCCGCTCCCAGGAGTGGTGGCTGACCCACTCCGACCCGGACGGCGACGGTCTGGCGGAATACCTGCACCCGTACTCCAGCGGGCTGGACGACAGCCCGGTCTGGGACTACGGCCCGCGCGCCGAGCCGCCGGACCTGAACGCCTACCTCGCGCTCCAGTTCGACGTGCTGGGCGACATCGCCGAGGCGCTGGGCCGGATCGAGGACGCCGCGACATGGCGGCGGCGGGCCGCCGCGCACACCGAACTCCTGGTGGCCCGGCGGTGGGACGGCAAACGCTTCACCACCGTGTCGGCGGGCCGCGTGGTCTCGGTACGCACACCGCTGGAACTGCTGCCGCTGCTCACCGGACGTCTGCCGCGCGAGATCGCCGACCGGCTGGTCGAGGACCTGCGCTCGCCCAGCTTTTGGGGCGAACGCCCGGTGCCCACCGTGGCGTTCGACGATCCGACCTTCGATCCCGACGCGATGTGGCGCGGGCCGGTCTGGCTCAACGTCAACTACCTGCTGATCGAGGGCCTGCGTCGATCCGGATACCCGGACGTGGCCGACGAGTTGACCGAACGCACGGTGCGGATGGTGGCCGAGGGCGGCGGGCTGTACGAGTACTGGAACCCGCTCACCGGCGGCCGGGCCGGGCGCGCGACGACGGGATTCGGCTGGTCCAGCGCGCTGTTCGTGGACCTGGCCAGGAGTTGAGCGACACCGCCCGCAGGCGCCGGATCCGGCGCCTGCGGGCGGCCCGTTGCGGCTCAGCGGCTGCCGAGCACGTCGGCCAGGTCGTAGCGGGCCGGTTCGGCGAGTTGTTCGTAGGTGCACTCGGCCGGATCCTTGTCGGTACGCCACCGACGGAACCGGGTCGTGTGCCGGAACCGGTCGCCCTGCACGTGGTCGTAGGCCACCTCGCAGACCGACTCCGGCCGCAGCGGCACCCAGTCCGAGAGCCGGCCGCCCGACCAGCGGGTGACCGCACCGGGCAGCCGGTCGGCCTCGTGCGCCTCGGCCTCGGCCCAGTGTGCCCACGGGTGCCCGGTCGGATCCACCATCCGGTAGGGCGCCAACTCCCGGACCAGTTCGGCCCGTCGGGCCGCGGTGAACGCCGCGCTGACGCCCACGTGTTGCAGCCGCCCCCGGTCGTCGTAGAGGCCCAGCAACAGCGAGCCCACCACCGGGCCCGACTTGTGCTCGCGGTAGCCCGCGACCACGCAGTCCGCGGTGCGTTCGTGCTTGACCTTGACCATCGCCCGCTCGTCCGGCAGATACGGCCCGGCCGGGTTCTTCGCCACGATGCCGTCCAGACCGGCGCCCTCGAACCGGTCGAACCAATCCTGTGCCCGCGCCACATCGGTGGTGGCGGGCGCCAGGTGGATGGGCGCCGTCACCTCGGCCAGTGCCCGCTCCAGCGCGGCACGGCGCTCGGTCAGCGGGCGGGACAGATACGACTCGTCGTCCAGGGCCAGCAGGTCGAACGCGACGAACGACGCCGGGGTGGTCTCGGCCAGGTGCCGCACCCGCGAGGCCGCCGGATGGATCCGGTCCTGGAGCCGATCGAAGTCGAGTCGGCCGTCGCGGGCGATGACCAGTTCGCCGTCCAATACGCAGCGCGGCGGGAGCAGCCGCAACACCGCGTCCACCACATCCGGGAAGTAACGATCCAGCGGCTTGGTGTTACGGCTGCCGATCAGCACCTCGTCGCCGTCCCGGAAGACGATGGCCCGGAACCCGTCCCATTTGGCCTCGTAGTGCAGGCCGGCGGGAATCCGCGCAGCCGCCTTGGCGAGCATCGGCTTGACCGGGGGCATCACGGGAAGGCGCATGCGCCTCAGTGTGCGCGGGCGCCGTACCGGTCGCCTCCGCAGCGGCCGAACGGCGGTATGCCATCGGGACGAAGTCGGGCGAATCTGCCTACCCTGAGGGATGAGCGCTGCCGAGGAATTCGAGGTCGACGGCAGGTCCGTCCGGGTGAGCAACGTCGACAAGGTCTACTACCCCGCACGCGGCTTCACCAAGGGTGACGTGGTCCGCTATCTGATCGCGGTCGGCGAAGGAATGCTGCGCGGCCTGCGCGATCGACCCACCACGCTGCAACGTTTCCCCGACGGCGTGGACGGCGAGTCGTTCTTCCAGAAGCGAGTGCCCAAGTCCCTGCCGGAGTGGATTCCCACCGCCCGGATCACCTTCCCCAGCGGCCGGCACGCGGACGAGATGGCCCCGGACAGCGTGGCCGCACTGGTCTGGGCGGGCAACCTGGGCTGCCTGACCTTCCACCCCTGGCCGGTCCGGCGCAGTGCCACCGAACACCCGGACGAACTGCGCATCGACCTCGACCCGCAGCCGGGCACCGACTTCGCCGACGCGGTCCGCGCCGCACACGCGATGCGCGAGGTACTGGCCGACTACGGCCTGACCGCCTGGCCCAAGACCTCCGGCGGACGCGGCCTGCACCTGTACGTGCCGGTCCGCCCCGAGTGGGAGTTCACCGAGGTGCGGCGCGCGGTGATCGCGCTGGCCCGCGAGCTGGAGGCGCGCATGCCCGATCGGGTGACCACCGCGTGGTGGAAGGAGGAGCGCGGCGAACGCATCTTCGTCGACTACAACCAGATGGCCCGGGACCGCACCATCGCCGCCGCCTACTCGCCGCGTCCCACCGCCCGTGCGACCGTCTCGGCGCCGCTGACCTGGGACGAGGTGGACGACGCGCACCCCGACGACTTCGACCTCGCCACCATGCCCGAGCGCTACGCGCGGCTCGGCGACGTGCACGCGGACATGCCGGAGCACGCCTTCGACCTGGGCCGGGTGTTCGAACTGGCCGAGCGGCAGGCCCGCGACCACGGCGCGGGCGACCTGCCCTACCCGCCGGACCACCCGAAAATGCCCGGCGAACCACCCCGGGTGCAACCCAGCCGCGCCCGCGAGCACTGAACCGGAAACACGAAGCCACCAGAAGAAGGCATCAGGAAACACCAGGAAGCACCAGGAAAAACCAGGAAATACCAGGAAAAGAGTCCCTCATGTGTCTGTCGCTGCGCGCCCCCGTGTCGCTCCACAGCCCGATTTCGATCCACAATCCACTCTCGAGACGCACCCGATCGTCCGTACGCAAGGACGTGGGCCTGCTCGCCCTGCGGATCGGCACCGGCGGCGTGCTGTTCGCGCACGGCGCGCAGAAGTTGTTCGGCTGGTTCGGCGGACACGGCGTGGCCGGCACCGGCTCGGCGATGGAGCACATGGGCTTTCGGCCCGGTCGGCAGAGCGCGATCGCGGCCGGTCTCGGCGAGGCCGGCGGCGGGGTGCTCCTCGCGCTCGGCCTGGCCACCCCCGCGGCGGGTGCGGCGGCGGCCGGCGCCATGGCGGGCGCGGTGGCCGTGCACGCGCCGGCCGGCTTCTTCGCCCAGTCGGGCGGCTTCGAATACCCGGCGTTCCTCGGCTTCGTCGCGGCCGGGCTCGGCCTCGCGGGTCCCGGGCGGTTCTCGGTGGACCACATGACCTGCCACGTCCTCGACCGCCCGTGGGTGGTCGGCCTCGCGTTCACCGGCAGCGCCGCCGCGGCCGCCGCCGTGATCGGCAGGCGCCGGGCCGCGGCCCGGGACGAGACGGACGCCTCGACCGAGTAGGGATCAGCGCGCGGCGCCGGCCCAGTCGAGCAGTCGGTCGACGGGCCACGTGGTGATCACTCGGTCGGCCGGCACGTCGCACTGTTCGGCCCGGGCACAGCCGTAGCCCTGCCAGTCGAGTTGGCCGGGGGCGTGCGCGTCGGTGTCGATGGTGAAGTACACCCCCGCGGCGAGCGCCAGGCGGAGCAGCCGGGACGGTGGATCCCGGCGCTCCGGGCGGCAGTTGATCTCCACGGCGGTGTGCGACTCGGCACACGCGGCGAACACCGCGTCGGCGTCGAACACGGACTCCGGGCGCTGCTTGCCCCGGATCAGTCGACCGGTGCAGTGGCCCAGCACGTTCACCCGCGGATTGCGCACGGCGGCCAGCAGTCGGCGGGTCATGGCCGGCTCCTCCATCCGCAATTTGGAGTGCACCGAGGCGACCACGACGTCCAGGCGGTCGAGGAGATCCGGGTCCTGGTCCAGCGAGCCGTCGTCGAGGATGTCGCACTCGATGCCGGTCAACAGCCGGAACGGGGCCAACTCGGCGGCGAGTTCGGCCACCACGTCCAACTGCGCGCGGAGCCGCTCGGCGGTCAGTCCGCGGGCCACGGTCAAGCGCGGCGAGTGGTCGGTGAGGACGACCCACTCGTGCCCCAGGTCCCGCGCGGTGCGGGCCATCAGGTCGATCGGGCTGCCTCCGTCGGACCAGTCGGAATGCATGTGGCAGTCGCCGCGCTGGGCCGCGAGCAGCGCCGCGCCGTCGGTGGGCACGGGCGACGGGCGGGACTCCAGGTCGGCCAGATAGCCCGGTACCCGGCCGGCGTGCGCCTGCTCGACGACGTCCGCCGTCTTGGGCCCGATCCCCTTCAAGTCGCCGAGCGTGTGCTGCTCGACCCGGCGGCGCAGGTCGTCGGGAGCAAGCCCGGCCACCACGGCGGACGCGGTGCGGAAGGCCTTGACCCGATAGGTGGGCGCCTGGTCGCGTTCGAGCAGGAACGCGATGCGATCCAGTGCGGCCACCGGGTCGGGGGCGGGCGGGGGAGCGGACGCGGGTCGTGGAGCCATGGGGGGACTGTGGCCGCACCGGGCGAAGGTAAACCGCGCGGGTGAGCCGATCGGCGCCCGGGCGGACGAGCCGGCGTGCGGGGGCAGGCTCCGGCGTCACCCGGGCCTGGTGGGTTCGTTTCGGACCGCCGGTACGTCCCGCGCGGCGTCGCGGTCTGCGAACGGCTGCTTCGGACGGCCGGCCCGGGTGCGGAGTGCGGGCACCCGCGGTCAGCGACCGGGTTCCTCGTCCTTCAGGAACTTGCGGATCTCCTCGCGGAGTTCGGGCGAGTCGGTATGCCCGTGTACCGCCACGGCATGTTGACTGGCGGCCAGGACGACCTCGTCCTCGGCTCCGGCGATGGTGAGCGTGCACCCGGACTCACTGGGCATGTCCCGGCAATCGGCGACCTTGCGCATGACGTCCTCCCGGACTGGGATCTCGTCCCCCGAGGGGCACGGCCCCGGACCGGACGGCGCGAGGCCATGGTCATAGTTTAGTGCGTTTTGCGCCTGGGCCTCGGGTCGGCCCGCAGTTCCCTGCACCCCTTCCGGAGGTGTGTCGGGGCGGCCTCGCGCCTGCCGCCGGCGGATGCGTGGGGTCGGCCGGGCGGCCCGGCCCCGAGGCTGCGGCCCGTGATCGTTCGGGTCGCACCGGTGACCGGGCCGGCGGTGTGCGGGCGGGGCGGACGGGGCGCCGAGGTCAGCCGTTGGCGAACTCGTGCACGCCCCACCAGCCGCTGTCGTCGCGGTAGATGCCGATGCCCGCCTCGGTGTGGGTCGGGTCGGTCTGGTTGCGGTAGTGGCCGGGACTGTGTCGCCACATGGCCTGGAACTTCTCGGCCGCCTGCCGGGCGGTCATGGCCGGGTCGCCCCACCACACGATGTTCTCGGACACGCCGGTCCGGGCGCCGGTGACCAGGACGTCGACCTCGGGGCCGGAGTGGGCGAAGCCGGTACGGCGCATGTGTTCGGCCCACTTGCGGGCGAAGTCGCTCAGGTCGGTGCTCGCCCGGAGCGGGCGCAGGCCGACCTGCGCGCGTTCGGCGTTGAGCAGTTCCAGGGACATCGCCTCGGCATCGGCGATCGACCGGGAGGCGGGCCGGTTGCCGCGCACGGTGGGATCGGCCCCGGGCGGCCCGTCCGCCGCCGACGCCGTGGTGGGTCGGGCGCTCTTGGCGGCCGGGGCCTTGGCGTCCGTCCCCGCACGGCTCGCGCTGCCGGCCGCGGTCGGCTTGTGGGTCGCGGGCGCCGTGCCGGTGCTCGGGACGGCACCGGTGCTCGGGCTCGTGCCGGTGGGCAGCCCGGGTGCGGCCGACGTCGGTGCCGCCGACGCGGTCGGCGCCGATGCGGTGTCGGTCGGGGCCGCCGGCCGGGCCGCGTCGTCGTGCCGCTCGGCGGGCGAGCCGCAGCCGGCCAGCACGAGTGCGGCCAGTGCGGCGGCGAGAGTGGTGGACACGGCCCGGTGGTGTCGGTGCTGCCGGTGGTGTCGGTACTGCACGATGCGCAACTCCTCGAAAGGTACGGCTCGTCGCCCGGCACGAACGCCGGGGACACCTGGGAGAGCCGCGGGGCGCGGGTGGATAACGGAAATCGGCGCGGGTTTTCGCGTCGGATCGGGCGGGCGATGGAGTGGGCCGGGTCGGGCGGGTGCATGCGCCGGATATGCGCGCCGACTGCCGGCTGCCCGCGCCGGATGCGTTAGGCAGGTGCGGCGAACACCTGGGTCCACCAGGTCGTCCCGCCCGGGCCGACCGTGGCGCCGACACCGATGTCGGTGAAGCCGCAGTCGAGGATGTTGTCCCGGTGGATCGGACTGGCCAGCCACTGGGCGACCACGTGTGCGGCGTCCGATCGACCCCGATCGAGGTTCTCGCCCCACTGCCGCCACCGGTAGCCGGCGGCGGTGATGCGAGCGTCGGCGCGTACCCCGTCCGGGTTCGAGTGGTCGTAGAACCGCCGGGCGAGCATGTCGTCGGAGTGTTTGCGGGCGGCACTTCGCAGTCGGTCGTCGACCCGGACGGGAGCACAACCGTGCTCGGCCCGGGCGGCGTTGACCAGGTCCACCACGGCGCGTTCGAGCCGCGCGCGGGGGTCGGCGGAGGCGGTCGAGCGGGTGGCCGATGGCTCGGTCGCGGGCTCGGTCGAGGGCGGCGAGGCGGTGGCCGGCGTGGTGGCCGGCGGCGGCGCGGTGGTGGGTATCGCGGAGGGTGCCGACGCGGCTGCGCCGACCGGCGGGTGTGCGGCGGGCGCGCTTCGGGTCGGCGGGTCGTGGTGGGGGCGGTCGACGATGACGACCGCGGCCAGGACGACCAGGACGATCGCGGCGCCGCCGGCCGCGATCCGGCGGGGTCGGCGGGCCGAACGCGGCGCGGCGTGGCCGGGGGAGGGAGGGCCGGCTTCGCCGGGCCCGGCGGCGGGTTCGGTGGCCACACTCCCGCCCCGGCCCGGATCGGCGGGCGAGGCCGCACGGTCGGCAGGGCTCGGATCGCGGCCCGCGCTCGGATCCCCGCCCCGGCTCGGCGGGGCGCCGCCGCTCGGATCTCCCGGCGGACTCGGCTCCCCACCCGTGCCCGGCCGGCCGACGATGCGCGGATCGCCGGCGGCATTCGAGTACGCAGCCGCGTTCGGGTCGCCGGCCGTGTTCGTGTACGTGACCGCGCTCGGGTCGCTCGCCGTGTTCGAGTGCGCAACCGTGCTCGGGTCGCCGGCTGAGTACGCGCCCGGGTCGCCGGCAGTCTTCGAATACGCCACCGTGCCCGGGTCGCCGATCGGGTCCGCTGTTCCGATCGGTGCCCATGGGCCCTGGCGGAGCAGGTGCAGCAGTACGGCCGTCGGCGGCAGTAGGGCCAGGCCCGCGAGCAGGCCCTCGACCGGGGCCAGGTCGTACCGGTGCGCGCCGCATGCGCCGCACGTCCGGGCGTGCCGGGAGATGCGCTTGCGCCACAGCGGGGTCGGCCGGCCGTCCCAGGGTGCGAGCAGCGCGCCGGCCTCAGCGCAGCGGGGGTCGGCGGCGAGTGCGCGGACCACCACGCGGGCCGCCTCCAACTGCTCCTTCATGCGCTGGACCCGGACCGCCACGTGGGTCGCGGGCAGGTCCAGGGCGGCGGCGAGTTCGGCCCGGGTCAGCGTGCCGGCCGCCTCCAGCCACCACAGGGCGAGCAGTTCGCGGGTGTCCGGATCCAGCCAGCGGGTCGCCTCGGCAACGTCGCGGCGCTGCCCGGACAGGCCCAACCGCAGAATGGTCAGGTCGGCGAAGTCGGCTGCCGGGTCCGGGTATTCGGCGATCTCGTCGAGCGGCGTGGTGAGCGCGCGACGGGCGTGCCGGCGGCGCACCTGATTGATCGCGATGGCCACCAGCCAGGACCGGAAGCGCTCCGGATCGCGCAGGCCGCCGAGGCCGGACACCGCGCAGAGCATGGTCTCCTGCACGACATCGTCGACGTCCGCGTGCCCGTTCAGCGCCCGGCCGACGATGTTGTACACCAGTGGCAGCCAGTCGGCCACGAGCCGGTCGCGGGCACGCAGATCACCGCCCTGGGCCGCGACGACCAGGGCGGTGTTGTGCTCGTTGTCCACGTACATCCACTTTCCTCGACCGGCGTGACGGGCCCGCTCCCGTCCATCCGCCACTCGGGAGAGCACCCGGGTCGGCGCGGATAACGGAAATCGCCGGACGAGTTCCGAACGTACCCACCCGGCGTCGCCGGCCGGCCCGCCCCCCGACGTCCGCCCTCGGAGTCCGTCTCGGAAACCACCCCGAGGCCGCCGGTCGCGGCGGCGGCCTCGGGGGAGTCGGGCGTCGCGCCGGTCAGTTCGGCTCGGCCGCCAGCAGGCCCTCGACCCGGGAGCGCACCTCGGGGGTGTCCAGCCCGCGAATGGTCACCGTGGTCCGGCGCCGCAGCACGTCGTCCACGGTCATCGCCCACTCGTGGTCGCGCGCGTAGGCGACCTGGGCCCAGATGTCCGGCCCGTCCGGGTGGATGCGCTCGCCGAGTTCGCGGTCGGCCCGCACCAGCGCGGCCAGGTCGTAGGCGAGGTTGCCGTAGTGCGACGCGAGGTGGCGGGCCACCACCGGGTCGACGCCGTCCTCGGGGGTGGCCTCGCCGAGCAGCCGGTGGGCCACCGCCTCGGGGTTCGCCGAGCCCGGCAGCGCCACCCGTCGCAGCGGGGTCGCCATGTCCTGCTCCAGGGCCACGACACCGGCCTTGGCCAGCTTGTCCAGCACGGTGCGGCCGATGTGCCGGTAGGTGGTCCACTTGCCGCCCGCCACCGACAACATGCCGCCACGCCCCTCGGTGACCACCGTCTCCCGCTTGGCCTCGCTCGTGGCGCCCGCCCCGCCGGGCAGGACCCGCAGGCCGGCGAACGCGTAGGTGATGTCCTCGCGACGCAGCTGCGCCGGGTCGACCGCGCTGCCCGCCTCGTCCAGGATCTGGGCGATGTCGGCCTCGGTGGGGGAGACCTTGCCGGGGTCGCCCTCGTAGGCCTCGTCGGTGGTGCCGAGCAGCAGGTGCTCCTCCCACGGAATCGCGAAGGACACCCGGTACTTGTCGATCGGGATGGTCAACGCGGCCCGCCACGGCTGCTGTTGGCGCAGCACCAGGTGCACGCCCTTGGACAGCCGGATGCTCGGTTCGGCCGCCGGGTCCTCCATCCGGCGCAGGTGGTCCACCCACGGGCCCGTCGCGTTCAGCACGACGCGCGCGTTCACGCCGAACTCGGCGCCGTCGAGTCGGTCGCGCAGTTCGGCGCCGGTGACCCGGCCGCCGGCGTCCTTGCGCAGGCCGACCACCTCGGCGTGGTTGAGCACGACCGCACCGGCCTCGACCGCCGCGCGCACGGTGGTCACCGCGACCCGGCTGTCGTTCATCTGGTGGTCGCCGTACACGGCGGCGCGGCGCAGGCCCTCCTTGCGCAGGGCCGGGACGAGTTCGAGCGCGTTGTCCGGACCGATCACCTTGCCCAGGCCGTCGCCGAAGGCGGACAGGGCCGAGTACAGGAACACGCCGGCGCCGAGCTTGGCCGAGCCGTGCGGGCCGTCCTTGTAGACCGGGACCAGGAAGGACAGCGGCCGCACCAGGTGCGGGGCCACGTCGCGGGCCAGCGTGCGGCGTTCGCGGTGGTTCTCCGCGACCAGCTTGAGGTTGCCGGTCTGGAGGTAGCGCAGGCCGCCGTGCACGAGCTTGGAGGACGCGGACGAGGTGGCGCCGGCGAAGTCGCCGGCGTCGACCATGGCCACCCGCAGCCCGGTCTGGGCCGCGGTCCAGGCCACCGCCGTGCCGAGGATGCCGCCACCGATGACGAGCAGGTCGTGGGTGCCGCGCGAGAGTTCGGCACGGCTGTGGGCACGAGCGGGAACGGTCGGATCCGTGGCGGTGCTCATCACGCGTCTTCTTTCCACTGGGCCGGCTGCGAAGCGGTGGGACAGGGTCCCGGTCCGAATCTACGTGGTCGGCATTGTCGAACGACGAACGACAGTTTTCATTGCCGGTCGGGCAATGGTCAAGTGCCGCCGGTCCGAAGCGGCCGCCCCGGGCGAGCCGCGGACCGGTCCGCACCCCGCGCCGCGGCCCGGGGGCGGGCGTCCGGCCCCGGGGCGTCAGTACGGAAAAGTCGCCCCCAGGTCGCGCGAGATGGCGCGCGCCGCGTCGCGGACCGAGGCCACGAGCGTGGGTCGCGGCGCGTCGTCGGCGACGATCCGCTCGACCGCGCCGCTGATGCCCACCGCGCCCAGCGGCGTGCCGCGCCGGTCCCGGATCGGCGCGGCGATGCCCGCCAGACCCGGCACCGACTCCTCGATGTCGCAGGCCCAGCCGCGCTCGCGCACGGTGACGCTCTCCGCGTCGATCGCGGCCGGATCGATCAGCGTGCGGGTGGTGAAGGCGACCGGGGCGCTCTCGTTCAACTCGGCCCGCGCGGCCGGGTCCACCGCGAGCAATACCTTGCCCCACGCGGTGGAGTGCAGCGGCAACATCGCGCCGATCTCCAGCACCTGACGGCTGTCGTCCGGGCGGAAGACGTGGTGGATGACCAGCACGCCGCCCTTGTGCAGCACCCCGATGCGCACGCTCTCGCCGCTCGCGCGGGCCAGGTCGTCCGCCCAGACCAGGGCCCGGGCGCGCAACTCGTGCACGTCGAGGTAGGAGCTGCTCAGTCGGAGCAGTTCGGCGCCGAGCTGGTACTTGCCGCTCTTGGCGTCCTGTTCGACGAACCCCTCCTGGTGGAGCGTGCGCAGGATGCCGTGCGCGGTGCCCTTCGCCAGGCCCAGGGTGGTGGCCACCTCGCTCAGACCGAAGCGCCGTTCGCCGCCGGCGAGCAGCCGCAGGATCGCCGCTGCACGTTCGAGCGACTGGATGGGACCGGGCATACCAACTCCTCCATCGAAGATCAGGTTGGCAATGAAGATCGGGTTGGCAATGTAGAACAGCGGTCGCACGCATGCCGGTCGGGTCCACGGCCCGCCCGCCGGGCCCGGCGCTCGCGGGCGGGGTCGGGAACGAGATGTTCACGGACTCTTGACGGCGGCGCAACCCGCAGAGAACACTGCCGGACAGCGGTCGTCAATGTCGAATGCCAGTCGGAGTCATCTGCCGGATCGAACGGACCACGCCCAACGATTCCGATCCGCGTGCGATCGGGATTCGCCCGGTGTGCGCACTTCACGGCACCGCAGCGGTCGTCCTCTCGGCACCGCCCTGATGTGGTGCGGATTCCCGCAACCCCGTACGGCGCGTCGATTCGGCGCGCCGTACGCCCGTCCGGCGCCGCCTCCCGGCGCCGTCCCACCCGTGCAGTCAAGAAGGGGCCGTGTTGTTGTGACGAGCGACAAGATCTTCATCGGCGAGACCCTGGGTACGGCCATCCTGCTGCTCCTGGGCGTCGGCGTGTGCGCGGCGGTCACCCTGAACCGGTCCAAGGCGCAGAACGCGGGCTGGTTGGCGATCGCCTTCGGCTGGGGCTTCGCGGTCCTGGCCGGGGCGTACGCGAGCGTGTCGTTGTCCGGCGCACACCTCAATCCCGCCGTCACGTTCGGCATAGCCGTCAAGACGGGAGAATGGGACAAGGTGCCGGTGTACCTCGCCGGGCAGTTCACCGGTGCGGTGATCGGCGCCGTGCTGGCCTGGGCCACCTACCTGGGTCAGTTCAAGGAGCACGGCGAACCCGTGCTCGGCGTGTTCGCCACCTCGCCGGAGATCCGCAACCCGGTGCAGAACCTGATCACCGAGACGATCGCCACCATCGTGCTGGTCATCGTGATCCTGACCCAGGGCCTGACCGACGGGCTCGCCCTCTCCGGCACCGGCATCCTGATGACCGCACTCCTGGTGGTGGGCATCGGCCTGTCCCTGGGCGGTCCGACCGGCTACGCCATCAACCCGGTCCGCGACCTCGGCCCGCGCCTGGCACACTCGCTGCTGCCCATCCCCGAGAAGGGCGGCTCGGACTGGGCCTACGCGTGGGTCCCCGTGGTCGGTCCCACCGTCGGCGGGCTGGCGGCCGGCGGCCTGTACCGGCTCGCGTTCTGAGCCCGCACGTCCGTACCGACCCCGACCTTTCCCTCGGATCCTTCGGAAGAGGAGCCATGTCCGACACCTACATCGCCGCGATCGACCAGGGCACCACGTCCAGCCGATGCATCATCTTCGGCGCGGACGGGCGCATCGTCGCCGTCGACCAGCGCGAGCACCGGCAGATCTTCCCGCGCCCGGGGTGGGTCGAGCACGACGCCGCCGAGATCTGGAGCGTGGTGCAGGCCGTGGTCGCCGGCGCGCTCGCCCAGGCGGGCATCCGGCGCGAGCAGATCCGTGCGCTGGGCATCACCAACCAGCGCGAGACCACCGTGTTGTGGGACCGCCACACCGGGGTGCCGGTGCACAACGCGATCGTGTGGCAGGACACCCGCACCGACGCGCTGTGCCGGGAACTGGGCGGCAACGTCGGCCAGGACCGCTTCCGGGTGGAGACCGGCCTGCCGCTCGCCAGCTACTTCGCCGGTCCCAAGATCCGCTGGCTGCTCGACAACGTCGAGGGACTGCGCGAGCGGGCCGATCGGGGCGACATCCTGTTCGGCACGATGGAGTCGTGGGTGGTGTGGAACCTCACCGGCGGCCCGGACGGCGGGGTGCACGTCACCGACGTCACCAACGCCTCGCGCACGATGTTGATGAACCTGGAGACGCTGGACTGGGACGACCGGATCCTGCGCGCGATGGACGTGCCGCGTTCGGTGCTGGCCGAGATCCGCTCCTCCTCCGAGGTGTACGGCACCGCCCGCGGCATCCTGGAGGGCGTCCCGGTCGCCTCCGCGCTGGGCGACCAGCAGGCCGCGCTGTTCGGGCAGACGTGCTTCGAGGAGGGCGAGGCCAAGAGCACCTACGGCACCGGCAGCTTCCTGCTGATCAACACCGGATCGCGGATCGTGCAGTCGCATCACGGCCTGCTCAGCACGGTCGGCTACCGGCTCGGCAAGGAGGCGCCGGTCTACGCGCTGGAAGGCTCGATCGCGGTGACCGGGTCGCTGGTGCAGTGGATGCGCGACCAGATGGGACTGATCTCCACCGCGGCCGAGATCGAGACGCTCGCGCTGACCGTCGAGGACAACGGCGGCGCGTACTTCGTCCCGGCCTTCTCCGGACTGTTCGCGCCCTACTGGCGTTCGGACGCGCGCGGCGTGATCGCGGGTCTGACCGCGTACGTGAACAAGGGGCACATCGCGCGGGCCGTCCTGGAGGCCACCGCGTGGCAGACCCGCGAGGTGGTGGACGCGATGGAGCGCGACTCCGGGGTCAAGCTCGCCACGCTCAAGGTGGACGGCGGGATGACCGCCAACAACCTGCTCATGCAGACCATCGCCGACGTGCTGGACGCCCCGGTGGCCCGCCCGTTCGTGGCCGAGACCACCGCGCTGGGCGCGGCGTACGCGGCCGGGCTCGCGGTCGGCTACTGGCCCGACCTGGACTCGCTGCGGGCGAACTGGCACCGCGCCGCCGAATGGACCGCGCGGATGGACGACGCCACCCGCGACCTGGGCTACCGCAACTGGCGCAAGGCGGTGGCGCGCACGATGGACTGGGTCGAGGAGGGCGACCCGGCCCCCGAGCCCGCCTGACCCCCGCCACGGGCCGCGTCGCGGGTGGGCGCCGAGGGCTTCCTCGGCGCCCATCCGCCGGCCGGGCCGTTCAGCGTGTGGGCAGGTGCCGGGCGAAGAACCCTTGGACGTATCGGCGCACCGTGGGCACCGACACGGCCGGGTCGATCGCGCCGATCAGGGAGATCCGGTCGGCGGCGGACATCAGGCCGGCGGCCTGGAGCCGGGGCGCGAAGACGGCATGGTCGGTGAACACGTGGTGCGCGGCGGACTCGATCCGGTGCCGCGGGACGTGCCGGCGGGAATGCGCGAGCAGCGCGGACCACGAGCGCTCCAGGCTGCGCCGGTCGGGGAAGCCGTCGGTGTCCAGCAGGAGCAGCGGCCGATCGGTGCCGTCGCGGGCGATCGGGTACAACTCGCCGTCTCGGCCGGGCGCGGGCGACGGGTGGTCCAGGTAGCCCTCCAGGTTGATCGCGGCGGCAATCCGGCGATCCTCGTACATCGTCTCGGCCGCGGTCGTGCCACCCGCCGAGTGACCGTAGACGCCCACCCGGCCCAGATCCAGCGCCCGGTGCAGGCCGTCGGGCAGCGGGGCGCCGGTCGGATCCGGGTTTTCGCCGCGAGCCAGGACCGTCAGTCGATCGAGCACGAACCGGGTGTCCGCGATCCGAGTGTCGATCATGGTGCGAAACAGCCCGGGGTCGGTGCGTGGGTCGAAGCGGAGGACGGTCCAGCGGACCCGGCCCTCGCGACCCGCCATGTCCACCGGGAATTCGACCACGGCGCCGTCGCCCGGGTGGTCGATGCACACCACCACGTAGCCCCGACTCGCCAATTCCTCGGCGACGCCGGTGCCCATGCCGCGCGGGTCGGCGCCGCCGGGACTGTACAGCAGCACCGGGCGGCGCTCGGTCCGCGCGGGCGCGTTCGTGTACGCGTGGGTGCTCGTGGCCGCCCAGTCCACCCCAGCCGCGGGCAACTGCGCGTGGGTCGGCCGCGCGGCCGACCCGAACGCCTGCCCGGCTTCGGCACTCAGTTGCGGTGCGACCGGGCAGCCGCGCACGGTGCGGGCCGGGTAGAACACCGTGACCATCACCTCCCGCACCGGGATCGGCTCCCACGGGTCCGGTCGGGAGCGGTCGACCAGGTACAACGTGCCGGTCCCGATGGCATACGGGCCGGTCGGCGGTGGGAGCCGCAGCACGACGCCGGTCGCCGGCCGGGAAGCGGCGGGTCGGGCGGACGCGGGTCGGGCGCGGGCGACGCCGCCCGCGAGGACCAGTGCGGCGGCGGGCACGGCCGAGGCGATGACCCGTCGTCGGTCGATCCCGGCGGGCCGGTCGGCTTCGTCGCGAACCATGGATACTCCTCGTGTCGTGGTGGGCGAATCGGCCACGGGATCGCTGTGACCCACGCCCTTGCGGCGTTCGATGCCTCCTGGATGAATGCCGGGGGCATGTCCCGAAGGCTGGCATCCGGCGTGGACGACACGCGAAGGTTGAGGCTCGGGCCGAAAGGATGGCGCCGGGCCGGCAGGGAGAGTAGCGATCCGGATTCACTTCACCGCCGCCGACTTCGCCCGGATCCGGTTCGCCCCCCGACCGGCCCCGCTCCAGGAACTCAACGCCGCGTTGACACGGATGGTCCACCCGGACGACGCGCTGCTGCACGGTCGTTGGCGGCAGGCGCTGCTCCGGACCCTGCCGGCGGCCGTCGAACCGCTCCGGGATCTCGTCCCCGGCGGGCGCCCGCCCATGTTCATCGACGTCTTCGACGATTCGCTGACCGGCGGCCTGGACACGGTCCGGGCCACCCACCCGGAGACGGTGCGGACCGAGCTCGAAAGGGTGTACGCCGGGCATCCCATGCCCGCGCCGCGCTGGATCCGCGACCTGCACCGCGGTGACGCGGACGCCTGGCGGGTCGTCCGCCGAGCCCAGCACGCGGCCTTCGAGGCGGTCCTGGCCCCGGTGTGGTCCCTGGTCCAGGACCTGCATCACGCGGAATTCACCCGACACGCGCTGACCATGGCCGAACACGGGCTCGGCGCGACCCTCGCCGAGCTCGTTCCGGGCAGCCGACTGCACGACGACGTCTGGGAGTTCGCCGGTGCGGTCGACGAGGACATCGCGCTGCACGGGCGCGGACTGCTGCTCCTGCCCACGTTCCACTGGAGTGCGCACCCGCTGGTGTCGAACCTGCCCGAGCGGCCCGTGGCCGTCACCTACCCGGCGGGCCCGGGCCTGCCGCTCGCACTCGCCGGGCCCGGCGGCACCGAGGACGCACTGGCCGCGGTGATCGGCCGGACCCGACTCGACCTCCTGCATCTGCTCGCCGCCGGGCACACCACCGGCGACCTCGCCCGCCGGCTCCGGGTCAGCAACGCGACGGTCTCCGCGCACACCGCCGCGCTGCGTGCCGCGGGACTGATCACGACCACCCGCACCGGCCGCTCGGTCCGGCACGAACGCACCGCCCTGGGCGCCCTGTTGGTCGGGCGGCACACCGGCTGACGGCGCCACCGCGGCCGCCGGCTTCCGGTTGTGGCCGAAGGAGTGGACGCGGTTCGGCGCGGGTGACCTCGCCGGTGGTCCGATGCCGCCCGACCGCGGCGACCCGGCACGCGACGCGCGGTGTGGGAAGGGACGGTCAGCGCAGCACCGTCGGCGAGGCCGCCTTGGCCGCGAGCAGGCGGGGCGTGCCCGATCCGTCGGCGGGCGTGGCGTAGACGTCGCGGCCCCGGCCGTACATCACGGTGTGGTCGTCCAGCCAGGCCGCCTGGTCGTCGATGCTCTCCCGCTCGGCCAGCGGGGTCTCGCGCATCGTGGCCAGGTCCAGCACGTGCAGTCGCCATGTGGTGGGGCCGGAGCGCTTCTTGAACGCGATCCGGGTGCCGTCCGGGGACAACGAGGGGCATTCCAGATTCTCCCGCACCGTGTGCGCCTCCCAGTTCGCGTAGTCGCCCTCGACCAGGTAGGTGCGCCCCTTGGTGGACACGGTGGCGTAGAAGCGGTTGTCGTCGGCGGCGAACGTGACGCCCCAGTAGTTGACGTCGGCGGATCGGTAGCGCTTGCCGTCGATGGTCAACGGGATGGCCTCGATGTTGATCAGCGTGTAGTCGGTGCGGGTGTCCAGGATGCCGGTCCAGGTGGAGAATCCGGTCTTGTTGTAGGACTCGCCGGTGACGAAGACGGTCCAGGACACCATCCGTCCGCTCGCCGAGACCCGGGCCCGGCTCGGGGTGCCCGCGAGTTCGATCCGGCGCCGGACGTTCATCGACGGGTCCACGATCAGCGCGTCGGTGCCGGGCAGCGGGCCGCCGCGGGTCTGGAGGCAGACGCCGGTGGCCGCACCGACGGCGAAGCGCTCGCAGCGCAGTCCGCTGTCGGTGCGGGCCGGGCCGGTGTTGCCGGCCGGGTCGATCGCGGTCGCGGCCACGGTGCGGTGACCGCCCTTGCGGGCGGTGTCGACGAACACCAACTGGCCGCCGGCGGCCAGGTCCAGCGGTCGACGCTCGACCGCGGAGTCGTCCTCGCGATCGGCCGCGAAGGTCGAGTAGCCGACCGCCACCCCGACCAGCACCAGCAGGCCGAGCAGCAGGCCGAGGGCGCGCTTCATCCGGTCACCTCCGGCAGTGCGGTCCGCGACGGCAGCAACCGCCGGGCCACGACGAGTGCGCCGACCAGGCCGGCGCCCATGACGAGCAGTGCGGGGCCCGAACCCCACAACGTCCAGGCCGCGCCGAAGAGCACCGAGGAGAACAGCCGGGCGCCGGCCTGACCGGTCTGGAGCAGGGCCAGACCGCTGGTGCGCAGGTGCACCGGCAGCAGCGGCCCGGCGGCGGCCATCAGCACGCCGTCCGTGGCGGCGTAGAACAGGCCCTGGAGGACGAGCACGCTCAGCAGCACGGTCCACAACAACAGCGTGCCCGGAGCCCCGCCGCCGTCGGGTGCGGCGGCGACCGCGTAGGCCGCGAGCAACGCGAGGTGGCCGCCGAGGAAGACCCGGAACCGGCCGACCCGATCGGCGAGTCGACCGAGCGGCACCGCGAGCAGCAGATACGCGCCGGCGGTACCCAGCGGCAGCAGCGGGAAGTAGCGCAGCGGGATGTCGAATCCGTGTTGCAGCACCAGGTACACGAACGTGTCGCCGACGGTGAGCAATCCGAGCAGCGTCGCGGCCAGACAGGTGCGCCGGAACGGGCGCAAGCGCAGCAGCGCGAACGCGGCCCGCAGCGACGACTCGCGCCGCGGAACGGGCGGTTCGTGGTGATCGCGTACGTACAGCGCCATCAGCAGCACCGCGAACAGGGCCACGCAGAAGCTCACCACGAACACGGCGTCGTACGCGTCGTGGGTGGCCCACAACACGGCGAACGCGGCGAGCGGTCCGAGGAACGCGCCGACCGTGTCCATCGCGCGGTGCACGCCGAAGGCCCGACCCAGGTCGGGCGGCGGGGTGCTGAGCGTGATCAGCGCGTCGCGCGGCGCGGTGCGCAGCCCCTTGCCGGTGCGGTCCGCCGCCAGCACCAGGCCCAGCCCGGTGACCGACGAACCGGCCAGCGGGAGGCCGAGTTTGCACACGGCGGACAGCCCGTATCCGGTGCCCGCCACCAGCTTGCGCCGGCGGGTGCGGTCGGCCACCTGGCCGCCGAGCAGGCGGACGAATGCGGTGACGCCGAAGTAGGTTCCGTCCAGGAGCCCGTATTGCAACGGGCTCAGTCCCAGGGTGAGCACGAAGTAGGTGGGCAGCACTGCGGTGACCATCTCCGAGGAGATGTCGGTGACCAGGCTGACGGCGCCGAGCGCGAGCACGTTGGCCGGGACGTTGCGCGCGAATCTGCGCGGTGCCTTGGCCGCGGTGATCCCGCCGGCCTGATCCGCGCGCCGGGTGGCGGCGATGTACACGGGCGGTCCTCCCTCGATCCGTCCGGGGACGGTGGACTCGGGTCGGGTCGGAGCGGTACGGGTCGGTCGGAACGGTCGGCCGGGGGCGGGCCAAGGAGCGGGACGGGGTCCGAGGCTGGGGTCAACAGCCTTATGGAGCACGGTGGTTCGGGTCGGGTACGGGCCGGCCGGGGAAGTGGTCGCCGGCCGGCCCGCACGTTCGGTGGACTCAGTGGCAGCCGACCGGCCCGAAGGAGTCGAGCTGCTTGCCGTCGTAGCGCACGAGCTGTCCGGAGTAGCTGTCGGCGGAGAGGGTCAGCTTGAGCACGGCCGGCGAACCGGTCACCCGCTTCTCGCTGTTGGGTTGCGGACTCTCGAAGTCGTACGGGTCCGCACCACCGGTGCCCACGAGCAACTCGCGGATGCCGGCGGGGTCCGCCTTGGCCTTGGGATTCTGCGGCGCGTAGCGCTCGTAGAGGTGGTCGTGCCCGTTGAGGATCAGATCGGTGTGCGCGTCGTAGAGCACCTGCCACGCGGTCTGACTGACCTTGTCGGCCTGCGGCCCCGAGCTGTAGAGGGGCCGGTGCCAGTAGGCGGCCACGCAGCCCTGCGAGTTCTTCGCCAGGTCCGCCTTGAGCCACTGGATCTGCGCCGAGTTCGTCGACATCGACTGCTCGGTGTCGAGCGCGATGAAGTGCCAGCCGCCGCGGTCCCAGCTGTACCAGGTGGTCCCGTTCGGGGTGGCCCGGTCACCGAAGTACGCCTTGTACCCGGCCTCGGAAGGGTTGTCGTCGGCCTCGTGATTGCCGGGCGCGGGACGGGTCTTGGCCTTGAACCGGCCCCACGTGGTGTCGTAGTACTTGCGGTAGTCGGAGAGGCTGCCGGTGTCGTACTGGTTGTCCCCGAGCGTGATCACCTCGTCCGGGTTGATCGCCTCGACCCGCCGTGCGGTCTGCTCGGCCCCGCACTCCTGGCTCGACGTGCAACCCGGGTCGGAGATGTCGCCCGCGGCGACGACGGTGAACGAGGAGCCGCCGGCCTGCGGGGTGCCGACCACCGCCGCGCTGGGCGCGGACAGGTTGCCCGCCGCGTCGCGGGCCCGGACGGTGTAGGTGTAGCCGACTCCGGTGGTCAGGCCGGTGTCGGTGTAGGAGGTGCCCGCACTGGTGCCGACCGGGACGCCGTCGCGCAGCACGTCGTAGCCGGTCACCCCGACGTTGTCGGTGGAGGCGGTCCAGCCCAGCGAGACGCCGGTGGGCGTGGTGCCGGTCACCCGCAACGCGGTCGGCGTGGTGGGTGCGGTGGTGTCCGGGCCGCCTGCGCCGAATACCTCGAACTCCCAGAGGGAGTAACCGTATTCGGTGCCGCGGGTGGTCGCGTACACGCGTACGTGGCGGCCGTGGGTGGACAGTGCGCCGACGTCGTCGGTGCCGCCGTCACCGGCCGACGTGTTGTAGACCTTGGTCCAGGACGCGCCGTCGGGCGAGACCTCGATCCGGTAGGCCTTGGCGTAGGCGGCCTCCCAGGTCAGCTTGACCCGGGAGATGGAGACGTCGGAGCCGAGGTCGACGCTCAGCCATTGGGCGCCGGCACCCTCCGTACTCGCCCACCGGGTGGTGGACTTGCCGTCCACGGCCTTGGCCGGGCCGAGCGTGGAGTCCTCGCTGGACGAGGCGGTGGCGGGTTTGCCGCGGGAGAGCAGCACCTCCGCGGCGGAGGCGGTCTGGCCGAAGGTCAGCACGGTCGCCAGCATGGCGATCACCGCGATGACGGCGGGAAATTTGGGCAGTCGGGACACGGCGCGCCGAGCACTGCGAAACGAGGGACTTCGGCGGGTCGGGCGCGGGGGCAGGGACAGGTGCACGTCGTCCTCCAACGTTGAGGAGCCGATCGTCGTGCCTGAGCCGGGCAGGATGGTGCGCTCGAATGGGCCGGAAAGTGCCGTTGCGTGACGTGGCACCACCGCGGTCGGGTGGCCCGCGGTGCTCCAACAGGAGCCTCCGGTCCGGTTGTTGGCCCTGACGATCCCAAGGTGCCGAGCGCGCCGTCAAGACTTGTTAGGAAACTTTACTAACAAGACTTCGGGGCGTCGCGCCCCGGTGGCGGGCCGTCCCGGCCCGCGCCGCGCGGACGTCACGAGGAGGACGTCACGCAGTGGGCGTCACCGGTGGGCGGCACGCGGCGGACATCACGGGGCGGGCGGGTGCTCGAAGGTCGGGCCCGGCTCGGCGGGCGCGTGATTGAGGACCAGGACGCCGATCACCGTGGCCAGGGTGAAGACCAGCACGATCAGGCCGGCCAGGATCAGCCGGCGGCGGCGTTCACGGCGCTGCCAGTCGCCGTGCGCGGTGCGGTACGCGTCGGGGGCCGGGTGGATGTCGGCGGCCAGGATCTCCAGTGCCTCGCGCAGTTGTTCCTCGGTGCCGGGAGGGGTGCTCGCCTCGGTGTCGGGAGGGTTGTTCATCGCCGTACCTCCATCGCGTGCGTGAGAGTGGCGAGCCCACGCGCGGTGTGCGTCTTGACGGAGCCGACCGAGATGCCCATGGTCGACGCGATCTCCTTCTCCTTCAGCCCCAGCCAGTGGCGCAGCACGAGTGCCTCGCGCTGGCGCGCCGGCAACTCGCGCAGCGCACGGATCAGCGCCTGCTGGTCGTCGCGCAACAGTGCCGAGGTCTCGGCCGAGGCCACCGTGTCCACGGGTTCCTCGACGTGTCGGCGGGCGACCTGGAGGTGGCGTATTCGCATCCGGACCAGATTGCACACCACCGAGCGCAGGTAGGCCGCTGCGGCTTCGGGTGTGCGCAGTTTGCGGAATTTGCGGTAGATCTCGTAGTAGGCCTCGGCCACGATGTTCTCTGGATCGTCGGCGCCGAGCAGGGTGGCGAGCCGGAGCATCGAGGGATAGTGCAGGTCGAACAGGCGCGCGACCTGCACCTCGCGGTCGGAGTCGGCCGCGCTCGTCGCGAGCTGCGGCGCCGACGGCGGGACGGGCACCGGGCCCGAGACCCGAGCCGGGCCCGGGACGTGCGCCGTGCCGGGAACCCGAGCCCTGCCCGGGGCGGCCTGCTCCGAGGTGGGCACGGTGCGCGGCGCCGGCGGCGCATCGGCATCGCGGCGCAGGCGTTTCACGAGCCGTTCGCCTCCTTCCCCGCGATGCCCCGGCCGGTCAGCCGGGACGGCAGGGCCGTGGTGTCCGTACCGCGTGCCGCGCCGACCCGGTCGAACACCCCGGTCAGGGCCAGGGTGACCGCCAGGTTGAGCAGCAGCGCGGCGAGCCCCGCGTACATCTGCACGCCGTGACCTCCCAGTTCGACCCGGACCAGCGAGACGAAGCCCTCCCGCACGACCGCGACCGTACCGGCCAGCATGCCCACCGCCCAGCCCGCCAGCAGCGCCCGATGGTGCAGACGTCGGGTGAACAGCCCGATCACCACGGCCGGGAAGATCTGCAGGATCCACACTCCGCCCAGCAGTTGCAGGTTGATCGCGGCCTGATCGCGCAGTCCGAAGACGAACGCCACCGCACCCACCTTCGCGATCAGCGACACCAGCTGGGCGACCCGCATCTGCCGCTTCGGCGTGGCCGTCGGGTGGAAGTACTCGACATAGACGTTGCGCACGAACGAGGTCGCGGCGGCGATCGACATCACCGCCGCCGGCACCAGCGCGCCGACGATGATCGCGCCGAACACCAGACCGGCCGGGAAGGCCGGCAGCAGCCGGTCGACCAGCAGCGGTACGGCCGCCTCGGCGGTGCCCGACGGCGCGTCGACGTCCACCGCCAGCGCCGCGATGCCCAGCACGCCGAACATCGCCAGCACCGAGGTCCACGCGGGCAGCGCGATCGACACCCGGCGCAGCGTGTCGGGGTCGGCGGCGGCGAACCCGGCGGTCAGCACGTGCGGGTACATCAACAGCGCCAGCGCCGAGCCGAGCGCCAGGGTGGCGAAGCCCGCCTGCTGGTGCGGGCCGAGCACCAGTGACGCGTCGACCGGCCCGCGCCCGGCGAGCCGGTGATCCGCGGCCTCGAACACCGGACCCGGCCCGCCGAAGCGGCGCAGCACGAACACGACCGCCACCGCGGCGGAGCCGAAGATGGCCACCCCCTTCAGCGCCGAGATCACCGTCGGCGCCCGCACCCCGTGCCGATACGTGGCGATCGCCGGCCCGGCGAACAGCGCGACCATGCCCACGTCCCCGGCCGCGCCGCGCGGATGCAGCCCGGCGGCGGCGAGCACGGCACGGATGCCGAGCACCTGAAGGGCCAGGTAGGGCATCGTGGCCAGGATCCCGGTCAGCGCGACCACCAGGGCCAGTGCCGGCGAACCGTAGCGGCCCCGGACGAAGTCCCCGACGGTCAGGTAGCCGTGCCGGCGGGCCACCGTCCACAACCGGGGCAGCAGGACGAAGGCCATCGGGCAGACGATCACCGTGTACGGCAGGGCGAAGAACGCCGACGCGCCTCGGCCGTACACCTGGCCGGGCACCGCGGTGAAGGTGTACGCGGTGAAGATCGTGCCGCCGAGCAGGAACCAGGTCCAGACCGCGCCCAGGCCGCGATCGGCCAGCGCCCAGTTCTCCAGGGACGGCAGGTCGTGACTACGGTGCAGCCGCGGCGCGGTCACGGCCAGTAGCGAGGCGCCGCCGACGACGATCAGGAAGGCCGCGGTCATGGCCCCGTGGGTCATCCGTCACCGTCCGGATCGGCGTGCGAGCGCGCCCGGGGCACGGTTGCCGCGAGCGTCCCGACTTTATCGGCCGTGTCCGGCGTGCCGGCGTGGCCGAAAACGTCCGCGACACCGGTCGGGCACCTCGCGGACATCCGCGGGACATCGGCTGTCGTCGGCTGTCAACCAAAACGCGAGCCCGCGCAACTCTTCCACAGGGCCGGCGAACCGGCGGCCCGGACCACCGAACCGCAGGAGGCGCGATGACCGGGGACCGTGTCCCGTCCACCGCCGCACGGGCCCGTGCGGCACGCCGGATCGCGGCCGGCGGCTGCCTCGCCGCACCCGTCGCGGCGCTGTTGTGGGTGCCCGCGTACGCGCGCCGAGGGCCGGAGTTGGCCGGCATCCCGTTCTTCTACTGGTACCAGCTCGCGTGGGTGCCGGGATGCGCCGCCGCCATGTTCATCGCCCACCTGCTGCTGCGCCGGCCCGACCGGCGACATCCCTGACCCACGCCGTCCCCCGGCCCGACGTCGCCCCCGGCCCGACTCGGCCGACCGACCGATCCGGCTCGGCCGTCGCCCCCGGCCGATCCGGCAGCTCTCGTCCGTCGCTCTTTCGTCCCCTGCCCGATGAGGAGTACGCGTGCCCACCACGACCGACACCCGCAGCCCGCGTTCGTACCACCCGAGAACGATCCTGATCTGGACCGTCGTCGCGCTGATCGGCGCGGCCGGCTGGGGCGTGGTCGCCCTGGCCCGAGGCGAGGAGATCTCGGCCGTCTGGCTGATCTTCGCGGCGGTCGCCTCCTACGCGATCGCCTACCGCTTCTACTCCCGCTTCATCACCCGACGAGTGTTGGAACCGGACGACACCCGGGCCACCCCGGCCGAGCGGCTCGACGACGGCGTCGACTTCCAACCGACCGACCGCCGGGTGCTGTTCGGCCACCACTTCGCCGCGATCGCCGGCGCCGGGCCGCTGGTGGGCCCGGTGTTGGCCGCGCAGATGGGTTATCTGCCGGGCACCATCTGGATCGTGGTGGGGGTGATCTTCGCCGGGGCCGTGCAGGACATGGTGATCCTCTTCCTGTCCATGCGCCGGGACGGCAAGAGCCTGGGCCAGATGGCCCGCGAGGAGATCGGCCGGGTCGGCGGCGTCGCGGCGCTGATCGCGGTGTTCGTGATCATGATCATCCTGCTCGCGGTGCTCGCCCTGGTCGTGGTCAACGCGCTGGCGAACTCGCCGTGGGGGACCTTCTCGGTCGCGCTGACCATCCCGATCGCCCTGTTCATGGGGGTCTACCTGCGCTTCCTGCGACCCGGTCGGGTGGTGGAGACCAGCGTGATCGGGGTGGCGCTGCTCCTGGCCGCGATCGTCGGCGGCGGGCAGATCGAGGACACCGCGCTGGGCGACGCGTTCACCTGGAGTCCGACCACCCTGGTGTTCTGTCTGGTCGGGTACGGCTTCGTCGCGTCGGTGCTGCCGGTGTGGCTGCTGCTGGCCCCGCGCGACTACCTGTCCACCTTCATGAAGGTCGGCACCATCGTGCTGCTCGCCGTCGGCGTGCTGGTGGCCGCGCCGAACCTGAAGACCGATGCGATCAGTTCCTTCGCGGACTCCGGCTCCGGGCCGGTGTTCGCCGGGTCGATGTTCCCGTTCCTGTTCATCACCATCGCGTGCGGTGCGCTGTCCGGCTTCCATGCCCTGGTCTCCTCCGGCACCACGCCGAAGCTGATCCAGAAGGAGTCGCAGGTCCGGATGATCGGCTACGGCGCCATGCTGATGGAGTCGTTCGTGGCGATCATGGCGCTGATCGCGGCGTGCGTGATCGACCCCGGTCTGTACTACGCGATGAACGCCCCGGCCGGAGTGCTCGGCGCCACCGCGGAGAGCGCCTCGCACGCGGTGGCCGGCCTCGGCTTCACGATCACCCCCGAGGACCTGCGCGCGGCGGCCTCGGCCGTCGAGGAGAAGACCCTGATCGCCCGCTCCGGCGGGGCGCCCACGCTGGCCGTGGGCATGTCGGAGATCTTCGCCGACGTGTTCGGCGGTTCCGGGATGAAGGCGTTCTGGTACCACTTCGCGATCATGTTCGAGGCACTGTTCATCCTGACCACCGTGGACGCGGGAACCCGGGTGGGCCGCTTCATGCTCCAGGACATGCTCGGCAACGTGTGGAAGCCGATCGGCCGGACCAACTGGAAGCCCGGCATCTGGTTCACCAGCGCCGCGGTGGTCGGCCTCTGGGGCTACTTCCTCTACGCCGGGGCCACCGACCCGCTGGGCGGGATCAACCAGCTCTTCCCGCTGTTCGGCATCGCCAACCAGCTGCTTGCCGCGGTCGCGCTCACCGTGGCCACCACCGTGCTGATCAAGTCCGGCAAACTGCGCTGGGCCTGGGTCACCGGTGTCCCGCTGGCCTGGGACGTGGCGGTGACCTACTCCGCCGGATGGCAGAAGATCTTCTCCGACGACCCCCGGGTCGGCTTCTTCGCCCAACGCGACCGCTACGCCGACGCGATCGACGCGGGCAAGGTACTGGGCCCGGCGAAGAACATGGACGACATGCACACCGTGGTGCTGAACTCCACCGTGGACGGCGTCCTGATCGCCCTGTTCCTGGTGCTGATCGCGCTGGTGATGGGCAACGCGGCGATCGTGTGCGTACGTGCGGTCCGCGCCGGCGGGTCCGTGCCCACCACCGAGACGCCCTACGTCGCATCGACGCTGGTGCTCGAACCGGTGGGCGCACCGCCGGAGAAGGAACTCGCCCGGACGGGCGGCGGCTCCGGCGACCGGGCGGATCGGTCGTGACCGGGCCGGCCCCGAGCGCCGCCGGTCGGATCGCGCCGATCCGGCTGGTCCGGTGGATCCGGTGGTACTTGCGGGAGATCTCCGGTGCGGCCGACTACGACCGGCACTGCCTGCGACACCTGCGCGAGCATCCGGACCGGCCGGTCCCCACCCGCCGGGCCTACGAGGCATGGCGGACCAGGCGGCGCGAGGAGCACCCGCAGACCCGCTGCTGCTGACCCCGGACCCGAACCGGGATCCGGCGACCGACATGCGCCGACCCGTTGTCGGCGTCCCGGATCCCGGATCCCGGAAGGCGGGAACGTCGGGCGGCGTCGAAGGATCCTCGACGCCGCCCTACGTTCCGTTCCACGTGCGTCCGGCATGCATCGCCCTCGCCATCGCCGGACGGCCGAGCACCGACGTCGGGAACCGCCTCACGTGACGACCCGACGGCGCGGCCGGCACGGCGGGTCGGCCGACGGCTCCGGGGGGAACGCGCCCGGGCGGTGCAGGTCGGCGATCAACTCGTCCACCCGTGCCCTGCTCAGGTGCCGCATCACATACAGGTGCACGTACGTGCGCGGCACGCCGTCCACCGGAACGGTTTCGGCGGCGAGCGAGTAGCGGTGGACGATCTCCGCGCGCGGTTGCCGAAAACGCACGGTCAACGCCTGCGGGCTGCGGGCCACCCACAGGTCCCGGCCGAGCCGGTGCTGGAGGTCGAGCAGCCGCTCGTGCACGTACCCGGCCAGTCGATCGCAGCCGGCCGCCAGCCGGACCTGGTCGTCGTAGGAGTGCCGGGCCAGGTGGTCCCACATCAGCAGCGCGGAGAAGCCGTTGCGCGAGCCCGCGAACGTGGTGTCGGCGGCGCCGATGTACTCGGAGGACTTGGGCGGGGTCATCTGCAGGCCGGTGCGGCTCATGAACACCCCGCAGGCCCACGGTGTACCGAACCACTTGTGCCCGCTCATCGTCAGCGAGTGCACGTCGGCGATCCGGAAGTCGAACATCGGCGGCGCCTGGTCGACCATGCCCACGTTCCGGGCCATCTCCAGGAACGGCGCGTACCCGGCCCCCAGCGCACCGTCGATGTGCAGCCAGTACCCCGAGCGTTCGTCGAAGTCGTCGGTCGCGGCCCGGCGGATCCGCCGCCGGTGCAGCCCGTACTCGGTGCAGATCCCGCGCACCGTGCGGGCCACCGCAGCGACGTCGTCGTAGGCGCCCTTGAACGTGGAGCCGTAGTTCAGGCTGACCAGGATCGGATACCCGCGGGAGGCGAAGAAGCGCACCAGGACGGCCAGTCGGTCGATGTCGATCGCGCCGTCCGCGGTGGAGGGCACCTCGGTCGGCCAGGGCGCCCCGGGCCGAAGCGGATTCTCGTTCGGGTAACGGGTGCTGCCGACCGCGTGGAAGGTGTCGATGGCCAGCGCCCGCACGGCCTTGGTCAGCGAATAGTGGGTGTCCTCGGAGAAGAACGCGATCGGATGGAAGGCGTTGGGACTCTGCCCCTCGCCGCGCGGAGCCTGTTCGCCGGTGATCGCGCCCGCGCCGCGGTCGTGCCCGCGCAGCAGCCTGCCGGACAGGTAGTCGCGCGCGTTCCACAGACCGTAGAGGTTGCCCTCGCTGGAGCCCATGGTGAGCAGATAGCCCCAATACGACTGCGGATCGCGCTCGTCGTGCGGCCACTTGGCGTGCCACAACGATGCGAAGTAGTCCAACACCGCCCGCTCCAGCACCTTGGAGTTGAGCGTGTACGAACTCGACTGGAACGGGTCGCCGACGTTGTTGAGATGTCGGTCCAGGTAGTGGGCGAGACGCGACCGGTAGTCCAGGTCGCTGGTGACCTGGTAGCCCGCGAAGTTCCGGGTCTGGGTGTCGATGTGGCTGCGGAACAGCGCCTCGGCCTCGGCGTACTGTCCGGGGTCCAGCCCTCCCGGCGGCAACTGCACCTTGGCGTAGGGCACTTCCGGAACGCCGATGTAGGCGTCCCGGGGGTCGGCGGACGGGGGAGTGCCGTACCGGGGGCCGCCGACGAGCCGCAGGTCGCTGAAGGTCTTCTGCCACGGGGCGTCCTCGGGCCCGAACGGGATGTCCGAGGGGGCGTCGTCGTCGTGAGCCATCAGGGCCGGTCCTTTCGCTTCGCTACACGGTGTGCGGTGCGCCGACCCGGTCACTGCGCCGTCGGGGCGAGGCTGCCGGCGGCATCCGTCGGGCGCGCATCCGGTGCCGGTGCCGCCGTGGTCGGATCGAGGGCCGGTCCGGCCGGCTCGGGCATGCCGCCCAGACGCGCGTACCGTTCCGGTCGGGCCACGCGCAACCGGTACGCGAACCCGATGCCGGCCGCGGTGACCGCGGGCAACAACCAGGGCAGCGCGGTGACCACCGGATTCGTGGTCCCGGTCAGCACGTCGAAGTTGGACACCACGAGCACGGCCGCGGCGGTCAACCCCACGGCCCCCAGCACGGGCGCGACCACGGTCTGCCACCGACCCTCGCGGCGGCGCCGGAAGTAGCCCACCACGGCCACCGACGCCAGCGCCTGGAGCAGGATGATGCCGAGCGTGCCCAACCCCAGCATGGCGGTCGACATGTTCACGTACGGGTCCAGGCCGGCGGCGGCGAACGCGACCACCACCACCGCGCTGAAGCCGCTCTGCACCAGGCTCGCCCGATGCACCGACCCGTGCCGCCCGTTCGCCGCGCACAACCGGGCCGGCAACAGCCCGTCCCGGCTCAGCGCGTACATGTACCGGTTGGCGGCGTTGTGCAGCGCCAACCACGCGGCGAACAGGCTCGTGCACAACAACACCTGCATGGTGACGGTGGCCGGGTGCCCGAGATAGCTGTCGCCGAGCCGGAAGAACAGGTCGCCCAAGTGCTGTTCGGCCTCGGTGCGGACGCGGCCCGGGCCCACCGCGCCGACCGCGACCCAACTGGTGAGCGCGTAGAAGGAGGCGACCACCACCACGGCGATCACGGTGGCCCGCGGCACGCTGCGCCGCGGCGCCTGGGCCTCCTCGGCGTACAGGGCCGCCGACTCGAAGCCGAGGAACGACGCGAATCCGAACATCACCGACACGCCCAGCCCCGGGGCGACCACATGATCCGGGGCGAAGGAGGTGAGCGGCAGCGAGGCCGTGCCGTGCCGGCTCAGGATGGCGATGTCCAGCGCGAACAACATGGCGATCTCACAGATCATGCACGCGGACAACAATCGCGCGCTGAACTCCGCCTCGCGGTAGCCCAGCGCGCCCACCACGAGCAGCCCGACGAACGCCCAGACCTCCCACGGCAGATTCAGCCCGTGACCGGCGGCCACGTCCTGGGTGAAGTAGGCGAAGGCGCCCAGGACCCCGACGGTGGCCGCGTTGTACGCCAGCACCGCCAACAATCCGGCGCCGGCCGCGATCGGACGGCCGAGGCCGTGCGCGATATGCGCGTAGAAACCGCCCATGTTGCTGATCCGCCGAGCGATCGCGGCATAGCCCACGGAAAAGCACAGCAGGGTCACACCGGCGAAGACGAACATGGCCGGGACCCCGGGACCGGTGCCGATGGCGAAGGACAGCGGGACGGTGAACACCATCGCGGCCAGCGGGGCGGCGGCCGCGATGATGATGAACACGATCTTCGGCGTGGTCAGCGTGCGCCGGAAGTCGCGGCCCGGCGCGTCGGGTGCGGAACCGGTCATCTCAGGTCAGCCGCAGGATCTCGACGGCTTCCGGCAGGCCCATGTACGCCAGGCGGATCGCGGCCATCTCGTCCGTCCAGCGCTCGGCCCTCGCGTAACGCTCCTCGGCGTCGGTGTCCACCAGCCGAGTCCCCGGCCACACCTGGTAGTCGCCCACCAGATCGGCGTGTTGCCGCAGGCCCTCCTGGAACAGGTGCTCGCGGACCATGATGTATTTCCGGTCCGGAATGGTGTCCCACAACGACCGGCCGCGCCGGATCACGTGCAACAGCCGATCGTGCGACTCGGGATGACGCAGCAGGTGCTCGCGCACGATGGAACTGCCCACCGTCAGATGGCGGATCTCGTCGATCGCCGCCCCTCGGGCGATCGCCGCGGCGGCCGGGTCGAGCACACACCACTTGCGTTCGCTCAACTCGGCCGCCGGCGCCAACACACCCTCGATGACGATGGTGAACACCGCGACGCCGCCGATGAAGTCGCCCTCGTCGCGCACCGTGCGCACCGCGAAGTCGAGGATCGGGTCCAGCACGTCGTGCCGGTAGTCGGTGGTCAACTCGTCGATCGTCGCGTGCAGGTCGGCGGCGGGCACACCCATCTCCACCAGGTGCCCGCGAAAAACCATCGAGTGCCGGGCCTCGTCGATCAACTGGGTCGCGAAGAAGTCCAGTTCGGCGACTCCGGGCGCGCCGGCCACATAGTGCGCCAGCGCCCGGGTGCCCTGCTCCTCGGCAACCGAGCGGCAACCCAGCTCCAACAGTTGCGCATCGCGCAACGGGCCGTCCACGCACATGTGTTCCGGCGTGGGCTCGGCCGCGGTGTGCCCGGTCCGCACCCGGTCGCGCAACGTGCCCTGGGCGACCCCGCGCAGCCAATAGGCCAGGCCGCACTGCTCGGCGGTCAATTCCAGGTTCATCGCGCCGTCGAGCAGACCCGGCGCGGTATCCCAATCGGTCTCGGGCGGTATGGACGTTGCCATGACGGGAACTCCCGGTTCGTGAGGGTGGCTCAGTCGAGGGTGGTCGTGGTGTCGGCGCGCCAGCCCTGCCGGCGGCGCACCCCGTGGAACTCGACGTCGTGCAGCCGGCCGGCGAAGCCGATCAGCGGCCGACCCGACCCGGCGCGGGCGTACACGATCTCCGCCACCAGCAGGTCCTCGCCCCCGCCGAGCGGCATGTGATTGCTCAACCGGCAGTCGAACCACGCCAACGCGTCCACCAACAGCGGGATGTCGGTGCCCGGATCGAGCTCGGACCGGACCAGGTCGAACTGGGCGAGCCCGGCCGGCCGGCGCGGATTGGCGAACCAGTCGGCGAGCAGGGCCTGGCGCGAGGAGAGCACGTTGACGAAGAACCGGCCGCTGCGCCGGATCAGTTCGGTCATCGGCGAGCCGCCGCGCAGGCACACCCCGAGCCGCAGCGGCTGCTGGGAGAGCACCGTGGTGGTGGAGACCGTGGCGCCGTGCGCCGACTCCCGGTACGCCGAGGTCAACACCGCCACGCCGGTGGGCAGCAGCCGCGACATCTCGCGCAACTCGCGCGCCCGATCGCCGCCGGGCCGGGGCCGATCGGCGATGCCGACCGTCGGCTCCGGGCCGGCCGACCCCGCGCTCATCGGCTCGGCCGGGCGACGGAGGCCGCCGCCGGGGTCGATGCCGGCGCCGACGCCGCTCCCGGCTCGCCGCCCGCGCGGCCCTTGCCGAACAACCGCCGCGACAGCCGGGCGAAGTCCTCGTCCGGGACCGGCTCGAACGGCAACGCGAACGGCTTGAGGAAGTTGCCGAACACGCCTCGATCGGCGAACAGGTGGATGGGGACGGCCAACAGCGCCCACTCCGCGCCGCTCACCCAGATCCACACGCCGATCACCGCCGCCTGGGTGATCAGGCTGTGCATGGTGTTGTAGGCGATGTAGTAGCCCTTGGGGATGCGCCCGGTGGAGCTGCGCCGGAAGGCGATCGCCCCCGGGATGTAACCGACGAGGTCGATGTAGACGAACAGCAGGACGGCCGGCAGCCAGCGCACGTCGCCGCTGTGCGCGATGAACAGCGCCAGCGAGACGCCCAGCCCGACCAGGTATTCACCGCGGTGGAGGCGGAAGGTGGTGGGGGACTCGAACACGTTGACCTGATCCATCTGAACTCCACTGGTCGAGGGTGCCGGGCTCAGATCCGCAGCGGTCCGCCGTTGAAGTACTCGACGAGGTGCGGCGAGGACGAGGTCCGGCCGGGCGGGTGGAAGGCCAAGGGGTGCAGGGCCGAGGACAGGTAGGCGATCTCCGGCGACTTGATGAAGGCGATGCCGCCGAGGAGCTCCACCGCCTGCTCGGACACCGCGGCCAGCGACTTCTGGATGGCGAACCGGGCGGTCAGCGCCGCGGCGACGGATTCCTCGCCGGTGACGCCGTCGCGCAGCGCCCGGGCGGTGCCCTCGGTCAGGCCGACGGCCGCCTCCAGTTGGATGCCCAGCGCCGCCCGGTCGGTGACCGTGCCGCGCTCGCGCTGCATCACCGACTCGGTCAGCGCCGACGCCGCGCCCACGTAGGCGGAGGTGATCAACAGCTCGAACCAGACGAAGGTGGCCTCCTGGAGGTCGTCCAGCCGGCCGGGATCGTCCGCCGTACCCCGGATCACCAGGTGCTCGGGCACGTGCACGTCGTGCAGTCGCACCTCGTCGCTCTGTGCCGCGGCCAACACCGGGCTGTCCCAGAACGGGTGCACCGAGATCCCGGCGGAGTCCGCCGGGATCAGCAGCACCGCGAGCGAGGTCCGGCCGTCCGCGTCGGGCACCGTGACGCTGGCCGTGAGCAGGTCCATCGAGCGGGAGAGGCTGCACGGCTTCTTCGCGCCGTTGACGACGAACCCGTCCGCGACCGCCTCGGCGGTCACCGACGGACTGAGGATGTCCTGCTGGGTGCGCCCCTCGGCCCAGCCCGAGGCCAACAGCATGCCCTCGGGTGCGATCCGGGCCAACAATCGCTTCTGCTCCGGCGTCGGCGGCACCACTCGATCCGCGAGGGCGAACAACATCGCCACGGTGAAGTTGTGCATGGTGGCGCCGGCCGCCAGCGAGGGCGAGTACGCGCCCAGCGCCCGGGTGACCCGGACGGCGTCCAAGGCGTCCGCGCCGACGCCGCCGTAGGCCCGGGGCACGAGCAGAGCCGCGCCGCCGTGCTCCTTGAAGATGTCCACCACGGGACTGTCGCGCGCCTCGCGCTCGGGCATCGGCAGCGCGTCCAGTGCCTTCAGCAGGCCGGGATGATGACGTTCGCAGGTGTCGCGGGCGATGTCGAGAGAAAGCATCCGGGGTCGCCTCCGGTATTTGAAGGGAATGCCGTGGGCCCACCGTCACACGACACTCTGACTGCCTCCTGACATCATTCTGATGACGCGATATCCGGCACCGAAGGCGGTGTTCTGACACGGCGATGACGCCGGACTGACGGCCGGCCGACAAACTCGCTCCGGCATTGCGTGCGGCGATGCTCCGCATCATCATGAGCGATGGATCGTGACGCCACGGGCAGGGAGACCCCATGACACAGGGAATGACACAGGGAACAGTGACGGAGGCGGCACACGCCTCGGCGGAATACGCGCTGGAGGCGATTCGGAAATACACGCGCGCGGAAAACCCGAGTTCCTTCCTCGCGGTCAACAGGGGAAATTCGTATTTCACGCTGCCGGGCCGCCCGGGGATCATCGTCTACCGCAGCGCGGGAAAATACCTGGTCCAGTTCGGCGGACCCTTCGCGCCGGACGAGTCGTACGTGGACCTCATGCGGGCCTTCACCGAGTACGCCGCGGCCCGGGGTCGGCGCCAGGCGATCATCCAGCTCCAGCTGCACGACGCCCGCATCCACGCCCGGCACGGCTACAC
Organism: Embleya sp. NPDC050493; assembly: GCF_044458105.1. Lineage (NCBI taxonomy): Bacteria > Bacillati > Actinomycetota > Actinomycetes > Kitasatosporales > Streptomycetaceae > Embleya > Embleya sp. NPDC050493. Next base: position 52,058 of record NZ_JBITHP010000019.1, read on the forward strand.
GGTGAACCAGGTCGGCGCGTCCTACGCCGTCGACCTGGGCGGCTTCACCGTCGCCGGGACCCGGTACATGCAGCTGCGCAACAAGATCTCGCGGGCCCTGCGCAGCGGCCTGACCGTGGTGGAGGCCGACTACGAGCAGTGGAAGGAGGGCGTCGCCGAGATCGACCGGCGCTGGCTCCCGCTCAAGGGCGAGGGCGCCCGTCCGCTGGAATACCTGGTCGGCCAGACGGGCGGCGACATGCAACGGCTGCGCCGGTTGTTCCTCGGGCACATCGACGGTGAGGCCATCGGATACGTCTCCTATTCACCCGTGTACGGCACGTACGAGGGATGGATGCACGACCTGAGTCGACGTCTGCCGGAAAGCCCGGCCGGTGTCATGGAGGCCTGCAACAAGGCGGCGATCGATACCTTCCGCGCCGAGGGGGTGCCCTGGTTGCATTTCGGCTTCACGCCGTTCACCACGCTGGAGGAAGAGCGCGAGGTGCCCGGCCACAGCCCGGGCTTCAAGTGGCTGATGCATTACCTCTGGGAGAATCAGGTCGTCTACCCGGCCTCGTCCCAGTTGGCCTACAAGGACAAGTGGAATCCGACCCTGGTCACCACGGAGTACGCGGGATTTCCGGACGGGGCGAGCGCGGAGGGGTTCGTCAACATCTGGCGGGCCGCGAATGCGATGTGACGAGCAAGCGAACGAAGCAATGGTGATCCGGACCGACGGGAGATGCGGATGTCGATGAGCGCGAGTACGCACACGGATGTCGAGAAGAATTCGATCGAGGCAATGCAGGCACAACTGACCGAGGGCTTCCTCGCGTTGTGCGCGGACCCGGACGACGCCGAGGCGGCCGGCCGCGCGGACGGCGCGCTGCACGCGCTGGACGTACTGCTCGCGCCGGACGCGGCAGGCTCACCGGCCGACGGCCCGTTCCAGTAGCGCGCGCAGCCGGGTCGGGTCGGTCCGCGCCAGCCCGGGCCACTGCCGGGTCACCGCGGCCGGCCCGCCCGCGGCATGGAACTTGGCGGCGATCAACTCCCGGTGCCGGGAACGCAGTTCCGGGCCGAGGCCACCCCGGGGAATGCGGTACTCGCGGATCAGCACCCGGCCGTCGCGCAGTTCGACCCGCACCCGGGCCGGCGTCGGCTTCTCGGCCGCGGTGAAGTCCCGGGCCGGTGCGCGCGATGCGGGAGCCAGATCGAGCAACTCCGCGCCGCCGAACTCCGCGAGCCAGGCCCGCCCCGCAGCGCCCGCCTGCCGCAGCGCCTCCCCGAACGGCGCGTCGCCGGCCAGGAGTTCGCGGGTCATCTCGGGGTCGTGCACGAGTCGCACCTTGGCCGCCAGTCGCCAGCGCTCGGGTGCGTCGACCCGGGGCGCGGCGAAGTCCTCGATGACCAGTTGCCCGGTCAACAGCGCGGTGGCCACCGGGTAGGGGGTATCGAGCACCAGCGCACCGATCGGGGTGCGCGGCCCGTCGAGATAGGGCCGGGCCTTGCGGGCGGCGAAGAGCGTGTAGACGGAGCACTCCACGATCACCTCGCGCACGTCCTCCACCGCCCACGTGCCCAGGTCGGTGTGCAGGTCGACGGCGCAGTCGACGGCCGCGTCGATGCCGGGACCGCCGGGGTGCAGCTTGAACGAGAGCGTCTCCGTGTGCCAGCGCCGACCCAATCCCAGGCTCGGGGCATCCGGCAGCGGCACGGTGGCGAACCGGGCGAGGAAGCCGTCGGGATGCTCGACGATGTCGGCTGCGCCGTGCAGGCCGCCGGCCGCGGCGTCGCAGGCGTCCAGGCCCATCCGGACGGCGACCGGGACGTGCAGCAGTCGGGCGTCGCCGGCGATGAAGCCGCGCAGCAGGGTCCACGGCGGCGCGCTCAGGGCCAGTGCGAGGGCGTCGAGCCAGCGTCCGGCCGGGGCCCGTTCGCACGCGAGTCGGCCGGCGACCGCGCCGACGACGTGGGTGTGCAGCGCGGTCTGGCCGCGGAAGGGGCCCAGGGTGGCCGCCGAGGTGATCCGCGCGGCGCATTCGTCGGCCAGGATCACCGCGCGCAGCAACTCGGCGCCGGAGAGCCCGAGAGCGTGTGCGTAGGCGAGCGGGACGCCCACCGTCGAGGGGCCCAGGTGGCCGGCGTAGGCGGTGTCGTCGAGATTGAGCCATGCACCGACCCCGCCCAGGACGCGCGCGGACTGCGCGGTGTCGGCCTGGAACGGGGCGCCCAGCGCGCGGACCAGGCGGTGGCCGTCCGGCTGCTGCAACCCGGTTCGGATCGCCGCGAGTTGGGAGAGCACGTGGGTGGCGGCGAGGTCGATCACGCGCTGTGGGACGTCGGACAGTTCCAACCCGGCGGCCCAGTGGGCCAATCGCTCCAGCGGCCCGCCGTCGCCCTCGGTCGGCGCTTCGGGGGCGGCCGCCTCGACCCGCCGGCCGCTCATCCGCCGGTCCGCTTCGGCGAGGCGAGCACGTGCAGCGCGCGGGGCAGCACGTCGACGGTGATGCTGCCGCGCTCGGTGGGCACCACCTCGCCGTCGTGTTCGAAATGCAGCGGCAGGCCGTCCAGTCGCTCCAGGGTGACCGATCGGCCGCGGGCATAGGTCGAGCCCGCCGAGTCGAGATGGCCGCCGGTGCGCATCAGTTCCAGTGCCGTCTCGGCGGGGGTGTCGGGGTCCAACACGCACACGTCCAACAGTCCGTCGTCGCGGATCGACCGGGGGAGTACGTTCAGCACGCCGGCCCGGTGCCGTCCGCCGCCGACATTGGCCAGGATCGTGCGGCCCGACTGGACCACCGTCCCGTCCACGAGCACCCGGCCGGGATAGGGCCGATAGGTGCGCAACGACTCGGCGATGGCCTGTTGGTAGCGCGGGCGCCCGGCGATGGGCGAGGACCTGGCCCGGGCGGTCGCGTCGGCGAACAGGCCCGTGCTCAGGCCCAGTACGACCAGCCGATCGGGTTCCGCGAGCCGGGCCAGGTCCAGGCGACGGTGCTCGGCCTCGCCGGCGAGTACGGCGTGCAACGACTGCCACCACGGGACGTCGTCCCACAACGAGCGGTAGTTGGAATTCGCGGTGCCGCCGGGCAGGACGGCCAATGGGGGCGGTGCGGCGGTCCCGCCCCCGACCAGGCCGGCCACCACGTCGCGCAGCGTCCCGTCGCCGCCGATGGACACCACCAGGTCGGCGCGCTCGGCCCCGGCCGCCAGCTCGGCCGCCAACGCCGTGGCGTGTCCGGGGTGTTCGGTGGGCGCGACCCGCACGTCGTCCGAGTGCTCCCGAAGGATGTCGGTGACCGCCGAGAGATACTCGGCGGTCGTGGAGCCGGCCCGCGGGTTGAAAATGATTACGATGTTGGGAAAGCGATTTCCGTGAGTCCCGAACTCGTCCAAGGCCGGTCCACCGCCCGTTGTCTCGCCGTTAACCATTTCCGGATGCGGGGCCTGGAGATGATCCCTCGACGCCTTCACCGGCCTGTCGGAATACACACTGCGCGATGGGTCTGATCTCGCTCTGACACGGTTCTGACCGCGGTCGGGCGCGACGCTTCTTGATCCGCGGCATTCCGGTGCCAAGATCGGAAAAGTCGGTGCGTCCGACTTCCGGCAAATGATTCGTAAATACTCTTGTAGGTATGGCAGGGTAATGTGCAACGATTCTGCCGATGACTGCCGATCGGTCATGGATCGGGGGTGATCAAAAAGACGAGCTGATATGTTTGGGCCAACCGATGACCGGTGCTGCGTCTTTGACCATCGGGGGTATGAGATCTCGGCGCGGGGGATGAAGATCGATTTTCTGGCGTTTAAAATTTGTCGCATGATTGCGAAATGCCCGATGTCGACGTCTTTTTGACGTTTGGTCGGCTCGGGCTCGGCCGCGGTGCGGGCGTGGGGAACACAGTCGCGCCGTCGGCCCGGGGGTACGGGGGACTCGCTGTTGTACGACCGGGTTGCCGTGTGCTCCGCCGGGCCGGGTGGCCGGAGGGGAATGGCGTGCGCCGCTTTCGGCGGCGCGCTTTCGCCTTCCCGGCGGTTGATTGCCCGGTTCGTACGATTCAGGGTGTGGATGCGCAGGAGGCGTGATGCTTACCTTCCAGCTGCTGGGAGCCATCGGGGCAAGATCGGAAAAGGGGGAATTGCGATTGTCGGGGACGCTCCAACGAACCCTCTTGGCCGCGCTGCTGATAGCCGAAGGGAGTCCGGTATCGAGAGGCGGCCTGATCGACGAAATGTGGGGGAGTAGCCCTCCGGTTGTGGTCGAGAACGCCATCCAGGCACACGTCAGTCGACTTCGCCGCAAGCTCGCGGCGCTCGAGGACGATCCCGAGAAAACCAGGTTACTCACCGAGCACGCGGGATATCGCCTCATTCTGGACGGCGCGACGCTCGATGTGGCGGTCTTCATCCAGGAATACGAGCGGATCAAATTCGGCAATCTCCCGCGCGGCGTGGCGGCCCGGGAAATACGCGGTGTCCTCAAGATTTGGCGGGGACCGGTCTACGGCGGCTCGCACGTGGGTCAGGCGTGTCAGGCCGCGGCCGCGCGCTACGAGGAGACCAGGCTCGCGTTGCTCGAGTTCCTCTTCGACTGTGAGCTGGAGAACTTCGAGCACCGGCGGATCATCCCGGAGCTGCAGACCCTCCTGGTCGAGCACCCCTACAACGAGCGCTTCCGCCAGCAGCTGATGGTCGCGCTGTACCGCTGCGGCCGACAGACCGACGCGCTCGACGTCTACCGAGGGTTGCACATCCAACTGTCCGAGGAACTGGGGCTGTCGCCGTCGCCCATCATGCGGGACTACGAACGGGCCGTGTTGGAACAGGACCCCTCGCTGCACGTGCGGTCCACCTGAGGACGGGCGCGGACGTCATCGCGATGTCAGTGCCCGGTCAGCGGGGGCCGGCACAGTGGAACACGTGAACGGCACCGAGTCCCCGGGACTCGGGTCGGGATCGGGAGAGGTGCCCGGAGCGGCTGATCGGGGACCGAAGGCATTGCCGAGGTCGGATTCCACGGAGTCCACGCAGGTTCGAATCCTGCCCTCTCCGCACACGCAGAACCGGGCCGAAGGCCCGCCGCCGGCGTCACCGCCGATGCGGGGCCCGGAGCCGGAGACCCGTCGCGGTCGGCACGGGCCGGCGACGCAGGCACCCCACGAGGCACCGCGGACCGACGAGGCCGGCGCGCGACCCGCCCGCGCTCCGCGGATTCCGGCCGGTGCGTTGTCGGCCGGTCCGCTTTCGACCGGGCCATCGTCGCCCCCCGGTCCGCCCTCGGCCGGATCACCTCCGACCGGTCTGCTTTCGGCCGATCCCCTTCGGCCGGGTCTGTGCGCATCCGCGCCGCCAACCGTTCGGGTGGGTCGACGCCGATCGCCCGTGCCCGACCCGCGCACGCATGCGACGGGCCGACCACGGGCGACGGGAAACGCCACCGGCAGGGTCACCGGTGAATCGCCGGCAACACCCGCTCGGCGATCTCCTCGAGCTGTCCGGCGGGCTCCAGCGAACCGACCCGGATGACGATGTGCCGGGCCCCGGCCCGGACGTAGCCGGAGAGCCAGTCCGCACACTTGGCCGCCGAACCCCAGCCGTAGGCCTGGATCCGCGCCATCTCGGCCAGCGAACGCCGGTAGTAGCGCTGCGCGTAGTGCTCCAACTCGGCCTCCGCCGCGGCCTCGTCCCGGTTCACGTTGACGGTCGCGTACAACCCCGGGGTGACCGCGTCCGCCGGCCGCCCGGCCTCCCGGACCAGCTTCCCGATCTGCTGCCACGCGTGTGCGTAGGCGGAGACCGAGGGCAGGTACGGCAACCAGCCGTCGTAACGCCGGGCCACCCGGCGCAGCACCGCCGGCGTGTCGCTGCCGGCCAGCCACAGCGGCGGCCCGCCGATCCGCGCCGGACGCAGCAGCAGGTCCAGGTCCGCGGCCTGCAGATGCCGGCCGACGAAGTCGGTCCGGGCGCCGGGTTCGCCGCTGCTCCAGGCCCGGCGCCACAGGTCGACGATCTCGTCCAGGCGGCCGGCCCGCCCGGCGTAGGCCGCCCCGACGGCGGCGAACTCCCGTTCCGTCTCCGGGATCGGGAAGCCCGAACCCAGGCCCAGGGTCAACCGGCCGGCGGCCACGTGGTCCACGCTGGTGATCAGGTTCGCGCCGATCAACGGATGCCGCAGGGCCGGGGTCAGCGCCGCGGTGCCCAGGCCGATCCGATGGGTGGCCGCCGCGGCGGCGGACAGCACCACCAGCGGATCCAACCGCGCCCGGGCGATCAGCGAGTCCCCGGCCCACAACGAATCGAAGCCGAGCAGCTCGGCCCGGACGGCGAAGTCGATCAGCGGGCGGGCGTCCAGGGCACCGACGATGGCCTGTTCGCGGGTCGGCAACAGGATCCCGAAGTGGGGCAGGGCAGAGCGGGGCATGGTGTGCTCCTTGACGGGTACCGGGACGGCGGTCGGGCCGGCACGCGCGGATCAGCCGCGCGCGGCGGCCTCCAGTCGGTAGAGGTGACCGCAGAAGTCCTGGGTGATCGCTTCCACGTGGGTGTCGATGAAGAAGTGACCGCCGGGGTATTCCCGGTGCCCCAGATACTGCGGGCTGCGCGGGATCCAGGACTCGAACGCGTCCTCCTCCTCCTGGAGTCCGTCGCTGCGACCGCCGTAGGACACCAGCGGACACGGCACCAACGCACCGAGGTCGACCCGCTGGGCGGCCACCGACAGGTCGGCGCGCAGGGCGGGGATCACCATCGCCAACATCGCGGGGTTGTCGTAGATCTCGGCCGGGAACGAACCGAGTCGCTTGATCCAGGAGACCAGTTGCTCCTCGGGCATCTCGATGTGCTCGTCCGTCGGGCAGAAGAATCCGGTCGGCGCCCAGCCGGACATGCCCACCATGAGCGGTCCCGGTACGCCGTCCCGCTCCATGCGCACCGCCAACTCGTAGGCCAGTTGCGCGCCGAGGCAGTGTCCGAAGAAGGCGAACGGGCGGTGGTCGGAGGCGCCGAGCACGGCCTCGTACAGCCCTTCCACCAGGGGCTGCCACTCGGTGTACGAGGTCTCGCCGCGGCGCTCCTGGCGGCCCGGCAGGGTCACCGCCTGGGCGCCGATGTCGGCGGGCAACACTTCGGGCCAGTCCCGGTAGATGATCGCCCCGCTGCCCGCGTGCGGGAACAACAACAGACGGATCCGGGCCTCGGGATCGGCCTCGGCGGGCTGAAACCACTGGCCCGGCCTGGACATCTTCCTGGCTATCGCGGTGCTCACCGTGAAGTTCCTTCCATTGCCTCGGTTGTCGTCGCAGACCGGTGGCCTGCGGTGTCCGTGTCCGGCACGGTCCGTGCACTCTCCAACCGCTCCCGGACCACCCGGCGCAGGATCTTCCCGGCGGGATTGCGCGGAAGTGCGGGCATGACGTGATAGGCGGTCGGGATCTTGTAGTCGGCGATTCGGCCGCGCAGGAAGAGCATCAACTCGCGCGGTGTGGCCCGCCGATCGGGCCGAAAGGCCACGCACGCGTGCACCGCCTCCCCCCAGCGGGCATCGCCGAGGCCGACCACCGCGCTCTCCGCGACGGCGGGATGCTCGGCGAGTTCCTTCTCGATCTCGGCCGGATAGATGTTCTGGCCGGCGACGATGATGGTGTCGTCGATGCGGTCGCAGACGTACAGGTAGCCGTCCTCGTCGAGGTAGCCGTTGTCGCCCATGTACAACCAACCGTCGCGCAGCGTGCGGGCGGTGGCCTCGGGGCGGTTCCAATACCCCAGCATGCGGGACGGGGTGCGGATGCAGATCTGGCCGATTTCGCCGGCCGGCAGCTCCCGCCCTTCGCCGTCCAGGATGCGCAGTTCGTTGCCCGGACACACCCGGCCGGCCGAGCGCAGCAGCGGACTGCCGGGGCGGTGGTCCGCCGGTGGCAGGCACACCGGCACGCTGGCCGTCTCGGTGCTGCCGTAGATCTGCACGAACTCGCAGCGGAACACCTCCAGACACCGGGTCAGCAGGTTGGTGGAGATGGGTTCGCCGCCGTAGGCGACCTTGCGCATCGACGCGAACGCCTCGGGGCTCGCCTCGCGTTCGTCGAGCATCATCCGCAACATGGCGGGCGCGGCGAAGGTGGTGGTCACGCCGAGCGTGCGGATCAGCCGGACCGCCTCCTGCGCGACGAAGGCACGCATGACCACATTGGTCAGACCGGCGTTGAAACCCTGCCAGAACCACGCGGTGCCCGCGGTGCCCAGGCCGGGCAGCGAGATCAGGTTGATGTCCTCGGGCAGCCAGTCCACCCAGTCCACACCGGCCGCACGCATCGCGGCGGGGAAGGTGAAGAAGCTGCGATGCGGCACCACGGCCCCCTTGGGCAGGCCCGTGGTGCCACTGGTGTAGATCTGCACCACCGCGTCCTCGGGATCGACCGCGGTGTCGGGGTCGGTGTCCGGCGCGTCCGCCCACCACGCGTGCAGACCGCCGCCGACCTCGTCGCCGCGGTCGATCCGCACGAGGTTCCTCAGCGCGGGCAGGGTGGGTTGTACCGGCGCGACCACCGGGTCGAACTCCCCGTCGAAGAACAGGAGTTGCGCGCCCGAGTCACGCAGGATGTGATCGGCCTCGCGCGCGGTCAGCCGCCAGTTGACGGGCACCAGCACCGCGCCGACCTTGGCGCACGCGAGCACGATCGTGTAGTAGTACTCGGACTCGCGGCCCAGCCAGGCCACCCGGGCGCCGTGCCCGATGCCGGCCGAACGCAGGCTGTGCGCCGCGCGGTTGCTCATGCGGTGCAGCTGCGCGTAGTCGATCCGGCGGTCCTGGCAGATGATCGCCGGGTGGTCGGCGCGATCGCGGGCATGTGCGGCGGACGTGGCGACCAGCGTCCATTGCCTGGCGTCGTCCATGGTCTCCTCCGAGGGTGATACGGCCCGGGGTCAGCCGGCCGGGGGCACGAGTTGTCCGTCGAGGAACTCGGTCAGCAGTTGCGGGGACGGGAAATCGAAGGCCAGCGAGGCGGGCAGCGGGATGCGGAAGGCCGACTCCAGACCGGTCTTGAGCTCCAGCGCCATCAGCGAGTCCAGTCCCAGCGCGACGAATTCGGTACTCGGATCGATCTCCTCCTCGTCCTCGGCGTGCAGCGCGGCGGCGACACCGGCAAGCACCACTTCGGCCACGGCGGCCCGGCGCTCCGACTCGGGCTTGGCGATCAGCGCGGCCAGGTCCAGACCGGTCCGGCCACCGCCCCGCTCCTCGCCGGCATCCGGACCACCGGCGCCGACCAGCCGGGCGTACAGCGCGTTGCGCAGCGGGCTCTGGGACAGGTACCGGTCCCAGTCCCACTCGCCGGCCACGTACTGCGTGTCCGGTCCGGACCACAGGCGGTGCATCGTGCGCAGCGCACGGGCCGGCGAGAAGTAGCGCATGCCGCCGCGTTCCAACTCCCGGGCGAGGTTGTCGCTCAACCGCGCGGACATGCCCACGCGCGACCACATGCCCCAGTTCGTCGCCCGCCCCGGCAGGCCCTGCCGGGTGCGCCACGCGATCAGGCCGTCCAGGAAGGCGAACGCGGCGGCGTAGTGTGCCTGGGTCGAGCCGCCGACCACCGCGGCGATCGAGGAGTGCACGATGAAGAAGTCGAGTTCGGGGCAGTCCAGGCTCGCCTCGTGCAACAGCCAGCCGCCGTACGCCTGCGCGTGCAGCTGTTCGTCGATGGCCTCCCAGCTCAGGTTGCCGATCAGCGCGGAGCCCGCGCTGCCCGCGGCGTGCACGATGCCGGCCAGCGGTACGCCGCCGGCGCGCACGTCGGCGAAGAGCCGATCGACCTCGTCGGCATCGCCCAGGTCCGCCCGGGCCACGGTGACCCGGGCCCGCTCGCGCAGCGCGGCCAGGATCGGGACCGCCTCCGGGGTCGGCCGCCCGCTGCGGCCGACCAGGACCAGGTGCCGGGCGCCGAGGTCGACCAGCCTGGTGGCGGTGACCAGGCCCAGACCGCCCAGACCGCCGCTGATCAGGTAGGTGCGATCCGGCCGGATCGGCGCGGCCCGCACCGGGTCGGAACGCTCGGATGCCACGGTCAGCACCGGTTGCCCGGCGCCCCCGTCGCGGCCCGCGGCGAGCGCCTCGTCGGCCTCGTCCAGGTCGAAGCCACGCACCCGGATCCGCGGCAGCTCACCGCGGCGCACCGACTCGACCACCGCCGGCAGCACCTCGGCGACCAAGCGGGTGCGCGCCGTCGCCGACAGCTCGGCCAGGTCGGCGGATCGATACATCGCATCGGGCCGCGCGCTCGCACCCGCGTCCGCGGTCGCCTGGATGCCCGGGTGCGCACCGCTAGCCGCTTGCGTGTCCGCGGCCGCCCGGGGGCCCGGGTGCGCACCCGTGGCCGCGTGTGTGTCCGCTTCCGCGTCCGTGGCAGCCCGGGTGTCCGCGTGCGCACCCGTGGCCGCTTGCCCGTGCGCTTCCGCGTCCGCGCCCGCCTTTGTGCTCGCGTCCGGGTTCGCCCGCGGACCGGGCTCGGCGCCGCCGACCACCACAAGTCGGCCACCCTCGACCAGGCAGCCCACGTCGACCGCCGTGCAGCCGCCGCCGAATTCGACGAACGCCGCGTCGACCCCCAGCCCGTCGGTGCGTCGCAGCACCTCGGTGGTCGGGTCGGCCAGGTCCGGCGCGAGTTCGTACCGCGCCCCCGTCGTCGACGGCCGGTCCGGGTCGTCCGGGTCGGCGAGGCCGATCACCTCGTACCCGGCCCGGACCGCCAACGCGGTCAGCGCCTGCCCGACCCCGCCGGTCACCCGGACCAGCACGACCGCCCCGGCCGGGATCCCGTCCAGGGCCCGCAGCGCGTGGTGGGCGGCGACATAGGCCGCGGGCAGCGCCGCCGCCGCGTGCGCGGGCACGTCGTCCGGGGCGAGCGCGACCGCCTCGGCCGGCACCGTCACCGTGCGGCGTACGGTGCCAGGGTGATGCGCGACCACCGGGTCGCCGACCGCGAAGCGCACGCCGGCGCCGACCGCGACGACCGTGCCGCTGCATCCGGAGCCCGGCACCGGCGCCGGATCGCCGGCCGCGGCCACCCGCAGGTCGTGCGGGTGGACCGCGGCGCTGTGCACCCGCAGTTGCACCTGGCCCGGCCCGGGCGCGAGATCCTCGGCGGGCACCGGACGCAGGTCCGCGGTTTCGCCGGACGCAGATGCGCGCAGTGCGAAACCGCCGTCCCATGAGGGGGTGCGCTCGCCGGGCAACAACCGGCGGGCGTAGCGCAGACCGTCGCGGTAGGCCACCTGGAAGTCGCCCACGTCGGCGGCGCGCCACTCGTCGGCCAGGATCGCGAGATCCGCGTCGGTGGGCAGGTCGAGCAGGGTGGCCCGATGCCGCGGGTACTCGTTGAGCAGGACGTGGCCGAACCCCCACAGCGTCGCCGCCGCGAGCTGTTCGCCGGTGCCCGGTCGGTCGCCCGGCAACCACTGCGCCCGCTCGGTGACCAGCCACAGTCGCGGCGCGCCACCGGTACCCGAGGCGGTCAGCGCGGCCACCGCGGACGACAGGTCGCGGTAGTTGCGTTCGCACTCGCGGCGCAGCCGGCCCGCGGACATCGGCTCGTCCAGCGCACGCCAGAACCAGCACACGTCGGTCACCGAGGAGTCGTCGAGCGCCCGGGCGAGCCCGTCGGGCCCCTCCGGGTGGGACAACCTGATGCCCGCCGTCGCACCGGCGGCGGCCAACCGGGCCGGGTCGGCGCCCAGGACCAGGACGTGCCGCTCGACCGATGCCGGGCCCGGCGTCGCCCGATGCCGCAACCAGCTCAGCCGGTGCAGGAACACCGGGCGCTTGTCGGGCGGTTCGGGCAGGGCGAGCCGCACGTCGCGCAGCTCGGCGACGGGCGCGTCGCCGTCCAGGAGCAGGAGGTCGACCAGTCGGCGGTCCGGACCGTCGGCATCGACGCGGGCGACCACCCGCAGTCGCTCGCCGCGCGGCTTGCGGAACAGCCGCACGCAGCCGAACCGCACGGGGGCGAATGCCGGACTGTGCGGGTCCGCGCCGACGGCGACCTGGAGCGCGCAGTCCAACAGTTCGATGGGCAACTGCTCGACGGCACCGGCCTCGCGACCGGTCAGCTCACCGGTCAGCACGCCGTCCCGATGCCGGTCGACCCGGGTCGTCAGGCGGTAGCGCGGGCCGTGCCGGCGGCCCACCGAGGCCAGGTCGGTGTACAGGTCGTCGGCATCGACGCTCTCCCGGATCGGGCCGGGCCGATCGGCCAGGGCCCGCAGCGCACGATCGGGACGATCGTCGTCCCGCGGTGCGGCCAGGAGCGCGGTGGCGTGCGTGCGCTCGTCCTCGGCCGGGCCGCTGACCATCTCGACCCGGGCGCCGCCGTCCGCCGACGGGACCAGCCGGGTGCGCAACTCGACGGTGCCCTCCTCGGGCAGCGGCAGCGGTGCGCCGATCTCCAGGTCGTGTACCGCGCCGTGGCTGTCGCCGTACACGACATCGCGCAGCGCCAACAGCAGTTCGACGTACGCGGCGGCGGGCACCACCGGGCCGTCCGGGCCCTGGTGGCCCGCCAGGCACGCGGGGCGCTCGGCGGTGTAGTCGGCGACGAACCGGCGGGTGCCGGCGGGGTCGTCCGCCGTGGTCGGGACCGGTCGGCCCAGCAGTGGATGCCACGCCGCTCCCGGCGCCGAGGCGCCGGCACCGCTGCCGGCCTTCCCGGCCACCGGCAGCCAGTACCGCTTGCGCTCGAAGGCGTACGTGGGCAACTGCATGCGCGCCGCCGGGCGTCCCGCGTGCACGCCCGCCCAGGACACCCCGATGCCGGCCGCGTACAGCTCGGCCAGGCCGCGCAACACGGTGTCGCCGTGCGGGTCGCGGCGTCGGACACTGGCCGCCCACCGGTGCTCCTCGGCGGTGATGCACCGCTTGGCCAGCGCGGTCAGCGCGGTCGAGGGGCCGATCTCGACGAAGGCATGCCGGCCGCGCTGCTCGACCGCCCGCACCCCGGCCATGAACAGCACCGGTTCGCCGATGTGCCGCACCCAGTAGTCGGCGGTGCCCAGTTCCGCGAACCGGCCCAGCGCGCCGGTGGTGTTGGAGATCAGCGGGATCTCCGGCGGCCGGAAGGTGATCCCGGCGATCGCCGAGTGGAACTCGTCGAACACCTCGGCCATCAGCGGCGAATGGAACGCGTGGGACACGGCCAGGGCATCCACCCGAACGCCACGGTCACGCAACTCGGCCACCAGTTCGTCGAGTTGTTCGCTGCCCCCGGAGATCGTGCACTGGTCGGGGGCGTTCACCGCGGCCAGTGCCAGATCGGTGCGCCCGGCCAGCAGCGGGCCGACCTCCTCGGCGGGCAGCGCGACCGCGGCCATCCCGCCGGGCTTGCGGACCGACTGCATCAGCCGGGCGCGCGCGGCCACCAGCGTCACCGCGTCCGGGAGCGAGAACAGGCCGGCCACCGCGGCCGCGGCGACCTCGCCGATGCTGTGCCCGATCAGCACGTTGGGCTGGACACCCCAGGAGATCCACAACCGGGCGAGCGCGTACTCGAAGGCGAACAGGGCGGGTTGGGTGTACCCGGTGCGATCCAGCAGCGTGTCGTCCCGGGCCCGACCCAGGATCAGGTCCCGGATCGACTCGGCCAGGTGCGGGGCGAACCGCGACTCGCACTCGTCCAAGTACTCGCGGAACACCGGGAACCGCTCGTACAGGGCGGCGCCCATGCCCGGATACTGGGCGCCCTGGCCGCCGAACAGGAAGGCGACCTTGCGTACCGGGGCGGCGGCGGGCCGGTCGTCCGGTTCGATCGCCGCGTCCAGAAGCTTGACCAGGTCGGCGCGGCTCTTGACGACGCCGGCCAGCCGGTGGCCCAGGTGGGCCCGGCCGACGTTGGCGGCGTGGCACAACCGGCCGAGGTCCGGTTCCGGGGTGCGGTCCAGGAACTCCCGGTAGCTCCGGGCCTGGCGGCGCAATCCGGCGGCGTTCTTGCCGGACAGGGTGAACACGGCCGTGGGCGGCGCGGGTTCGGGGAGCGGTGCGGCGGACGGCTCCGGGGCCTGTTCCAGCACGGTGGCCGCGATGGTGCCGGCGAAGCCGAAGCTGTTGACCACCGCGCGCCGGATCGGCGCCCGCCAGGGCAGGCACTCGGTGGGGACGCTGATCGGATACAGGTCCCACGGGATGCGGCGCGCGGGCTCGGTGAAGTTCAGGTGCGGGTAGATGGTGGCCGAACGCAGTTGCAGGACGGTCTTGATCACCCCGACGATGCCGGACGCCGGCTCCAGGTGCCCGATGTTGGTCTTCGCCGAGCCGACCACCAGCGGCGCCCGCGCGCTGTGCGAATCGGCGAACACGGCGTTGATGGCGCCCAGTTCGATCGGGTCGCCGAGCGGGGTGCCGGTGCCGTGCGCCTCCACGTACTGGATGTCGGCGGGCGTCAGTCGGGCCGCCGCCAGCGCGGTGCGGATCACCTGCTCCTGCGCGGGGCCGTGCGGCACGGTCAGGCCCGCACTGTCGCCGTCCTGGCCGATCGCGGTGCCGCGGATCAGCGCGTGCACGGTGTCGTGGTCGCGCTCGGCGTCCGACAGCCGCTTGAGCACCACGATGCCGCAGCCCTCGGCCCGTGAATAGCCGTCGGCCGACTCGTCGAACGTCTTGCAGCGTCCGTCGCTCGCGAGCATCTGGCCGTGCGAGAACATCACCATGAAGCTCGGGTGGTGCACCGCGTTGACCCCACCGCTCAGCGCGATCGTGCACTCGCGATTGCGCAGCGCCTGCACCGCCATGTGCAGCGCGCTGAGCGAGGACGAGCACGCGGTGTCCACACACACGCTCGGGCCGCGCCACCCCAGGAAGTAGGACAGCCGGCCGGACATCGAGAAGATCGTGCAACCCGCCGCCAGGTGCCCGTCCAGTTCCTCGTAGGGCAACGCGCCCATGTGCAGCGCGTAGTCGAACGAGCTGACACCCATGTAGACGCCGCCGTCGCCGCGCCGCAGCGGCGTGGGGTCGATACCGGCGTGTTCCAGCGCCTGCCACGCGGTCTCCAACACCATGCGCTGCTGGGGATCGATGTAGCGGGCCTCCTTGGGGGAGATGTTGAAGAACGGCGCGTCGAACAGGTCCAGGCGGTCCAGGAAACCGCCGCTGTGCGTGCCGATCCTGCCCCTCTGGTCCGGCTCCTGCGCACTGAAGGCCGCAACGTCCCAGCGGTCCTCCGGGATGGTCCGGATGCCGGACCGCCCGGCCCGCAGGAACGCGTCGAACTCGTCGGGGGACTCGGCTCCGCCGGGCAGGCGCAGGCCGATGCCGACGATCGCGATGGGCTCGTCGCCCGGTTCCCATCGGCGGTCGCTCGTGCGCGGGCTATCCGACATCACTGGTTTCCTTGGTTTCCGTGCCGGGCGGCCGCGAGTCGGCCGCGTGCATGATCGGTTCGGCGGGCGGTGCGGACAGGACGTCGGTCAGGTAGGCGACGAGCTGCTCCACCGTCGGGCGGCCGAACAGGATGGTGGCGTCGATGCCGATGTCCAGTGACCGCTCCAGCCGGGACCTGACGTCGTTGAGCCGAAGAGAGGTCAGGCCGAGGTCGAAGTAGCCTTGGTCGAGCGGCAGTTCCTCACCGTCGTCCATCAGCAGGATCTCCTTGAGGTATGCCACGACGAGGTCTTCCAGGGCGTCTCGGCGCTCGCGCCGACTCATCTCACGCAGGTGTCGACTGGTATTCATCGGCCACAGGTAAACAGCCGTTGCTGACGCCGGGCTGATCCAGGGCTGATGTGATTGCCGCCGCGCTCCGCCCGGTCGAACCGGCCCGGTCGGGTTCCGGGCGCGCGGATTTATTACCTCCCGGGTAGTGGACCCGGCTCTTCGCCCGCCGGCACGCTCGGATCGGCGAAGTGACGACGCGGCGGCGGCGCGGCGACGCGGAAGGCGACGCGGCGGCGGCACACCGGAGCGGAACCCACGAGCCGACGGCCCGATCCACGCAGATTTATTACTTCCGAGGTAATCGACCGGGCTCTCTTTCGGTACCAGGCTTGAGCCGTCGGGGCGTTTTCCGCCCCACGCGAGGCCGAACCCCCGTACGTCCTCGTATTCAAATCCCCGTGTGATCGTATGAGGAGTGCATGTGAGCGAGATCGAAGCGATCGTGGAAAAGTACGTCGCGACCTGGGCGGAGCCGGACGCCGAAATCCGGCGGAAGAACATCGCCGAACTGTGGGCCGAGGACTGTGTCTACAGCAACACCGCCACCGTGTATCGAGGCCGTGAAGGCATCGAGGAGGCGGTCACGGAAGCGTACGAGAACTTCGTCCCGAAGGGCTTCGGGTTCCGGGTCGCCAGGGTGGACGCCACCCAGGAGGCCGTGCGCTACCAGTGGGAGGTGGTCCCGGCGGCCGGCGGCGAGCCGACGATGACCGGTACGCAGGTGGTCACCTTCGACGCGAACGGCCGGATGGTCCGCGACCACCAGTTCATCGACAAGGTGCAGGCCGACCAGGCCGACTGAGCACTCGTCAACCGCCGCGCCGCGACCACCTCGCGGGATCGGGTGCGGTCGATCCTCGCGGCGCGGGTCGATTCCGGCACTGGCCCGGGTGCACCACCCGTCCCGTGCCGGACCCCGCGCCGTCGTCTCCCGGCGGCGGCGAAGCGGCCGGAAGCAACGACGACACCTCGATCGGGAGTTCGACCATGTCGACCGACGCAAACACCCGCACCGCCGCGCCCGACGCGGTACCGGCGGCCGAGCCGGAGGCGGACCGGCACGCCCTGATCCGCATGCTCATCGTGGTCTCCGGCATGTTCATGATCACGTTGGACTTCTTCGTGGTCAACGTGGCCATCCCGTCCACCCGCGCGGACCTGCACGCAAGCTCCGCAGCCGTCGAGTTCATCGTCTCCGGGTTCAGCCTCGCCTACGCCGCCTGCATGCTCACCGCCGGCCGACTCGGCGATCTGTACGGCAGGCGTCGGATGTTCGCCCTGGGCATGGTGCTGTTCACGGTCGCCTCGCTGGGCGGCGGTCTGGCACCGGACTCGGGCGTACTGATCGCCGCCCGGGTGCTCCAGGGCGTCGGCGCGGCCGTGATGACCCCGCAGATGCTGGCCATCCTGAACACCTCGTTCACCGGCCCGCAACGCGTGCGCGCGTTCACCGCGTTCGCACTGTCGATGGGCATCGGCGCCACCTTCGGTCAACTCATCGGCGGGGTGCTGATCCACCTGGACATCGGTGGCCTGGGCTGGCGCACCATCTTCCTGATCAACGTGCCGATCGGGCTGGCCTCACTGGTACTGATGCGCCGCTTCATCCCGGAGTCGCACGGCTCCGGTCGGCTCGGCCTGGACCTGCTCGGCTCACTGCTCGGCTCGCTCGGCCTCCTGGCCATCGTCTTCCCGCTGGTCGAGGGCCGCGAACAGGGCTGGCCGGCGTGGTCGTGGGCATGCCTGGCGGCCTCCGTCCCGCTGCTGGCCGGGTTCGCCGTCCGCCAGCACCGACTCGAACAGCGCGACCAGGCACCACTGATCTCGCTGACCCTGTTCCGGGAACGGGCCTTCTCCGTCGGCGTGCTGATCATCCTGGGCTTCTTCGCCGCGATGGCCTCCTTCATGCTCGTGCTCGCGCTCTACCTCCAGGACGGCCACGGCCTGTCGCCGCTGACCACCGGTGTGGTCTTCGGAGCCCTGGGCATCGGCTACGTCCCGGCCGCGTTCGCCGCACCCGCGCTGGGCGTCCGACTGGGCAAGCACGTGCTCACCCTGGGCGCACTGGTGGTCGCGGTCGGATACGGCCTGTTGCTCGCCGCCGTCGCCGGGATCGGCGTCGACGGGCCCTCGGCGTGGGTGATGCCCGGACTGTGCGTGGCCGGCATGGGCATGGCGCTGTTCATCAATCCGGTGACGCCCACCGTGCTCGCCGGGGTCTCACCCAGCCACGCCGCCGCTGCGGCCGGAGTGTTGTCCACCGCGCAGGAATGCGGCAACGCGCTGGGCGTGTCCGCCATCGGTGTGGTGTTCTTCGGCGTGCTGGGCGACGGCCACTCGCTCGCCTACGCGCACGCCTTCGAATGGAGCGTGGCGGTCCTGGCCGGCTTCACCGTCGTGGTGGCGGGCCTCGCCCAACTCCTGCCCGGGCCCGCCGCACAGGAGAGCTGATCGACCTCGGCCCGGTGGCGCGGGACACCCCACCGGGCCGGGGGTCCGCCACCGCACCCGCTCGGCTCGTCCCGTTCGCACCGCAACCGTGCGATCGGCTCCACTCTCCGCGTGAGGAGGCACGATGACCGACACGACCCAGGACACGACGATCCCGACCTGGCCGATGCCCCGATCCTGCCCGCTGCTGCCCCCCGACCGGTACGCCGAGCTGCGCGAGGAACCGCCCAGGCAGGTGCGCCTGGACGACGGCACCCTGGCCTGGCTCGTGACGCGCTACGCGGACATGCGCGCGGCCATGCTCAACCCCTCGCTCAGCGTCGACATCACGCTGCCGGGATTCCCGCTGCGCCTGCCGCTCCCGCCCGACCCGCTGCTGCACTCGTTCCTGCGGCTGGACCCGCCCGAACACACCCGGGTACGGCGCATGGTGATGCCGGAATTCAACAACACGGCCGTGGACGGATATCGGCCGGCCGTACGCGAACTCGTGCAGGGCCTGCTGGACGCCGTGGCCGAACAACCGCAGCCGGTGGACCTGCTGCCCGCATTCGCCTTTCCCATTCCGGCGCTGATGATCGCCCGAATACTCGGCGTACCGGAACGCGATCTGGACGCCTTCCAGGAACAGAATCTGGCGCTGACGCGATGCGATCTGCGCAATGCGGATGCGGTGGACGCGTTCGGCGCACTTTCCGAATATCTGGAAGGGCTGGTCCGGGACAAGGAACGTGAACCGTCCGACGATCTGATCAGTCGCCTGGTGCATTTGCACGTGGCCAAGGGCGAGTTCGGGCGGGACGAACTCGTGGCAATGGTATTGCTGCTTCTGGTCGCGGGCGCGGAGACCACGGCCAGCCAGATCGCGTTGAGCGTGCTGACCCTGCTCCGGCATCCGGAACAGATCCAACCCATGCTCGAACAGCCCGGCCGGCTGGGCAAGGTGATCGACGAACTCCTGCGCTACTGGTCCATCTCGCAGGACAACCAGGTCCGGGTCGCCAAGCGGGAAACCACCCTGGGCGGCGTGCCGATCCGGCCGGGCCACGCGGTGGTCTTCGCGATCTCCGCCGCGAACCACGACGACAGCGTGTTCACCGACGCGGCCCGCTTCGACCCGGACCGGGACGCCCGGCACCACCTCGCGTTCGGACACGGCACGCACTATTGTCCGGGCGCGGCCCTGGCCAAGATGGAGATGGAGATCGCGCTGCCGGCGCTGTTCCGCAGGTTCCCGAACCTGCGCCTGGGCGCCGACCTCGTCGATCTCTCGTTCCGTTACGACACGGTGGTCTACGGCGTCAACGAACTTCCCGTCACCTGGTGATCGACCGGTGGTGCCGCACCGCCGCACCGGACCGACGGCCCCGCCACGCGGTCGACCCCCGAGACCGCACGCCGGGGCCGTCCTCCACCCACCTCGCTGGCAGCCCATGCCCCGCGCCGGTGCCTGCGCGCCCGCGCGGGACCGCGCAAGTGGGGTGGCCAGGCGTCGGAGGCCGCTCCCATGCCTGCGCGCCCGCGCGGGACCGCGTTCCCCGCCGGTGCACACCGCGCCACCCGATACCGCGTTCACCATGCGCGCCGCCGCCCGGGTATCGACAATGGAGCCAGGCGGGCCGGAGGACGCCCGCCGGGAGGACGAGGTAGGGACCAGTGACGGTGACCACGACCCCGCGCCAAACACAGCCCATCGGCGACCTGCTGCGCCAGTGGCGCAAACGTCGTCTGCTGAGCCAACTGGAACTTGCCACCCAGGCGGAGATCTCCCCGCGCCACCTGAGCTTCATCGAGAACGGCCGCTCCGGCCCCAGCCGGGACATCGTGCTGCGCCTGGCCGAGGCCCTGGGGCTGGAACTGCGCGAACGCAACCCGCTGTTACTCGCCGCCGGTTACGCCCCCGTCTACCACGAGACCAGCCTGGAGGCCCCGCACATGGCGGCCGTGCGAGCCATGCTGCGCCAAGTGCTCGCCGCACACGAGCCGTTCCCGGCCGTGGTCCTGGACCGATACTGGAACCGGGTGGAAGCCAACGAGCCCGCCCTGCTCTTTCGTATCGGCGTCTCGGACGAACTGCTGCGCGAGCCGGTCAACCTGCTCCGCCTGAGCCTGCACCCGCAGGGCCTGGCCCCGCTGATCGCCAACCTCGGCGAATGGCGCGCCCACCTGCTCAGCAGGTTGCGCCAGCAGGTGACGATGACCGCCGATCCGGACATCATCAAGCTCTACGACGAACTCGTCGGCTACCCCTGCGACCAGCCGGAGCCCAAGGTCGAACTCCCCGGCCCCGGCGACATCGCCATCCCACTCCGCCTGCACCACGACGGCCGCATCCTCACCTTCTTCAGCACCATGGCCACCTTCGGCACCCCGCTGGACATCACCGTCGCCGAGCTGGCCATCGAGTCCTTCTACCCGGCCGACCCGGAAACCGCGGAGGTCCTGCGCACCACCAAGTGGTAGCCGCGGCACCGGCACCACCGCGTCACGCCGGCCCCGCGCCGCCCACCACCCGCGACGGATCCAGGCCCGCCAACACCACGTCGGCGCGCCGACGCCACGTGTAGCGGTCCAGGACCTGCCGCCGTGCCTCGTCGCCGAGCGAGCGACGCAACTCGTCGTCGCCCACCAGTTCGAGGACGGCGTCCGCCCACGCGGGCGGATCCGCGGGCGGGCGGATCAGGCAGTTCACCCGATCCGTCATCACCTCGTGCAGGACCGGCAGGTCGGAGACGACGATCGCCCGCCCGTGGGACATGTACTCGAACAACTTCATCGGAGACGTCCACCGGCCGGTCTCACCGAGCCTGCCGGTGAGATACACCTTCTCCTCGTACGGCGCCAGGACCACATCGAACAGCGGGAAATAGCCGGGTAGTTCCGCGGGCGGTCGATGCCCGTGGAAGTAGATGTTGGCAAGCGCACAGGACTGCTCCCACCGATCCCGGTCCTCGGGTGTGCCGCCGACCAGGTGGAAGTCCAGGCCCGGGAGCCGCTCGGCGAGGTCGAGGATCAGATCGATGCCGCGCCCGTCGTACAGATGCCCGACGTAGCCGACCCGGGGCACCCCCGCCCGGCCCGGCAGCCGCACCGGCTCGGTCGCGGGGCGGGGCGGGTCGGCGCAGTCGGGCGCGACCAGCACGGCCGCCGGATCCAGCTGCGGGTAGGTCGCACACAGATCGCGGGCGAGCGCCTGCGTGATCACCACGACCCGGGCCAACCGGGGCTCGGCGAGCAGCCGTTGCTCGGTCTCGGGCGGGGAGAGGTCCGTCCGGATCTGGTGCACCTCGTACACGAACGGCGCCACGTCGGCGGCCACGGCGAGGCAGTACGGATCGCGCCCGAAGATCAGATCCGGGACGCCGTCGCGGATCAGCGACTCCCGCACCCGCTCGGCGCGCTGCCGGTATCCGGCGGGGGAGTGCTCCGGTGCCGCGACGGTACGGATGGGGAAGCGATGGCGGACCCCGTAGTACGCGTACGCGTCGTCGGCCGGATAGGTGCCGGGGGCCGCGTAGAGGGTGATGTCGTGCCCGGCCGAGGCGAACGCGTCGCACATGCGCATGACATGGACGTTGTTGGCCCAGTACGAGGGGATGCTGCCGCCGTGCAGGTAGGCGATGCGCATGCCGCCCTCAGCCCTGAACCGGAGCCGGCGGGCACAATCCGCGACGGGCATCGGGAATCGTTCGGGTCGGTGCGATGGGGGCGGGGCTCATCGGCGTCTCCTCGTCCTGGGCGGCGGTGATCCGGCGGTGCCGGCGTGCGCCCGGGGCGGCGACGCCGGGACATCATCACCGGTGATCACCGCGTTGCCAAGAGTGACGCGCGGACAACGGCGAGAACCGGTCGACACCACCCGCCCGGGGCGCCTCGCGGGGCCGGCGAAGACCGGCGCCCGACCCGGACCGCGGGGCGGGACACCGCACTCGCCCGCCCCGGATGCGGGAACCCCAGAACGTCCGAATCCGGGTGTCGCGGCGGCGGACGGAACCCACCGCCCGGGCCCGACCCGCCGCCCCGAGGCGCCGGATCGGGCCGTCGTCGGCGGCTCTCCCGCGGCAATCGCCTCGCCGGGCAGAACCCGCCTCGTGGTTTCCGGCCATTGTTTGTCCGACGCACGGCACCTCGGAGGTCCGGATGAGCCGTTGACAGGCCGCGGCGGATGTGGCCGGCATTCGCGCCTCCCGCCAAAACGGCTGCCGGCCCGCTCGGTTCGGGACGAAGCAGGGTCATCCGCGCGAAATACAAGGGCGTTTCCGGCTGTACCGACTCGACTCCCCACGGAGCGCAACCAGCGGCTACTCCTTGTGCCGATCGTCGTTGCGCGCCCACGATGGCGCTTCCGGTCGTCCTCGTCGACGGCGGGGGAACCGGCGATCCGAAGGGAGTCCGATATGCACGACGACATCGAACTTGTCCCGGAAGACGAACTGCCCGAGCTGGCCTTGATGATCGACATCCCCAGCTGAGGCAACGTCACCGTGTACGACGGGCCGGACGATCCGGCCCGTCGTACACCCCGCATCGGGATCACGAGAGGTACTCGCCATGCGAGTGGAACCGGATGCCGGGCAAAGCGCCGAGGAACGCGCGGTCCTGGCGCGCATGACGCAAACGATCCTGGCCCGAGCCGACCTGACCACCACGCCGCGGGAATCGACACACCCGGCCGTCATCGAGACGGCCCACGTCGCCCAGCGAGTCCTGCACGCCGAACCACCCGACCCACAACGCCTGGAGGCGCTGGGTCGCATGCTCGAACGCGCCAGAGCCGACATCGCCGACCCGCTCCCCGAACTCGCCTGGCCCGTCGACCTCGTGGCCCCGCGGGCACATCTGCAACGCAGCGTGGCCCGGGCCCTGAAGGCCATTCCGAAGCGGGACGACGACACCACGACCCCGCCCGCGTCGACCGTGGTCGCCTGGCGCGACGCGGACACCGACACGGTCCGCGAGACCGCCCGCCTGCTGGCCGACATCTGGCCCGAGGCAAGCGCGGAACTCGGCGAAATCCTGGTGCAGATCGCGCTGTTGGACGGCGCGGCGATCGACGGCTTCACCGACTTCGGCGTGCACGGCGCGGTGTTCATCCGACGCGACCGGCTGGACCGAAGCGCCCACGGACTGCCCGGCCCGATCCGGTTGGCCGAGGCCCTCGTCCACGAGGGAACGCACACCCGCTGCAACGCCGCTACCGTCGCCGCCGAGCCCTTCCTGCGTCGCCTCGCCGAAGACGACGGCCCACTCGTCGCCACCCCGCTGCGCGCCGATCCGCGGCCGCTCACCGGCCTGTTCCAACAGGCGGTGGTGCTGGCCCGGAGCGTGTTGCTGTACCGGCGGCTGCTGGACGCGGGTCCGGCGGCGACCCCGACGAAGGCGGCCGACGCCGTGCGATCCCGGCACGACCTGCTCGCCCGCTCCGCGATCGACGCCGTGGGCACCCTGCGCGAGCACCGCCGCGCGCTCACCGAGCACGGGCTGTCCGTCCTGGAACAGGCCGCCGACGTCGCCGGGACGCACGCGTGACGCCCGCGCCCGGGTGGGACCCGCAGGTGTTCAGCCCCTACGACCGCGGGCCCGACATCGTCATCGCGCGCATCGCCGCCCGCTCGCCGCAATTCGACGCCGTCTGCGCGGCCGGCGAACGACCGGTCGTCGTCGGCAGCGCCGCGGGACATCGCCGCGAACAGGTGGTGACCAGCGCCCGCGGCGAACTCCTGGAGCGCGTCGGCAACATCCTGGCCGGCCGCGAGGCCGAGGCGAACGACGCGGCGCTGGTCGCCGGCTACGCCGAGCTGCGCCGGCGCGGCATCCCCGCACTCGACCCCGCCGCCGCGACCCCCGACGGCTTCGCGCCCACCACGCCCC
Source organism: Embleya sp. NPDC050493 (assembly GCF_044458105.1). Classification (NCBI taxonomy): domain Bacteria; kingdom Bacillati; phylum Actinomycetota; class Actinomycetes; order Kitasatosporales; family Streptomycetaceae; genus Embleya; species Embleya sp. NPDC050493. Next base: position 76,062 of record NZ_JBITHP010000019.1, read on the forward strand.
CGGACGTCGCCCGCAGCACCCGACGGCTGTGGGTGCTCGGGCGCCACGCGCACACCGACGCCGAGATCCATGTGCCCGCCGGCTCGGTCTTCCTGCACCATCGTCCGCCCACCGGCTGCGACCCGGGCCCGGGCGTCGGCTCGACCGGCCTCGCCGCGCACCCCGACCCACAGGCCGCCGCGGACCACGCCGCCTGGGAAGTCCTCGAACGCGACCTGATCCGCCGCAGCTGGTACGGCCTTTCGCCGGCCCCCACCCCGCTGCCCACCGGCGAACCACCCGACCCCCTGGCCAAGCTCCTGACCGAACTCGACGTCACCGCGAGCGTGCTGGACGTCCCGGCCACCCCCGGTGCCCGCTGCGTCGTGGTCTGCCTGCACGCCCCCGACGGCACCCGCCAGACCTTCGGAGCCCGGTGCGGCCCCGACACCGCCATCCCGCCGCTGATCGAGAAGGCGGCCTACGAGGCCCTCATGGTGCGCTGGAGCATGAGCAGCCCGGTGGCCGTGGACACCTGGGCCCGCGGGTGGGGGCGTCACCCGCCACGGACGGCCGTACAACACGCCCTGTGGGCCTACCACCGGCAGGACAGCCTGACCCTGTGGACCAGCCGCACCCACGACGCCCACGGGCACCCCACGCCGCCGCGGCAGCCGGCCGGACGCGCGAGCGCCGACGCCGCGACGACGCCGGTGAATCGACCCGGGCTCACCGCACTCGCCGCCCACACCGACCGTGACGTCATCCTCGTGGACACCACGGCCGGCCCCGCCCGCACTCTCGGCAGCACCGTCATCCGGGCCATCGCCCCGGGCGCGGGCGCCCTGCCCACCGGGCCGGCGCCCGAACAGCACCCACGGAGGGCGTCGGCTCCGCACCCGTTCGGCTGAGCCGACGCCCACCCCCGACCTCCGATCCCCGTCCCCCGACTTCGATCCGCCGCGAGCCGAGGAGCCGCCATGCCCAGGACCGACAGTCCGCCCGCCCGTAGCCCCCGTCCGGCCGGCCCGACGCCCGACCCCGGCGGCGGCGCCAAGCTGCGATCCGCGGGCGCCGCGGAGCCGATCGGCCCGGGCTACGCCGACACCCATGCGGCGGACTACGACCGGTGGTTCGGCAAACCCGGGATCACCGGCGCCACCGTGCAGGCCCTTGCCGACCTCGCCGGCTCCGGACCGGTACTCGAACTCGGCATCGGCACCGGCCGCATCGCCCTGCCGCTCGCCGAACGTGGCCTGCGCGTGCACGGCATCGACGCCTCCGAAGCGATGATCCGGCATCTGCGCGGCAAGCCGGGCGGAGCCGAAATCACGGTCATCACGGGCGACTTCGCCGACGTGGCCACACCCGGCCCGTTCTCCCTGATCTACCTCGCCGGCGGCACCTTCTTCGAACTTCCCGACAGCCGAGCCCAACAGCGCTGCCTCGCCGCCGCCAGGGCCCGCCTGCAACAGCCCGGCGGAGTCTTCGTGTTCGACGCCCACCTTCCCGAAGCCCTCGCGGTCGCCGCCGCATCCGGCGTCCCCGAGGTCGTCGCCGAAACCGACGAACACCTCATCCTGTGCCACCGCAGGATCGACCCGTCCACCCAGACGTACCACTCGCACTACCTCATCCACGAGGCCGACCGCACTCGCCACCTGCGCGTCTCGTTCCACTACGCGTCCCCCGGCGAACTCGACCTGCTGGCGCACCGAGCGGGCCTGCGGCTCAGGCAGCGCCTGGGCTCGTGGGCGGGCGCCCCCTTCACTCGGGACAGCACCTACCACGTCTCCGTCTACGAACCCGCCACCCCGGAGCAACCGTGACCCACCCGGCCCCCGACGAACCCCGCACCCCCACCGCCACCCGGGGCGGCGACGCGACCTCGCCGACGCGAACGCGGGCGAGCGATACCTCCGGCGGCGAGCCGAAGCCCGAACGGGGAACGCGGACGACCGCCGCCTCCGGGGACGACTCGATGTCGCTGCCGCGAACGCGGCCGCCCGTCGTCGCCGGCGGCGATCCCCTCCCCGAGACGCCCACCCACCCCGCCCCCGGCCGGGTCTTCCCCTTCCCACACCGCGACGGGCTCGACCCCATTCCCGAGTTCGCCGCCCTGCGCCGGGACGCCCCGTGCGTCCGGATCCGACTCCCCAGCGGTGACCGGGCCTGGCTGGTCACCCGCTACGCGGACGTGCGCCTGGTCCTGGGCGACCCGCGCTTCAGCCGCACCCGCGCCACCCGGGGGAGCGGCCCGCGGATGGCCGACGTCCCCACGCTGGCCGACTCGATCCTGGCCGCCGATCCGCCCGAACACACCCGCCTGCGCAAACTCGTCGCCGCCGCCTTCACCGCGCGCCGCGCCGAGGCCATGCGACACGACATCGCCCGCCTGGTCGACGGCCTGCTCGACACGGTCAGCGCGCACGGCCGCCCGGCGGACCTGGTGCCGCTGTTCACCCGACCCCTGCCCCTGGCCGTCATCTGCGACCTCCTCGGCACCCCGCGCCACCACGGCGACCGGCTGGATGCCTGGTGCGACGCGCTGCGCAGCCTCACCGCGATCCCCGACGCCGCCGTCACCCTCGCGGTCGCCGAGATGACCGGCTACATGGCCGACCTGATCGCCGACAAGCGCCGACACCCGGCCGACGACATGCTCAGCGTCCTGATCTCCGCCCGCGACGACGAGGACCGCCTCACCGAGGACGAACTGATCTCCTTCTGCGTCGTCCTGCTCGCCGGTGGCTACGGCACCACGTCCGACCGCCTGTCCGGCATGATCCATCTGCTCCTGGCCGCCCCCGAGCGCTACCGGCACATCCTCGACAGGCCCGAAACCATCCCCACCGCCACCGAGGAACTCCTGCGCTACGCGCAGACCAACGTCCAGGCCAATCTTCGCGTGGCGACCGAACCACTGACCCTCGCCGGCGTCGAGATCGCCGAGGGCGACGCGGTGATGGCGATCAACTCGTCCGCCAACCACGACGAATCGGTCTTCGACGCGCCCGAGATCCTGGACCTCACCCGAACCCCCAACCCCCACCTGGGCTTCGGTCACGGAGTGCACCACTGCGTGGGCGCCCAACTCGCCCGCGTGCAACTCCAGGAAGCCCTCACCGCGTTGACCCGCCGCTTCCCGACCCTGCGCCCGGCAGCACCCGTCACCTGGAAGTTCGGTCTGAAGACCCGAGCCCCCCGAACCCTCCCGGTCAGCTGGTGACGCCGATGCCCACCCCGAAGCCCCCGGTTCCGCCCCCGAACACGCCCGCCCCGGGCCCCACCCACGGGCACATCGAGATCGATCTCGACCTGTGCATCGCCTCGGGCATCTGCGCGGCCACGGCCCCCACCCACTTCGCGCAGGGCGCCGACGGACGGGCCCGGGTACGCTCCGACGCCCCACCCACGACCGCCCGGGCCGAAGACGCCGCCGCGCTGTGCCCCGTGGAAGCCATCACCCTCGCCCGAGCCGACACCCCGCATGCCGACACGCCGCATGCCGACACGCCGCGTCCCGACACCCCGTAGCCGCCCCGACCGCCGCAGCGCCGGGGAACCGCACCGTCCGGGAGCCGTCTTTGCCGCCTACCCCTCTACTGCCGAACCCGCCCACGCGGAACCCGCCCACGCGGAGCGCGTGTTCGCGGCCTCCGCGTGGGCGGACCGAATCAGCGCTTGCGCTCGAACTCGTACACGGTGGCGCGCGCCGCACAATCACGCGGCGGAATCATCTCCACCCGCAGGACACCCGTACGCCGGTCGTAGTCGTCGCCCTCGGTCTCGAAGTCGGCCGGAGCGCCGGGACATGCGCTCAGCAGGGGCAGCGCGCCGAGCGAAGTGACATGCCCGGTCACCGTCTTGCCGTTCAGCGCCTTCTTCAACTCGATCTGCAGCAGCGGCTTGGCCACGGGGAACAACTTCGCGTCGGAGTCGTCCGACGCACACACCAACCGCTTCGCGTCCAGGAACGTGCAGCCCTGGATGTCCTTGACCGGCCGGTCCAGCTCGATGGTGGCCGCAAGCGGGAGGGTGCCGCCGGTCTGCGGCGTGGCCCCGTTCAGCATCGGCGTGGGGAAGACGAGCAGCCGATTCATCGTGTCCCACTCGCCGGAGACGAGCCAACGGGAGTCGGGGGAAACCGCAGCGAAGGAGTTGTTCATCGCCTCACCCGCAGCCAGCGGGTGCACGTACTCGTAGGCGTCGCCCGCCGGTGTGGTCACCCGGAACATCTTGGCGGTCGCGTCCCCACCGCCCTGATAGGCATCGAACACGTAGCCGCGCGAGGAGTCCGGGTCACCGATGTGCCCCCAGCCACGCGCCCGCACGTCCGCCGGAATCGAGGTGTTCCCGGCGTAGTACGTGTAGGGCTTCCCGCCGTGCGGTCGCACGCCGGCCAACCCCTGGGCCTGGGACTGTGCGTCGATCTCGTACTTTCCGACCGGCTTCCACCCGGCGACAGCGGACGGGAACGCCGCCCCCGCGCCCTCGGCACCCGCAGTCTCCGCCGCGTGCGCGGTACCCGCGAGTCCGCCGCCGGCACACAGCGCGACACAGACCGCGCCGACCGACGTTCCTCGCCATACCGCCCGCAGACCCTTCGCGACCAGCCTCATACCCACCGAACTCCTCAACCGCGCCGATCCTGAACCAATGTGTCCGAACGCCAAGACGATGACGCAGAACTGTGTCCGCCAGACGCCCCCCACCTGAACACCCACGAACCAGTTCCCAACGTTCCGAAATGCACCCGACCGGCCGGGGCGGGGTGTGTGCGTGCGGCCGAGGGCTCATTGATCATGGGGAGGGTCGGTCGCCCAGTCGCCCAGTCGTTCGCCCGCCCGTCCGCCCGTCCGTCGTGCCGAGGGAGAGAGCCCATGACGCGCAGGGGTTCACATACGAGTGCCCAGAAGGGTCATCCCTTCGGTCGTCGGCCCACGGGTGGGTGGTCCGACGTGGTGTGGGACTGGTCCAAGTCCGGCACCCGCCATGCGGCCCGGAACCGGTTGATTCGGCGGCTGCCCGGTGTCGGGTCGGCGACGGCATACCGGTTCGGGCTGGTGGAACGGGCCCACTACGCCTACGGCGTGCGTCGGGCCACCGAATCGGCCGCGCGCCTGGGGCATCGCGGCGTGACGGTGGTGGAGTTCGGGGTGGCCGGCGGCAACGGGCTGCTGGCGCTGGCCGAGCACGCCCGCTACTACGCCGCCGCGACGGGCGTCACGGTGCGGGTGGTCGGCTTCGACGGCGGAGTGGGCATGCCGCCGGCCAGGGATCCCCGGGATCTGCCCTACCTGTTCGGCCCCGGCTTCTACGCCATGGACCACGACCGCCTGCGTGCCCGGCTGGGCGAGGCGGAGCTGGTGATCGGCGACCTCGCCCACACACTGCCCGACTACCTCGACACCCATTCGAACGAACTGCGCGATCACCCGGTCGGGTTCGTCGCCCTGGACCTGGACCACTACACCTCGACGACAACCGCACTGGAACTCTTCCGCCGCCCCGGCCACGAACACCTGCTGCCCCGGGTCACCTGCTACCTCGACGACCTCCCGGGCACCGTCGAGCACATCGGTGAGGCCGCCGCGATCGCCGACTTCAACACCGCCCATCCGGACCGAGCGATCGGCCGAGTCCTGGGCCTGCGCGCCTTCACCCCCTTCGACCCACCCTGGGCCGACCAGATCTACGTCCACCACCGCCTGAACCATCCCGACTACGCAACGCTGGAAGCCGGCGCCACCGGAGACCAACTCCCGCTCGCACCCTGACAATCGGAAGAATTCGGCACGGCATCACCGCGGCCTCGCCGCGACACCACCACTGCGCCCCGCTCGTTCCGACACTCGCAAAACGCCCCCGAGAACGCCCCCGATAGCCCGACCGGTCAGCGAACGGCCCGGCCGGCCCGGCCCCCGGGCACATCCGCGGGACCGATCGAGCAAGGCTCCCTCGTGACGAGGAACGACGTGAGGCGCCAACCCGAGTGACGCCGACACCGTTGTCGTACGAGGATGTCCACATGTCAGACACGAACGCCCCGCTGCCCCGTCGGCTAGCCGACCTGTACGTCGACGAGCTCATCGCCCTCGACCCGATCACCGGAACCTACCTCGGCGTCCCGGAGAGCTCCGCCAAGCTGCCCGACCTCTCCCCGGCCGGACGGGAGGCGCGCGCCGACCTCGCGCGGGCCACGCTCGCCGAGCTTGCCCGAGCCGAGCAGCAGCCGGGCGCGGACGGCGATATCGAGCGGCGCTGCGCCCGACTGCTCCGCGAGCGGTTGATCGCGGAACTCGCGGTGCACGATGCCGACGAGGGCCTGCGAGCCGTCGGCAATCTCGGCACGCCGCTGCACGACGTCCGCGAGGTGTTCTCCGTGACTCCCGCGGAGACCGTCGAGGACTGGGCTGCGATCGCGGAGCGTCTGCGTGCGGTGCCGGACGCGCTCGACGGCTATCGCGCGTCGCTCGCCCTCGGCCTGGAGCGCAAGTTGTACGCGGGTCCGCGCCCGACCGCGACATGCATCACCCAGCTCGGCGAGTGGGCCGACACCGGCAACGGCCGCGGCTGGTTCGAGGACTTCGCCGCCGACGGCCCGGACGCCCTGCGTACCGAACTCGACGAGGCCGGACGCGCCGCCACCGCCGCCGTCGCGGCACTGCGCGACTGGATGCGCGACGTGTACGCCCCCGCCGTCGCGGACGCCCCCGACACCGTCGGGCGCGAGCGGTACGCGCGCTGGTCGCGCTTCTTCAACGGCACGGACTTCGACCTGGACGAGGCGTACGCGTACGGCTGGGCGGAGTTCCACCGCATCCTCGGCGAGATGCGCGAGGAGGCCGAGAAGATCCTCCCCGGCGCCGAGACGCCCTGGGTCGCACTCGCCCACCTCGACGAACACGGCACCCACATCGAGGGCGTCGACGAGGTACGGGCATGGCTGCAAACCCTGATGGACCAAGCGATCGACCACCTCGACGGCACCCACTTCGAACTCGCCGAGCGGGTACGCAGGGTCGAGTCGTGCATCGCCCCGCCCGGGAGCGCCGCCGCGCCGTACTACACGCAGCCGTCGGAGGACTTCACCCGTCCGGGCCGCACGTGGCTGCCGACGATGGGCCGCACCCGCTTCCCGGTCTACGACCTGGTGTCGACCTGGTACCACGAGGGCGTCCCCGGCCACCACCTCCAGCTCGCGCAGTGGACCCACATCGCCGGCGACCTGTCCCGCTACCAGGCCACGGTCGGTGTGGTGAGCGCCAATGCCGAGGGCTGGGCCCTGTACGCCGAACGCCTGATGGACGAACTGGGCTTCCTCACCGACGCCGAGCAGCGCCTGGGCTACCTGGACGCCCAGATGATGCGGGCCACCCGTGTCATCGTCGACATCGGCATGCACCTGGAACTGGAGATCCCCGCGGACTCCCCGTTCCATCCCGGCGAGCGCTGGACCCCCGACCTGGCACAGGAGTTCTTCGCCGCGCACAGCAGCCGCCCCGCCGACTTCGTCGAGAGCGAGCTCACCCGCTATCTGACCATCCCCGGCCAGGCCATCGGCTACAAGCTCGGCGAACGTGCCTGGCTGCTGGGCCGCGAGAACGCCCGCCGCGCCCAGGGTGCCGCCTTCGACCTGAAGTCCTGGCACATGGCCGCCCTGTCCCAGGGCTCGCTGGGCCTGGACGACCTCACCGACGAACTCTCCTCGATCCCGGCCTCACCGACCCCACCATCGGCATCCCCCCGGTCCACCCGGTAACACCGCGGCCGGTGGCGTTGCCGGGGTAAACCCCTACACCGGCAACGCCCCGGTGCCCGCGCGGACTCCGGCTCCAGCCGTGATCCGCCGAACGCTGCCCGGAGGGGGCCGGGCATCGGGGCATGCGGTGCGCTCACGCCTGTGCTGTGGCTGCCTCGGCGGCTCGTTCGAGGAGGCGTTGTTCCTCGTCCGGCGTGAGCGGGACCTCCAGGACGCGCAGCCAGTGGGCGAGTTCACCGTCGCGGAGGAGGCGGTGCTCGGTGGGCGCATCGGCCCGGCGGATCGTGAGTGCGGCGTGCGTGACGGTGACGTGCCGGTCGGGCAGGTGGCGGGTGACCATCAGCGTGCGCATGAAGTGGGACGTCGGATGGGTGCTCGTGTAGTGGTGACCCATCTCCACGTCGACGGGCAGCACGCCCAGTTCGTCGGTGGTGTGCATCATCAGCCAGCCGTTGTCGCGCCAACGACGCATCTGCCACCCGTCGTCGGTGTGGTCGATCCGGTAGCGCCAACCGAGGTGGTCGTCCTGGGTGCCGTGCGTCAACGGGATCGGGCGCAGCACGCTCATCCCGAATCCCGGGTCGCACAGCAGCCGCTGCCCGTCCAGCACGACCTCGACGACCATGTGGGTCCGGCCCTGGAGGCTGCCGTCCGCCGGATCGCCGACGCGCGCGAGACGGCGGCGGACGTCGTAGCCCAGCCGCTCCAACACGGCCGCGAGGAGCGTCGAGTGCTCGAAGCAGTAGCCGCCCCGACCTCGGCCCACGAACTTCTCCTGCACGGCCGCCAGGTCCACTCCGCCGGGCTGCCCGAGGAACACGTCGATGTTGTCGAACGTGAACGTCCGGACGTGCGCCTCGTGCAACTCGTCCAGCACCTTCCGCGCCGGTGCCCGCGCCGGAAGGCCGAGCCGCGCGAGGTAGCCGTCGAGGTCGACGCCGTCCACCTGCCAAAGGTCAGTACTCACGCACTCAGTCAACCAGTGCCCGGCTCGCGCCTGCATCGAGGGTGCCGGCGAGTGCCTCGGCGGCGTTTCGCGTGACGGGTCGCCGCCGGTACGGAGGGCACAACGTCCTTGTCACGGACGAGGGTTCGCGGTCGGGATGGCCGGCGGGCTGCCGTCGAGGACCGGTCGGGTCGGCATCGACGTACGCGGCACCTCGAAGCGGGCGAGCCGGGTGTAGGGAGCCAGGCATTCCGGCGGGGCACTGCGGTCGGGGAGGCGCACGTCGAGGGTGAGCCGGCTCCCGTGTGCGTACAGCCGGGCGCCCTCGGGGTCGAGACAGCCCGCGTCGACGGTCACGGTGACCACCACGTTGCGGGCGAAGTCGGTTGCGGGGGCGGGTTCGGCGGGGCGCTTGGTCGGGTTGCCGGCGAACACGCCGGCCAGGACGTCCGCGTCCTGTTGTGCCGATTCGGCGACGGCGAACACCTTGGGCAGGCCGCGGGCGTCGGCGAAGGAGACGGTCCGCGTGTCGAGGCGGCCGTCGGTGGGAGTGGCGGGGGCGCCGGTGCCCGGCGGTGCGGTGTTCGGGGTGGTCGGCATCCCGGTGGGGGTGGCAGCGGGTGGGGTGACGGTCGGGACGACGGGAGTGGTGACCGGTGGGGTGATCGGTGTCTCGGACGCCGTCCGGATCGGTTCTCCCGCCGTCGGCTCGTCGTCGTCACCGCGTGCGAGCAGGAACCACAGCCCGACCCCGATGCAGACGGCGGCGATCAGCGCGGCGATGACGACGTAGGTCGTCCGTGCGGTGGGTGGTCGCTCATTCGACTCGGCCATGGTGATGTGACGTCGGCGCCCGACGTTCGGTTCCCGCGTCGACACGCTCGCCGTGAAACGTAACGGGGCACCGCACCGGCCGGTGGTGGACGGCGGTCCTCATCGCTCCCCGGGGGACGCCGGGTGGGCCGGCGGCGGGAGATCGCCCCGGCAGGGCGGCCCCGACGCGGGTGCTCATCGGCGATCACCCGCCCGCGTCGATCGCGGTGAGCCGGAATCCGTGTCCGACGAACACCGTGCCCGCGCCCGCCGCCAGGACCGGGGTGACACCGGCTCCGGTCAGGGTCGGGAACGGGTGCTTCCACCGGGTCGTGCCGGTGGCCGCGTCGACCGCCCACAACGTTCCGGTGCCGGCCGCGACGTAAACGTTGCCGAAGTCGTGGCGAACCCAGACGTCTCCCGTCGCGAACACCGGCAACCTCGTGGACCCGCCGGGAATCGAGCTGCGCCAGCGCAGTGCGCCCGTCTTTGCGTCGAGGCAGAAGAGCGTGGTCTGCGTGGTGGCGAAGACCGTGCCGCCGTCGGCGTCCGAGGTGCAGTCCGTGAAGCTGTCGTCGGCCGCGGTGGCAGGGAAGGCCCACACCTGCTTTCCGCTGCCCGGCTCGACGAGGTAGACCTGATCCGCGCAGTAGACGAACCCGCCGCCCGCCCAGCAGACGGGGACCCGCCGCCCGGTCGGGGCGACGTACCCGGTCGACTCCGGCGGCAGCGGTCGCGTCCAGCCGCGTGCGCCCCGGCGTGCCGAGTCGAGCGTCGTGAGCCTTCCGTCCCGGCCGAGTTCGCCGTCGCCGTGCAGCAGCAGGTCCGGGCCGTGCGGGGGGACGAACAACCCGGTGATGTCCTCGCCGACGGTCTCCCACACACCGGTTCGGGTCTCGAGATCGACGGCCCATACGAACCTGGGGGGAGGTATCTCGGAACCGCCGTTCACCGAGCCGGTCACGAAGGCGATGCCGTCGACGACGCCGGAGACACCGAAGGGGAGCCACTCGCGACGCGGGAGCGGGAGCCTCCACAACTCCGTTCCGGTGTCGGGTCGGACGGCGCTCAGCAGGTACTGCCGGGAGGCTGTCCCGGTGCCGGTGAGATAGACCGCACGGTCGTCTCCGGCAGCGAAACCCTGGTGTTTCGTCCCATCCACGACCACGGGCAGTGTCCACCGCGGTCGGCCCGCGACGGTGTCGAAGGCATCCCGGCCGTTCGTGCCGGCGGCGATGACCGAACCCCCGTACACGGCCACGTCGGAGATCGGGCCACCCGCCTTGACCGTCCACTTCGCCGCGGCCGCGGGTCCGTCGAGGACGCCCTTCCTGCCGGTCGGCGCCGGCAGCGGCGGGTGCGCGACGACCGGGGGCGGTGCCGGGACGGCGGGCGGTGTCGCGGATCCGGAGGCGGCATCGGCCGGTGTCGCGGCTGCCTTGTTGCCCGAACCGTCGTTCCCGGACAGCAGGACGGCCGCCGTACCGCCGGAGACCGCCACCGCCGCGCTCGCGGCGAGGCCGCGGACCAGCCACCTGCGCGAGGGCTCTCGGCGGACCGGTGCCGGCGGGCCGTGCGGCGCGGGCATCCCGGGCGGCGCGGGAGCGGACTGCGCGGGCTGTTCGGCCGGCGCCATGGTCGACCGGGTGATCGTGGGCGGGGCCTGGTGCCCGGTCGTGCGCTCGCTCGTCGGGCCGTACGAAGCCGGCAGCCCCGTCGGGCCGTACGAAGCCGGCAGCCCCGTCAGGACGTCGGCCGCGCGGCCGACGTCGCGCGTCACCGCGTCCGGCAACCAGCTCCGGGTGTGCGGATGGACCCCTTCGCGGCTGACGAAGTCGATGAGCGCGTGCGGCGTCGGACGCCGCACGGGGTCCTTGTCCAGGCAGGCCGCCACCATTTCCCGGAGGGAGGGCGGCAGCGAGGCGGTGTCGGCCTGATCGCCGACGACGCGCCTGAGCACGGCGACGGGTGGGCCACTGCCGAACGGCCGCTGCCCGGACGCCGCGTACAGCATCGTCGCGCCCAGCGCGAACAGATCGCTCGCCGCGGTCACCGGCTGTCCCAGGGACTGTTCGGGCGACATGTAGCCCGGCGATCCCACGATGGTGCCCTCCCGGGTGAAGGAGGTGCCATCCAGTGCACGGGCGATGCCGAAGTCGATGACATGAGGGCCGTCGAGTGCCAGCAGGACATTGCCCGGCTTGAGATCGCGGTGCACCACGCCCGCCGCGTGGATGCCGACCAGCGCCTCGGACAGTCCGGCCAGCAGCATGCGCAGCGACGGCTCGGGCAACGGGCCGTGGCGCCGGACGGCGTCGTGCAGCGACAGGCCGGAGACGAACGCCGTTGCCATCCAGGGCGGGTCGCCGTCCGGGTCGGCGTCCACGACCGGCGCGGTGAAGGCACCGGACACCCGCCGCGCGGCCGCCACTTCGGCGCGGAACCGGTCCCGGAAGTGGTCGTCGGCGGCGAAGTCGGCGCGGATGACCTTCACCGCGACAGCGCGTCCGGCGGCGGAGCGGCCCAGATAGACCTTGCCCATCCCGCCCGAACCGAGCGGGAGAAGCAGGACATACGGGCCGACCCGCTTCGGGTCCGAGGCGTCGAGCTGTTCCATGGACGGCCGCCATCACCTTCATGTTCGTGAACTCCCGGGCAGTGGCGGGGGGTTCGGGTATCGATCGTGGTACCCGCGCAGGTCGCCCGGGTCGCGCGGGTGGGGTCGGCGGCTACGCCCCGCTCGCGGCGATGACGACCAGCGAGGTGCCGTTGGCACTCCACACGCGGCCGCCACCGACCGCCGTCGACGGGACGGTGATCGAATCCTGGACGGGATCGCTGTACTTCCACCGGCCCATGCCGGTCTCGGCGTCCACGGCCCAGAGGTTCGTCCGGTCGTCCGCCACGTACACATTGCCGTCCGCGACCCGGATCCCGGCCGAGGCCGGGCTCTCCTTGAGCGAACCGTCTCGCGGGGCGGTGGCCCACTTCGGTTCTCCGGTCGCCGCGTCGAGGGTGACGAGTCCGATCGCGCAGGTGACGTACACCGTTCTTTCGTCCGGGCTCGCGACCGGTGCGCCGAAGGCGTCGTATCCGTTGCGGGTGGCCTTGAAGGTCCACCGCGGCCTGCCGCTGAGCGGGTCGACCGCGGTGATCGAGGTTCCCGCGTACACGTAGGCGCCGCCGGCGAAGCACGCCGTCGCGTGCGTCCAGGTGCCGAAGGAGCCGCCGGGCACCGGGTTTCGCCAGCCACGCCTGCCGGTCGCCGGGTCGAACACGACCACTTCGCCGTCGAGGCCACCGCGGCTGCCGGCACCGCCCACCAGGATCATCGTCTCGGTCGTGGGTGGTATCAGCAGCACCGCCGTCACATCCTCGCCCGATTCCTGCCAACGGGTGCTGCGTGTGCGCGTGTCGACGGCCCACACGAAACTCCGGGGCGTTCCGCCGCCGGAGGGTTCGATGCTGCCGGAGACGAACGCGGTGTCGCCGACGAGTCCGGCGACGGTCTGCGGATACCACCCGGCGGCCGGGGCCCCCACCGACCACAGGAGTTTCCCGGTCGCGATGTCCACGGCGTGCAGGCCCTTGACGGGCGGCGACCCGGCACGCCCGCAGAAGTGGAGGATGCCGTTGCGGACGACGCCGGGCCGGTGCTTGGACCCGCCGGCGGTGGTCGCTCCGATCGGCGCCCAGCGGACTCTGGCGTTCAGGTCCAGGCCGGTCGCGTCGAGCAGGCCGAAGGCGACCAGGACGTCGCCGCTCAGGACGAGGCCGGTGCACTCGGCGGCGAGGTCCGGCATTTTGCGGACGACGGCGTCGGGTGCGGTGAGCGGCGTCGTCCGGAGGGCGGCCGGGGTGCTTGTCGGACCGGGCTTGGACGCGGTGTTGCGGCCGGTGGGTTCGCCGCCGCCGTTCGGCGTCAGCAGGACGGCCGCGGCGACACTCCCCGTCACCGCGACGGTGCCCGCGGCGCCGACGAGCAGTGCGCGGCGACCGATCGTACGGGTACCCCGAGTCGATGGCTGCGCCGGCAGCGCGGGCGGGGGCCAAGGGAACGGCGGTGCCGGAGGTATCTGCACGGGCGTGACCGGCGAGGTCGGTGGTATGTGCCCGGGAGCGGTGAGGATCGACGAGCGGACCGCCAGGATGTCGGCGGTCGGCGACGCGGGCAGCCAACTCCCGGCGGACACTTCGACGCCCTGCCGTTCGATGTCCGCGACCACCCGGGCCGGATCGGGCCGCGCCGCGGGATCCTTGGCCAGGCAGCGCAGGATCAGTGCGCGAAGCGGCTCGCCGAGTTCGGCCAGGGGCGCGTGGTCCGGCTCGGTGCCGGCGACGCGGAACATCAGCGCGGCGGCGTTGCCGCTCCCGAACGGCGGCAGACCGGTCGCGGCGAAATACGCGGTGGCGCCCAGCGAGAAGACGTCGCTGATCGGGGTGAGCGGCCGGTCCAGCGCCTGCTCCGGCGACATGTACCCGGGCGAGCCGACCACCGCGCCGCTGCGGGTGTGCGAGGTTCCCTCCACCGCCCGCGAGATGCCGAAGTCGATGACGTGCGGTCCGTCCAGCGCGAGCAGGACATTCGACGGTTTGAGGTCGCGGTGGATCAGGCCGGCGGCGTGCACGTTCCCGAGCGCCTCCGCCAGCCCGGCGACCAGCATGCGCAGCGATGCCTCGGGCAGCGCCCCGTGCCGGGCGACCGCGGTGTGCAGGGGGATGCCGGGCACGAACGCCGTGGCCATCCAGGGGACCGGAGCGTCCGGATCGGCGTCCACGACCGGGGCGGTGAAGGCACCGGAGACCCGCCGGGCGGCAGAGACTTCCTGCTCGAAGCGGGCCCGGAACACCGGGTCGTCGGCGAGTTCGGGACGGATCACCTTCACCGCGACCGTACGGCCGCCGGGCGAACGCCCCAGGTACACCTTGCCCATGCCCCCGGCGCCGAGCCGGCCGAGCACGGCGTACGGTCCGACCCGCCGCGGATCGGCGCCCGACAACTCCATGGTTCCCCTCTTCTGCGGCGGGTCGCCACAATACCTACTCGATGATCATCGTGCGCCGTCCCCACCGGGGAGCCCGACCGACCCGGGGATGTCGGGTGGAGCGCGAGGGGGCGGGGTCGGCGCACGGCCGTGCCGCGGCCGCGCTCGGAGAGCTTGCGGGCCGCGACGGATGCCGTGACCTACGCGGCGAGTGTGACGAGTTCGTACGTGCTCTTCCCGGCCAGCCACAGGCCCAGAAGCAGCGACAGGACGACGATCGCCTGGTCCTGGTGGGTGTCGATCGCCGTGCGCAGCCACTCCAGTCGTTCGTGTGCCCTGGCCGGTGCGAACGTCGCGTACAGCTCCATCGCGAGCACACTGGCCGTGGCGAGCAGGAAGAAGCCCATCAGGGCCAGGAACGAGGCGGCCGAAGACAGGTCCGCGTTCATCGCGGTGGCGCCCCCGGCGGCGACCATTCCCCACGGTTGCAGCAGGACGGCGAGGCCGGCGGCGGTCCAGGCGGACACCCGATCCAGCCGTGCCATCCACTTGGGAGTTCCCCGGGAGCGCGAGGCCCCCCGGCGTCGTTTGTGTTGTCCGTAGACGACGAGCGCGAGGCCCAGGACCAGCTTGACCACCAGACCCGCTACCGAGGGCGAGCTGTGGCGCGCCGGCGGCTCGCCCCCGGTCAACAGCGTCACCACGGCGACGACCAGGACGAGTTCCGCGAGCCAGGTGAGGATGAAGACGAGTCCCTTCAGCAGCCCTCGGTGTGCGGACAGCAGCAGGATGAACGCGGAGTTGTGCAACGGTCCCAAGGTGATGGCCGTGCCGATGAGGACGAGATCGAGGACCATGGCTGCCCTTTACGGGGGTGACGCGGACTCGTCGAGCAGGCTTCTCGGCGCAGTCCGTCCGGGGGCTGACGAAGCGTGTTCTTCACGGAAGACCCGGACGGAGGATCCGGGTGGTCGTCGAGTGTGCCCCCTCCGGTCTCGTCCCAGACCTCGTTTCCGAACCCGGGGCCCATCGTGTCGCGTGCCGCGAAGCCCATCGCCGCCCCGGCGTGATGCGCGTGGGGCCTCGTGCGGGCAACCGGGCGCCGGGGCGACCTCGGTGCACCGCGGCGGTGTATTCGGTGGGTGCCCGGCGCGTTCCGGCGGCGGCGATACTGCCATCCGGCTGACATCGCGGCGGGTCGGGCCGGCGCTTCCCCGGGTCGCCGGCACGATGCGTGCATGGCTACTGGCACGGGAAAGCCGGGGCATTCCGCCGGGGTGGGCCTGGTCCTGTTGCCGCTTGTGGCGGGGCAGTTCCTGATGGCGCTGGACAGCTCCGTCATGAACGTCTCGATCTCGACGGTGGCCGAGGACGTGGGCACGACGGTAACCGGGATCCAGGGCGCGATCACGGCGTACACGCTCGTGATGGCGATGCTCATGATCCCCGGCGGCAAGCTCGGCGGCCTCATCGGCCGCAAACGCGCGTTCATGATCGGTTGCGGCGTCTACGGCTGTGGTTCGCTGACGACGGCGCTCGCCCCGAACCTGCCGGTACTGCTGCTCGGGTGGGCGTTCCTGGAGGGGGTCGGGGCGGCACTGATCCTGCCGGCGATCGTGGCGCTGGTGGCCGGCAACTTTCCGGTGGAGCGCCGTCCCTCCGCGTACGGGCTCGTCGCGGCCGCGGGGGCCGCGGCGATCGCGGTGGGGCCGCTGATCGGTGGCGTGGCCACGACGTACTTCTCCTGGCGCTGGGTCTTCGCCGGGGAAGTGGTCATCGTGCTGGTGATCCTGGGGCTCGCCCGCCGGATCACCGACGCGCCGACCGGGGCGCGGTCGCGCATGGACCTCGTCGGGGCGGTGCTGTCCGCCGGTGGGCTCGGAATCTTCGTCTTCGGCGTGCTCCGGTCGGCCGAATGGGGGTGGTTCCGGCCCAAGCCGGACGCGCCGGCCTGGCTCGGGGTCTCACTGGTCGTCTGGCTGATGCTGGCCGGCCTGGCCCTCATCCGGCTCTTCCTGTCCTGGGAGGCCCGCCTGTCCGCACGGGGCAGGGAGCCGCTGGTGGACCCGTCCATGCTGCGCAATCGGCAGCTCACCGGCGGCTTGACGATGTTCTTCTTCCAATACCTGGTGCAGATGGGCGTGTTCTTCGTCGTACCGCTCTACCTGTCGGTCGCCCTGGGCCTGTCGGCGCTGGCGACCGGCGCGCGCATCCTGCCGCTGTCGCTCACGTTGCTGGCCGCCGCGATCCTGATCCCGCGGCTCCTCCCGGACGTCTCGCCGCGGCGCGTGGTACGGATGGGGATCCTGGCACTGCTCGCGGGCGCGGTGGCCTTGATGGCCGCGCTCGACGCGGACGCGGGCGCCGAGATCGTCACCGTGCCCCTGCTGCTGATCGGACTGGGCGTGGGCGCCCTGGCGTCGCAGCTGGGATCGGTCACCGTGTCCGCGGTGCCGGACGAGCAGAGCACGGAGGTCGGCGGCGTCCAGAACGCCGTCACCAATCTCGGCGCCTCGATCGGCACGGCACTCGCCGGATCGATCCTGATCGCCGTCATGACGACGTCGTTCCTGACCAGCATCGAGAACAACCCGGCGGTCCCGGCCGCGGTCACGAGTCGGGCGAACATCGAACTCGAGGGCGGCGTGCCGTTTCTGTCGGACGACCAGCTCACCTCCGCCCTCACCAAGGCCGGCACGGCACCGGAGGTGGCGCAGGCGGCCGTCGACGCGAACACCTCGGCCAGGCTCGACGGGCTGCGTGCCGCCCTCGCCGTGCTGGCTCTCACCGCGCTGCTCGCCATGTTCTTCACCGGGAGGATCCCCAGGGTTCAGCCCGGTTCGGCGAAGCAGTGAGGCGGGCCGGATCCGGCCCGCCTTCCGACGCCGTGGTGGTCAGTGCCCCAGCGCCGCCTTGGCGGCGACGATGATCAGGCCGAGCACGAGGTTCACCGCGCCTTCGACCGCCACCTGACTGCGGTCGGCGCCGGCCGCGGCGGCTCCCAGGGACGCCCACAGGACCTGTTGGGCCACGGCGACGCCGAGGGCGAGCCATGCGGTGGTGTTCAGGCCCAGTCCGAGCAGGGGGCTGACGGCCACGGCCAGGGCGGGCAGGGCGGCGGCTTCGACGATGGACCACTCGTGGGCCGCGACGCGGCGTACCTCCGCCCGGGTCCAGGGTTGGCCGAGCGTGCGTTCGCCCACCAGGTGGGCGTAGACGTGCGCGGCCCAGAACACCAGGCCGGTGACGAGGAGCAGGATGACGAGTTGGAGTCTCGGGTACTTGCCCAGGGCCCCGGCGGTGGCCACCACGGAGGCCGCGAGCAGGGACCCGTACACGGCACCGGCGTAGTCGGTCCGGGGTGTGCGAGGCGCGCCGCGCTTCCGTGATTTCTCGGACGATCCGGGGGGACGGGACACCTTTCCACGGTAGGAGGCCGGGGTGGGCGGCGCCTGTCGACGACGCGACGCGGCCGACCGGCCCACCCGTTCGCCTGGTGCCCGGTACCGACGACGCGGGGATCGGGACCGGACCGATGGCTCCCCCGGAGGGCGTAACCCCGAGTGCGCGCCGGCTACGGTGAGTACTCAATGGGGGTATGCGGTAGTTCGCCGCACCGTCCCCGGGAGCGCCATATGAGTACCCCGTCCGAGCCGCCCACCGGTGCAGCACCGGCCTCAGCCCGGCGAGAGCCCGGGCACCGAGGCGCTCGGCGTGCGGGGCGGATCGTGATGAGCACCCTGTCCGCGGTGCTGATCACGCTCACCTGCGTCCTCGTGCCGGTCTCGCTGATCACCGTGTGGGTGCACGACATCGTGCTCGACACCGACCGGTACGTCTCGACGGTGAAGCCGCTCGCGTCGAACCCGGCGGTCGAGGATGCCGCCGCCCACCGCATCACCGAAGCGGTCGACGTGCGGGTGGACGGCGCCCAGGTCACCGCGGACATCGCAGCCTGGCTGGAGGCCCAGGGGCTCCCGCCGAGGGTGGGCACCGCGGTGAAAGGGCTGGGCCCACAACTGAACGACGCCGTCGACCAGGTGGCCCAGCGGGCGGCCACCCGCTTCGTGGAGAGCGACCGGTTCGAGAGGGTCTGGACGAATGCCAACCGCACCGCCCACTCCGACGTCGTCAAGGTGCTCACCGGCAAGGGTCGCGGCTCGGTGGATGTCGAGAACGGCACCGTGACGCTCGACGTCGGCGCCGCCGTGGACACGGTCAAACAGGACCTCGTCGCGGCCGGGGTGACCCCGGCCGAGCAGATCCCCGACGTCGACAAGAAGATGGTGCTGGTCAAGTCGGACAAGCTGAAGAAGATCCAGGACGCCGCGCACGCACTCGACGTGCTGGGCAATTGGCTTCCGGTGCTCACCGTGCTGCTCGGCGCGATCGGGGTCCTCCTGGCCCGTCGGCGCCGCCGCGCCCTGGTGACCACCGCCCTGGGCGCCGCCTTCGCGTGCCTGATCCTGGCCATCGGCCTGGCGATCGCGCGCCGCTACTACCTCGACCACCTGCCCGCGACGGTGCAGTCCCCGGCGGCCGCCGGAGCGATCTTCGACACGCTGCTGCGCTTCCTGAAGAACAGCGTCCGCACCGCGCTCGTCCTGGGCGTGGTGGTGGGCATCGGCGCCTACCTCTCGGGTGCGGGACGCCTCCCGCGCGCCCTGCGCGCCACCGCCGACCGCGGCGCCGACGCGGTCGCCCGCTCCGGCCACAGGCACGGCATGGGCACCGGCAAAGTCGGTACCTGGGTGGCCGCGCAACGCCGGTGGCTCACCCTCGGCGCGCTGCTCCTGGTCACCCTCGGCTTCGCCCTGTGGAATCACCCGACGGCATGGGTCATCCTGCTGTGGGTGGTCATCCTGTTGGTCCTGCTCGCGGTGATCGCCCTGCTGGCCGCCACCGGGCGCGACCGCGAGCCGACCGGGCGAGCCGAAGCGCGATAGTGGGCCGCCGACGTTCCCTGCGGATGAGTGCCCCGCGGATGAGTTCCTCGCGTTCACGAGCGCGGGAGGGGGCCGTTCGACGTGGACGAACTCGCGCTGCCGCGCGAAGGGCGGGTCGGCCGACCGCATGGCCTCCGCGCGCTTCGCGGGGGCGACGCGCGGCCCGGGATGGCGCGCCCCGGCCAAGCACCCGCGCGAGAGCGGTACCGCCGTCGTCCGTGGGCCCACCCGGGCGTCAGTCGTCGTCCCGATCCTTCTCGGCTCGGCCGTGCACCGGGACGAGGAGGACGGGGGACCTGGCGTGGTGGAGGACGGCGTGGGTGACGCGGCCCAGGTTGGGGCCGAAGCGGCCGGTGTTGCGGTGCGCGGCGAGCACGACCAGGTCGGCATCGGCGCTCGCGGTGATCAAGGCGTGCGAAGGCGTGTCCAGGACGACGTCCTCGGTGACGGTGACGTACGGGTACTTCCTGCCGAAGGGTGCGAGTGCGGCGGCCGCGCCGGCCTGTGCCGCGGCCCGCCAGTCGTCCATGAGCCACATGGCCGGGGCGAACCCGACGCCGCCGGCCGTCATCGCGGGGTAGCGCCACGCATGGATGGCCCGCAGGGGCAGGTGTCGGGCCTGGGCCTGGGCGAAGGCGGCCTCCAGGGCGGGGGCGCAGTCGTCGTCGGAGACGCCCACCACGATCGACTTCGGGATGCGGTCGGCGGTGGTCTCGTGGTCGGGATGGACGACCAGCAGCGGGCATCGGGCCGTCGCCGCGACGGTGAGGCCGACCGAGCCGACCAGGAGGGCGGCGAAGCCGCCCATTCCTCGGCTGCCGACGACCAGGAGTGCGGCCCGGTCGGCCGCGGTTGCCAACGCGTCGATGGCGTCGGCGAGTTCGATCGTGGCGAGCACCGACAGGTCGCCGTGACGGGCACGGGCGCGGGCGGCGCCCCGGTCGACGACGGCGCGGGCGTTCTCGCGCAGGTGTCGACCGAAGCGGTCGTTCCCACCGGCGACTTCGACCCCTTCCAGCGCGTGCAGCACTTCGAGGGTGGTGTGCCGGCGTACGGCTTCGTCCGCGGCCAGGTCCACGGCACGCTCGGCACCGGGTGAGCCGTCGAATCCGACGACGACGTGGCCGCGGGGCGGCGTCGATGGCGCGGGCGATCCGGTGGTGGGGTTCGATGCCTGGTTCATGGCGGTCTCCTGTCGGACGGTGATCGTCGGGTCGGACGCCGATCCTTGCCTCGGGTGCCCGGCCCGGCCCACGCTCAGTCGTGTTCGGCCGATTCCGCGTGGTGCGTGGTCGGGACGATCACCAGCGGGCAGCGGGCGTGCTGGATCAGTCCCCGGCCGACCGAGCCCGGCGGCGGGCCCGCGAAGCCGCCGCGACCGCGGGTACCGACGACCGGGCACAGGGCGTGCTCGGCGGCCTTGCGCAGGACCTCGACCGGGTGTCCGACCGCGACCTCGCGGTGCACCGGCACGTTCGGGTGTTTCCCGGTCCATCCGGCGAGGGTCTCGGCAAGCCGGAGCCGGCCCTCCTGCATCTCCTCACCCATCCGCAGCCGAGGGTCGCGACCAGGTCGCGGGCCTCGGCTCCGAGGTCCCCGGGGCGGGGGAGGAGGGTGCAACCCGTGCCGCGGGCGGGTGGTGCGGATGCCGCCGCTTCACCCCGGGGGCGTCGTTCGCGACCTCGGGGCGTCGGGTTCGAGGCCGGAGCGGTCGCCCGCTCGTTGCACCAGGTGGCCCGTGACGAGTTCGGAGGTGACTCGGAACCACACGTGTCCCGCACCGTCGCCGTCGGCCTCGGGAAGCAGCTGGTCCAGATGCGCGACGGCGGCGGGGTCCCGGACGCGCGAGGCGTGGCCGGTGACGGTGCCCGTCCAGCCCGTCCAGCCCGTTCGGGCGGACCGGTCGACGTGGTCGACTTGATCGGCTTGGAACGCGACCACCGTCTCGAGCGCGGCCTTCGCGAGAGCGGAGTCGGCGGAGGCGCGGAAAACCACGCATTCCCGGTCGAGGGCGAACGTCACCAGGTACACGGCAGGGAGAGCGCCCTCGCTGACGACGACGCGTCCCACCTGCGCGCCCGCCATCAGTTCCAACGTCTCCCGGCGGTCGAGAGGACGTTTCGTCACGGGGTAGTCGCTCATCCCACCACCCTCGAACCCCGACCGGGTCCCGACCAGGGCCGAAAGGCCCTGTGTCCACGGGTCGGGACGCACTCCTGTTCGGAGGTCGTCGGGGGTACCTCCCGTCGCGGTTGTTTCCGACGGTCTTCTCAATGGAAGTCGGCGGCGTCGATGTCGTAGCGGATGAAGTCGCCGATGCTCTCCCGTCCGGCGCGGATGCCGGCGGGCGATCGTGCCGCGGATCGACGGGAGGTGGGTTCCTCGGGCTGTGGTCGCGCTGCGCGCACGGCGGCCGGCTCCTGTTCCTTCGGGTCGGATCGGGTGGCCCGGCGCACCGGGATCGGCCGGGCCCGTCATGGGGACGATGCCCGGCCGAGCGTGGTGGTGATCAGAGCAGCCAGCGGTGGTCCCGAACGAATGGCAGGCGGGCCCACCGGGCGCCCAGGCCCAGCCGGCTGCCGACGGCGACCGCGGCGAGGACGATCAGGGAGATCGCGTAGATGACGTGGTAGTCGGTGAACGGGTTGGTGGAGGAGGTGGCCTTGCCGCTGTCGAGGTGCTTGGCGGGCGGCCATTCGGCGATCCACATCAGCGCCATCATCGCGGTGCCGGCGCCGGCCGCGAGACGCAGACCGATGCCCAGGATCAGCGCGACGCCGACGGCCGACAGGCCGAGCATGAACAGCCAGCCGGCCCAGGGTTCGCCGGCCCAGCCGCGCAGGGTGCCGGCCATCGGGCCGACGTCCACGTGGGAGAGGAAGCCCTTGGTGGGGGAGCCGCCGTCGATCCAACCCTTGCCGCTCGCGGTGGCGTAGCCGAGGCCGAAGGTCTTGTCCAGGAACGCCCACAGGAACACGAAGCCCAGCAGGACGCGCAGGCCGGTCACGGCGATGTCGGTGGTGCGGACCGCGGCGATGGCCGGTGAGCCGGCCGCGGTGTCGGACGCGGTCCGCTCGACCCTGGTTCGGGGCGCCGAGCCGGCGCGGTGCGGCAGGCGCGGGGACAGCCGGTGGTCGTGCGACGTTGCCATGTGGATTCCCTCTCTGCGGGCGCCGGGCCCGGTGCTCGGCGCTCGGCCACGAACGTGCTCTCCTGGGCCTCGGCTTCAGGTTGTCGTGGGCGCGAAGCCCGCCCCAGGGCCGATCGGCCCGACTCGGCGGGCCCAACAGCCGGTTGCCGCAAGCGCGTTGCGAGCGAGTCGCCGGAGGCCGCGTTGCCGGGCCACCTGTGGTCGAGCGCGGAGGGGTCTCATCCGCGGACGGTCGGCCATCGCCACTACCATGGCCGCCGCAATGGCCGCCTTGCCGACCCAGGGCGCCGAATGGATGGACCGGACGGGAGCCTGTCGTGAGGACCGCACTGATCATCGGCGACATCCAGCAGGGCATCACGAGCAACTACCCCTTCACCAGACGTGTCGTGCCGCCGCTCACCGAACTGCTGCCGCGTGCCCGCGCGGCCGGAGCCCTCGTGGTGTTCGTGCACTTCGCCTTGCGGCCCAACGGGGCCGACCTGCCCCCGGGCAACGCACTCTTCAGGACGTTCCACGAAGCCGGGGACGCCTTCCACGAGGGATCGTCCGGCACCGAGATCGCCCTGCCGGTAGCCGACGAGGACGTCGTCGTGACCAAACGGCGCGGCAGCGCGTTCGCCGGCACGGATCTCGACCTCGTGCTCCGCGCGAAGGGCGTCGGAACTCTCGCGATCGCCGGAGTCGCGACCAGCGCCATGGTGGCCGCGACGTGCTACGACGCGGCGGACCGCGACTACCGCGTGACCGTGCTGCGTGACGGTTGCGCCGACGGTGATACGGCAATGCACGACTTCTTCATGGACGCCGTCTTCCCGAGCCGCGGATTCGAGGTCGTGACCTGCGCCGATTGGCACGCGGAGCAAGGTTGATCCCGGTCACGGCCATGTGCGGACCGCGGCGACGGTGAGACGGTGCCGACGCCGGTGGCCTCGAATCGCACGGCGAACCCGTCATCACCGATCGCCGCGGCAACGTTCCCCGCGGACGGTCGATACCCGCATTCGACCGCGTGCCGGTTCCGGTAGTCCCGTCCTCGCGGTCGAATGCGGTTGGCCGGGCACCCCCGCGGTCACGGTTGCCTCGTGGCCGCGGGCTCCCGGATAAGTTGACCTTCGTGCTGCACGGACGAACACCCCACACCGCCGCCCTCGATGCCCTGCTCCGCGACGCCGCCGGGGGGCACGGAGGTGCGATCGTGCTGGTCGGCGACATCGGCAGCGGGAAGAGCGCGCTGCTGGACGCCGCCGCCGAGACCGGGGCGCGTGTGCGCATCCTGCGCGGTGCCGGCGTCGAATCGGAGGCCCGGCTGCCGTACGCGGGGCTCCACGTCGTGCTCCGCGAGGCCCTGCACCTGGCCGGCCGGCTCCCCCGGCATCAGGCCGACGCGCTCCGCCACGCCGTCCACGGAACCACCGCGGATCCGGCCGCCCCCGGCGACTACGACCGGTTCCTCGTGGGCGCCGCCGTGCTCAGCCTGCTCGGCGAACTCGCCGACGAGCAGCCGCTGCTCGTACTCGTCGACGACGCCCACTGGCTCGATCAGGAGACCGCCGACGCCCTGCTGTTCGCCGCGCGCCGGCTCGCGGCCGAGCCCGTCGCGATCGTCTTCGCCGCACGCGACGGGTCGGCCGACTTCGACGCGCCCGGGCTGCCCGTACACCGTCTGGAGCCGCTCGGCGACGACGCCGGCAGTGCGCTGCTCGACCAGCACGCCCCCGGCCTCACGCCGGTGGTGCGCCGTCGGCTGCTGCGCCGAGCCGCCGGGAACCCGCTCGCCCTCGTCGAACTCGCCGCCGCACTCACACCGGGCCTGCGCGCCGGAGCGGACCTGCTGGACGACCACGAGATCGCCGTGCTGCCCGCGTCCTGGCGCGTCCGACGCCTGTACGACGAGCGCATCGGGACCCTTCCCACCGCCACCCGCACGCTCCTGACGCTCGCCGCGGCCGACGACACCGGCGACCCCGCGCTCGTGCTGCGCGCGGGACGCGAACTGGGCGCCGCGCCCGGCGACCTGGAGCCCGCCGAACACGCGGGACTGATCCACCTCACCCCCACGCGGCTCGCCTTCCGCCACCCGCTCGCCCGCGCCGCCGCCTACCACGGCGCCACGCTCGTGCAACGCAACGCAGCCCACCGAGCGCTCGCCGCGGCCCTGCCCGAGACCGACCGCGCCCGGCAGACCTGGCACCTGGCCACCGCCACGGTCGGCCACGACGCCTCCGTGGCCGACCGGCTCGAGGAGACGGCCGAACATTTCCGAGCCCAAGGCGGGCGGGCGACGGTGGCCACCGCGTACCGGCGAGCCGCCCAACTCACCCAGGACCCGCAGCTCCGCGCGCACCGGCTCACCCTGGCCGCACTCGCCGCCTCCGAAGCGGGCCGCCCCGAGACGGCCGCCGCGCTCGCCGAGGAGGCAGCGCCGCACACCCGCGATCCGGCGGCGACCGCCAGACTCGCATCCATCCGTGCCACCGTCGAACACGCCGCCGGACACCCCGATGCCGCCCGCCTCATCCTCGTCGAGGCCGCTCGCACCACCGCACCGCACGACCCGGACACCGCCGCCGGGATCCTCTTCGAGGCCGTCGCCGCCGCCTGGGACACCCCGGATCCGGCCACCGCCACCACCGGCATCCTGGACACTCTCGCGGGCCTCGACTTCGGCGACAGCCCTCCCCGCACCGGGGCCCTCGCCCTCCACCACCTCGCCACCGGGAACCCCGAGGCCGGCCACCCCCTCCTGCGCAGCTTCACGGACGGCATGCGGACCGTTCGCGACACCCGCCCGCTCGCGGACGAAACCCGCCTGCAGGGCTGGGACATGCTCCTCGGCGGCTACCGGGCCGTGCACGATCAGGCCCAGGCGCTCGAACGGCGGGCCCGCGAGCAGGGCGCGGTCGGCACCCTGCCCATGCTGCTGCTCCGCCTCGCCCGTTGCCGCCTGTTCCTCGGCCGCCACCACCACGCCCACAGCACCGCCGTCGAGGGCCTGGACATCGCCCGAAGCACCGCCAATCACCACCACGAGGCGATGCTCCACGGCGTCCTCGCCGTCCTCGCGGCCATCGACGGCGACGAGAGGGCACACCACGCCGCCGTCCGGCACGCCGCCGTCCACCAGGCCGGCGCAGCCGGTGTGCCCGCCGTCTGGAACGCCTGCGCGGAAGCCCTCCTCGACCTCGGCCGAGGCCGCCACGAAACCGCGCTGACCCGTCTCACCGAGATAGCCGACGGCCCCCGCGCCCATGTCGTCGTCGCCATCCACAGCCTCGCCGACCACGTCGAAGCCGCCGCCCGCCTCGGCCGGCCCGGCGAAGCCCGGCGCACCGCCGAGCGGTTCACCACCTGGGCGCACAGCACCCGCACCCCCTGGGCGCACGCCATCGCACTGCGCTGCCAGGCACTCCTCGCCGCCGACGACAGCGCGGGCGACCTGTACCGATCAGCCCTGGAAACCCACCGCGGCGACGGCCGGCCCTTCGAGCACGCCCGCACGGAACTCCTCTACGGCGAATGGCTCCGCCGCAACCGGCAGCGGGCCGCCGCACGCACCCGCCTCACGGCCGCCCACACCGCCTTCAAGGCGCTCCGGGCCACGCCGTGGCGAGACCGCGCCGCCGCCGAACTCCGCGCCGTCGGCGCCCCTCCCGCCACCACGGCCGACACCGGCGGGCACGCCGACCCCACCGCGCGGCTGACCCCACAGGAGTTGCAGGTCGCCCGCCTGGCCGCCACCGGGCTCAGCAATCGCGACATCGGTGCCCGCCTGTTCCTCAGCCCCCGCACCGTCGGCTACCACCTCTCCAACGCCTATCCCAAGCTCGGCATCACCTCCCGTGCCGCACTGGGCACCCTCGACCTGCCGGCCGACTGACGCCTCCTCCTCGACGACACGACGCCCGGGGTCACCGGGCGGGCCCGGGCAACCCCGTATCCACCCCGGTCATTCGACGGATCCGCCGCACCTTCGCACGACCTAGCGTCGTCCTGGCAACGCCGATCACCGCCCGATCGGCCCACGGACCACACGCACCAGGGGCACACCATGAAGGTCCTCGTCCTCGGCTCCACCGGCTACATCGGCAGCGCCGTCACCCGCCGCCTCGTCGACGACGGCCACACCGTCGTCCCGTTCCTCAAGACCGGCACGGCTGCGCCCGCACCCGGGCCCGACGTGCGCTTCGGCGACCTCACCGACCCGGACAGCCTTCGTACCGCCGTGACCGACGACATCGACGCCGTCGTCAACCTCGCAACTCCCACCGGCGACGAACAGGCCGACGCCGCCGCCATCGACGCCCTCACCGCACCGCTTCGCGGCACGCGTCGCGCCTTCCTCTACACCAGCGGCGTCTGGGTGCTCGGCGCCACCGGCGACCGCCCCGTCACCGAGGACGCCCCCACCAACGCCATCGACATCGTCGGCTACCGCCCCCGCATCGAGCAGCAGGTCCTGGACGCCGCCCGGCACGACATTCGCACCGGCGTCGTCCGGCCCGGCATCGCCTACGGCCACGGCGGCGGCATCCCCGCCCTCATGCTCGCGTGGGCCAAGGAGCACGGCACCGGCCGCTACGTGGGAACGCCCGGCACCCGCTGGCCGATGGTCCACGTCGACGACCTCGCCACCCTGTACGGCCTCGTGCTCACGAAAGCCGACGCCGGCACCCTCTGGCACGGCGTTGCCGTCGACTCCGTCGCCACCCCGGCACTTGCCGCCGCCGCCGACCTCGCGGCGGGTGGTGTCGGCCGCGCCGAACCCTGGCCGCTCGAACAGGCCGCCGAAACCCTCGGCCTCCCGTTCGCCCAGGCCCTCGCGCTCGACCAGACCGTCTCCGGCGACCGCGCCGTCCGCCTGCTCGGCTGGCAGCCCGCCCAGGCCCACCCGACCACCGACCTCATCGCCGGCTCCCATGCCTGACACCGAAGGCGCACCCGGGCCGGCCCGGCGCACCCGTCCCGGCGCCCGCCTCCCGCTCCGTGCCACCCGCGGCACCCAGTACGCCGGCCCCCAGCCCGACTGCGCCGTCTGCCGGGACGAACGCCAGTACGCTCCCGACGGCGGGCGGCAGGCTTGTACCAGGCCGGCCTGTTCACCGCGGAGTGCGCCGAGGAGACGCGTACCCTCTCGGCTCACCGGACTCCGTGCTCACGGCCGAGGGCGGCGCCGGGTCGGTGGTCGCGTCGGCGCCGGGCGGTGTGGCGGACGGTTCCGATCACGGGCGTCTCCCCCCGAGCGGTGACGCGGTTGTGCCGTCCGCGTGCGCAAGGCGCGGTCATGCGATCCGGGTTCGATTATTCGGACTGCACGGCGTACTCGTGGATGTTGCCGGCGAAGTCGAAGACCACCGCGGTCTCGTCGCCGACAACCCACGCGTCGTGGCCGGGATCGCAGACGAAGACATCGCCTGCGCCGAGGTCCTTCTCCTCACCGTCGTCCATGCGGATGTGCAGGTGCCCTTGGGCGACATAGCCGTTGTGGTGGAACTGACAACTCTCGGTTCCCGCGATCGGCGCGACGTCCTGAGACCATCGCCAACCCGCCTCGAAGCGGGCAACGCCGAAATCGACGCCTTCCAAGCTGACCACATCGAGGTGGCCGTGCGGCATGTCGCGACTCTCGTCGGCTTCGTTGATCGAACGCACAGCGAGCATTGTGGATCATCTCCTCAGGAGGTCACCACTTCCATCCTGCGCTCGACGGGACGGGATTGCCAATGAAGTCCCGGATCCGCAACTCGGCGCAGCCACAGGAGTGAATGCGGGTGGTGCGGGCTGCGCGGGCCGCGCGGAGTGTGCGGGCGGTCGGGACATCCGTCGGGCGCGACCGACTGGGCCGAGGTGCCGACACGCCGCGCCGCGCGGCTGGTATGTTGCCGGGCAGTGATTCGGAAGACCTGGGAGAGCAGCGTGGGAACAGAAGACGACATCTCCGGCTGATACCGGAAGAGCCCGACCGAAGGCAGGCGCGCGGGACGCGCAGCAGCCTCGGTCATGTCGTCGTTCCACGATTCCCTGTTCCCCGCCGGGCGCCCCCGCGCACCCGCATCACTTTCACGAGGCTCGTTTCGCATGCCCGACGCATCCGTCATCTGCACCCGCATGTCCTTTTCCTGGCCCGACGACACCCCCGTCTTCCGGGACCTCTCGTTCACCGTGGGCCCGGGCCGAACCGGCCTGGTCGCGCCCAACGGCGCCGGCAAGAGCACGCTGCTCAAGCTGATCGCCGGCGAGTACCGACCCACCGGTGGCACCGTCTCGGTCGACGGTCTCCTGGGATACCTCCCGCAGACACTGCCCCTGACCGGCGACCTGACCGTGGCCGAAGTGCTCGGCGTCGCCGAGGTGATCGCCGCGCTGAACGCCATCGAGTCCGGGGACACGGCCGAGGAGCACTTCACCACCATCGGCGACGACTGGGACATCGAGGAGCGCACCGCCGCCCAACTGGACCGCCTCGCGCTCGGTGACCTCCCGCTCACCCGCAAACTGCACACCCTCAGCGGCGGCCAGATCGTCTCCCTCGGTCTGGCCGCGCAACTGCTCAAGCGGCCGGACGTGTTGCTCCTCGACGAGCCGACCAACAACCTCGACCTCGACGCGCGGCACCGGCTCTACGACCTGTTGGAGAACTGGAACGGCGTCCTCCTGCTGGTCAGCCACGACCGGGCGCTGCTGGACCGGATGGACCGCATCGCCGAACTCGACCGGGGCGAACTGCGTTTCCACGGAGGCAACTTCACCCGGTACGAGGCAGCGGTCGCCGCGGCGCGCGAGGTCGCCGAGAAGAACATCCGCAACGCAGAACAGGAGGTCAAACGCGAGAAGCGGGAACTCCAGCAGGCTCGCGAGCGAGCCGCCCGGCGAGCGAGCAACGCCGCCCGCAACCTCGGCAACGCGGGCCTGCCGAAGATCTTCGCGGGCACGATGAAGCGCAACGCCCAGGAGTCGGCGGGCAAAGCCAACGAGACGCACACCGCGCGCGTCGGCGAGGCCAAGGCCCGGCTGGACGAGGCCGAACGCGCCGTGCGCGACGAACAGCGGATCAGCCTGGAACTGCCCGGGACCAAGGTCCCGGCCGGGCGTACCGTCTTCCACGGCGAGGCGATGCAGGTCCGCTACGGACAGCGGGCGCTGTTCGAGGAAGGCGGCGTCGCACTGACCATCCGCGGGCCCGAACGCATTGCGCTGACCGGCCCCAACGGCGTGGGGAAGTCCTCCCTGTTGCGGATGATCGGCCGGGACGCGCCGCCGGAGGGCGCCGAGATCAGGCGAGCCGACGGCCGGGTGGCCTACCTGTCCCAGCGACTGGACCTGCTGGACCCGGACCGCACGGTGGTACAGAACCTCACCGCGTTCGCCCCGGCGATGCCCGAGGCACAGCGGATGAACCTGTTGGCCCGCTTCCTGTTCCGAGGCGCGCGGATCCACCTTCCGGTCGGAGCGCTGTCCGGGGGAGAGCGGCTGCGGGCCACCCTGGCGTGCATCCTGTTCGCCGAACCGGCACCGCAGTTGCTCCTGCTCGACGAGCCGACCAACAACCTCGACCTGGTCAGCGTCGGCCAGTTGGAGAGCGCGCTGAACGCCTACGAGGGCGCCTTCGTCGTGGTCAGCCACGACGAGCGCTTCCTGACCGAGATCAAGGTGGACCGCCGGCTGCTCCTGCGTGACGGACGACTGCGCGACATCGGCCCGGACGGGAACTGACCCGCCGCGCCCCACCGGCTTCGAGGAGCCCCACCGGCTCCGAGCCCACCGGCTCCGCGCACCACCCGAGGGCCGGTGCGGGGCAGGCACACGTCTGTCCCGCGCCGGCCCGCGTACCCCCTCCACGCCCCGGTCGGGCCGCCCCGACCGGGAAATCCTTCCTCTCGGCGGTGTCTCATGCCCCCAGCACCCCTGCTCGCGCACGACCTCGTCCGGGTCCTCGGCACCCGTCGGGTACTCGACGGCGTTTCCCTCGTCGCCGCCCCCGGACAGCGGATCGCACTGATCGGCGAGAACGGCGTGGGCAAGTCCACCCTGCTGCGCCTGCTCGCCGGGATCGACCAACCCGACGCGGGTACGGTCGTCCGCCCCGCAGACCTCGGATTCCTGCACCAGCAAATGCCGTTCGAGCCTGCGGCGACGATCGCCGACGTGCTCGACGACGCACTGCGCGCAGCCCGGGAAACCCTGGCCCGCCTCGACGGGCTCACCGGCGCCCTCGGCGACGCCCCACCGGACTCGCCCGGGTACGCCGGACTGCTCGCCGAGTACGGCCGAGAACTCGACCACGCCCGGGACCACGAGGTCTGGGACGCCGACCGACGCGCGGACATGATGCTCGCCGGCCTCGGCCTGGAGCACCTGCCGCACGATCGCACGCTCGCCTCGCTGTCCGGCGGGCAGCGCGGCCGACTCGCGCTCGCCGCGCTGCTCGCCCGGCGTCCGACGGCACTGCTCCTGGACGAGCCCACCAACCACCTCGACGACCCGGCTGCCGCCTTCCTGGAGGAGCAACTGCGCACGCTGCCCGGGATCGTCGTCGCAGCCAGCCACGACCGGGCGTTCCTGGACGCGGTCTGCACGGACCTGATCGACCTCGACCCATCCGTACACGGCCCCACCCGCTTCGGCGGCGGCTACACCCGCTACCAGGCCCACAAGCGGGCGGAACGCGAGCGGTGGCAGCAGCGTTTCGCCGACGAGCAGAAGGAACTCGCCGAGTTGCGTACGGCGGTCGAGTCGACGGCGCACCGCGTCGCGCGCGGCGGCGTCAAGCGCGACAACGAGAAGATGGGCTACGGACACGCCGGCGGCCGGGTGCAGAACCAGATCGCCCGGCGGGTGCGCAACGCGTCGCGGCGCCTCGACGAGTTGACCCGCGCCCAGGTACCCGAGCCGCCACAGCCGTTGCGCTTTTGGCCCGGCGCGCTCGTGGGCCATCCGGCGCAGAGCGCCGAGTCCGGCGCGTCCACCGACTTCGCCGACACGCCCGACACGACCGAGGCCGGCGAACTCGCGGAAGGCGCGCCGGAGATGCTGTTGTCGTTGCGGCGGGTCACCGTGCCCGACCGGCTGCGTATCGACCGCCTCGACGTACCGGCGACCGACCGCCTGCTGGTCACCGGAGCCAACGGCGCCGGCAAGTCGACCCTGCTGGCGGTCCTCGCCGGACACCTGCCGGCGCTCGGCGACGTCCGCCGCCGCCCGGGGCTCACCGTCGGAATGCTGGCCCAGGACACCGAGTTCGCCCGACCGGATCGCACGGTGCGCACGACCTACGCGGCGGCCCTCGGCGCCGAACGCGCCGAAGCCGTACCGCTGCTCTCGCTCGGCCTGATCGGCCCGCAGGACCTGGACCGACCGGTCGGGGAACTGTCGGTGGGCCAACGCCGCCGGCTGGCCCTGGCCCTGCTGGTGGCGAACCCGCCGACGCTGCTCCTGCTCGACGAACCCACCAACCACCTCTCGCCCCGGCTGGCCGACGAACTGGAGGAGGCGCTGGGTCCCGGCCCCGGCGCGATCGTCGTGGCCAGTCACGACCGGTGGCTGCGAAACCGTTGGCAGGGAAGAGAGTTCGGCCTGTGAGCAGGCCGAACGGTCGCGCCGATCGAACGCGCCGATCGAATGAGCCGAAACTCCGCGACACCCCGGAGACCCTGGCCACCATCGCGGGCCGAATCGGCTATGGCAGCCCCGTACGCACTTTCGCATGCCTTCGAGCGGGAGTTCGGCGCGACCCCGGGGCGGTATCGAGCGAAAGCCGCAGGTCGATCGGCTCCCACGGCAGGGCCCCAACGGGCGTCGAAACAAACGGACATCGGGAACTTGGCCGGTCGGCGACTCCGCAGTCACCGCGAACCGGCGTCCGCAGTCGGGCGCGGAGTCGGGCGCACGGAAACTCGTTCGAAGCTCGCTCTTCCGGCGTGATGCGACATGTGCAATGTTACATGTCGCATATCGGAAGGCCGCGTCCCGGTACGCGGCCGACAACGGCTCCGGAGGCCCCCACAGATGAGTCCCTCCCGGATAGCGAAGGCCAATACGCGCAGACTCCCTGCGCTCGGCGTGGCCTTCTTCATAGCCCTCGGCCTGTTCGCGCCGCAGAGCCAGGCTGCCCCGATCGGCGCCACGGCTCCGGCCGGCGCCACGGCCGGTGTCAGCGCCGGCAGAACCGCGGCCCCGGCGCCGCGGTCGATCCCGCTCCCCAAGTCGCCCGACGCCAGGACGGACAGTTTCGGCGCCAAGATCTCCTCGCAGGAAGGCACCACCGAGGAGTCCGCGCCGCAGGCCGCCCCGACCGCCGAACCCGCCGACGCGGAAAGGCGGTTCTCGGCCGCCGGGGACGATTGCGGCGACCTGTCCGGAGTGATCAACGCCTCGGGCGGCGCGCTGATCCAACAACTCAAGGCCCTTCCCAGGGTCACCTGCACCTACCCGCTGTTCAACCTCACCGGGGAGTCCGCGGGGACGGCCTTCCGCGAAGCCAAGATGGTGACCGTCGCCGACGCGCTGCGCGACACCTCCGCGACATACCCGGGCAGCAACACCACCTCCATCGGACAACTGGTGATGTTCCTGCGCGCCGGCTACTACGTACAGGACAACCACGCGGACGCCGTCGGCGACTATGGCCCGGCATTGGACACCGCGGCCCGCAGCGCCCTGGACGCCTTCTTCGCCTCCCCGCACAGCAAGGACGTCACCGACGCCAACGGCGAAACCCTCAACGAAGTCGTCACGTTGATCGACAGCACCCACACGGCCGGCCGCTACGCCGGCGTCGTCAAGTGGCTGCTCGCCGGCTACGACTCCACCTGGCCCAGCCGGATGACCCTTGCCGTGGAGCACGTCGAGTGGGTCGTCGAGAACGGCTTCAAGGCCAAGAACGACAGCCGCGGTTGGCGGGCCGCGCTCAAGGCCGACCCCGCGTTCCTCGACACCTGGGCCGACTTCATCACCCGCAACAACGCCCAGCTGAACCGCTTGGACGTGGTCAGCAACGTCGGCCGCTACCTCGGCTACGCGCTCGACGTCCCCGAACTCAAGGACCGGGTCCGGCCGCTGCTGAAGGACCTGATCAACCGCTACCCGAACGTCGGCCCCACCGCACCGATCACCATGAACCTGGCCTGGTACACACGCCAGTTCGACCGGAACAACTGTGCGGCCTACGCCATTTGCGACCTCGCCGACCGGGTGCTGCCGGTGGTCCTGCCGATCCGGCACACCTGTAACCCGAACCTGAAGTTCCGTGCCCAGGACATGTCTCCCGGGCAACTGGCCGCCACGTGCAACAGCCTGATCAACCAGGACGCGTATTTCCATCGGGTGATCGGCGACAAGGGCGCCATCCCCGGTGATGTGAACACCAATCTCGAGGTCGTCGCCTTCGACGACTACGTCCAGTACGCGCTGTACGCCTGGGCCATCTACAACATCGACGTCGACAACGGCGGCATGTACGAGGAGGGCAACCCGACCCAGGCCGGCAACCAGGCCCGCTTCATCGCGCACGAGGCCGACTGGCTGCGTCCGTCCTTCGAGATCTGGAACCTCAACCACGAATACACCCACTACCTCGACGGCCGCTACAACATGTACGGCGACTTCGAGGCCAGTCTGACCACGCCGACCATCTGGTGGGTCGAGGGCATCGCCGAGAACATCTCGTTCGGCTACCGCCACGAGCGCAACGCCGATGCCATCGCCGCGGCCGGCGCGAAGACCTACACGCTCAGCGAACTGTTCGACACCGTCTACGACCAGGACGAGGACCCCGACGTCAACTCGGCCCGGGTCTACCGCTGGGGCTTCCTGGCCGTCCGCTACATGCTGCAGGCGCACCCCGCGGACGTCGAGACCGTGCTCGGCATGTACCGCACCGGCGACTGGAACGGCGCCCGCACCTTGCTGAAGCAGACCATCGGCACCCGCTACGACGCCGGCTTCGCCACCTGGCTGACGACCACCTGCGCCACCGACGACTGCGGCCCGCTGCCGGAGGCATCGTCCGTCCCGCTGTGCACCCTCGCCGACCCCCGTCAGTTCGACAAGAACTGCCGCCGGGACAACCTCGCGGCCACCACCGGCAACAACAGCTACCACTTCCTCTACCTGCCGGCCGGTGCCAAGGACCTGACCATCACCAGCAGCGGCGGCACCGGGAACGCCGACCTGTACTACGGCGGCAACAACTGGGCCACCACCGGCAACTACCAGGCCAAGTCCACCAATACCGGCAACGGTGAGACCTTGACGATCGCCGACCCGCCATCCGGCTGGGTCTACTTCACCCTCGCCGCGTCGCAGACGTTCGGCGGCGTGAGCGTCACCACGCAGTACAGGTGACCCGGTGCGGCGGCGGGCCCGCCGCACCCGGTGAACCCGGCGCACCCCGACGGGCCGGGATTCGCCGAGCAGGGATCTGCTCGGCAACGCGGGGCCCGGCGGTGTGACACCGCCGGGAAACGGGCCCGCGCATGACGGCGGTCCCTGCCGCGGCCGGTGACGGCTGGCAGGGACCGCCGTTCGTGGCCGAGGGTTCGGGTGCCGATGATCGGCTCGGGCGGGCTGACGTGAGAGAGAACAGGATCGGTGTGAAACTGGGTACGGAAGGGGTGATCTTCGTGTCGGATACATCGCCCGTGTCCTCCAGCCCCGACCCCGCCGTCGACGAGAATCGCCTGGAAGAGCTGATCATCGAGGCGCAGACCACCCTGCCGGTCGAATTGCCCGCCCTGGCGAACCGGTGCGCCTCCGCCCTCGGCCTGGAGGCCGCGTCGATCTATCTCGTCGACCTGCAACAACAACTGCTCATCCCACTCGACGAGGCCTCGGAGCCGCTGCCGGTGGACAGCTCGTCGGCCGGCTGGGCCTACCGCACGGTCTCCCCGCGGGTGGCCGAGGCCGACGACGGTTCGACCCTGTGGATGCCTCTGGTCGACGGTGCGGAGCGGCTGGGCGTGCTGGCGGTGCGGACCAGCTCGCTCGACGGGGCGCGGATACGCCGCAGCCGGATGCTGGCCCATCTGTTCGCCATGCTGATCACCTCCAAGCGCGCCTACAGCGACTGGCTCGCCGCCCGTACCCGCACCGCGACCATGCGGTTGCCCGCCGAGATGTTGCGGGCCTTCCTGCCTCCCCGCACCATCGGCAGCAGCAGGTGCGTATCGACCGCCGTCCTGGAACCGGCCTACGACGTCGCGGGCGATGCCTTCGACCACTCGGTGGTCAAGAACTTCCTGCACACCATGATCCTCGACGGCATGGGTCACGATCTGACCGCCGGCCTGACCACGTCGGTCGCCATGGCGGCGGCGCGCAACGCCCGCAGGGGTGGTGCCGACCTGGCCGACGTCGTCGGCTCCGTCGACCGGGCACTCGCCCAGTGGGTGCCCGACTACTTCTGCACCGGCGTGCTGTGTCGGCTCGACGCCGACACGGGGGTGCTGCGCTGGGTCAATTGC
Organism: Embleya sp. NPDC050493; assembly: GCF_044458105.1. Classification (NCBI taxonomy): domain Bacteria; kingdom Bacillati; phylum Actinomycetota; class Actinomycetes; order Kitasatosporales; family Streptomycetaceae; genus Embleya; species Embleya sp. NPDC050493. Next base: position 112,107 of record NZ_JBITHP010000019.1, read on the forward strand.
GGTCACCCCCCACCGCTGCTGATCCGTGCCGAGCGGGTCCTCGCCGGGGCGCTGGACAGCCCCCCACAGCCGCCGATCGGCCTGGCCGGTCCACTCGCCCCGGCAGCCCGGCAAGTCCACGAGGCGATCCTGGAACCGGGCGATTGCGTCCTGCTCTACACCGACGGCGTCGTGGAGGCTCGCGACGCGGACGGTGCGGAGTTCGGCCTCGACCGATTCACCGACTTCATCATCCGCTCCTCCTCCGCCGGACAACGCCCGGCCGAGGTGCTGCGACTGCTCATCCACGCCATCCTCGACTACCAGCGCAACCAACTGCGGGACGACGTGACCATCCTGCTCTTCGAATGGAGCCCGCAACGCCGATGACGCGACGGCGGGAGGTCACCGGTCGGGAGTGGTTCGAGTCGACGTCGACGTGGGGCGAGGCCCATCCCGACTACGTGCGACACCGGCTTCGACACCAGGCCGCCCCATGCGAAGCGAAGACACGCCTGTACCGGAAGTCGATTACCTCACTGTCGAACGCGCGAAAATCTGTTGTGGCTGGAGTAGACATTGGGTGCCGGTGTGGCTATGGTTTCTCTCGTAGCCAGAGAGACCGAAGGACCTGGCAGAGACGAACTGCCGGTCGCAGTATCCGTGGTCGCAGTGTGCAGTACTCGCAGTCGCAGGTTTGCAGGACGGTGCGCTTGTGGAGTCCCGAAGTCAGGTTTGTCGCAGGGCGACGACGGGACTGACGGCCGCACCGGCCGGCCCCGGGATGATCAGGGGCCGCGAGCAGTACCGCAGTTCACGCAGTCGCAGTACCGGTAGGTGCAATTCGCAGTACCCGCAGTACCCGCAGTTCGGTAGGTGAGCGGTACCTCGGTGAAGGCGTCGGCTGCGGACGCGCGCACCGGGAGGTTCGGCAGTGGGGTTCCACGCCAAGGCAATACGTAGGACAGGCGATCGGGGCCGGCTGCCGAAGAAGTGGTGGCGCCGTCACGGGCCACCGGGCAGTACGCAGTGGATGGTCACCGAGGAATAACGAAGGAGTGGAAGCGCCATCGGGATCGCCCGGGCGGAAGTCCGAGCCCGGGTACCGCAGGACATCGATAGTGAGGTGGTCTCCGGTCGAGCAACCGCGATCCCCGCACCCCCGACGGCAGTTCGGTCGGGTCTGCGGAAACGGAAGGCCGGCGCAGGATCAGGGCCGGCGGATGGTGTAGCAGTTCCTTCGGGGCCCTGGTGTCTACGGCACCAGGGCCCCTCCACGCGTTTCGGGGTACCGTCCCGGGTCCGTTGATCGTGGGCGGTGTCCGCCATGGGACGTCCACGGACCACCGGTGATCCCCTCCACCGGTGACCCGCGCGACGAACGGGAACGGCTCCGACCGCGCGTTGCCGCGACCGGAGCCGTTCTCCGTCATCGTGCACAGCGCACAGCCCGCACAACTGCCGCGCCGGGTCGAACGGGGAGTCGTCCACATGTCGGACTCCGGGCCCGAACTCCCGTTCGTCACGCCGGGTCCACCGGCCCTACCCTTCGGGCATGACAACCGCGACGCGATCCGGGCGTTCGGGGCGAGGCGACGTCGGTCGAACGCGGATCGGGTTCCCCGGCCCGCCGTACTCGTGGTCGCGGAGGTGCCGCCGATGACAGCGCCGGGCGACCGCCCGCGCACGGCACGGCTGCTCCGGGGGGCGCATAGGCCCTCGCCTCGGCACTTGCCGTGCTCTCGGCGGTCCTTGGGAGTCGGGGTCCGTGCGGGGTGACGGCCTTCACCCGGGTGAGCGCCGTGACCGGCTGCCACCGAAGTCGCTGTTGGTCCCGCCCGGGTTCGTGGTCGCCCCCTTCGCTCGGCGCGGCGGCCCGGTCCGAGGGTCCGCAGAGCGGATTCGGGGCCGAGGGGTGCTCGCCGCGGCCCCGAAGTCGCGCCGCCCGCGCCGACGTCTCACTCACGTTTCGATTACGTGACGTCCCTGGCTGTGAGCTGGGGAGAGCGGGTGCCGAGCAGGCTTGCCCGGACCCTGGCACGCGGTACAGCATGACCTTGCGTGACGTCGCCGATCGGAGGTTTCCGGGGGAAGAGGCTCTTGTCGGCAGTGCCTGGCGGTGTCAGGCCAGCGAGGCGGCGCGGGCGGGGTCGATGGCGTGCTCGAGCGGTTGCTTCCGGGTGAGGCGGCGGAGTTCGTCGAGCACGAGCTGTCCGAGGCGGTGGCGTTCGGCGCCCAGGGCACCGGCCAGGTGGGGTGTCAGGACGACGTTGGGAAGGGTGAACAGTGGCGAGTCGTGGGCCGGGGGTTCGGGGTGCGTTACGTCGAGCACGGCGGTGAGGTCGGGCCTGGCGCGCAGGACCTGCGTGGCGGCGGTCTCGTCGATCAGTGCGCCCCGGGCGGTGTTGATCAGGGTCGTGCCCGGACCCATGGAGTTCAACAGTCGAGCCCCGATCGAGCCGCGGGTCTCGGGCAGAAGCGGTGCGTGCAGGCTGACGACGTGACAGGTGGCGAAGAGTTCCTCGATGGAGACCAGTCGGACTCCCGCGCGCCGGGCGGTGTCCGCGGAGGCGACCGGATCCGTGGCGAGGACCTCGACGTCGAAGCGGGCGAGGTGGGCGGCGACGAGCCGGCCGATGTGTCCGAGTCCCACCAGGCCCACCCGTGACCGATAGGCGCCCGGGACGTCGGGATCGGTGGGGAAGCGACGGCTCCGCGTCACCTCCCGCGCGATGTGGTGGGCCTGCTTCAGTCCGAGGAGAACATGGGCGAGGGTGAACTCCGCCACCGGAACGGCGTTGGCCGCGGCGGCGGAGACGATCGGGATGCCGCGCTCCCAGAAGGCGGGTGTGGTCAGGTGCCGGACGGATCCCGCCGCGACGAGAACGGCCCGCAGCCGAGGGGCATGTGACAGGAGGGCGTCATCGAGGACGGGTGCACCCCAGCCCGTGAGCAGAAGGTCGACGGTCCGCAGCACATCGGGGTCCGCGTCGAGTTCCTGCCGGGTGAGGGGCGGTCCCTGCCATTGCACGAGCCGGCCTATCTCGGCCAGCACCGCGGGCGGGTAGACGTCGGCCCGGCGTCGTTCCTCCATGACCAACAGGGCTGTCGGTGCGGTGGCCGGTTCGTTCGTGTCGGGCATGTCGGGTTGGTCTCCTCGGCCTGTTCGGTGGTGGACCGGCAGCCGGACGGTCGGCGGTCCCTGCTCGGAAGTGGTGACGAGCGTTTGGCCGAACGTCGCGGACCGGTGCGGCCTGTGCGTTGTCCGGCCCGTAGCTCGCAGGAACCATACATCGGATCATTGAAATGTCGTCGCCGTGACCTTGGATGCCCGATCTTCTTCGTTCGGGTGGCTGTCGTGGAGAGTGAGACGCGCCTCGGGGCGAAGGGTCGATCCCATCGATGCCCAAATCACACCCGTAGGAGCCTATTTATGCGCGTCGGGTCGTCCTCCCCGTCCGCCGGATCGAGTGGGAGAGGGTGCGGGAGCGCGTCGGATGGGCACTCTCATCGGTCCGCCGAAACCTTTTGTATTCATCGGACTATTGACCGTTTGAATCGGACCCGGTTACCGTCCCTGGCAAGCGCTTTCCAGGCCATGTGATGCGGCGAAACCAGGAGTTGTCATGCAGAGATCGCGATGGATCGGTGCGGGGGCCCTCGCCTCGGCACTGATCCTCACCAGCTGTACATCCGGGCCTGCGGGAGTGGATGCCAAGCAGAACTCCAAGGCGCCTCTCGAGCTCTGGACCAGGACGACGCCGGGTGGACCGGGGGAGAAGGGCGCGCTGGAACTCGCCGCCGCCTTCGAGAAGGCCACGGGCTACAAGGTCGAGGTCACGGCCATCTTCGACGACTTCGAGACCAAGCTGCAGCAGCGCGCCGCCCAGAAGAAGCTTCCCGACATCGTCATGAACGACGCGACGCAGATCGGAACCATGCACAGCCAGGGTCTGCTCCGGGAGATCGACCTGGGCAAGATCAAGGACAGCAAGCAGATCATCGGACAGGGACTGCAGTCCGGGAAGAGCCTGGACGGCAAGCAGTACGGCCTCCCGATCTCCGCGCAGGCGTCCGCGCTGCTGATCCGCAAGGACTGGCGCGAGAAGCTGAAGCTCGAGGCCCCGCGGACCTGGGACGACTTCGCCGCGATGGCCGCGGCCTTCACCACGCAGGACCCCGACGGCGACGGCAAGAACAACACCGCCGGACTCGCCGCCCCGCTGTCCACCAAGCGCGGCTACGCCTCCTGGTACTTCTCCAACTTCCTCTGGGCCGCGGGCGGCGACTTCATCACCGAGACCGGGAAGGGCAAGTACAAGCCGGCGATGACCAACCCGGCGTCGGTGCAGGCCATGCAGTGGTTCCGCGACCTGGGGTGCAAGGCCAAGGCCATCCAGCCCGGCGCCGTGACCATGGACACCCCGCCGACGAACGAGACGTTCGAGGCGGGCAAGGCCGGCATGTACGTCGTCGGCCCGTACCTGCTGCCCCGCTTCGACAAGTCGCTCGGCGCGGACAAGTACGAGGTCGTGCCGATGCCCAAGGGGCCGAAGGACGCCACCGTGCTCGCCGAGGGCAGCTCCCTCTACCTGATGGCCGGCTCCGACAACCGGGCCGGCCAGGACGCCTTCGCCGGCTTCGCGGTTTCCGTCGAAGGCCAGAAGAAGGGCATGGAGGGCACCACCGGCTACACCGTGCAGATCCCCGTCAACACCACCGTGGACATCTCCCAGATCCGCACCGACCCGCGCTGGAAGACCTACGCCCAGGTGTACCAGGACTCCGGGCGGTACGCGCCCTCCATCCCGAACTGGACGCCGGTGCGGCAGGTGACGGCGGACGCGGTGAACGCGCTGATGGCGGACTGCGGTCTCGACATCAACGCCAAGTTGCGTGAGCTCGACAAGCAGCTCGCCGACATCCTCAAGGAGCAGGGGATCGCCGCGTCATGAGCCTCGACCAGGCGGAGCAGGCCGCCAAGCCGGCGGCCGGCTCCGCCCCGCGAGAAGCGGGCCGCCTGGGCGGCGGGATCGCCGGCCGCCGGGGGCGCGGCCGCAGATCGGGCCGGTGGTGGATGCCGTGGCTGTTCCTCGCCCCGGCGCTGCTCCTCTTCCTGTTCTTCAAGTTCATCCCCATGGCCAACGCACTGACCATGTCCTTCCAGGAGGTTCAGCCCTACCTGGGAAACAGGTGGGTCGGCACCGAGAACTACACCACCGTGCTGCAGTCGCACGGATTCCGCGACGCGGTGTGGCACACGATCGTCCTCGCCGCCGGACAGACCGCCGGTTCGATGGCGCTCGGCTTCGCGCTGGCCCTGCTGATGGAGGGGCAGAGCCGTCGACTGGGATTCGTGCGCTCCGCCGCGTTCCTTCCGGTGGTGGTGCCGATGGCGGTCGTCGCCGAACTGTGGCGGATCATGTATCACCCGACCGACGACGGCATGCTCAACTCCATTCTCGGTCTGGTGGGACTGGGCCCCTCGGGGTTCATCAACGACCCCGACACCTCGATGTCGTCCATCATGCTCACCGGCATCTGGCGGGGCGCCCCCTACGACATGATGATCTTCCTCGCCGGTTTGACGAGTGTGGACCGCGGTCTGTACGAGGCGGCGAGGGTCGACGGTGCCTCCCGATGGCAGCGGGTGCGGCACGTGACGGTACCCGGACTGCGCTCGGTGTTCTCGATCCTGTTCATCCTCGCCGCGATTCGCGGACTGCGCGTGTTCACCGAGGTGTTCCTGCTCACCAACGGAGGGCCCAACGGCTCCACCGAGGTCGTGATGACCCTCATCTACAAGCTCGGGCTCGAGCAGAACCGGCTCGGTGTCGGCGCGGCGGGAGCGGTCCTGCTGTTCGTCGCGACGCTGATCCTGACCATCATCGTCCAACTGCTGCGGCGGAGGGAGAGCAAGTGAGCGAGTCGACCGAGACCGCGCTGGGCCTGACCGAGAGCCGCAGCGTCGGCGGACGGATTCTGAAGGCCGTCGTCTACCTACTGGTCCTGACCATGTTCGCGGGTCCGCTGCTGGCCCTGCTCGTCGGTGCCTTCGGCGACATCAAGGACCCGACGCAACTGAGCATCGTGCCCTCGGGCTTCACGTTGGACAACTTCAGGATCGCCTTCGACCAAGGGGTGCTCAAGTACCTGCTGAACTCGTTCTTCGTCGTCGGCTTCGGGCTGCTGCTCCAGGTGTCCGTCTCGGTCCTGGCCGGATACGCGCTGGCCAGGAAGGTCTTCCCGGGAATGACGCTGGCGCTCGTCGCCATCCTGGCGACGCTGATGCTGCCCGAGGAGATCCTGGCCCTGCCGCTGTCCGTCGTTCTCGCCGACCTGCCGGTCGTGCACTTCAACCTCATCGGCACCCTCGCCGGAATGATCGTTCCGCTGGGCGCCTGGGGGTTCTCCATCCTGGTGATGACCGAGTTCATGAAGGACGTGCCGCGCGAACTCGAAGAGGCCGCGCGCATCGACGGCGCCGGAGACCTGCGGATCTTCGCCCAGATCATTCTGCCGATGTGCAAGCCCGCCCTCGGAGTCATCGGGGTCTTCGGCTTCACCATGATCTGGGACCAGTACCTGCTGCCCCTGCTCGTCGCCACCGACTCCTCCTCGTACACGCTGCCGCTCGCGCTGCGGACCCTGCGGATCGACCCGGCCGTGACCCCCGGAGTGGTGATGGCCGCCTCCCTGCTGGCCCTGCTGCCCTCCGTGATCGTCTTCCTGTTCTTCCAGCGGTCCTTCGTCAGCGGTCTGTCCTCCGGGGCACTCAAGGGCTGACCCGCGGACCGACCCGCCGACCCGCGACCCGTCGACTCCGCAGCCCCCGCGCCTGCCCGCGGTTCGCGCCGAGCCCCGGGTCCGGCGCCCCACCGCGCCCGCGCCTCGGTCCGGTCCGCCCCCATCCCGTACGACCAGCCCCGACGCGTACCCAAAAGCCGCCGGACGCCGACGAGAAAGAGCGATTCCCCATGACTCCGAGCGCTGACACCCCGCAGGCGCCGCCGTCCGCGACCCCGAATCCCGAGGACGGCCCGGATACGAACTGGTTCACCACCGCCCGGTTCGGCATGTTCGTGCACTGGGGTCTGTACTCCCTCGCCGCACGGCACGAGTGGCTCAAGAACGTCGAGCGACTGACCGACGAGCAATACCAGGTCTACTTCGACCACTTCGACCCCGACCGCTACGACCCCGCCGAGTGGGCCAGAGCGGCCAAGGCGGCGGGCATGCGGTACGTCGTGCTCACCACCAAACACCACGACGGCTTCTGCCTGTGGGACAGCGCCCTCACCGAGTACAAGGTCACCAACACCCCGCACGGCCGTGACCTCGTGGGGCCGTTCGTCGAGGCGTGCCGCGCCGAGGGGCTCAAGGTCGGTCTCTACTACTCGCTGATCGACTGGCACCATCCGTCCTTCCCCGTGGACGGCACCCATCCACAGCGCGACGACGAGGCGTTCAAGGCCGCCAACGCCGAGCGGGACATCCGCGACTACCAGCGCTACCTGCACGGTCAGGTCCGCGAACTGCTGACCTCGTTCGGACGCGTGGACTACCTGTTCTTCGACTTCTCGTACGTCGGGCGCAGTTGGTGGGGCGGCAAGGGACCCGACGACTGGGACTCCGCGCAACTCCTGCGGACGATTCGCGAACTGCAGCCGCACGTCCTCGTCAACGACCGGACCGGCCTTCCCGGGGACTTCGTCACCCCCGAGCAGTACCAGCCGTCCGGTCCCATGACCCACAACGGGCAACCCGTGTTGTGGGAAGCCTGCCAGACGCTCAACGGCAGTTGGGGCTACGACCGGGACAACCTGGACCACAAGAGCCCCGACCTGCTGATCCGCATGCTCGTCGACGGCGTGTCCAAGGGCGGCAACCTGCTGCTCAACGTGGGGCCCACCGGCCGTGGCGCGCTCGACCCGCGCGACACCGCGATCCTCGACGAGATCGGCCGGTGGACGCAGCTGCACGAGCGGTCGATTCGCGGCTGTGGTCCCTCCTCGTACACCGCCCCCGCCGAATGCCGGTACACCCAGCGCGGCGACCGGCTCTACGTCCACCTGTTCGCCTGGCCGCTGCGTCACCTGCACCTGCCGGGCCTGGCCGGCCGGGTGCGCTACGCCCAACTGCTCAACGACGCGTCCGAGATCATCCCGGTCCACATCGACCCGGACCGGCCCGCGGTCAACACCGAGATGGGCGGCCAGCCTGCCGGAACGCTCACGCTCCAGCTCCCGGTCAAGCGCCCGGACACCCCCGTACCCGTCATCGAACTGTTCCTGGACGCCCAGGCGACCCGGGACACCCCGACCACCGGCTGATCGCGAGCCGGAACACCGTCCGTACCTCCACCACATCCTCACGGAGGCACCATGCAACGCCGCACGTTCCTCATGGGCACCGCGGCGGGGGTGGCGCTTGCCGCCGCCCCCGTCGGCGGAGCGCCGACCGCGAGCGCGAGCGCGGCCTCGAAGGCCGTCCGCACGTTGGACGAGCTCCAGGCCGCGATCGACCGGGCACGACCCGGCGACCGGATCGTCGTGGCCGACGGGACCTACACCGTCCCGTCGGACCGCCCGCTCGCCATTCGGAACAAGCAGGGCACCGGGCGCGCGCCCATCACCATCGCCGCCCGGACGCAGGGCGGCGTCGTCCTGGAGGGCGAGCACAGCTTCGTCCTCGAAGCGTCCGGCCACATCACCCTGAGCGGGTTCTCCTTCCGGCAGCGGAACACCCTGGACATCCCCCCGGACTGCTCGCACATCAGGCTCACCCGCAACGACTTCCAACTGGCCGACATCGAGGGCGTGCACTGGGTGATGGTGCGCGCGGACGACAGCACAGTCGACCACAACCACTTCCACGGCAAGAGCACCCTCGGCATCTACCTCGGCATCGAGGGCGCGGGCACCGAGGAGATGGCCCAGCGCGTCCACGTGCATCGCAATTACTTCTCCGACCACACCTTCACCGGCTCCAACGGCGGCGAACCGATCCGGCTCGGCGTCAGCCCCCGCGCCCTGTCCAGCGCCCACGCGATCGTGGAGTACAACCTGTTCGAGCGGGCCAACGGGGACCCCGAGGCGATCTCGGTGAAGAGCTCGGACAACACCATCCGGCACAACACCATCCGCAACAGTTTCGGCGGGATCGTCCTGCGGCACGGCAACCGCAACCGGGTGGAGGCCAACCACTTCATCGACGGCACCGAAGGCGTGCGGATCTATGGCAACGACCATGTGATCGTCAACAACCACCTCTCCGGTCTGGCCGGGCGCGCCCTGGTGATCGGCAGCGGATCGGAGCGCGATCACCTGCCCGGCGAGACGCCCGAGGCGCGCCGCGGCAACGACGCCCCCGACCGCATCCTGATCGCCCACAACACCCTGGTGAACAACGGCGGCACGATCTCCGGCGAGAGCCAGCGCCCGCACGAGCCGCGCGACGTCACCGTCGCCGACAACCTGCTCGTCGCGGACACGGGCCAACTGGTCGCCATGGCCAACACCGTGCGCTTCACCTGGACCGGCAATCTCCTGTGGGGCGCCGCCGCGGACGGCAACATCCCCGCCGACGGCGGCACCCGGGTCGACCCGAAGCTGGTGAAGGACGCGTACGGCATCGCCCGACCGGCCGCCGGCAGCCCCGCGATCGACGCCGGCACGCCGCGCCGGCCGCGCATCACGCACGACATCGACGGACAGCCCCGCACCAGGACGCCGGACGTGGGCGCGCACGAGTACTTCCGCCGGGCGCCGAGGTGCGGACCGCTGACCCCGGCCGACGTCGGTCCCCGGGCCGACTGAGCGACCCGCCCGCCCACTTCGACGCAGGAGGCATCATGCAACGACGCACGTTCCTCAAGGGTTCCGCCGTGGCCGCACTCGCCACGGTACCTCTCACCACCTCGCTGTCGGGCAGCGCGGCGGCGGCCGACATCCCGGTCTCCTCCCTCACGGCGCTCCAGAGCGCGATCAACGGCGCCGCGCCAGGTGACCGCATCGTGGTAGCCGACGGAACCTACACGGTCCCCTCGGGCGGCTCGATCAACATCTCCGGCAAGAACGGCACCAGCGGCGCACCCATCACCATCGTGTCGAAGACGCGCGGCGGAGTGGTGTTGCGGGGCGAACGCGGCTTCGTGCTGAGCAATTCGACCAACATCGTGATCAGCGGCTTCGCCTTCCGGCAGAGCACCACGCTGGACATACCGACGAACTGCTCGGCGATCCGGCTGACCCGCAACGACTTCCAGTTCGTGGACAGCGGCGATCCGTACTGGCTCGTCGTCCGGGCGAACGACACGAAGATCGACCGGAACCACTTCCACAACAAGACCACCACAGGCATCTTCGTCGTCGTCGACGGTCCCGACAAGGACAAGATGGCGCAGAACGTGCAGATCTTCCGCAACCACTTCTCCGACCACAGCTTCACCGGGGACAACGGCGGCGAACCCATTCGCTTCGGCGCCAGCGGCCGGGCCCTGGCCAACGCCGGCGGAAAGGTCGAGTACAACCTGTTCGAGCGCTGCAACGGCGACCCCGAGGCCATCTCGGTGAAGTCCTCGGGCAACACCATCCGATACAACACCATTCGTGACAGCAAGGGCGGCATCGTGCTTCGGCACGGCAACGGCTCGACCGTGGAGGGCAATTACCTGATCGGCGGCGTCGACGGGGTGCGGATCTACGGCAACGACCACGTGATCGTCAACAACTACCTCGGCAATCTGTCCGGCCGCGCCCTGGTGGTCGGCAGCGGCAGCACCCGCGACCACACCCCGAGCGAGACGGAGACCCAGCGGCGGGGCAACGACGCCTGCGACCGCGCGGTGATCGCACACAACTCCCTGATCAACAACGCCGGATCGCTGTCGGGCGAGACGCGCACGTACGAGCCGCAGAACGTGACCATCGCCGACAACCTGCTGGTCGGCGACTCCGGCGACCTCGTCGCCATGGGAGCCACCACCGGCTTCACCTGGCGGAGCAACCTGCTGTGGGGGGCTGCCGGCAACGGCAACATCCCCGCCGGAGGCTTCACCCGGGCCGACCCCCGGCTTGCCCAGGGCGCGGACGGTGTGCTGCGGCTGACGGCGGGCAGCCCGGCGATCGGCGCGGCCACGCTGAGCATGGCCCTGGCCGACGACATCGACGGGGACCCGCGCGGCAGCGTACGGGACATCGGCGCCGACGAGTACTCGACGACGCCCGCTCTCCGGCACCCCCTCACCGCCGCGGACGTGGGCCCGAACGCTCCCTGAGCCACCGGCGACGACGGGGCATCGCACGCCCGACCGGTCCGTCGACCCGACCTCGCCGGACCAAGCGATCCGGTCCGCCCGGCCCCGTCCGGGCGGACCGCGCCGAGCCCCCGCAGGACCACCGCAGACCATCCGCAGGCCGACCGCAGGAAGGCAGGGCCATGACCGAGGAGAGCACACGGAGCGCGGCGGACCGCCCCCCGGTCCGCCCGCCCGCCGGCTCGACGGACACAGCGGGGGGCGGGCGGACCCGTTCGGGCCTGTGCTCGGTCACCTTCCGCCGGCTGCCCGCCGCCGAGGTCGCGCGACGCGCGATCGACGCGGGCCTGGAGGTGATCGAGTGGGGTGCGGACGTGCACGCGCCCGCGGGGGAGCCCGACACGGTCCGCGCGGTCCGTGAGGTCTCCGACCGCCACGGGCTGGTCTGTTGCTCGTACGGTTCGTACTTTCGCGCTACCCCCGCCGAACTGGCCGGGTTCCCCGCCGTCGCGCGGGCCGCCGTTCTGCTCGGGGCGCCCCGGGTGCGGGTCTGGGCGGGCGGAATCGGATCGCGGTCCGTCGCCCCGGACGAGCGGCAGGAAACCGTGCGCTGCCTGCGCGAGGCGGCCCGGATCGCCGCGGACCACGGCCTGGAACTCGCGACGGAGTTCCACGGCAAAACGCTCACCGACACCGTCGCCTCGACCGTCCGGCTGCTGGACGAGGTGGGCGCGGACAACGTCCGCACCTACTGGCAGCCGCCGCTCGACGTCCCCGACGAGCAGGCGGCGGCCGGGCTCGTCGAACTCGGCGACCGGGTCGCCGCCGTGCACGTCTTCTCGTGGTGGCCGGCCAACAACCGGCTGCCGCTGGCGGATCGCCGGGACCTGTGGGTCGCCGCCCTCGGCCGGCTGGCGGGCCGGGGTCTCGAGGCGCTGCTGGAGTTCGTCCCCGGCGACGACCCCACCGTGCTGGCGCGCGAGGCCGAGACCCTGCGGCGCGCCGTGGACCGAGCCTCCTCGATCCGACATGATCGACCGTGATCCGGTGGGGCGCCGGTGAGGTGCCCGGTCGCCCGCCCACCAACCCACACGCCAGGACGGCAGGCATGCATCCCAAGGACGACGACACGCTCCTGTTCATCGGCGACTCCATCACCGACGCGGGCCGCGACCGTGCGGATCCGGCATCGCTCGGCGGGGGATACGTGCACGAGATCGCGCGGACCCTGCGCGAGCGGGCGCACGACGGACCCGGCCCCCGGATCGTCAACAGGGGGATCAACGGCCACCGCGTGTACGACCTCGAATCCCGCTGGAACACCGACGTCCTGGACCACCGGCCCACCGTCGTCACGGTCAAGATCGGCATCAACGACACCTGGCGACGCTACGACCGAAACCTGCTCAGCCCGGTCGACGAGTTCGAGGCGTGCCTCGACCGGCTGCTCGCGATCACCGCGCGGAAGCTGTCCGCACGGCTGGTGGTGATCACCCCGTTCCTGCTTCCGATCGAGCCGGACCAGGAGCGCTGGTTCGAGGACCTGTCGCCGCGTACCGACGCCGTCCTGCGGGCAGCGGCGCACAACGGAGCCCGAGTGGTTCGCGCGGACCTCGTGCTGCCCCGCGCGGCGCAGGACCGGGAGCCGGGGGAACTGGCCCCGGACGGCGTCCACCCGAGCCCGCCGGGGCATCGGCTGATCGCCGACGCCTGGCTCGCCGAGGTGGCTCCCACGGCCCCGGACGCAGAGCGGTAGCAGCGGTGCTGCTGCGCCGTGCCGGCGCGGAACCGGGCCCGCTTTGCCGTGTCGGCACGGGCACCGCCGCGATCCGCGGCCCCGTAGCGCCTTACGAGCTCGGACGCCGGGTGCGCCGAGCCGGTGCCGTCGAGTCACGGACGACCAGCTTCACCGGCAGGGTCATGGGCTTGCCGGTGCGCGGTGCCGGGTTGCCGCGCGAGGACAGCAGCGCGTCGACGGCAGCCTTTCCCTGGGCGCGCAGCGGGGCGGCGACGGTGGTCAGCCCCGGCCGGACGATGCGCGTGGGGAAGATGTCGTCGAAGCCGACCATGCTGACGTCCTCGGGAACTCGGACGCCGCGTGCCTGGAGGGCGAGCATGGTCCCGATCGCCAGTTGGTCGTTGTAGGCCACGACGGCGGTCGGCAGGTCCTCGGGGAGCGCGTCGGCAGCTTCGCGACCGCCGGCGACCGTGGGCGCGAACGGGCCCACGCGCTGCACCCGCATGTCCAGCCCGGCCGCCGCCTCACGCAGGCCCCGCAAGCGCATGCCGTCCGCCCACGAGGCCTCCGGACCGGCCACATAGGTCACCGTGCGATGACCCAACCGGGCCAGATGCTCCGCGGTCACGCGCATGCCGTGCGGGTTGTCGAGGGTGATGCTGGGGACATCGGCGACATCGCGGTTGAGGACGATCACCGGCCGCTGCTTGGCAGTCATCCGGATGGCCGAGTCCGACAACCGGGTACCCGCCAGTACGAGTCCCTCGACGGCGGGCAACGCCCTTTCCAGGCTGGCGCGTTCCACCCGGTCGGACTCCTGGGCGTCGATCAGCAGGAGGACGAAGCCGGCCTCGGCGGCGGCGGACTCGGCTCCCCGGATGATCTCGGCGTAGAACGGGTTGGTCACGTCGGAAACCACCAACGCGAGCATCGACGTGCGGCCGGTGGGCAACCCCGACGCCAACGGATTGACGCGGTAACCGAGCTCCGCGGCAATGCGCCGGATGCGTTCCGCGGTCGCCGCGTTCACCCGACCCGGCCTGGCGAACGCCCGGGACACGGTGGACGCGGCCACCCCCGCGGCCCGGGCGACGTCGTAGATCGTCGGTGCCTTGCTCCCGCCGGTTGCCGCGGTCGGTGCGCCGTCACGCTCGCTCACCCGATCTCACTTCCATTCGCGGGGAAAACCGCAGGTCCGGGGCGGCGACACCGGGTATCGCACGACCCCATGGCTGCCCATGGCATGGGCGGGAGCGCACTGTACCCCGTTTCGACACCGCCACCCGGCGCGCGGTCGTCCGGGTGGACGCCCGCGCCGGCGCCGCGGATTCAGGCGGGTTCGGGGGCGAGCGTTTGCGGGACGGGGGCGCTGGAGGTCAGGCCTGCCTGGTGGGCGGCGGTGGTGGTGGCGGCAAGGACGGTGTGGACGGGAAGGCCGAGACGGGCGGCGAGGGCGGCGGCGGGGGCGAACTCGGGCGTCGCCTGGAGGATCCTGCCGCCATGATGGCCCACCTTGACGGGAAGGCGGCCGCCGAGGACGTCCACCTGGGTCCAGCCGCGTTGGAGTTCGGTTTTGCGGACCGGCCGTTCGCGCACGCCCAGGGTGGTGGTGAGGCGGAAGACGGCGTCCCGGAGGGGGTGCGCGCCGTGCGGTGGGCACAGGACGGAGAGCGTGTGCGCGGGCCGACCCTTCTTCATGAGAATGGGGGTCAGCCAGGCATCCGAGGCGCCGGCCTCCATGAGGGACGCGAGGACGCTGGGCCATGCGCGCGGATCCAGGTCGTCGATGTTGGTTTCCAGGACGACGGCTTCGGCGGCGTCGAAGGCGGAGTCGAGGGTCGGGGCGGGGACCGGGACGCCGAGGAAGACGCGGGTGACGTTGGGGCGTCCGGGGGTGTCGCGGCTGCCGGCCCCGATGCCGGTTCGCTCCAGACGCAGGTGCGGCAGGGGGGAGCACTCGCGGGCCAGGGTGGTGATCAGCGCCATGCCGGTGGGGGTCGCGAGTTCACCCTCGCCGCCCGCGAACACCTGCCACTCGGCGGCGAGTTCGGCCACCGCGGGGACGGGGACGGGCAGTTCGCCGTGGGCGGTGGTGACGCGGCCGACGCCCAACGCCACGGGACCTGCCGTCAGATCGGTCACGGCGAGGTCGTGCAGCGCGGCACAGACGCCCACGACGTCGGCGATGGAGTCCCAGGCACCCACCTCGTGGAAGTGCACCTCGTCCGTTTCGGTGCCGTGTACGCGTGCCTCGGCGACGGCGAGGCGGGCGAAGGCGGCGAGTGCCGACGCGCGGACCGGATCGGGCAGGGGCGCCTGCTCGATGAGGCGGCGAACGTCACGCCACGTCCGGTGTGCGTGGTCGTCCTCGCTCGGCGTCACCTGGATCCGCGTCGCTCGCATGCCGGCGCGGACGACCTGTGTCCGCGCGAGGCGCACCTCGCCGGGAACCACCGCCTCCACCGCGGCACGCACCGTGCTCAACGCGGCCCCGGCGTCGACGAGGGCGGCGAGCAGCATGTCCCCGGCGATGCCGGCGGACGCATCGACCCACGCGGCCCTCATCGGCGCAACCGATGCAGGACCTCGCCGGCTTGCGGCACGACGAGGGTGTCCGGGTCGGCGGCGAGCGCCGCGAAGTCCACCGCGGAGGGGTCCAGATGGCCGAGGTTCGCCCCGCGGACGACGTCCTCGGGAATGCCGGTCGCGAGGGTGACGGTCAACCGGCAGCGCTCGCCGTGCTCTTCGTCGTAGGTACCCGCGCCGCGCAGGTGTGTGGAGTGCGCCAGGACGCCCCAGTGCAGGTGCTTGAAGCGGTCCCACTGCTTGGTGAAGTAGTCGCGGCAGTGGTAGCCGATCTCCTCGATCTCCGGGTGCATCGCGGAGATCGTCCGCACGTGCGGCGCGTACAGCACGACCTCGCCGCCGTCCGCGACGACCGGTTCGAGCTTGTAGAAGCCTTTCGCCGCGGTCCAGATGTCCTCGTACTTCTCCGGGATCACGGACACCACACGCCGCACCGGGGCGTCGAGGTAGCGCACGTGGACCTGCGCGGACACGTCGGCAGCCGCCGACCAGGCCGCCTCCGGGGTCCCGTACGCCATCGAGTGCAGCGCCCCGGTGCCGGATTCGACCACCACGCACAGCGCGCGCCTGCGGCTCGGGATCAGCGCGGCCGCCTCGTGGATCAGCGCGCGGACCGGGGTGATGCCGCGCGTTCCGATGATCTCCGCGCTGGTGATCAGGGCCCCGAGCCAGTGCGACAGGTCGATGATGTCGGCGCCCGCGACGCCGGGGAAGAAGTACTTGTCACCGCCGGAGAAGCCGACCACTTCGTGCGGGAAGACCGGGCCGACGACCAAGGCCACATCGTGGTCCACGACGGCCCGGTTGAGGCGCACGTCGACCTCCTGGCGCAGCAGCCCGCCGGACAACTCGGCCACGCGCTCGGCGCCGATCGTGCCGACCGAGGCGAACGTCGACGGCTCCCACCACTCGTGGTTGAGCACGGTCATGCCCGGCAGCGGCGGGACATGGGCGGCCAACTCGGCCTCGCCCATCGGCGCGTGCGTACCCAACGCGACGAGCACCGTCAACCGGGAGACCCGGCCGTACAGCGCCTCGTGCACCGCGGCGAGCAGCAGCGGAAGCGGGCAACTGCGCGTGGCGTCGGGCACCACCAGGCATACGCTCCGGCCGTCGAGATCCTCGTCGGCCAGTTGTTCGGCGACGAAGGCTCGCACCCGGGCCTCGGAAAGGACGGTGTCCGGCCCACCGATCTGTGCTGTCATGGCGGCCAGAGGACCATGGCGTCCGACGCGGTGCAAGTGCCCAGGGCAACACATGGCAACCGGTTGCCGCACCGGGCCGACGGCAGCGAACATGCCGTCATGCCAAGCCCCCACTCCGACCGACTACCTCCCGTCGCCCCCGGTGTGCGGGCTCTCACCCGGCGCCGCGACGAGACGGTGCGCGACCTGCCGATGATCCCGTCGCCGCACCGGCTCGACCGGAACCAGGCATTCGAGGCGGCGGCGGAACCGGTGGGCGTCAACCCGCGAAAGGTCTTCGAACTGTGACCGCCCGACCCGCGACCCGGCCCCTGTCCCGTGCGGTGGACGGACGCCCCGCCGCGCCGGTGCGCATGCTCCACCTCGGCCTGGGCGGCTTCTTCCGGGCCCATCAGGCCTGGTACACCGAGCACGCCGGCGACGCCGACCGGTGGGGGATCGCGGCGTTCACCGGGCGCAGCACCGCGATCGCCGAGCGGCTGACCGCCCAGGACGGGCTCTACACGCTGGTCACCCGTGCTCCCGACGGCGACCGCTTCGAGGTGATCGGTTCGCTCACCTCGGCGCACCCCGGCGGCGACCACGCCGCGTGGCTGGACCACTGGCGGCGACCGGAACTCGCGGTGGTCACCCTGACGGTCACCGAGGCGGCGTACACCCGCGCCCCCGGGGGCGGCCTGGACACCCGACGCGCCGACGTGAGTGCCGATGTCGCCGCACTCCGCGCCGATCCGAACGCCCCGGTGTCGACCGTCGCCGCGCGGCTGCTGGCCGGGCTGGCCGCCAGGCGGCTTGCGGGCGGCGACCCCGTGGCCGTCGTGCCGTGCGACAACCTGCCGGGAAACGGCGAGGTCACCGCACGGGTGATCGGCGAACTGGCGGACGCGATCGGGCGCCCCGGATGGCGCGAGGCGGCCGCGCACGCCTCGTACGTCGGCACCATGGTCGACCGCATCACCCCGTGGACCACCGCGGACGACGTGGCCGCCACCACCGACGCGACCGGGCGCCGCGACGAAGTCCCCGTCGTCACCGAGCCGTTCACCGAATGGGTGCTGAGCGGCGAGTTTCCGGCCGGGCGGCCCCGCTGGGAGGATGCCGGTGCCCGCTTCGTCGCCGACGTCACGCCGTACGAGGAACGCAAACTGTCGCTGCTCAACGGCGCCCACTCGCTGTTGGCGTACGCGGCGCCGCTTCGCGGGCACGCCACCGTCGCCGAGGCCGTGGCCGATCCGGTCTGCCGGGTCTGGGTGCGCGAATGGTGGGACGAGGCCTCGGCCCACCTGGACTTCCCGGAAACCGCGCTGGCCGGCTACCGGGACGCGCTGACGGCCCGCTTCGCGAACCCGCGCATCCGGCACACCCTCGCCAAGATCGCCGAGGACGGAGCCCAGAAGATCCCGGTGCGCGTGCTTCCGACGCTCTACGCCGAGCGGACGTCCGGGGCGATGCCGCCCGGCGCGCTCCGCGTCATCGCCGCGTGGCTGCTGCACCTGCTCGGAAGCAACGGGGTCCCGGTACGAGACGCCGCAGCCCCGGTCCTCACCGGATCACCGTCCGACGCCGCGCACGCGGTGCTGGCCTTCCTCGATCCCGCCCTCGCCGGAGACACCGAACTGGTCGAGGCGCTCACCGCCCGCGCCTGGGAACTCACCTGACCGAGGACATCGAGGTGCCGGGCGTCGAGGACGCGGCGCCAGTGCCGGCGACCTGCGCGAGGCGGCTCCGGCGATGGTCCGTGCCGCCGGGTTCCGGAGGGTCGCCGTCGAATTCGCAGGCATGCAATCGGGCGCCTGCACGCTTTCCTGATCGGAGTTCGCCATGGCTGAATCGTTCGCACGTCTCGATCACGACCGGGTCGACCGGAGAGGATATCCGGAGGCGATCTTCTGTGAGGGCAAGACCCCGGAGCAGGTGGGCGCGATCGCCGCCGAGCTGCGCGAGCGCGGCCGGGCGGTGGCCCTGTTCACCCGCGCCGGTCCCGAGCACGCGCGGGCCGTCCTCGCCGAACTGCCCGACGCCCGGCACGAGTCGGACGCCAGGTTGTTGGTGTGGCCGCCCGAACCGCCCGCTCCGGAGGGAGGTCTCGTGGTCGTGTTGGCGGCGGGCACCTCCGACCTCCCGGTGGCGCTCGAGGCCGAACTGACCGCACGCTATCTGGGACGGCGCTGTGAGATGGCCGTGGACGTGGGCGTCGCCGGCCTCCACCGCGTGATCGGCATGCTCGACCTGCTGCGTTCCGCCCGGGTCGTGGTGGTTGCCGCGGGCATGGACGGCGCGCTGCCCAGCGTGGTGGCGGGGCTGGTCGCCGCGCCCGTCGTCGCGCTGCCGACCTCCGTCGGCTACGGAGCGGCCTTCGGCGGCCTGGCCCCGCTGCTGTCGATGCTCAACGCGTGCAGCCCCGGGGTCGCGGTCGTCAACATCGACAACGGCTACGGGGCCGGGCACCTCGCCGCGCAGATCGCGGCGCCATGCCCGCCGGCGCCTTCCACGCCGACGGGCGGCGCTCCGTCGTGGGGGTCGGACGGTCGGGAATGAGCCGCGCCTTGTGGCCGGCTACCCCCGTCGCATGGCCGAAGTCCTGGACGGGCCTTGCCGATCGGCGCCTGTGAACGCACCCGCACGCACGGGTTTCCTGCCCACGAGCCCCGCACGCGAGCCCTCGTGTTCAAGCCGCTGCACGTGAGCCCTCGCGTCCAAGCTCGTGCACACGCGCCTCCGCATCCGAGCCTCTGTACACGAGCCCTCGCATGCGAGCCCTTGCAGGCGAGCTTTCGCATCCGAGCCCTTGCGCGCGAGCTTTCGCGTCCGAGCCCCTGCGCGCGAAGTTTCGCGTCCGAGCCCCTGCGCGGGAAGTTTCGCGTCCGAGCCCTTGCGCGCGAGCCTCCGCATATGAGCTATCGCGGCAACACATGACAACCGATTGCCGTGGCCTCCGCTGCGGACAACCATTCGGAGTATGCCCTCCTCACTCCATCCCGACCGGCTCCTGCCCGTCGACGCACAAGCACGCGCCGTCGCCCGCCGTCTCTACGAAGCGGTCCGCGACCTGCCGATCCTGTCGCCGCACGGTCACGTGGACCCTCGGTTGCTGGTCGAGGACGAGCCGTTCAGCGATCCCGCGAGTCTGCTGATCTCCCCCGATCACTACGTCACGCGCCTGCTGCACGCCTGCGGCGTCCCGCTGGACGAACTCGGGGTGGGGCAGGGGCCGTTGCCCGAAGAGCAGGCCCGCCGGGTGTGGCGCACGATGTGTGAGCACTGGACCGCCTTCCGAGGGACTCCCGTCCGCTACTGGATGGAGGCGGAACTCGTCGAGATCTTCGGCGTGACCGAGCGGCCGGCCGCGGCCACGGCCGACCGGATCTACGACCGGATCGCCGCGCGGCTGGCCGAACCGGCCTTCCACCCGCGGGCACTGTTCCGCCGCTTCGGCATCGAGGTGCTGGCCACCACCGACGACCCCGCAGACGATCTGGCCGCGCACCGGGCACTGGCCGCCGACCCCGAGTGGACGGCGCGGGTCGTCCCCACGTTCCGACCCGACCGCTACCTGGAACCCGGTCAGGGTTGGGAAAAGGCCGTGGCGCGCCTGGGCGAGGCCGCGGACATCGACACCTCGGACTACGACGGCTACATCCGGGCGTTGGAAAATCGACGACGCCACTTCATCGCGCACGGCGCCACCTCCGCCGACCACAGCCACCCGGACGTGGGCACCGAACCGCTGACCCACGGCGAGGCCGCCCGCATCTACCGGGCGGGCTTGCAGGGCACGGCGAGCGAAGCCGAGAGCGTCGCCTTTCGCCGACACATGCTGCTCGAGATGGCCCGCATGTCCTGCGACGACGGCCTCGTGATGACCCTGCACCCCTCCGTGCGCCGCAACCACCACACGCCCACCCACCACCGGTACGGCCCCGACACCGGCCACGACATCCCGCTGCGCGCCGAGTTCACCGACGCCCTGCGTCCGCTCCTGCACAGGTACGGAACCGCCGAAGGATTCCAGCTGATCCTGTTCACCCTCGACGAGACCGTCTTCACCCGGGAGATCGCTCCGCTGGCCGGGTTCTACCCGTCGGTCTACGCGGGCGCCCCGTGGTGGTTCCTCGACGCCCCCGACGCCATCCGCCGATTCCGCCGCGCGGTCACCGAGACGGCGGGATTCTCCCGCACGTCCGGCTTCGTCGACGACACCCGGGCCTTCTGCTCCATCCCCGCCCGACACGACATGTCACGTCGGCTGGACTGCGGCTACCTCGCCGAACTGGTCGCCGAACACCGACTCGACGAGGACGAGGCGATGGAGACGGCGGTGGATCTGGTCACGGTCAACCCGCGAAGGGCATTCAAGCTGTGATCACCGCCGTGACCCGAACCCCGGGGAACGCGCACGGGAATCGAGCCTGCCCGGGGAACGCGCACACGAATCGCGTCCGTCCGGGGATGGGGCATCACCGGGGCGGCTTGGCGGGCACCTCGGTACGGGTCGGGGTGGACCACACCTGCCCGCTCACCGGACCCAGGTTCCCCTTCGCGGGATCGTCGGGAACCGGAGGTTCCAGAACGGCGCCGCCGTCGCGCACCGCGAGCCAGCCGGTGGCCGGGCCGGCGGGACGGCCTTCGAACGGGCGTCCGGCAGCGAGCCGCGGGTCCACCTGCTCCCACCCGGCGCCGGTGAGCCGCCACAGGCCGGACGAGGAAACCGTCTTGCAGGGTTGGCCCGGCGACATGGAGTACCCGGACATGCTCGCGTAGAGGGTGTCGCCGTTGAAGAACACCTCGTCGAACATCTGGCCGGCGGGCGGCTCGGGCTTCGCGAGTTCCTTCAGATCACCTCCGCCGAGCACGTAGACGCCGTCCGGGCGCCCGCACATGGCCCAACCGGTGACGACGGCGATCCGTTCCCCCGTGGCGCCGACCGCGATGTCGGTCAGCACCCGGCCGGCGACCTCGTGCGATGCGCCGACCCGGCCGGAGACCGGATCGACCAGCCACAACCGCTCGAGCGCGTGCGCGCCGCCGGAATCCATCACGACGAGCTTGCCACCGACCGCGCCCTGCAACATCTTCGAACCCACCGCGCCGGCCGGGTACGCGGGTCGCGTCGAGCCGAGTTCGTCGAGCGTGTGCGCGTCGTAGCGGGTGAGCGTGCCGTCCGGGTCGACGCGGAGTACCAGGTCGCCGCCGGGGGCACCGGTGCCGGGGTCGGTGACCGTGACGTTCTCGACGAAGGCGGGCGAGGTGTTCTTGTCGGCGCACCAGTCGCACGGCTTCTCGACCAGGCGGGTGTCGGGGCCCGCCCACGAGAACAGGGTGCGTTCGTCGGCGCCGAGGAGCAACGTGTGATCCGCCGACCAGGTGATCCACCGCAGCGGCGCCTGCGGATCCACCCGGCGTACCGGGCGGGGCGTGCCGCCGTCGAACGCGAACAGCGTGCCGTCCTGCACGAATGCGGCCTGCGTGCGCCCGACCGGGCCGGCCGGGCCGGTGGGTGTGGGGGACGGCGCCGTCCGGAGTCTGTCGATCATCCCGGGGATGTTCAGGAACCCGTGGCCGGCGCCTGGCTTCGAACGGTCCTTCCAGCTCACCCGGTTGGGGTCGGCGGTGTCGATCAGCGCCCGGGCGATGTCGTCGCCCTTCGCCTGTCGGCTCACGAAACGGCCGATGGCGGCGGCCGCCGCGACGTGCGGGGCGGCCTGCGAAGTGCCCCTCAGCCACTTGTACTTGCCACCGGGATACGTGGATATCACCGTGCCGTCGTGTCCGACGTTCGGCGGCAGCAGGAAATTGTGCTCGCCGCCCGGGGCGACCAGGTCCACATCGCCGTTCTTCGTGGAGTACTTGGTCACCTCCGTGTCGCCTTTCACCGCGCCCACCGCGACGACGCCGTCCAACGCGGCCGGGACCTGCCGCTGGTCGTCCTCGTCGCAATCCCCTTCACCGCTGCCGCAGTTCCCGGCGCTGGAGACCAGGACGACGTCGTTGTGCCGGGCGAACTCCACCGCCGCGGCGGCGAACGCCATCGCATCGTGGTAGTCGGGTTGCCCGTAGAGCGCGAGGGGACTGCCCAGGGACATGTTGGCCACATTCGCGCCGTGGTTGACCGCCCAGGCCAAGCCGACCGACCAGGACGGCCCCCGGTCGTTCGCGTGCTTGAGGCGCACGGGTACGTCCAGCACCGACACGCCCGGCGCCACGCCGACGATGCCGCCGTTGTTCCGACGCGCAGAGATGATGCCGGCCACGTGGGTGCCGTGACCGTCCGGGTCCGGCTCGCCTTCCCCCTCGTAGTGGCGTCGGCCGACGACCGCGCCCGCGAAGTCCGGGTGGGCGGCGTCGATACCGGTGTCGATCACCGCGACCACGACTCCGGTGCCGTCGGGCCACGGGAGTTCGCTGGACTTCTCCGGAACTCCGAGGGCGTCCAGGGCCCACTGGTCTTCACGCTCGCCGTCGGCCGCGTCGGCCTGTGCCGGCGGGGCCACCGCGGCGACGACGACCCCCGGATCCCGCGCCAACACGGCCTGCCGGCCTCCGACATCGGCGGCGGGCAGGTACTCGGTCGTCGTCGACAGGCACGTTCCGTCGACGCGCAACACGTCGAGGGCGACGAGGCCGGGCGCCCCCGGACCCTTCCCGGGCGCGGCGGCGCAGGATGGATCAGGCCGCGCGCCGCGGATCTGCGCGAGTTGGCGCTCGCTCAGCACGTCTTCGGCCCGGACCGCGGGACGCGCCGCGGCGCCACGCTCGTCGCCGCCACGCAGCACGACCACCAACACGGTCGCCACCACGGCCAGGACAAGGAAGACGGCCGCGGCGCCCAGCCCCCAGCGGCGACGTCCGCCCGGCCGCCTCACCGGCCACCCGTCGTCGGCACCGTCGTCGGGATCATCGTCACCATCACGTCGTCACCGTCATCGTCGCCCATGCCGCCCCCGACTTCGCCCGCACTCGTCGGCCGTCCCGGTTTGACCGCCGACGATATCGCGCCACGCGGGGAGTCGGGGATGATTCCGTGCCGACTTCAAGATCGGCCACGGCAACGACCATCGGCTCGTGACCCCGAAGGAGATCCGCGCCACCCTGGCCACCCTCGCGACCCGGCCGCCGTCCGCGTGGGCGGAAGCCCATGCCACCACGCCGCGAAGGGACGAACCGATCGACTTCCTGCACCGATTGACTTCCTGCACCGATCGACTTCCGGCACCGGGCGAAAGAGCATGGGGGCTTTCGCGTGAAGTAGACCCGTCGGACGCTTCCCGGTGTGGATTCCGTCGAGAAGACATGCGGTACACGAAGTTCGGCGTCCCGCGCGGGCGGCGACACGTTGGTTGGAACTCGGTCACGGTCGTCGGAACCGGAGCGCCCAGTGCTCGAATCGATCGTGGGTCGAGCGTGTCTCGAAATGATCGGGCGTGCGCCACCAGCGCCTGGTGGAACCGGGTCCCGGTGGCGTCAGGTTGGGAGGTACGGGCAACTACGGTGGATCCCACTCCAGTTGCCGCCGGACACGCCAGAACACCCTTGGCCGGGGGGCCGAGGAGGTGTTCGGGCGGCGACCGGAGCGGGTGGTGTGTGGGGTGGACGCGACGCGCACCGTACGTGCCCGGGCGTCGATGCCCCGTTCCGCCCGATCCCTCGCCATGGAGCGCCCGCCTACATGTGCCCGCGAGCCGGGGCGGGGTCATCCAGACGAGCCCCGATCTGTGCGGCTTCGGTGGAGAGTCGATTGTGACGCAGCTGACGCTCCAACTCGCGCAGATGTGCCCGCGGACGGACCTCGAAAAGGGCAATCGCGAGCATGAGTCGCACCCTTCCCCCGAAATCCGTGACGGTTCCCTCGCGCGCGGGGATGGGGGTGTAGGGACCCAGACGCAGGATGCGGTAGAGGTCGACGAGGTACTCCACCGGCAGGGACCGCGCGGCTTCGCGCAGCCCGTCCATGGCCCACTGCGGTTTGTCCTGCATCAGGAGAGTCATCGCCGAATCGACGACGCTCCCGACGTGAGGCTTCGGAGGGACCTCGAGAGCGCGGGACCGCTCGATCTCCCGGCGGAGCCCCTCCATCTCGCGCAACGCGCCCTCCAGCGACTGCTTGGCCGCGCTGGCCTCGGCACGCGTTCGGGCCACCTCGGCTTCGTCCCGGTCGGTGATTCCCGTGTCCGCAGCCTCCAGTTGGCGCTCCAGCATGTCGCATTGCCTCTCCGCCTCCAGCGTCCGGCGGTGGGCGTCGGCCAACTCGCCCTCGAGGCGACGTACCTCCCGGCGCAGCCGTTCGCATTCGGCCTCCAACCCGGAGCGCTCCTCGGCACCGGCCTCCAGCGCCGCGTCGACGGACGCCCGCTCGGCCGCGGCCGTCAGGCGCAGCCTGCGCATCCGGTCCTGCAGATCACTGATCCGATGTTGACGATCCCGTACGGCGTCCGTCAGGACCTCTTCGCGCAACGCGGCCTGACGAGCGTGCTCGTCCGCGAGTTCGAGCCGATCCCGAAGCAGTTGCACCTTGCACCGCTCGGGATCCTCGGCCCGCAGGACCTCGTCGTACAAACGCCGACAATGCTGCTCCGCCTCCAGCGTCAACGGCACGCCCCGATGCTCGTACGCATCGCTGAGCAGGTTGCCGACGAAGGTCATCGGAGGAATGCGAGTCCCGTTCAGATAACGCGACACCGTGGCCGGGTCCAGATGCCGTCGCGCCCCGTACCGCCTCACCGAGATCCCCAACGTCTCGAACAATCTACGCAACGCCTCGGCGAATTCCCTCCTGGGCGCGATCAGGTCGCCCGCCAACGGCCGCAACGCACCGGAGAATCCCACACCCGTGCCCGCAACCCGCGATTCGTCCCGCACGATCCCCTCCAGAAAACCCCGCGTCCGACCCCGGGCCGGGTGTTGCCGGCAATCGGCAACACCCAAGGCGCCGTTGCCAACGCATCGGCAACGCGTAGCACCCGCGGCAACACCCTCCGAAGCTCGACGGTAGTCCCGACGAAGTCCAAGAACAGGAGAACGACGACCATGACCGCCAGGCAAGCCCACAAAAACGCACCCACGCATTGGACCCACACCGTCATCGGCGGCGCGATCTCGGGAGCGGTCCGCGCCGTCCTCGCGTGGGCACTCACGCGCTGGACGAACTAGCCACCCGCGTCCGGGGCCCGCGCCGGAACCGTTGTGTGGTGGCTGGTGGTTGCTTGTGCCGAGTGCAACCAGTGCACCGCGGACAGGCTCCCGCGGCGCCTGCCCGAATCAGCGCCCGCCACGGCATCGCCCCGCACGATCGGCTCACCCCAACTCGCCCACGCCGTCCGGTAGGCGGCGCCTTGGCCATGCGGACCGGGGCCGGGATCGGATATTCGGTGTCTGCCCGCCTCTTGAGGACGCAAGATGGTGCGCATGACCTTGGCCACCCCCATACTGCACACCGCTCGCCTGCGACTGCGCCCCTTCACCGAGGCCGACGCGGACCACCTCTTCGCGCTGCACGGCAGCACGTACGTGATGCGCTACTGGGACTCCCCGCCGTGGAACGAACGGGCCCGCGCAGAGCGGTTCATCAAGATGTGCCGGACGATGGCGGACGACGGCACCGGAGCTCGGGTGGCCATCGACCGTGCTTCCGACGGGGCCTTTGTCGGCTGGTGCGGTCTGACCGCATGGGACGAGAACCATCGCAGTGCGTCCTTGGGTTACTGCCTCGGCGATGCGATGTGGGGCAACGGCTTCGCGACGGAGGCCGCGCACGCCTTGTTGGAGTGGGCGTTCGACACACTGGACCTGAATCGGGTTCAGGCCGAGACCGATACGCGCAACGCGCCATCCGCGCGGGTCCTGGAGAAGATCGGATTCGTGCGTGAAGGCACGCTGCGGGAAGACTGCGTCGTGAACGGCGAGGTATCCGACTCGTGGGTGTTCGGGTTGCTCAGGCGAGAGTGGCAGCCGTCGGCCGCGCCATCCGGTCCTACCTCCAGGCCGTGACCGTCGGTTCGATCATCACCCACCGCTCATCCGACAAGTCGGCGGCGTACGGCTCTCGCTCCATGCCCCGCGTCTCGGCATGGGCACGCCCAAAGGGCCGTCGACCTGACAATCGGTACGCCGATCGAGCGCTCACGAGCCGAGGAAGATCGGACTCAACGTCCGTTCAGTAGTCGTCGGAGGCTTCCTCGAAGGTATCGGGATCGGTGACCCAGCCTGCGTTGAGGACGAGTCGAGAGGTGCGGTGCAGGGCGAGGAAGGCGGAAGGGGCGATCGAAGCGGACGCTGATCTCGCGGGTCCGGAAGGCGTGGCGCGGGATGCCGGTAGCGATTAGGGAGAAGGTGGCGACGGCTGCGGAGCGAAAGCCGCGCGCGCCGAAAGTCGCCGTCATCGTCTGCGCGGCTTGCCGGATGGCCAGGGGTTCGGCGCTGATGCCGGGAAAGTGGTGCTGTGAGACGTCCATTGCCGTGCGCAGGCCGAACAGGTCGGCGTGGGCACGGAGATCGTGGTGGGCCTTGACGGTGAACGCGACGGTATCCACGTGGAGGGCGGGTTCGCCGTCGACACTGGGGACGCGGGCCACGGACAGCCCAGGGCCCGGTGCGCCGTCGGGGAGGCAATCGCCGGGGACGGTCGCCCGTCGGTTGTGGAGTGTGGCCACGGCGGCAGCCAGTACCCGGTCTGCGGTGGCTTCGGGAGTTCCGAGGTACAGGTGGACGTCGATGCCGTGGGCGCCGACGACCTGAAGTTCGGTGAGCGGGCCGGCCGCCGTGTCCGCGACACCGACACGGTTCAAGAGACCTGAAGTTCGGGACAGACCGGCCAGAACCTTGCCGCGCCAGGGACCTGTCTCGGCTTCGAGTACGCCTGGGATGAAGGGCCGGACCCAGTCGGTGCGGAGGGTCAGGGCGCAGGCCGGCACCAGCCGGATCTCGTCGTTCACCGTGATCGGCATCGCGTCGATCTGCCCGTCCGTGCACGTTGCCGCCCAGGAGTCGAGGTGCAATCGGTCGCGGGCGGGGTCGCCGGTGAGTTGCCCGTGTACTTCGGCGGGCAGTTGGTCCAGCCAGGTCGGTTCGATGGGCAGGGTGTCGCGAGTGAACAGGCCCAGGGCCATGCTCAGGCCACGCATGGCCCCGAGAGTGGAGAGCAGGTCTCGTGCCGCCGTTGCGCCGTCGTCCGCCGGGACGCCGAGTGCAGCCGAGAGTTCCTGCCGGGCGGGACCTGCGGCACCGGCGGCGAGGAGACCGAGCAAGGGCCACACTCCGGCTGCGGCAAGTACCGTGCTCTTCTCGGGCCGGGTCGCGGCGGCCCAACGCGCGGTCAGTCCGTTGATGGCTTCGACCGTGCCGTGACCGACCATGTTTGCTTGCCCTTTCGTCGCTCTGGGATCCCCGCGAGAGTAGAGCCGTAAGTGTCGACCGGCGAGCGCATTTGCGCATCGCGCGATGCGGCCACTCGGCCACTCGGTGACGCCGGTGACGCGGTGACGCGGTGATCGTGGGGCGCGTCGGCGTTGCACACCTGCCGACCTCTGCTACCGCCGGCTCGCGGCGGGCTCCGAGCAGGAGCGCCCACCGACCCGGCGTACCGGCGGTGGCCCGGGGGCACGTTCAGCAGGCGTCCCAGCGCCACGTTCCGGCCTCGAGGGTCCAGGGTTGGGCCTGGCGGTCGAGGGTGGGGACGCCGACGGCGTAGGTGACGCGGGCCCGGTCGCCGTGCATTTCGTCGATCTTGATCGTCCTGACCGTCAATACGCCGTAGACCTTCTCGGCCTGGTCGACCATCGCGTTGTACTCGGCTTCGGTGGTCTTGCCCTGGCATCGGGTCGACAGGATCGTGTAGGCGCCGGGGCCGTCGCCGGCGAACATGCGCGCGGTGTAGGCGCGGACGGCCGTCTCCAACGGACCGGTATCCGGGGCGGCGACGGTGGGTGCGCGGTCCGCCGGTAGTGGGACCGAGGTCACCGTGCCGGCGGGTGGGCGGCCGTCCGGGTCGGCGGAGGTGGCCTTCCTGTCGTCGTCTCCACCGTCGCAGCCCGCGGCGAGCAGGAATGCCGCGACCACGGCGGTGGCGGTGGCGGTGGTGGTGTGTCGGATGATGCGTCGCATGTTGCCCCCTGGTGTGGATGTCCCGAGAGTTGGACGGGCGGCGGCGGCAGACGGTTGTACCGGTCGGCAGATTGTGTACCGCGCCCACAACGGGGCCGGCCCGTGCGGGCGTTCGGTCACCGATGCAGCGACAGGCGGAGTTGGTCGCCGAGGACGCGGCGCGGTCGAGGAACTCTCGCCGCGGGTGTACCGGCGCGCAGACGCGGCGGAATCCGCACACGCGGACCTATTGGCCGTGTGTCGGCATGCACGGCAGGCGGAGAACGTCCGGGGAACCGGATCGCGCGCTACGCGAGTTGATCGACGGGAACCCTCCGCGATCCACGTCGCGGTGCCCCACGTCGACCCGACCGATGATCCACCTGGACGAGCACCAGGGTCGCCACGGTGAACACGGCGCTGCCCGGCGCCGTCAAGCCCGGCCCGACGCCGGGAGTCGGCGGACACGATCGCCTCCGGCGAGTTCGACCTCCTCGACGAGGACCCGCGCCGGCCCACCGCGGTTGTCGATCACCGGCAGGCCGCGCTGCCGCATCCTCTGGCGTCCAGCTGCGAGCCAGACCCGCACAGCCAGGCCGCACTCCGTGGCCAGAGCCACGGTCAGGTCGAGGATGTCGTCTCGTCCGCCGTCCGCCAGGCAGCGGAAGTCCGGGTGCGTCGGCGTGAGCCCGGCGTCGATCTGCGCGCGGAACTCGAGCTCGACCTCATCGAGACGGGCCCGGGCGAGGAGCTCGCAACGTCCTTCGGGGGCGAGCGTAATCAGTTCGCCCGCATCGTCGAGCAGGGAGGGTACCTTCGCGTGCGAGGCCAGTGGGCTCCACCGATGCTCGGTCGTATCGCAGACCGACGTGAGGTGGATCCCGAACGGGATATCCGGTCG
This sequence comes from Embleya sp. NPDC050493, assembly GCF_044458105.1. Lineage (NCBI taxonomy): Bacteria > Bacillati > Actinomycetota > Actinomycetes > Kitasatosporales > Streptomycetaceae > Embleya > Embleya sp. NPDC050493. The sequence continues at coordinate 141,848 of NZ_JBITHP010000019.1, forward strand.
TCGACTGGGAAGATGCACGGCTCATTGAACCGCTACCGGGCACGGCCGCCGTGTGTTGAGCCGAGGTCCCGGCGATCACCATGCCGGGTCCTCGGTGTGCACGCGTGCCGGAGCGGCCTTCCGGCGTGGGTCAGAGTATGCGGATGGGATCGGTGGGCGGGGTGATGGCCGGTGACACTCGCTCGACGGTACGGCAGTAGGGCAGGCCGCCCAGTGGCTTGCCGGCGAGGAAACGGGTGATCAAGTCGGCGGTCTCGACGGTCCGTTCCAGGATGAGCATGTGGTCGGCGCTGCGGATCTCGGCATACCAGCTGTCGGCACACGCTGCTGCCATCCGGCGGCACAGTTCGGGGGTGGTGAACGAGTCGTATTCGCCGGTCACGGTCAGGATCGGTGTTCGAGGCGGCCGGCTGGTGTCGAGGGCCTGATGGGTGAGCAGGCGCAGGGTATTGGTGTACATCTGGTGCGCCTCCGTCGCGGAGAGGTTGAGGATGCGGCGCAGCAACAGAGCGCGGATGCGGGTGCCGTTGGGGATTTCCGCGAGGTGATCCGGCGTCATGAGCAAGTCGACCGAGGCGTGCGCGTACGTCTGCATGTCTCCTGCGGCCAGGTGTTCCAAGGCGCGGCGCATCGCGGCCTGCGCGTGGTCGGGGACCGCCGTCATCGTGCCGACCAGGACCGCGCGCCCGACCCGGTCGGGGTGCCGCCGGGCGATCTCGTAGGCGATGGCGCTTCCGTAGGAGCCGGCGAGGATGTTGACCTGCCCGGCACCGCATTCGTCGAGTATGTGGCAGACGGCGTCGGCCAGGAAGTCCACGCCGTAGGTCTCGGGCAGCGGGTCGGCGGCTCCCCAACCGGGGGGATCGACGGTGAACACGTCCATGCTTTCGAGGAACACCTCCTCGCAGCGTCCCCAGGATTCCTTGCGCTGGAATGCCCCACCGATGAGCAGCACAGGCGGGAAGTACGGGGCGGTTGCGTGGATGGCGCGTGATTCGCAGGAGAAACCCTGCCAACGATGTGTCCGCACCAGTGCCTCGCCCGGTGGCGGAGCGGTCTCGGCGAGGTGAGGCGTCTTGAGTGGCGCGCCGGAGTAGATCACGCGAAGGTGAACGATCTTCGGTGTCCGGGAGTCACGCCCCTCGTTCTGCCGGGTGGCTCACACCTCCCGACCGGTCGCACGCAGTTCTCCACGCTTCGGGTCGGGTCGGGTCGCGAAGGACGCCGCACCCGGACTGTCGTCTTTCCCGCTGGAATCCCTCCGGGTTCGGGGCGTGGCGCTCCTGCCGGCTCGGGAGGGGGTTGCTGCGGGCGATCCGCTCGGCCGTCACCGCCGTCGTGTTCCCGATGGGATCGTGCCCTCGACCGGATCGTGTCCTCGGCCGGATCGTGTCCCCGACCGGTCGGCAGAGCGTTGGCCCCGGGGGAGCCGGGCCGCAGCGTGACCCAACTCCTCCATTCCATGCGGGAATCGCTTCATTGCGAAGCTGGGGACGACGGACGAGCCGACGCCCAGGGGGAGTTGCCGGTCGTTGCGGTCCACATGGCGTCCGAGGCCAGGGTAAAGGCCAGGACACAGGCCGAACCAGACACGCAGGCCGGCCGTGCTGCGGGCGTCGGCGTCGGCGTCGGCGTCGGTGTCGGCCGTGGTGCGGCGGCCCGGTTTCAGCGGTCAGGCCGACCGAGCGCAGGTGGCGGGTTCGTCCCGCCGCCTACGACACGTCCCGGGCCACGACCGCGCGTTCCTCGTCCGGGTGCCGCCACAAGCCCTCCGCGGCCAGCCTCGGCAGCACCCCTTCCCCGAACCAGTACGCCTCCTCCAGGTGCGGATAGCCGGAGAGCACGAATTCCTCGATTCCCAACGCCGCGTACTCCTTGATCAGTTCGACGACTTCGGCGTGGCTCCCGACCAGCGCCGTGCCCGCGCCCCCGCGCACCAGCCCGATTCCGGCCCACAGGTTGGGATGGATCTCCAAGCCGTCCCGGCTGCCACCCCCGTGCAGTGCCAGCATCCGCCGCTGCCCTTCCGACTCGCTGCGGGCCAGCCCCGCCTGTACGGATCTCACCGTTTCGGGATCGAAGCCGGCCAACAGCCGTTCCGCCTCCGCCCATGCCTGCGCCGAGGTGTCGCGGGTGATCACGTGCAGGCGGATACCGAAGCGCAGCACGCGCCCGTGTTCCGCCGCCAGCCCGCGGATCCAGGCGATCTTCTCCGCGACCCGGGCCGGTGGCTCGCCCCAGGTGAGGTACACGTCCACGTGTCGGGCCGCGACCTCTCCGGCAACGGCCGAGGAACCGCCGAAGTACACCTCGGGCACCGGATCGGGGACCCGGGCCAGCGTTGCCGCCTCCACCCGGAGGTGGTCGCCACGCACGTCGACGGTCTTGCCCTCCCACAGGCCGCGCACGATCTCCAGGAACTCACCGGTACGCCGGTAGCGGGCGTCCTTGTCGAGGAAGTCGCCGAAGGCGCGCTGCTCCTGGCTCTCGCCTCCGGTGACGACATTGAGCAACAGCCGCCCACGGGTGTGGCGTTGGAAGGTGGAAGCCATCTGCGCGGCCAGCGTCGGCGAGACGAAACCGGGCCGGAACGCGACCAGGAACTTCAGGCGTTCACTGTGCTGGGCGACCATCGCGGTGGTCAACCAGGCGTCCTCGCACCAGGCGCCGGTGGGCGTGAGCGCACCGACGAAGCCGAGATCCTCGGCGGCGCGGGCAATCTGACTCAGGTACGCGACCGTCGGCGGCCGGTCCCGCCCGGAGGTGGTGACCGGAGCCCCGTGGCCGCCGCCGACGACATGCCGGCTGTCACCGTTGGTGGGCAGGAACCAGTGAAAGGTGAGGGACACGGGAAGACTCCGCTTGGATCGTCGGCACAGTGAGGGTTTTTGACGTGTGGCGTCGGGACACCTTGTCGACGCGGTGGATCGCCGAGGAGCCCAGCGTTCACACCCCGTCGAAGGGGTGACGCCCTTGCTCTCGGTGAGGCGCCGGCCGAAATTGTCCCGGTCGTCGAGAAGGCTCAGGTCCGCGGAGTCGAAGCCCTCGATCGCGAAGCCCGCCGCCGCCCTCGGCAGGCGCGGACATGCGGAACTCCCGTCGCGGGCACCGCCGATTGCGATGCTCCCGAAATCTTCGGTACCCCGATGCCACCGAACGCGACGAGCGCACCGAACACGACAGACGCATGGAACACGACGAGCGCACGGAACACGACGAACGCACGGAACACGACGAACGCACGGAACACGACGAGCGCACCGGTCATACGGGGCGTACCGGGCGCACGGGGCACACCGAGCATCGTGTTCAGGAGCTGAGGTGATCGCTCGACAACCGCTGTCCACCAGGAGACGTGAGCACGGGAAGCGGGCGGGCCTACGAGACCGAACCCGAAATCAGGCCTCGGCGCAACAGAAGGCGCTGGAGACACGCGAGAGGTCGACATGGCGTCGCCGTGTGAGCACCAATCGCGTCAGCATGCCGCCGATGCTCGCAGTCGACACCAACGATCGTCAAGATCCAACCCGTGCCGGCAACCGCAAGACACCAGTCGGCGAGTGCCCGACCCAGGAGCGCCGACCCGTGACACGGGAGCGCTTCGTCGACGGGAGGGGGTCGAGGCTGCCCGGGAAGGGGTCTCCCGCGGGTCGGTGGGTAGGTGGGCGACTCGGTGGGTGGGTGGGCGACGCTGGGGACGATGACCGGGGCCGCGTCGGTACCGGAGGCGACCACGCTCTGTTCGTGAATTCCGGTGTCGATGTCATCGGGGATGGTGGCGCGCCACTGGGAGTGATGATGTACATGGGGCCGAGCGCCAGGGAAACCCCTTCGATATTTCCTGCCCGGCCGCTCCCGCCGGGCGTGGTGCGGCGTTGTCAGGCCGTGCCCACGAGGTCGATCACGAAGACGAGGGTGGCGTTCGGGCGCATTTCGCCGGGCGGGTTCGCGCCGTAGCCCTTTTCGGGCGGGATCACCAATTGCACGCGGCTGCCCAGGCGTTGGCCGACCACGCCCTCTTCCCAGCCCTGGATCAACTGCCCCGTGCCGATGGTGAACACGGCCGGGGTGCCGCGTGACCACGAGGAGTCGAACACTGTGCGGTCGCTCTGATAGAAGCCCACGTAGTCCGCCACGATCTGCTGCCCGGCTCTGACCTCTGGGCCCGAACCGGGTTCCAGCACGCGGACGGCCGACCCGCCGCCCGCGCCGACGTCGATTCGGCGAATGTCCGGCTCGGTACGCGATCGGGCCGTCGCGCCGGACGAGGACGCGGACGGCGACTGCCCGCCGGACACCAAGGAAGCGGGTGGTCGAGTGGGCGGCGCCCCGGACACGGCCGTGCTCGTCGCGCTCGCCTTCGGCGAGGTGGCACCCGCGCCGGCGGGCCGGTTGCCGGCATCGCCGCCCCGCGTGGCCAGGACGACCGCGACGGTGATCGCCACCACCGCGGCGACCGAGCCGGCGGCCAGGAGCGCACGGCGCCGAGGCCGCGACCGAGACGGCTTGTCCGGCGGCAGCGGCAGAGTCATCGGGAACCCGCCGGGATACGGCGGCCGGCCGGGCATGAGAGGCGTCCGGGGCGGCGGCGGCACAGGCGACACCGCCTCCCGTTCGACCGCTTCCACCACCCCGGGAACGGTGACCGCCGAAGCCCCCGAGACACCCTCGTCCCGCCCCGCACCCGTGATCGCCGCAGCCACCGCCGGCGGCAGCCACCACCCCGTCCGCGCCCCCGCCACGTCGGCCGCGATCGCCAACCCGGCCAGCACCTCGGCGGCCGTCGGACGCGCCTCCGGCGTCTTGTCCAGGCACGCCGACACCAGGGGCAGCAACGAGGCCGGCACACCTGCGAGATCGGGCGTGTCGTGCACGACGCGATACAGCAGCGCCGGCACCGACCCGTGCCCGAACGGCCCGATTCCGCGGGCCGCGAACGCCACTACGGCGCCGAGCGAGAACACGTCCGACGGTTCCCCCACCGGGCGCTCGTCGCACTGCTCGGGCGACATGAATCCCGGCGAACCGACCGTACTGCCCGTGCGGGTGAGCACACTCGCCTCGACCGCCCGCGAAATGCCGAAGTCGATCACCTTGGGACCGTCCGGGGCCAACATGACGTTGGACGGCTTCAGATCGCGGTGGATCACCCCCGCCGCGTGAATCGCCGCCAGCGCCTCGGCCAACCCGGCACCCAGCGCCCGCAACGGCCCCTCCGGCCACGGCCCGTGCGTCGCCACCGCGTCGGACAACGCCATGCCCTCGACGAACACCGTGGCCAGCCACGGGCTCGGCGCGTCCGGCTCGGCATCGACCACGGCCGCCGTGAACGCCCCGCTCACCACACGGGCAGCCGCCACCTCACGGGCAAACCGCCGCCGGAAGTCGGCATCCTCGGCCAGGTCCGGCCGCACGACCTTGACCGCCACGGCCCGCCCCGACGCCGACCGCCCAAGATAGACCCGGCCCATCCCGCCCTGGCCGAGCCGCCGTTCGATCCGGTACGGCCCGATCTGCGCCGGATCCCCGGCCATCGGCCCGCTCACGCCGTCCCCCACCTGCGTCCCCTCGCCACGTGCCACCCCGACGACACCCGCCGCCGCGCCGCGCCTGCCGCGACCGCGCTGCCCGCGATCATCCCACTCGCGGGCCCACCCGCGGACCGCGTTCCATTCGCCGTCCTCGCCTTGGGGCAGCACCCGCCTCGATCGCGGTGACCACCGGATGCGTGCGGTCGCGGACGTCGAGTGGCCAAGACGCGTCGACAACGCGGCGTTCGCATCCGGTTCTCGGCCAAAGCCGGCAGACGCCGCCCCGGCGGGCGGGCGCGGGAGGGTTGCCGAGGATCGAGTCGACCTGTGGCGGGCGCACCGCCGTACCCTGGCCGGCCCACCGGAGAGTCGATGTTGCCCCACCACGGTTCCCACACCACCACATTGCTGCTGCCGAGTCCCCACACGCGTAGGGGTGAGCCGCGACCTGACGAGCGAGACCTCTGCGGCGCAGATCGCACCCGCACCAGGACCACAAGCATCCCCGGTCCGGGGTGCACCGCCGCCTCCAGTACACCTCCACACCACGGGCGAACATCCCTCGGAGGCGACGAGGCGGCCGTACACCAACAACCCGATGGAGAACCGAAACCGGACGCTGCGGATCGGTCGTTGCGACAGGGCGTCAGCCCTGGAGGGTGAGGGTGCCCGGTGAGCCGGGGGCACCAGGAGTCTGGCGGGCGGTGGATGGCCGGGGGCCGCCGGCTTCGGTGACGCCGCCGTAGGGGACGGCGATGGCGCGGGTGGCGTGTTTGTTGTGGGTGAAGACGAAGAGGGCTCCGGCGCCGGAGTAGTAGTCGGAGCCGCCGGCGCTGCCGTCGGGGAGGTCGATGCGGTCGCCGGTGGCGGTTTCGATGTCCTTGCGGGAGGCGCCTTCGAAGAAGACGTAGACGTTGTCCCAGGTGAAGGTGGTCAGGTCGCGGAGGGCGCCCTCGCGGCCGTGTTCGCCCAAGTCCTCGATGCCCGTGACGAGTCGGTCGTAGGCCTTGCCGTCGTTCTCGACGCCGATGTTGCCGGAGCCCTTGCCGCGTGCGGTGAGGAGGAGGCCGAGGATCAGCACGAGGGTCGCGGCGGCGGTGCGGGGGTGCGGGGGTGCGGGGGTGGCGGCGGGGGCGGGGGCCGCTATCCGGTCGGCTCGGGCGGGATGTCGTCCGTCGGAAGGGCGGGGATTGCCGGTGGCGTCGTTCCCGGACGCGGGGGAACCTGGGTCCGTGGCCGACGGATTGGTGCGAGATGCCGACGTCGGGTGCCGCTGGGGCGGCGACGGGGCCGGCGACGGACCGAAGGACCGAAGGACCGAAGGATCGAGTTTTCCGGATGGGTCGACGAACTCAGCGAGCGGTGGAGCGGTGAGGCGCGTTTCCTCGTGGCGACCGAGACAGCGACCGAAGCGACCGGGCTTCGCCGGGGCGGCCGCCGGATCGTGCGGAAATCCGGTTGGGTCCGTGTGCGGGGCCCGGTAGAAGGGTCGTCCAGTTCGCCGAGGTCGGGTCCGCCGGCGGCGCGCAGTTTGATGCGGACCGGTCCGAAGGCGATTTCGTCGAGGGCGGGGTCGGTGGTGGTGTGGATCGGTCGCGGCGGTGGGGCCGTGTCGCGGCGTTCGAGGACGAACAGGTCGCCGGTGTGCCAGTCGACGGGTACGGTCACCGCCGGGGCCGTGCGGGCGAGGGAGACGGCCTCGAAGTGGGGCATGCGGTAGCGCACGGCGGAGGGTTCGACGGCGACGAGTCGGAAGCCGAGGTCCGGCAGTGTCCGGGTGGGCAGGGCGCGTTCCTCGGGGACTCCGGGCCGGGTGGTGGCGGTGGGTTGGCACAGCAGGGTCCGGGCGCCGGGTAGGCACATGGTGGCCGCGGCGATCAGGAAGTGTGTGGTGTCGGCCGGGTACCAGGGAGGGTCGACGATGGCTGCTGCGCCTTCCAGGGCGGGAAGCGGGTCGGTGGCGATGTCGAGACGGACGACGGTGTGCCCGTCGTGGACGCCACTGTTCAACGAGTCGACGACGGAGTCGTTTCGCTCGAGCAGGACGTGGTGGTGGATCGAGGTGGCGTCCGCGGCCGAAAGGAACGTCGTCGGCGTGCCCAGGAGGAGCACGGTGCTGTCGTGGTTCAGGTGGTGTGTGGCTCGTCGGACGAGTCGGCGGGCGGTGTCGGTGGTGAAGCGCCATGCGAAGTCGCCCGGATGGCAGACGGGTAGGGGGTCGGCGCGGTGGGGGCGGTGGGCGCGAGGCGCAGGCCGCGGCGTGCCATCTCCTCGGGCCAGAACGCGAGGATGGTGGTGGGGTAGAAGCCTGGGGAGTTGCGTACGACGGCGTGGGGGTCGCCCAGGGTGGAGTCGTCGAGGCTGCGTAGCCAGGCGACGAGGCGGTCGGTGAACTCGGTGTCGGACACGTCGAATTCCACGGCCGATCACGCTTTCGGCGGCGCGTCCGGCATGGCCAGGGCGCGCGTGGGCGCGTCGAATCGTCGTTCGATCTCGTGGTTCCAGGCTCGTATGGCCTGATCCTGGATTTCGAGGGCGTGTCGGTGTTCGGGGTGCAGTCGCGGCCGTACGACTCCGAATGCCTCGATGCGCAGGGGTATCGTGCGCAGGGGGAGGGTGGGGTGGACCTCCTGGAGGCGGTCGACGAAGTCCGTCATGTCGCGGTCCAGGTTCGTGTCGTCCGGCGCGGTGAAGGTCGCGTAGGCGTAGAGGTCGATGCCTGTGGCGAGTAGTCGCGCGAAGAGTTCGAACTGTCGTGTGAAGAGAGTCGGTTCGGCGCGGGTGTTGAAGGCGAACGACCGGGCGTTGAAGCCCTTGAAGCAGCCCACTCGGCCGTAGTTCCGGTAGGCGGTGACGGTGCGTCGTTGGTCGGGGTCGAGGTGACGCCAGAAGTAATCGTTGCTGAGGTTGTCGTCCGACCACAGGTATGTGGTGGTGTGGAGTCCTTCGCGGGTGAGGGAGTCCATCATCCACGGAATCCATTCCGGGATCAGGTCGGGTTGTCCTCCGGAGCAGTCGATCACGAGCGGTGGTGTTGTCTCCGCGCGATAAAGGGAGATCATCCGATCGGTGGTGAGCCATGCGGTTTTGGCCTCGTTCGCGGCGAGGAGGTCGAAGGGTACGAAGCAGTACCAGCATCGCCAATTGCAGGAAGCGTTTTGGAAGACCTGCGCGTTGCGGGTGGTGCTCTCGACGACCCCGAGGCGGTGGGCGGCGGGGAGGATCGGTAGTGGGTTGTCGGGCCATGGATCGGGGGTGTCCATCCCGAAGTGTCGAATGCGCCCGAAGCCTGCGCAGTTGGGCGGTTCGGTCAGGTCGGTTACCTGATCGGAACGCCGATTCGAGCGATCAGGAGCCCCCGGCGTGTCGGGACGTATGGATTTCGTCCGTAAGCGTGCGGAAAAGATGTCCGTGTCGATGGTTTTCACGCTGGCCCCCGGTCGTGAAGTACCCGAAGCGTAGTCACAGGTGCGTGATGTGTGAAGGCCCGGGGGTGTGGGGGGTGTGGAATTGATCGTTCCCGAATATCGGACCGGGAATGGCTCGTCAGGATGTTCTATGGGTTGAAGAATTCCTCGCTGGGGGTCTCCGGGGGTGCTGGGGTGATGCCCGCCGGGTGAGGGAATCTCTGCACGTAGATATCGGATTATCGTGTCTTTGTTCGAATGGGTTTCGCTCTTCGGGATCTTCGAGGGTTGTGCTCCGGCATTGTCTGGTGGCCGCTTTTGGAAGGTGGACGAGTTGGGGGCTGTGGCGCTGAGCGAGAGAGGGAAGGGGCCTTCTCGCGGGAGGCGGGTCGTTGGGTGTCGCCTTCGATCGGTGGGCGAAGGAGGCCGGGTGGGCGCAGGGGTGTGCACGGAGGGTTTGTGTGACTGAATGGGCGTATGGATCGGGATGGGTGGTGCTGGAGCGGAGTGATGAGCGCGGAAACCTGGTGGTCAGGCGCTATTCAGGAACGTTTCTTGCCTCAATTGCCGAACTTGGATCACGACATGGCAAAGCCTGTGAGAATGCGCAGGTCAGCAAGGGAAGTCCCCACGCAGGTGGGGGTGAGCCGCAGCCGCGCTGCGGCTGCTTGCCGTTGATCTTGAAGTCCCCACGCAGGTGGGGGTGAGCCAGTCGGGTTGCCGGCCCGTGTGGTAGCGGTCCAGAAGTCCCCACGCAGGTGGGGGTGAGCCGGTGTTGGCAGCTCGCGAGGCGGGGGCGGTGGAGAGTGACGAGCAGTCGGCGACCATACTCGGGCATCCGATTGTTCCCAGAGCCATCACCGTCGGATTACGCGGTGCCCGCGGCTACCAGGCAGCCTGGTCCTGTCTCCTCCAGAGGTCCTCGCCTCGTCCGCTGGTGTCGGCCGACTCACTGTCCGGACCGCACACGGCCGCAACACGTGCGGCACCGACTCGGCCGGGTCGGATCTGCGAATTCGGCCACCACGCCGGTCGCACAGGCGTAGCGTCCCCCGCATTCGAACCCGTGGGGGATCATGCACACTCGCACCACCGGCATCGCCCTGGCCGTCGCCTGCACACTCGCGCTCGCCGGCTGCAACGGCCGCGACGACAAGGTCGTCACCAAGCCGAACAAGCCCACCATCATCGACGCTTCCGTCACCGAACCACCTGGCGGCACCGTTGCGCCGACGGCTGCTGCCCCGGTCACCCAGGCAGCTCCACCCACCTCGGCCAAGCCCGCCGCTCCTGCGCCTGCGAAGGTCGGTGACACGCTTACTCTGACGAACAGCAAGGACGTCCCGGTCGACGTCACCCTGGCGAAACTCGTTGATCCCGCCTCCTCCGCGAATCAGTACCTCAAGCCGAAAGCCGGCAGCCGGTACGTCGCGGTCCAGTGGAAAATCACCAACAAAGGGGATGTGCCGGTCACCGACACGCCGAACTTCGGTTCCCATCTCATCGATAGCGATGGCCAACAGTTCGGTAGTACTTTCGCCGACACGTCCGCGGGCCCGGCGTTCCCGTCCAGCGTGAGTATCCCGCCCGGCGGCAGCCGACTCGGATACGTCACCTACGAAGTCCCCACCGACTCGAAGATCACCACGATCCAGATGCAGATCAGCATGATTTCCACTGTCACTGGACAGTGGAACACCTGACCGACCCGCATCACCCCTGAACCTGAGGCCCCGCGCGATACGAGCCGCGGGGCCTCAGCCACGTCCTGACCCGACCCGACCAAGGGAAGGAGCAAGCGGGGCCACCGACCGGGGCCTGTGGGACGACGCTGACCAAGGCGAGCAGTACATCGTCGGCTTCGGCCTCGGACCATGCGAACGAGGCCGACTTGTCCGGCCCGGTGAGCTGCAGGACCTGACCGGCCGAGTCGTGACTCCCGCGATCCCGCCCGCCACGGGCGAGGACGAGATCAAGCTGACGAACGGCGTGTTCTACACCGTCGGTTCGCTTGCCATCGCCGACGCAGTGGGCGACAGCGTCACCATGGCTCTGGCACCGACCACGACCGGGACGCTCGGATCCGCGACGTGGGCCCTGTGCGTCAACGCGTCAACCCGTACATATCCCATCCGGAAGGCGGTCGACGGCCGCGCCCGACCCGTCACCGTCATCCGATCACCGGCGGGGGTCGTCGCCGCCCCTCTGCCCGCCGCCAGTCCCCGGAGCCGCGGCCGAACTGCGGATTCGCGAGGCCCGGGTCGACGGCGGCTATCGCTCGCACCTCGTCGAGCGCGCGATCATCCTCGGCATCGACATGGAAATCTCCGCACGCGCCCCTGGGGCCGGGGGTTGGATTCGATACCGAAATGGCGGGCGGCGGAACGAACCTACGGCGGCCGACGTCTTGCCGACGCCTGCCCCGCGACGAGGAACCCTCCCCACCCGCTCCGAAGCCATGATCCACCTGGCCATGACCGATCCGATGGCCCGCCGCCCTACCGGAGAGGCAGGCCGCCATCTCCTGGTGCGGCTCGACGCCAAACGATCGGAGACCGATTCGGGAATGGAGCGGCGGGGGACGACGACGGCCTCTCAGCGGCGTAGTGCTTCGACGGGTTCGATGCGGGCGGCGCGCCAGGCGGGGTAGAGGCCGGCGAGTAGGCCGGTGGCGAGGCCGATCAGGGGGGCCGCCGCGACGGTTGTCGGGTCGATGACCGGGGTCCATTGCTTCGCGGCGGCGGTGGCTACGACGGTGACGGTGCCGAGGCTGGTGCCGACGAGGCCGCCGAGGGCGCCGAGTGTGGCGGATTCGGTGAGGAATTGGCCGGCGATGTGGCGGCCTCGGGCGCCGAGGGCGCGGCGGAGGCCGATTTCGGCGGTGCGTTCCATGACGGCGACGAGGGTGGTGTTGGCGATGCCGACGGCGCCGATGATCAGGCAGATGCCGGCGAGGAGGAGGAAGAGGGCGCCGAGGTCGTCGGTGACGTTGTCGCGGAGGGTGCGGGGGTCGGGTGGGGGGATGGGTTTGAAGGCGTCGGGGGCGTCGGGGCGCAGGGCGTAGGGGGTTTCGCCGGCGACCTGGCGGGCGGCGCCGATTTCGGTGGTGACGAGCATGTGGGCGCGGTCGGCGGGGTCGGGTGGTCCGTAGATCTTTTCGGCGGTGGTGCGGGGGATGAGGACGGACAGGAGGAGGTCGGGTTTGCGGTCGGTGTCGGCGAGGATGCCGATGACGGTGAAGGGGGTGTCGCCGATGAAGATCGCGGGGGTGGTGTCGAGGGTGGTGATGCCCAGGCGGGTGGCCATGCCTTCGCCGATGACGGCGACGGCTTCGGCGCGTTGGTCGTGGAAGGTGTCGTAGCCGCGGCCGGTGGCCCAGTGCGGGCCGGCGGCGTCGAGGAGGCCGGGGGAGGCGGCGAGGACGGTGATCTGTTGGCCGCCGGCGTCGCGGCCGACGGGGGCGGCGCGGACGGTGGTCCCGGATGGGAGTCGGATGTTCCAGTGCACGCCCGCGTGTTCGACGCCGTTGAGGGCGCGGACGCGCTGGTCGGCGTCGGGGGTGAACATCAGGGGTTGGACGGCGGCGTCCTGGCCGCCGGTGTCCTCGACGGTGACCTCGGTGGCGGTCAGGGCGTTGAAGCGGTCGCCGATCTGGCCGGTGGCGGTGGCAGTGAGGCCGAGGATGGCGACGAAGGTGCCGACGCCCAGGACGGTTCCGAGGGCGGTGAGGATGGAGCGGGCGGGGCGTTGGAGCATGCCGGCGAGGGCTTCGGCGAACAGGTCTCGCAGGTGTTGTCGGGAGGGGGCGATGCGGTCCGGGGGCGGGATCGGCGCCGGGGTGGGTTCGGGGCGGGGTTCGAGGAGTTCGTCGAGGCTCACGTGGCGCTCTCCCGGCCGGTCCGGCTCATGACGCCGTCGCGGATGGCGACGCCGCGTTGGCCGCGGGCGGCGACGGCGGGGTCGTGGGTGATGACCAGGATCGTCATGCCGTCGGCGTGCAGGCCGTCGAGGAGGGCGAGGACGCCGTCGGCGGTGGTGGTGTCGAGGTTGCCGGTGGGCTCGTCGCACAGCAGCAGTGAGGGGCCCGCGGCGAGCGCCCGTGCGATGGCGACGCGTTGGCGTTCGCCGCCGGACAGCGTGGTGGGGGTGTGGTGCAGGCGGTGTCCGAGGCCGACGCGGGCGAGGGATTCGCGGGCGCGGGCGGCGCGTTCGGGTCGGCTGCGGGTGCGGCCCTGGTACATCATCGCGAGTTCCACGTTCTCGGCGGCGGTGCGGTACGGGAGCAGGTGGAAGGACTGGAAGACGAAGCCGATCCGGGATCCGCGCAGCGCGGTGCGGTCGCGTTCGGGCAGGGCGCCGGTGTCGATGCCGTCGAGGCGGTAGGTGCCGGAGGTGGGGCGATCGAGCAGGCCGGCGACGTTGAGGAAGGTGGACTTGCCCGATCCGGAGGGGCCGGTGATGGTCACGTACTCGCCGCGTTCGACGCGCAGGTCGCACGGTCGCAGCGCGGGGACGGGCGGTGGGCCGGGGTAGGTCAGTCCCACTCCGGTGAATTCGACGACGGGCGGGTTGGTCGTCACGGGCGCGGGCCCGTGGGTACGGTGCCGCCGGGGGTGTCCTTGCGGGCGGCGCCGACGACGACGCGGTCGCCCTCGTGTACGGATTCGCCGCTCAGGGGTGTGACTTCGACGTAGCCGTCGCCGGAGGTTCCCGGGCGTATCTCGGCGCGGCGTTGGGTGCCGGAGGGGTCGACGACGGTGAGTACGGTGCGGCCGTCGGCGCCGGCGGAGACGGCGGAGATCGGGACGACCAGGACGGGGCCGCCGGAGGACGCGGCCTCGACGGTGAGTCGGACGTCCTGGCCGGCGAGTTTCGCGTCGAGGGCCTTGGAGGGTACGACGACCATCTCGTAGCCCTGGCCCGGTGCTTGGGGTGCGGCGGCGCGTCCGGCCGAGGCGGAGTCGCCGGAGCCGGTGATGTCGCCGCTCGGGTCGCTGGGGGTGTCGGCGACCGAGCGGACCTCGCCCTCGGCTTCGATGCCGGTGAGTTCGGAGAGAATCCGCACCTTGAGTCGGGGTTGGACCAGGCCCTTCTCGTGGGGGGCGAGCCGGCCCTTGACGACGAGGTCGCCGGTGGAGACGGTGAGGGCGCGTTCCTTGACCTCGGAGCCGACCTGGGCCTGGACGGTGTCCACGCGGGCGGGGAAGCGGGACAGGAAGAGTACTTCGCCGGCGGGGAGCATGGCGCCGGATTTGGCCTTGAGGGCGGCGAGTTCGTCCTTGGCGCGGGCCAGGTCCTCGGTGGCGTAGCGGACCTGTTGTTCGGCCTGCTTGTTCGTGCCGGGGCCGGTGGTGCCGCCGGTCCCGCCGCTTCCGCCGGGGCCGGTCGGGGGTGTCGTGGATCCGCCGGGTGCGCCGGCCTTGAGGGCGTCCCGGGCCTGGGCGAGGGCGCGTTCGGTGGTGGTGACGCGGTCCTGCGCGGCCCGCAGTGCCTGGTCGTCGCCTTCGCCGGCCGCGGGCGGGTCGTAGCCGAGGGACTTGTAGAACGACGCGACCGCGCCCTTGGTGCCGGTGCCGTACGTACCGGACTTGTCGGTGCCGGTCTTGTGGCCGAGTCCGTCGAGCGCGGACTGGAGTTGTGCGACGTCGCGGCCCTCGCTGCCGGGTTTGAGGTCGCGGTAGACCGGCAGGTCGCCGGGGAGCACGAACACCGGACGGCCGGAGACCTCGATGAGGATCTGGCCGGCCCGCAGGACGTCGCCGGGCTTGACCCGAAGGCCGGTCACCACGGGCTTGCCGGCGCCCGCGTCCTTGCCGCCCGAGGCCGAGACCCTGGGGGAGACCGCCACGGTCTGGCCCGCGGTGACCTCGCCGCGCAGGACGACGGTGTCGGTGAGTATCCGGCGCTCGACCATGGCCGTGATCACCGACGGGGCGGGTGCCTTGGCCTCGGCGGCTTTCTCGTTCGGTGACTTCACGAATCGTGCCGCGGCGAGGCCCCCGCCGGCGAGGAGTACCGCCGCGATCACGGTGGCCACCAGTATTCGCATCCGGCGCGACGTCGCGGGTAAGCCCGCGGTCGGCGGCTCGGGGTCGGGGGCGATCTCCCGTGCGGGCGGCGGCGGGTAGGGGCCCGATGGGGTGTCGATGGTGGTCGTCCTCTCGGTGGACGTGGCGCGAATCGCCCGATGGTCAGGAGGCGACCGGCTTGCCCGCCAGTACCCGGGCGGCGCCTCGTTTGAGGGCGTCCTGGTAGTCCTTCACCTTGCGCAGGACTTCCGCGTGGGCCTCGATGGACTGATTCTGGTAGGCGGCGTCGATCGTGAACAGCAGGTTCGTGAGGTTGGTTTCCTGGCGGCAGGCGACGTCGACCTCGGCGACCGCTATCTCCTTCGAAGTGGCAGTGGGTCCGCCGGAGTTGCCGTCGTGGGCCGCCCAGATGTCGCCGTACTTGTAACCGGAGCGGGCCATGCACTCGCTCCACTTCGCGGTGGCCGCCTGTGCCCGGGAGTCGGTTTTGACCTTCGTCCAGGATTCCATCATCAGGTTTTGGACGGTGTTGAGGAACTCCGCGCGCGGAACCCCGTTGATGATCTTGTCCTCGGACTCCTGCGAGCATCCTCCGGTGGGGACCTTGCGCCCGTCGGGGGTCTGACCGATCTGTCCGGCCCAGATCTGGTTCTCCAGCGGGGTCGGGACGCGTGTGGTGCGCGGCGGTGGCGGCGCGCTCTGGCCCGCGGCCTGATCGGGGCTGTGATAGCCGTAGCGTTCCGCGTCGGAGGCGAGGAAGACGCCGTATCGCCGCATGTTGCGGCCCTCGGTGGGGGCTTGGGGGCCCATGTCGGGTACGGGCCAGTCCGGCGAGCCGAACCTGCGCATGCAGTCGGCCCCGACGAGGTAGACGGCGCGGAAGGAGTTGGCGCGGTCCTGGGTGGTCGGCCAGTACGCGTCCAGGGGTAACGCCACGTCGGCGGGGCCCCGAATCCGGCGGAGTTCGCCCAGTGGCGGTTCCTTGCCGGTCGTCCCTTCCTTCGCCTTCTCGTCCGCTCCGGAGGAGCCGCATCCCGTCGCGACGAACGCGGCGACCGCCACGAGGGCGGCCAACTTCCCGCGCAGGGGGACTGCCGACATCGACGCTTCGTCCTCTCGTGAGCGGGCCCGGCCGGCGAGGAACGTCGACCGGGCCCGCGAACCTTTACTCGACCGGGCGGACTGCCCGAGTTCCCGACTGACCGACTACTCGACTGCCCGACCGACCGCCGGACGCTTCCGTTCCGTGTGGCGCCGACGGGAGACGGTCGGTGTCGGCTGGCGGTAGGCGATCGAGCTCGTGTAGTTGTTCATCCCGCCCAGGCTGTACTGGGCACCGTCCCACCACCCGGAAGCCGAACCGGCGTGCCAGACCCCGTCGGAGTGATTCGACTGACTGCTTTGCCGGCAATAGGACCTGGGACCAGGTCTGATGGGATTCGACGTTGTTGTCCACACCGGCGGGGATGTTGGCGTTCTGCTGGATCACTTACTCGGCGTTGCAGTTCACATTGTCCAGGGGGCGTCCCGCTGTGCACCACTGAGGTTCTGATTCGTGAACTCGGAACTCGCGTGGATCGTGGCCACGACCGTGACGGGTGCGTTGTCGGCGGCTTCCCCGGCGGAGGCCTGCCCCGGGAGGGCGGCGCTCGCTGCGGCGAGGGCGGGGGCGGAGACGACGGCAAACCTGAGTACGTGCATGATTACTCCGATTCGAGATCGAAAAGCATGCCATGTACAGAGAAATAACCTTCGATTGCGCTCTGTAGCGATCAAAAATTATCAGCGGCGTGGGTATTTCACCTGCGGAAACCTTGCGTCTCGGTCGTGAGCATGAACACGCCATGGAATCAACCGATCGGTCTCCGCATGCATTTCGATCATGGTAAGTAAAGTAAGGACAAAGTCGCCTCATAAAGGTAAAAGTTGGTTGGTTGCTCGTGACGCCGTAATCAGGCGCTCGGTCGGGACCAAGTCCGCGGCACGGCCCTGACCCTGCTGGTCGCCGCCGACCGCCATCACCAACCGGACACCGAGTTCCGGCCCCACCTGGCGACCGGTCTCACATCGTCGTCTGGGAGCGCTACCTCGCGTCCAGCCTGGTTCCCCAGCGCCTGGACGGAGTGCCCACGGACTTCATCCGCGCCATCAGCGCGCACGTCGACCCGCCCGACCTCGCGGTCGTCCTCACCGCGTCGGTCGACACCGTCACCCGCCGCCTGGCCGCCCGAGGCGCACATCGCCGCTTCGAACACGACCTCGACAAGGTCCGCCGGGAACCGGGCTTGTAGGCCCGACGCTCGTATTGCTTCGGCATGGACCGAACTGCCCCGCTCGGCGGGCACGGGTACCGAGCCGGTGGGAGACATCCGCCTGGGGTACGCGCGAGTGTCCACCGCCCGGCAGTCGCTCGACTCCCAACTCGACGCGCTCGTCGAGGCGGACGTCAAGTTAGTCACACGGCGTTACATGTCGTGCTGCGGCAGATTCGGGAGAACAGGGCGGAGTTCCCCGTGGGTTCGAGAAAACTGAAGGACATTGGCGACGAACCCGCAGGTGGTAGGTCGGGTTTCCCGGGGTGCACCCGTGGGTTCGATCCGTACTCAGGGCTCGATGTCCGAGGGAGTGATGGCCGGTTCCTCGTGAAGGTGGGATTCGATGGTGCCCAGGTGTCGCTCGTGGGCGAGAACGAGTTCGTCCGCCACGGCAAGGACGCGGATGTCGCCGCTCTCGAATTGCAGGGTGACGCCGGTGACGTAGTCGATGTCCGCGTCCCGATACCGAATCGGCCGGAGGGAGACGATGCGCCGATCCACGAACGGGCTCATGGGGAAGTCCGCCGGATCGTCCTCCACCGTGACGTGGCCGTATTCGTCCAGGTCGTAGTGATCGTGGGGTTCGTCGATCCGCAGGTCCAGGTCGTCGCCCAGGGTGTGGAAGCGAACGGGGCCGAGGTCGTCCAGGTGCAACCACATGTGCAGGAGGGACGGTTCGGTGTCCGGGTAGTGGTGCCAGGACGTCGTGACCCGCAGGAGTCGGCGGCCGATCAGGTCCTCAGCGTTGATCATCCGTGGATGCTTGCACGGCCGCCTGCGATTCGGCACCGGTTTCCAGGAGGCCACGTGCCGTGGCCGCGTAGCGGATCGCGTTCTTCTCGTCGATGCCGAAGACGAGGGCGAGGTGGAGGGGGTCGGGGCCGTGGGTCAGGGCCTCTTCGAGTTGGCGGTCGACGCGGAGCCGTTCGAGGGTCGCGGTCATGTTTCGAGTGGCCTGGGTCGCCCAAAGCTTGCCGACGGGGCCGAATTTGACGGCGGTCTTTTGGGTGATCAGCAGGTGCGGGTTCGCGGTGTTCGGCCAGCGGGTTCGTCGGTGATCGAGCCGGTCCAGGATCGCGTGGTGGGTGAGGTCCTCCAGTGGACGGCTGTGCCCGGCAATCGTGATGCGGCGGTTGCCGAGGTCGAGATCCTCCAGCCGCAGCGCCCGGATCATGGCGGGTCGTGCCGCCTGAACGGCCGCAAGAACGAGGATGAGTCGCGCTTGTGGTGTGCGTGCGGCGGTGATCGCCTCGTCGATGTGTACTTGTTCGAGGGGCTGGGCGACGCCGTATCCCGGGCGCCGGCTCGAAGACGAAGGGTGGGGTTGAGGAAGATCTGCCCGTTCTTCTTCGCGAACCCGAACAGCGAACGCAAGGCGACGACCCTGGTTTCGCGTTGACGTCCGGTCGCGCCGTCGCGGACCGCGACGACGTCGGCTCGTTCGATCTCGCGAAGGTGGTCGTGCCGGGTCGACCCGTCCAGCAGAGCGGGCCGGATCGCGTTGAGGTAGGTCCAGGCCGTGTTGCGGTCACGCGGCTCCGATCGAGGGCCGCCGTCCAGGAGGGCGCGGGCCCACTGCTCGACCGTGCGCCGGATCCCCGGTGCGACGCCGTCGAGTTTGCGTTCCAGCCACAGGTCGGCGGCGGGAGCCCTGTCGTCCACGAACAGGCCCATTTTGTCGCGGTCTTCGGTCGTTCGGTTGACTGAGAGCCCGAGGCTTCGCAACGCGGGGAAGATCTCGGAGTATCGGATCGTCTCGCCCTCGGCGTGACCGCACAAGACGACGACCAGGGCCCGGTCGACGTCGCTCGCGATCCAGCGGGTCCAACCCCGGAACTCGCCCAGGGTGCGGGCGACTCGTCGTGCTTGGACGAGCCACGGCTTGGCCGGGTCTTCGTGGCGTCGCCGATCGAAGCCGCGGTAGTCGCGGGCGATCGGGAAGGGTTCCGTTTGGACCCGGCCGGTGACCGGGCGGGGAATCTCGGGCAGCGGTGGTGGAGCCAGGACACGGCGCCCGCTCTTTCCGACGGGCGGCCCGCCCTTGCGCGGCCGTTGCATCCTCGCGAAGAACAGTTGCCGGCAGGTGACCTGCCGCAGGAAGGGTTCCAGCACCGAGCACTTGCCGCCGGCCTTGTTTGCCCAACCGGCCTGGGCCGGCAGAGCCGGCAATGTCCGTCGTGGACCGGAACCTCACGGCGGCAGGCCGCGCACTCGCCGCGCGCGTTGATCTGGCCGTAGCTGTAACAGGCTCGGCAGTACCGTCCCGGCAGTTGTCCCCAGGCGAAACACTCCACGCACGACGCCGCCGGCTTGTCGTCGCTGATCTTTCCCATCGCGCTGTGGTCCTCGTTCAGGTGGGGGGCAGGGAACGGCCGTCGCGGCCCTTGGGGATCACCACGGTCGTGGTCGATCCGACGGCTGTTGCCTGCGTCGCCGTCTCGTGACCGGGGCGGCTGACCTTGTCCGGTTCGGGGACCAGCAATTCCCCGATCTCGCATCCGAGGACGACGCAGATCACGTCCAGGTCATCGAGTTTGAGCGAGATCGGCTGCCCGGACCACAGTCCGGACATCTTGCCGGCGGAGATGACCAATCCGTGTTCGGCCAGGTCGCGTTGTAGCTCGGACGCTTTCCAGACGCCTCGATTCGCGGCGGCCAGTCGCAGGTTCCACCTCATCGGTTCAGTCCTTCCAGCCGCTTCGCGGCGCGTTCGTTCCCGGCCGCCCACGCGTCCTCGACCCGGGTGCGGTGCACGTGGACGTATCGCATCGTCGTCGCGATCCAGGAATGACCGAGGATCTCCTGGATCGAGAGCAGGTCCAGGCCGTTCAGATAGAGCTCCGACGCGCAGAAGTGCCGCAGGACGTGGGGCGTGAGCGTCTCCGCCCACGCAGGGAGAGGCTTCTCGGCCGCGGCGACGAGGCCGGCCCGCAGGGCATCGTCGCCGACCCGTTGCGAGGAGCCGTCCGCGTTCTTGCGCTCGGACGGGAACAACGGGGCGCCCGGGCGGGTGTGGTCGTCGCCGAACTGCCCCCAGACGTCCTCGATGAACCAGCGCGACGTCCGCCCCGCGTCGTTGATCAGGGGCACCATCCGCTCGCGTGGCCCGGAGCCGCGCTTGCCCTTGCCATAGCGGACGTGCAGCTTCCCGAAACGGCCCTGGTCCCACTTGATGTCGGCGAGGTCGAGCCGGCATGCCTCGTTCACCCGCAGGCCCACGTCGCTCATCAGCTTCGCGGCCGTGTAGTTGCGGGCGGTCGGCGCGAACTTGCGGCAGGACGCCAGATCCGCGGCCCTCGCCTTCACCCGAACCGTGGATCGGTCGGACGAGATGAGAACGCTTCAGGAATCCCGAAGTTACGTCGGAGGGGCCCTCACCACACGAACGAGGAAGAAGCCCCTGACCACAGGCACGAGAGCTCAGCAACCCTCAAAGGAACTCACGGGATATCCCACAGACACAGCAAGGGTTCGCGGGCGTGCGCAAGGGCGAGCTGTGAGGCGACGGTGTGATGGGGGTAGTCGGGGTTGACAGCGCGGGCGTGTGACGTGGGTCATCGATGGTGGGTGTCACAAAGCGCTGGGGAGCGGCGTCTTGTGTGCGTAGGGCAGGCCCATATGTCGAGCAGCAAGCGGACGTCCGCCGCAGTCGTTGCAGGAAGGACTCGCCGTCGAAGCCATGGACGCCGATTGCCAAGCGAGCGCATTCCACCCCTGATTGACAGCGGCACAATAACGTCATATCGGTATCGGTCTTGGATGCCATATCTCGTATGCCATGGCCTCACGTTGTTCGCGCAAGAGGATCGCAATGAGGAGGTTCCACCATGGGGAACAGCAACACACGACCCATGCTCTTGAAATTCGCCGCTCTGTCGCTGGTCACCGCCGCGGTCGGCGTCTTCGCCGTGGGCAGCGCAGATGCCGATACCTCAAAAAAGAACCGGGTCGAGGTCTTCGAACTCCAGCTCAAGGACCTTGAGTACAAGCCTATCGACCTCGGCCCGGCAGGGCCGAGCCTGGGCGATATGAGCGCCTACTGCGCCACCGCCGTAGAGAACGGCCGCAAGGTCGGATATGGGGCTGGGACAGCTCAGGTCGTTCACGTCGAGGGCAGGAAGATCACGTCGCAGGCCGTGATCACGCTGGAACTCGAGCGTGGCTCTCTGACGATGCAATCGCTGCGAACGAACGAAGCGAGTACGCTCGACATGGCCATTACCGGCGGTACAGGCGCCTTCAATGGCGCCCGGGGCACTGTTCGCTACTGGGACATCGCCACGCCGAAGGAGAGGATGCGTGTCGAAATCCTGCACTGAGCGCATTCCACGGCCCGACGCTCGTATTGCCACGGCGAAGTCCCATGTAGCTCGCTGTAGCTGATTCCCGGCTGTTTCACGGGTGCGTTTCGGTCGTCGGACCGTTGCAACGACCCATGAAACTGCGGATGCGCAGGTCGACCGTGAGGTGGCGGCGCGTTGCACAGGCAAACACCGATGCAACGACTATAGAGAGGTACATGGGACCCCGCCGTAGCAATACAAGCGTCGGGCCTTGTACGAACGGGCGATCCCCATCCTCGAATCCATGGCCGTGCGGGTCCTGCGCGTGGACGCGGACGCCGTCACCCGGGAGCGTGCTGCCGCGGTGATCCTGCACGCGGCGAGCGTCGATTCGGATACCGTCCCACCCACCCGAAGAGCCACAGCGAACCCGGATAGCCCATGACCCCCGGCAGTTCCGTCATCGACGTGCATCTGATCCTGCGCGACGGTGACAAGATTCTTCTGTCCCAGCGAGCCGGGGCCTACGGCCACGCCTGTGGCAGGCCCCGTCCGGCAAGCTCGATCCCGGGAATCCCTCACCGCGCCCACCGTTCGAGAGGCCCACGAGGAAACCGGCGTCGTGGTCGAGCCCGACGACCTGCGACTGTCCACACCGTCCACCACCACCAGGGCGACGGCGCCCCCGACCGGATCGGTTTCTTCTTCGAGGCCACCCGCTGGGAGGGCGAACCGGTCAACCGTGAACCGGAGAAGTGCCTTCGTCTCGAGTGGTTCGCCGTTGTGCCAAGCGGCTGCGTTCCGGACCCGGACGAACATCCATCTCGGAGCGGCGCGTTGAGCGGCAACCGCCCCCGTGCGGGCCATCGCGCGAGACCGCGTGGCGCAGCCCACGACCTGGGGGCGACATCGATGACGGCACGATTCCGCCGGGTCCCGGGAACAAAGCGGCCCGGACCGAAGTCCGGGCCGTGGGCTGGGACTACTGCCCTGACCACCACTCCAGCAGGATGCCCGCAAGCACCTTGCCGACGAAGGAGCCGGCGACCAGCTTGAGGAACCCACCGCGGCGGTTCTGGGACTCGTTCATGTAGACACCTCTAGGAGATTCGGTGCCACGGGCCGGCTGGACCCGCGGGGCGGTGTCACTAGCCGTGGGGACGAATCCCCTGCCGTGTGGCGCCGGATCTCCTCGACCCACTTCCGACTCTACGCCAAGTACTCGCCGTCCGCCGCCGGTTGGCAGACGGCTGCTGCTACAACACTCGCATGGAGACGAGCACCGAGTCCGGGCGCGGCGCCGGGAACAACCGCTGCCACCACGGCCACCCCCCGCTCCTCGACGCCCGCCTGTGGGGCAAGGAGCAAGGCCTGGGCCACCCGTACCCGGTGGTGTGCCATCTCGTCGACACCGGCGCGTACTTCGAGGCGTTGTGGAAGTCGGCCGTCGGACCGCGCATGCATGCCCGTGTCGCTCTGGCCTTGGGGTTGTCGGAGCTCGACGCCATGCGAGAACTTGCCTTCTGGGCCGCGCTGCACGACGTGGGGAAGATTTCACCGTCGTACCAGCACTCCGTGCGGAAGAGGTATCCGGGGTGCTTCGCGGAGACATTCCCCGGCAGTCTCTACCGGCACGGCACGGGCGGCATCGACAACGGCGCGGGCCACCACAGCAAGATCACGCACTGGACCCTGCCCGGCGTTCTCGAGCAGCTGGGCTATCCGCCGGGCGATCCCGAGGGGCCGGTCGGCGACCTGGTCGGTCACGCTATCGGGCAGTTGCTCGGCGGGCACCACGGGGTCTTCCACCCGCGGATGGAGCGTCGGCAGTTGAAGCACTCGGCGACGTTCCTGCCACAGGTCGGGAGGTGCGAGTGGCCGGAGCAACGCCACCACCACGTCCGCGTGTTGCGCAGGCTGATCACGAACGATGGCCCGGTACCGACCGGGATTCTCCCGGCCGAGCTCGCGGTCGTGGTGCTCGGCGCGGTGATGGTGGCGGACTGGATGGCCAGCGATACCCAGTCGATCAAGAAGGTGCGGCGCCTCGTGGACGAGGAGTGCTGCTGCCACGAGGCCCTCGCCCGGCACTGGGAGCGTGCGCGGAAGGAGGCCCGGGCCGGGGTGAGGCAGCGGGCTCTGGGGCGCTGCGGATTCGCCGCCCCGGCAGGGGAGGAGCTGTTGAGTGCCGCCGGATTCCCGGACGGATCCGTGCACGGTCGGCTTGCGCAACAGCTGCTCACAACGACCGCACCCGCAGGTCCCGGCATGCTGCTCGTGAGCGCTCCGGCCGGCCCCGCCCGCCGGCGGCTCGGGCTGGTCGCAGCCTCGCGGTTGGGTCGAGCGTGCGGGGCTCGGGGTATCGCTCTCGCACTAGCGGAAGAACATCACCTCGACGAGGCGTCGGACGAGTTGGCGTCGTTGGCGGGCATGCTTCTGGAGGGCTCCGGCATGCTCACCCGCCTTCACCCGATGTTCTTCGACGGCGACGCGGAATCGGCCTCCGAGGAAATCCCCGAACTCAGCCTCGGCACGCCGGGTGACCGGGAAGTCGCGCAGCAGTGGCTCACCCAGCGACGCCGCGGGCTGCTGGCTCCCCTCGGCGTGGGCGTACACGAGCAGTTCCTGTCGGCCGTCCAGCTCGTGCCGGACAATGCCGTACGGCTCTTCGCACTCAGCGAGAAGGTCCTCGTGGTGGACGACGTGCGTCCTCAGGAGCCTCGGCCGCATTACCTCCTGTGCCTCCTGGTGGAGTGGCTGGGAGCACTCGGGGCATCCGTCGTGCTGCTGACCGACACCCTCGCCGGCGCGAGTGCCGACCGCCTGGTACAGGGCTACCAGAGGGGCGCGCGAGCGGCTCGGGGTTTGCGGAGCCTGCAGGAGGGTGCGCCCTCGTCGGCGGAGCTGCCCCAGCCGGGTTGGCTGCATATCGACGGACTCGACGGCGCGGTCACCGAGTCCGCAGTCGATCCTGCCGAAGACTCGGCCCCGCGCTTCCCACGGTCCGAAGTCCGGCTGCGGGTCGGCGGTGCGGACTCGTACGTGGAAGCCGTCACGCGCGAGGTCGCGGACAGCGGCTCGACCCTCGTTTGCTGCAGCAGCGTGGAGGAAGCCCAGCGGACCTTCCGTGCGCTCGAACATCTCCGTCGCCCCGGCGCGGCAGCCGGCCAGGTTCGGCTGTTGCATCCGCGCTTCCGTCGGTATCGCGTCCGCGAACTGGTGGCCGAGTGCACAGCGGCCCACCAAGACCCGGCGGAGAACGATTCGGTGCTCGTGACCACCGCCTCCTTCGCCGAACATCTCCCGTTCCGCTTCGATCGAGTCGTCACACCTCTGGTTCCGCTGCCGTCGCTGCTGGCGCGTGCTGCCCGCGGTCGGAATCTGATCCTTCTGGAAGGTGGGGAACAGGCCGGCTCGCCGACGGACCAAGCGCTGAGGCAGCGCACGCTGCAGGCGCTCCGTTCCCACGGTCCGCGGCTTGAACTACCGGCCGACACCGAGCAGTTGATCCGCCAGGTGTACGACTCGGACAACTACCTGGCCGCTCTCGACGACGTATCGGCTCAGCGGCAGCGCCGGCTGGACGCCGCAGCCGACGGACACGAGGCCAAGCTGCTGCACGACGCCGGCCTCGCCGGGATCCCGAGCCCGATGGACGTCCACGACGACCTGTACCAGCTGACCCGAATCGAGCCCGGCCTCACCGAGGAGCGCCTCTCGGCCATGGTGGGTTTCGAACAGGCGTATGTGCTGTTCGTCCACCTCCGGGTCAAGACCGCCTTCCTGGATCCGGAGGGAAAGGAAAAAGTGCCCTTCGTCGAGCTCAAGGGGCGCAGTCCGGCAGTGGCCGCGCTGGCCCGGCATACGATCTCGGTTCCGCCGGAGTGGGCGCCCGAAGGCGGGATCTCGACGCAGATCGGCCGTGGGCGATTCGACAACATCAAGTACACGAACTGGAAGAAGCGAACATGGCTGAACCGGGTGTATCCGGTGGTGCTCAGCGGAACCGGTGATTCCCATACCGGGTTCCTCGGGAACATGCGGCTGGGACTCACCAGGACCGGCCTGGTCACGCTCGATTGATTCCCGGAAAAGGGCAGCGCCGGGAGGCGTGACTGCATACGATCACCGACAACCCACGGCTACGGAAGGTGCTCTCGAAGGCACCGATGGTGCGCGCCACTCCGACACGACGGACCTGCCCGTGCGGCCCTGAGGGACAGAACGAACAGGAGACCGGGAGAGCTGTGGAACCGCTGCGGGCGATGAACCTCTTCGACGAGCCGTGGATCCCCGTGCGCTGGCTCCCCGGCCAGGACGGCCCCGAGTCCGTGGGTTTCCGGGGGCTTCTGGAGCGTTGCCAGGACATCGAGGCCCTGGATGTCCCGCTTGCCGCCGCCCAGTCTGCGCTTCTACGGGTGCTGTACGCGCTCACCGCACGGGTCACCAAGCTCGACCAGGAGCGAGACGACAAGGAGCGGGACGGCGAAGGGCGGGACGGCGGCTGGATGCACCGGCGCGCGCGCATCCTGAAGAAGCATGCGCTGCCGCAGGACGGCATCGAGGACTACGTCTCCGAGTGGCACCATCGGTTCTTTCTCTTCGACGAAGTCACCGGCCGTCCGTGGCTGCAGGACCCGCGTCTGGCGAACGAGTGCACCGAGTCCACCGGCGTGAACAAGCTGGTGATGACCCGGCCTTCGGGTAACAACCACTCCTGGTTCGGGCATGTCCGCGACAGCTCCCCGCACTCGCCCTCCGCGGCCGCGGCGGTGCCGTACCTGCTGATGTGGCACTACTACGGCGCTCCCGGCAAGTGCACCGCCCGCGCACTCCACGGGGAGCGGATCTCCGAGGCCAAGCGCGGACCGTTGTTCGGCTCGCTCTCCTACCACCCGGAAGGGGACTCGTTATTCGTCACCCTGCTTGCCGGGCTCGTGCGCCCGAACACAAAGGTGCTGCGTAAGCAAGATCCGTGCCCCTGGGAACGGAACGAGCCGACAGACCCGGCGGGCGCGCCACCGGTGCCCGTCGGCCCCTGCGGCTGGTGGACGGACACCTCGCGGCACGCTCTCCTGCTCCGGCCCGACGCACGCGGAGAGCGTGTCACGGACGCCTTCATCACCTGGGCATACCGCCTCCCGGGAGCTCTCGACGACCCGTACCTCATCTGGGAACACAAGCTCGTCAAGAAGAAGCAGGGGGAGAAGGACGAGAATGTTCGCACCGCCCGGCGGGCCAAGGCGAACCGGGCCCTGTGGAGGGATCTGGACGGCCTGTTGCTGCACCGGCCTCCGGAGGCCGCAGGCGAGGAGACCACGGTCGAGCCACCGAAGGTGTTCGCGTCAGCGGTCGAACTGACCGACCAACTGCGCGTTCGAGCACTCGGCTTCGACCAGAACAAGGCCAAGAACAGCCAGCTCGTCAGCGGACTCACGTCCGCGACCGTGGGCCACCTCTCCGATCAGCGCCCCGATGCTCAGGTCGCGGTCGGTCGCTTGCGCAGACTCGGCGAACGCTACGGGGAGAACCTCACCGAAGCGGTACGCAAGGCCTGGGCGCTGTACACCAGGGGCGATCCCAAGCAAGCGGGCAGACTCGTCCCACAGGCCGAGGCCCTGTACTGGCCCGCCGCCGAGCGGGAGTTCTGGATCCGCTTCGACCACCTCGATCGCACGGGCGACGCCCCCGACGGCGGCTTGGACATCCGCGCCGCGCGCGACGCCTTTCTGGGACTGGCCCGCGAGGCGTACACGCGCACGACCGATCCGCTCACCCGCACCGTCCGCGGCAACCAAGCCGTGCTCGAGGCCCGTGGCCTGCTGTGGATGACGCGCCCCGAGCGCAAGAACAAGTAGTCACCACGCCGATCGGAAGGTGTCCCATGACGGAGGACCGCGATGCCGCGGCACGAGCGCGCCGCGCCGAACACCAGAGTTTCGTCCGGGAGATCCGGCAGTTGTGTGCCGGCAACCCCGGGGCACACGCGCGCCTGCGCCGCGGCGTGGGCAAGGACATCGACCAGGTGGCCGGGATGCACGAGTTCATCGCGCACTGGCTGCCCGACAAGCGGAACCGGGAACGGGACCGCGCCTACTACGCGGTCGCCGCGCTCATCGCCGACCAGCCCCGCCACGTCGTCCGCGGCCGGCCGGCGGATGACACGGAGGCGGAGCAGCCGATCGGCACCTACGGCCCCAGCTTCGGCCGCACCCTCGCCGAGTCCGTTCTCAACTCTCCCGCGCAGGAGCGCTCACGTCGGCGCGACAGTACCCGCAGGCGCCTGGACCTCCTCGTCCGCCAGAGCCCTACCGGGCTGCACCGCTACCTCCCGCCGGCCACCCGCCTCCTGCGCCAGTACGGGACGGAACCCGACTGGGCCCAGTTGCTGAGCGACTTGACCCGCTGGCCGTGGAACGCGGCCGACATCGGAAGCCGGTGGCAGCAGGACTACTTCCGCGCCCTCCACCGTGACGAGTGGAAGAAGAAGGACCAGACCGACGCCGCACAGGCCGTGCCCGAGCCCGGATCATCCTCCGTCTGACCGCCATCCCCGCACACCACTCCAGAAGGAGCCCCCGTGCCGACCGCGCACCTGCCCGCCTGCTTTGTGGACGTCCACGTCCTTCAGAGCGTCCCCGTATCCACGCTGAACCGCGACGACCTCAACGCCGTCAAGACGGTGGACTACGGCGGCGTGCGACGCACCCGCGTCAGCAGCCAGTCGTGGAAGAGGGCGCTGCGGACGGAGTTCCAGAAGGAGATCGGCCAATTCGCCACCCGAACTCGTCGGGTCGGCAAGGCCGTCGCCGAGGTCCTGGAAACGAAGCACGGCTGGGATCAGCGTGAAGCACGCCAGGGCGGCGCTCACATCGTGGCGGCCTCCGGCATCAAGTTCGGCATCGAGGGGAAGCCGGACCAAGAGGATTACGAGGCCATCACCAACGGACTCGTGTACCTTTCCGCCGAGTCGATCGAAGAACTCGCCGACCTCGCTGTCCAACACCCCGACAAGATCAAGAAGAAGAAGATCGAAAAAGCGACCGACAAGTCGCAACTCCCCGCGACCGGTGTCCAAGAGATCATCCGTCGAGGCAACGCCGTCATCCATACCTTCGGCCGCATGCTCGCCGAGGTCGACGACGCCGGTGTCGACGGCGCGGTCCAGGTTGCGCACGCGTTCACCACCCATCGCAGCGATGTCCAGGTCGACTACTTCACCGCCGTCGACGACCTGACCGCCGCATGGGGTGAGACCGGCAGCGGCCACCTCAGCGAGGCCGAGTTCTCCGCCGGCACCTTCTACCGCTTCGCCACCATCGACGTGCGCGAACTCGTAGCCAACATGGGCAAGGTCCACACCTCCGAAATCGACCGCGACGTCTCCGAGGACGCCCGCAGGATCGCCGGGGCCTTCCTCTCCTCCTTCATCCGCTCTCTGCCGCAGGCCAAGAAGAACTCCACCGCTCCGCATACCGCACCGGACCTCGTCCACATCAGCGTCCGCAGCGATCGCCCGCTGTCCTTCGCCGCCGCCTTCGAGACCCCGGTGCGCTCCGCGCAGGGCGGCGGGCACGGCGCCGCCTCCCGCGACCAGCTCGTCGAGTACGCGCAGACCGCCACCACGCTCATGGGCACCGACCGCATCCTCGCCGCCCATTGGGCCGGGACCGGTCGGGAGATCGAGGGACTGGGCACCCGCGTCGACACCTTCGATGCACTGGTCGAGGCCGGTGTCGAGGCCGCGTTCGCCCCGCTGGAGGGCGGCGCGTGACCGCACCACAGCCACCACAGGAGTCCGGTCTGCTGCTACGCCTCGCCGCTCCGCTGCAATCCTGGGGAGAGCGCAGCCACTTCACCGAAGAGCGTGACACCGCCGCCTTCCCCACCAAGTCCGGTGTGCTCGGCCTGCTCTCCTGCGCGCTCGGCCGACATCGAGGGCAGGCCAACGACGACCTGCGCCGACTGAATCTCACCGTGCGCGTCGACCGCCCCGGCTACGTGCTGCGGGACCTGCACACCGTCGGCGGTGGCCTCGCCCCGAAAGACACCGTGCAAACGGCCAAGGGCGGCACCCGCAGCGCGAACACGTCCACCGTCTACGGCCACCGTCTCTACCTCGCCGACGCCGCCTTCGTCTGCGCGCTCACCGGTCAGGACGAGGCGATCCTCGACCGCTGCGCCGACGCACTGACCGCCCCGCGCCGGCCCCTCTACCTGGGCCGCCGCAGCTGCCCACCCGAGGGCCCCGTCCTGCTCGACCGCAACTCCGACGTCCTCGACGGCCTCCTTCGACTGCCTTTGCCCGCGCAGGCCCCGGCTCCCGTGGTGACGCTGCTCGCCGACCGCCCCCTCGGCTGGCTTCCACGCCATCCCGACGATCCCGACGACGGCACCCGCCTCGGTACCGAGGTTCAAGACGAACCGGTGGACACGGCCGCGGACCGGCGTACCTTCCGCACCCGTCGGCTCTACCGGGGTTCCTGGCACCCGCCCGAGCGCCTGTACACCGGCGAACTCGGCAACAGCTACCTCAAAGCCCTCGCCGCACATCTGCACGCCACCACCGTGCCCTCGTCCGACCGTCCGGAGGCCGCCGTATGACCACCTGGCTCGCCCGCCTCACCCTCGACACTTCCCGAACCGACGTACGCAAGGAACTGCGCGACGCCGTCGCCATGCACCGGCGCGTGATGTCCCTCTTCCCCGACCTCCCCGAGATCGAAGAGGCACGAAGCCACTTCGGTGTACTACACCGGGTCGAGCAGGCCGAGCGGCAGGTCGTACTCATGGTCCAGAGCAATACACAGGTCGCGCCTGAGCGGTTCCCGAACGGGTACGCGGTCGACTCGGCTTCTCGCGACATCGAGCCGCTCCTGAACGCCCTTGCCCATGGCCGCCGCCTGTCCTACCGCTGCGACGCCAACCCCGTCCGCCGCCCCGGCCACACCACGCGGGAGCTGTACAGGAACCTGCCTCCCCTCGTTGCCCTCCACGGCCGCCACGCCGACGACTGGTGGCACCGCCGGGCGGGCCTGGCCGGTCTCAAGATTCACATCCACCTCTCCCACCCGCTGGACGCCGCCGTCGGCCGGTGCGGCAAGGGCGGTGGCGCCCAGAAGGTGCGCCACCACCGCGTCCGCTTCGAGGGCACCGCGGAAATCGTCGACCCTGACGCGCTGCGGGCCGCGATGATCGGTGGCGTCGGAAAAGGGCGGGCGTACGGGTGCGGGCTGCTGACGATCGCGCCCCTACGGCCGGGACAGTAGACACCGGCGGCTGCTCTTCCTCGGCACCAGACCGGTCTTCTCCTGCGCTGCTTCGACGATCGGCGTCGAGCACCCGAGAGCAATTCGGCTGCTCCTGCTCGCAGCGCCCTGCTCGACGTCCCGTGCGTTCTCTTCTCCGATCCCTCGTGGCAAGCGGGTTCGATCTCTGGGCCCGATCCTCCCCGCCGGGCCCTCGGCCGCTACGGACAGCTGTGGGAGGTCGCCACGACCGTGGCACAGCTCGCGGGCGGCGGCGGCCGGTGGATTACCGGCGCATCCCTCACCGTCGGCGGCGGCTTCGCGTCCTGAGCCGGGTGATCCGCGCAGCCCCCGGATGCGCTCCGCTGGGATCGTTGCGGAGCTCGGGCGCGAACGCGCCCGGCTGGGGCCGCAGGCGCGGGGAGAAGCCGTCGCGGGTCACAGGCAACTCCACGGGCGGTGGCCGCCTGCGCAGGTGGCGGGGGGTTGGGGGAACATCGGGGTGCGGGGCGGGGTGGGCTTCGGCTTGCTGCGCTCGGTGCGGTATTGGGTCGTCACGGATGCGCGGATGACGAACGGGTGCTCGGTGTAGGCGTGTTGCCAACGCACGGGTTTGGCATCCAGGCCGCTCACCTCGGGCGGACCGTATTGCTCGCCCGCCCCCCGAGGTGGCGTCGGATCCGGGAAGCGCACGTCCGGAACGGGTTGTGGCCTCGCCCAGGTTGCCGTCTCCGGCGTCAGCCCGAGCCTTCGTGCCTCGCGGACGAAGTCGGCCGTCGACGTCGTGGGGTCGTCCGAGCCGTAGAAGTACATGGTCGTGGACGTGCATATCACGCCCACCATGCCCGCCTGCGGCTTGGACCGGGTCGTGGTGTCGCGCCAACACCTGTCGAATCCGAGGCGCTCGAACTCCGCGCTCGCCGGCTCGTGGAAGACCCGGAAAGGCAGTTCCATATCGACCCCGGCGAGCTTCTCCTCCGCGCGGTGCCTCTCGTATGCCTTATGCTCCCTCTCGGCTGCCGCGAACTGCCGTTGGCATGCGTACAATCCGCCGAAAAACGTGACGACTGCCAGTGTGATCACGGCCAGGACGAACCTGCCGAGCCATAGCAGGCAACCGGTCGGCCGCGTATCGGGGCGGGAGGACATGTGCCCATCGTGGTCCGCAACTCCGCCCAGGTCACCGTTCGTTGCCCACTCGCAACCCGCTCCGGCACGCAGAGCCCCTCGGCACGGCACGACGCGGCATGACCCGACCCGGCACGCCATGCACGGCCGGGGCCGGCGGCTACGGTCGAAGCCATGACCGACGACAACTCCTGTGCCGACCACCGGCGTTGGTACGGAGCCGATCAGGGCGACCCTCTGCCTCCGCCGGCACTCTCGGTATCGGGCCGGCCGGCCGCTGTGCGGGCGGTGGATGGTCCTGGTCGACAACGACCGGCGGCCGTACCCGGACGGGGCGGCCCTGATTGCCACCCACAGGCACTATTTCGGTGGCCGGTCGATGTACGACCACACCGACCTGTGCAGTGCTCGCGTGGACGCCCGGCCGCCCCCACGCCGACATTGCGGCCCGCCTGACGACGGCCGCCGCAGGAGAAGTCGACCACAGGCGGCTGCGTGCGGCACTGTCACCGAGACCGAGCGCCACGCCGACGCCGCGTCGGCGCGCCTGGCCGCCGCGGGGCTGCTTCTCCATGACGGCCCCGACCTGACCCTGAACCTGTTGCGCGAGACCGCGGCGGAGGTCGCGGGGTTGCGCCAGGTTCGCGGTGAACTCGCTCAGCGGGGGACCCGCTCAACCACCACCACCCTTCGGCCTGACCGTGACCGCCGGGGTGGGAGAGGTCCACCGGGTCCCCTGGTACGCGAGCCCGGATCGCGAGATCCCTGGCATACATGTGAGGAGTGTTTCCCGCGAGCGACGCGGTGAGGAATCACGCGCTGGGTGAAGTCCTCCGGGCCGGTGTGCCGTGCGGTTACCGGCTGTTGTGCCGGTGGGGGTTGTCGAGCTGCAACCCGCAGTTCCGGCCGGTTCTCCTGCCCGATTTTCCTGAGCCTTGGGATTGAACCGGGTGCGGGGCGGCGGCTCGCCGACTGTTAGCCTGCGGCCCATGACTTGGCTGCCTGCCGATTTCGTCCATCCGGTCCGCGTGGCACTGCCCGGCCAGCATCACCTGCGCCCGATCAGCGGCGCCGACACCGAGCTCGACTATCCGGCCGTGATGGGCTCGCGGGAACGCCTGTGGTCCATCTACGGCGAGGCCTGGGGTTGGCCGGTGGCCACGATGACGGTCGAGCAGGACCGGGCGGACCTGGTCCGCCACGCGGACGAGATCGCGGCCCACAAGTCGTTCAACTATGCGCTGTTCGACGACGCGGGCACGGCCCTGCTCGGCTGCGTCTACATCGACCCGCCGGAGAAGATCGGCGCCGACGCCGAGATCTCCTGGTGGGTGGTCGACGACCGGGTCGGCACCGAACTCGAGCAGGCACTGGACGCGCTCGTCCCGCAGTGGATCGCGGAGGCATGGCCTTTCGAACGCCCGCGGTACGTCGGACGCGACCTCTCCTGGCAGGACTGGCTGGCCCTTCCCGATCTCGCCTGACCCGGCAGCCCCGGACGCCGCAGAAGCCGCCGCGGACCCGCGCGGCCGACTCTCGGGCCACCAGCTCCTCGAACCGCGACCCCATCGGTTTCGGGGCCGGGTGTCGAGGCTGCCGGGTCAAGCGCGTGTCGCGGGCGAGGCAGGCTGACGATCAACGCGACCCCGAATCGGCCTCGTCCTGACCGGCGCAGTCACCCTCGCCCGGTACGCCGACCGAGTCCGACCGAGTCCGACCGGGCCGGACCGAACGCCTGACAGGTGCGATGCGTCCCTGCCGGGCCGAGCCGGATCCTGTCCGATGTGCCGTGTCCCGGCCCCGGGAACGAAGCCTGTGGACGGAGTGGACAGGATCTCACCTTCAGGAGGCGGGCAGCCCCGGTCGTCCAACGGCCTGCCCACCGGGGAACAAGATCGAGCAGGTATGGGAAAAACGGGTGAGCCTCATCATGGCCGCAACGCGTACGCCCCCGGCGGCCCGATGGGGGCTGCCGGGGACGCTGCCCGCCCGTCGTCTGCTCGGGTAGCCGGGGGAGGGCCGCGCGGGTTGTCGGGGCGCGAGTTGGAAATGCGCTGCGGGGAGAGGTGGAGGACGCTTCCCGGGTCGCGGGCGGTCCAGCCCTGGGCGATCAGAGACCCGGCATTCATTCGGTGACCAAGGGCAGGAAGAACAGCGTGAGTTCAACGCGAGCTGCCTCACCGGGTCAATAGCCGGCCTCGTTGACCCGTTAGCTTATTCGGCCGCACGTGCGACCGAAGAAATGCCACGGGAAATGCCGGAACCCACTATCACCACAGCGAGGCCGGCCATTCTCGGCTTCGAGAAGTAGCCACGGGCCTCGGGTCCTTGGCTTCGGGCCCTTGGCTTCGGGTGAAACGCCGAGGTCACGGTGTCTGCGGTGTACGCCCATCGCCCAGCCCATAAAACCGGAGCGAGCCCTGTTGATCAAGGCGCCGCCATGACGCACTTTCATGTCAGTAACGGTCGTCCGGGGAACCGCCATGCGTTCGGGTATCCGTTTCCGGAGGCCATCGCGCCGAATTCCGAAGCCGACACGAATCGCGTTGACATTGCCGTTTATGCTGACGGGACGCCAAGAAAGGCTGGTTCCCATGGGGCATCTCCGTGTTCCGCGACGTTCGGTGCCGGCGGGCGGTCTGGGCGCCTTCGGTCCCGCTGCATTGCCGAGGACGGCCCGGGCTGCCGCAGCCGTCGCCGAGGTCTCGTCTCCGCGCCGGGCGGCAGTCCGGCTTGTCCTGCCCGGGGCGTCCGGGCCGTCCGGGCCGGCGCACGATCGCGCGTTCAACACGGTCACCGTGGAGGAACCGGCCTCGTACGGCTACCTCGTGGTCGCCGTCGACCACCGTACGACCGGACTCCGACGAGGTCGAGTTTCCCGCCGGCCGCGTGGTCGGCACGCTGCCCGAGGTCGCGCGCGTATTGGCCCCGGCAGCACACCGGCTTACCGGGGCTGATCTTCAGTCCTACGCGGCCCTCCCGTCGCGCAAGCGGCTACGCGGCTACGCGGCTACGCGGCAA
Organism: Embleya sp. NPDC050493; assembly: GCF_044458105.1. Taxonomy (NCBI): domain Bacteria; kingdom Bacillati; phylum Actinomycetota; class Actinomycetes; order Kitasatosporales; family Streptomycetaceae; genus Embleya; species Embleya sp. NPDC050493. The sequence goes on from NZ_JBITHP010000019.1 coordinate 176,810, forward strand.
CGCGGCAACGCGGCAACGCGGCAAAGTACCCGACAACCAAGAGGTGGCATGACTTCCCGGATTTCCGACGTTGATCTGGCCCGTTCGCTGAAGGGTGGCTTCGTCAGCAGCCACGCCGAGGTGGATGGGGTCCGGCTGCACTACGTGGCGGGCGGCTCCGGCGATCCGCTGTTGCTGCTGGGCGGTTGGCCGCAGACGTGGTGGCAGTTCCACAAGGTGATGCCCGCGCTTGCCGAGCACTTCCGCGTCGTCGCCGTCGATCTGCGCGGCATGGGGGCGTCGGACAAGCCGTGCGGTGGATTCGACAAGAAGACCATGGCCGCGGATATCCGCGGGCTGGTGCGCCATCTCGGCTACGACGCCGTCCACCTCGTCGGCCACGACATCGGCGGCATGGTCGCGTACGCCTTCGCTGCCAACCATCCCGACGCGACCCGCCGCATCGCGCTGCTGGACATCGCGCCCCCGGACGACCGGTTCTTTGGGTATTCCCTGCTGCCGGTGCCCGGACGACACCAGGTCGACGGGGACATCAACGCCGCGCCCGGCAGGTTCTTGTGGTGGTTCGCCTTCAATCAGGTGCCCGGACTGCCCGAACGCCTCATCGCCGGTCGCTCCCGTTTTCTGATCGACTGGATGATCGATTATCTCGCCGCCGATGCCGCCGCCGTCACCGACTACGACCGGGACGTGTACGCCCGCGCGTACGCCGACGAGGACGCGATTCGCGCCGCCAATGGCTGGTACCGCACGCTGGCCACTGACATCGAGCACGGCAAGGCCTACGCCCCGCTGACCGTTCCCGTGCTGGCCCTCGGTGGCGGCGCGGGTACCCGTGCCATCCTGGAGCCGGTGCTCGTGCCGCGTGCCGTCGATCTCGAGATTGTCGAAGTGGCGGACAGCGGCCACTACCTTGCCGAGGAACAACCCGCTGCGGTCGTGGCCCACTTGCTCCGATTCCTGCGACGACCGCACCTGCGCACTGCCCGCGAAGAGGTCGGCCCGCGGTCGCGCTAAGGGTCGGTCGGATGGCGAGTCCGCCGTAGTGGTGAGGGTACGGGGCACGGCGTTGGTGGCGAGGATGTGCCCGTCGGTGCGTGCGTGGCGTGAAGGCCCCCGTCTCGTCCCGGGCCGGCCATCGCGGTTCGGCCCGGGACGTCGACTCGTCAGCACGTCGGCCGGGGGCTTGGCAGGAGCGAACCGGGGTCGCGCTGCCCCGGGCGCCGTCGTCGCAGCGGGGCGAAAACGGGTCCGGAGGCAGGAATCTCCGGATCACCAGGCAGGTTGCACCACGCGTTGGTCGTGGTTCGTGTGTTCACGCGAAGGGCAGTTCGTGCGCGCTATCGAGATTGATCGCTTCGGTACCCCTGACGTCCTCGGCATTGTCGAGACCGCCCCTCCGGTACCGGCTGCCGGCGACGTGCTCATCCGTGCCGTGGCCACCAGCATCAATCCCGTCGACGACAAGACGCGGGCGGGTGTCATCGGTGAGGGCACTCCACCCTTGCCGACGGTCCTCGGCTGGGACTTGGCCGGCGTCGTGGTTGACGGGGGCGACAGCGGGTGGCGGGTTGGGGAGCGCGTGATTGCCATGTCGCACCAACTCGGCTCGGGGCGGGGGACTTGGGCTGATCTGGTGGCGCTTCCCGCGCAGGCGATAGCTGCGGCGCCGCAGGCGGTCAGCCTCGTGCAGGCCGCGACATTGCCGCTTCCCGGTCTCACGGCGTTGCAGACGCTTCGGTGGCTCGAGGTGTCCGCCGGCCAGAGGCTGCTGATCACCGGTGCTGCCGGTGCGGTCGGAGGATTGGCGGTGCAGCTGGCTCGCGCGTGGGGAGCCGAAGTCGATGCGTTGGTCGCGCGGGATCGGCAGGTCGCCCTCGTGCGCGACCACGGTGCCGCCTTGGTCGCCACCGATCCCGGCAGGTTCGAAAATCGCAGTTACGACGCGGTCCTCGACACGTTCGGGGCCTTCGTTACCGACGCCGTCAGGGACGGTGGCCGGTACGCCTCGATCGCCACCCAAGCGGGAGTGGTCCCTGACGTGTCCTCCCGGGGTGTGCGTACGACGGTCCACCAGGTGCGGGAGGACGGTGACGGGCTGAGCGAACTGAGTCGGCTCGTCGATCGCGGCTCGTTGCGCCCACGCGTCCACTCCGTGTTCGGTCTCCACGAAATCAAAGCCGCACACGAACGTTTCCTCGAGGGCGGCTTGTCCGGAAAGATCGTCGTGACGTTTTGAGGCGTGTGCCCGTGATCCTGGTGCCCCGCTCGTCCCGGCAGCCACCGCCGGGGACCGTGTGCGGTCACAACGACAGCGTGTCCGCGGCACGGCGGTCGGCCGACCCGCCGATCGGGAGAGCGATCCAGCATGGCGCCGGCATGCCGACGTCGACGAACATTGTCGCCGTCACCAGGGGGAGGGAAACCGATGGGCGCCTCATCGGACTCCGACCGCGGTCGCGGACACGTCGCCCCCGGCGAAACGACGCCATGACAATGCGGGTCTCGTGGGCAGCGACGGGTGCGGGGCCTCGGCACGCGGCGTCAACTGCCGCGTTCGCGGCAGTTTCCAGCGAGGCGCCGCCTGAACCCGTCCCTGAACCCGTCCCTGACCCCGCCCCTGACCCCGTCCCTGACCCCGCCCCTGAACCCGTCCCTGAGCCCGCCCCTGGGGCCTGGTCCCGGACCTACTCCACGGCAATTCGCTCAAGCGTGCCGCTCGCCGCCGATCGTTGGATCGCAGCAAGCACGCCGTGCCGGCGCACGGCGTCGGCGAAGTCCGGTCGGGGGCGCCGCTGTTCTGCCAGAGCTCGGGCGAAGTCCCGGTACAGTGCGGCGATCCTGGCCGCAGGGCCGCGCGGGATCCCGGCAGGGACCGCGTGGTAAGTGTCCGGAACGGCGACGTGGTCGCCGTCGATCTCGATATCCCAGTCGGTCCAGTGCATGTACTCGCCACGCTGCCGCGGGGCGACCGTCAGTGCGCCCCTCGAGCCGACGAGCCGGATCGAGAACCCTACCCGGCCCGGCCGATCCCCGCCGAGGACGGTGACGGAAGCCTCCGCGCCGCCGGCGAGTCGCCCCTGCAGGAACACGTGGCGGGAGTGCGGGTTGACGACATCCTCGGCGGTGCCCGCGATGCGCACCGGCCGGCCCATGCCGGGCAGCCGCGCGGAGAGTTCGACGAGTGGCCCCGCGATCCGCTCCAGTGTCGCAAGGAAGTGCCCTGCCATGATCGGCAGAATCGATGTGCCTGCGGCCGGGTCCAGCGTCCAGACCAGGTCCGCGGGTATCGTCGGCCCGCCGAACGGATCGCCGTCGGCGACCATGACCGCCGCTTCGAGCCTGCCGATCCGCCCCTCCTCGATCAGGTCGGCCACGAATCGCACGTCCGGTGAATGGTGGCCCTGCAGGACGACCGCGTGACGTACCCCCGCCCGGTTCGCCGCGTCCGCCAACTCGCGCGCCTGGCCGAGGTCCACGCCCAGCGGCCATTCCGAGACCACGTGCTTGCCGTGCGCCAGCGCGGCGGAGATGACCCCGGCGTGCGCGGGCGTCTTCACGGAGGCCACGACGAGGTCGACCTCCGGATGTCCGGCCAGCGCACCCGCGTCGGTGAGGGCGTGCCGCACGCCGTACTCGGCGGCGACGCGGTCCGCACTGGCCCGGCTGGTCGTGGCTACGGCGGTGACCTGGAACTCCGGCAACTGCGTGAGCACGGGCAGATGCGTGCCGGACGCCCATCCGCTCGCTCCGACGACGCCGACCCTGATCATGACTGCCTCCCAGTTTTGTACCTATCGGTATTCAACTGAGTGTCGGGCATCCGCGCAAGCGGTAAGGTACCGACTGGTACAAAAAAGCGAGGGAGGATGCGATGCCAGGCGGACGCCCGCGGTCCTTCGATCCGGAGACGGCGCTCGACTGCGCGCTGGAGCTGTTCTGGCGTCAAGGCTACGAAGGCACGTCGCTCACCGAACTCACCGCCGCGATGGGCATCAACAAGCCCAGCCTGTACGCCGTCTTCGGCAACAAGGAACAACTCTTCGCCAAAGCGCTCGACCGCTACTTCGCGGGTCCCGGCGCCTTCGCCGCCGACGCGCTCGACGAGCCCACCGTCCGCGCCGTCGTCGAACGCCTCGTGTTCGGCAACATCGACCTCACGGTCGGCACGAGCACGCCGCACGGGTGCCTCACCGTCAAAGGCGTCCACGCGGGCGGCGCCGAAGCCCTGTCGGTGCGCGACGACGCCATCCGCCGTCGCAAGGCCGGCGAAGCCGCGCTGCGCCGGCGCCTGGAGAAGGCGCCGAGCCTACCCGGCGGCACGGACGCCGCGACGCTCGCTCGGTTCGTTCACACGCTCACCGACGGAATCGCCGTGCAAGCCGCTGCGGGGCGCAGCCGCGAGGAGTTGCGCGCGGTCGCGGAACTCGCCCTGAGGGCACTGGACGACGACTGAGCGAGCCCGGCCGGGAAGGGCCGGCCGCCCGGCGCCTCCTCGTCGGGGATCTCGACCTGGTCGAGAACGTCGTCGAGCAGCGCGTCCAGCAATGCGTTCTTGCTTGCCACGTGGCTGTAGAGGGCATTCGGAGCGATGCCCAGCCGCTCCGCGTCTGCACACCCGGATCCCGACCTGCGGACACTTCCTCCCCGAGGAACGCCCCGACGAGGTCACAGCGGCCATTCGCGACCTCCTCGCCAGGTGAGCGGGCGAAGGCGAAACCCTTGCCGAACACCCCACGAGTTGCCGCGACCACGCCTGCCACGTGCTGACCACGGTCCTTCGTGGTTGCTGCTCCCGGCCACGCGGAAAGGCCTCGGCGGGGCGGCTGTGCGCCGAGGCCGTCAGTCCCCACGCAGCTGCGCGGTAGCCCCCATGCAGCTGCGCGGTTCGATCGCATCGTCGTGCGCGCGGGCCTCGCGCGGCCTCGCGCGGCGGTAAGGCGGGCTGCCGATACCGCGTTTCGGTGGGATCAGTCGTGCCCTGGCCGGGGGCCACCTCCCCGGTTTCGGGCGGTGCCATCCGTCGGGGCCGCGGACCCTCAGGCGCGCTCGGCGAGGGCCGGCCGATCCGCGCTGCCGCCGGCCGCGACGAGGGCGCCGAGCGCGCACAACGCCGCCGTCCAAACCAGCGGCGCGTTCGGCCCGGTCCGGTCGGCGATGGCTCCGGCCACCCACGGACCCGCGGTCTGCCCGACCGCGAAGAGGACTGTGAAACTCCCGAGTGCGCGGGACCAGTCCTCGGGCGGGGTAGCCGATCGCACCAGGGCTGTCACGGTTGCGGGTACCGCCATGAAGGCCGCACCGTACGCCGTCGCGGATGCCAGGGCGACGGCAGGACCGCCCGAATTCACCAGCGCGAGGCAGCTCGCTGCCGTGATCACGGCCAGCAACATGGCCAGCACCCGTCCCGGCGGCGACGCCGCCGAGACTCCCCGCCACATCCAGGGGGCTGCGACGACCGCCGCACCCAACAGCGCCCAGGTGAACGCGACTTCGACACTCCCGGCGCCCCGTCCGACGAGCGTGGTGGACAGGAAGGTGATGTAGGCGATGTATCCGGCCGCAAAGAGCAGGTATGCCACGGCCGGCCGCCACAACGGCGCGAGGGAGCGCCGACTCCTTTCCCCTCGCGGGGCCGGCAACGGATCGGTGGTCCGCGCCGCGCCCCAACTCGCCGCGGTGGACACTGCCGATGCCGCAGCCAGTACGAGCCACGCGAGCGGCCACCGCCCGGGCGCTCCGGCGAGCAACGCAGGGATGAGGATGCCGCTGACCGCGATGCCGACGCCGGTCCCGGCGAAGTACACCGCTATCGGCAACGTCGATCCCGTGCGCTCCGCATTCCGGGCAGCGATCACCCCGCCGGTGACGAACACCAGCGCGCCGCCGAACCCGGCAACCACCCGTGCAGCCGCCACTACGCCGAATCCGCCGCCGATCGCGGTCGCGGCGAGGGACAGCGAACACACGGCCATGCCGGAGCGGAACGTGCCGGTACTGCCCCAGCGGCGCACGGCGGTCGCGGCGGTCGCGGCGCCGAGCAGGTATCCGAGGCCGTTCGCCGTGGTGAGCAGCCCGGCTTCGGCCAGGTTCCAGCCCAGCTCGACGCGCATCGCCGGCAGCACGAGGCCGTAGCCGAACCGCGCGAACCCGAGAGCCACTGTCGTGCCCAGGGCCAGGCGCAGTGATGCGGCGATCACCTCGCCGCCCGCAGGTGCCGGTTCAGGAACGCCAGGACTGTGCGGGCCAGCGCCACGCGGTGGTCGGAGAACGCATGGTCGGTCGGAAAGATGGCGTGTTCCAAGGCGGTCACCGAGCGCATCAAATAGGCGGCGACCAGGGGCTCGTGATGCAGCGCCGTCGGAGCGACATCGTCGCGCGAGCCGGCGACCAGCAGGACGGGGCGGTCGGCCAACGGTTCCGCCAGCCGGGCCAACGCCCAGTCGTCCCCGGCCGCTTCCATCTCGGCGACCAGCGCCTCGCCGCTCGTCCCGGTCAGCGGCAGCAGTGAGTCCGCGAACGCCGCCACGTAGCCGGCACGCGCTTCGGGGTCGAGTGCCGCGGCGCCGGCCGCGGCGCCCAGGTCGAATCCGGCGATCGATCCGACCGCCGCGATGTCCTGGTCGGCGGCCGCGATGCGCAGCGCGGCGAATCCGCCGAGGCTGTGCCCCACGACGGCGACACGGTCCGGGGCGAGCCGGTGGCGGGCGACGAAGTCGGCGGCTCGAACCGCGTCCACGACCCGTTTCGCATCCTCCAGGACGTGGCTCCACGTCCATGTGCCCCCGATTCCCCAGGAACCCCGGTAATGGAAGACCACTGCCGCGTATCCGGCGCGACTCAGCACCTGTGCCAGGTCGAAGTTGCGTTCGTTGCCCGGGAATCCATGCAGGAGGACGACGATCGGATGCGGTCCCGGGCCGGCCGGGGTGTGCAGGACTCCCAGGAGCAGCTGCCCTGAACTGTCGAACGCTACGGGGACGTTGACGGCGTGCGGCACGAGTGACGAAGACGGGTCGTTCACGAGCGGATCCGACGGCATGGGTGCCTCCTCGACGACTGATGGAACCGAGCGGTTCGATCTCACGCCGACGGACGCTAGCACGTCATCGAACCGATCGGTACCATCAATGTCGTGTCCGTCCCCAAAGGCGCCTCACTCGACCCGGTGCGCACCCGCGAGATGATCGCCGAGTCTGCGGCCCAACTGCTGTACGAGCGTGGTTTGGACGGCGTCGGCGTAGCCGAACTGTGCGCGTCGGCAGGAATCTCCAAGGAACCCCGCTACCGCCATTTCGGCTCCAAGGACGGCCTCATCGAGGCGATCCCGGAAAAGCGATCGAGAGGTGTCCTCGCCTGGATCACCGACGCCGCCGCGGCAGCCGGACCCGACTCGAAGGCCCGGATCACCGACGCCGCCGCGGCAGCCGGACCCGACTCGAAGGCCCGGATCGCTGCCGTCTTCCACGCCCTGGGCATGGGGTACGCAACCCCCGGCTTCCGCGGTTGCGCCATCGTCAACGCCGCGACGCAGCGCCACACCGCCCCCGCGGACCGGATCGCCGCACGACACCTGACCGGCTACCGCGACCTGCTCAACGGCATTGCCCGCGCCTCCGATGCTTCCGACCCCGACGCCCTCGGCCTGCAACTCCTGGTCATCCTGGAAGGCGCAACCGTGGTAGCCGACCACCTCGGTATCCCGGACGCCTCCGCCACCGCCCTGTCCGCATCGCTCACCCTCCTCGATGCCGCGGCATCGCCACGTGCCTGACGCCTCGGCTCGGCGTCGGGTGGGTGCGATCGGGGAGGGCCCCCGCGCCGGTGATGGCTGCGGCGTCGCGGGCGGTCGGCCCTGCGGCCCGCGCGACCCGCCGCTTCGCGGGTTCGATGGCACCGGAGACGTTGTCGAGGCATCCAACGGGCAGCGGCTGCCGATCGCTCAGCGTCGATGTGCGCTCGAGGACCGGGCGGCGGTGCCGTCGGCGGCCGCGGCGATCACTTCGTCAAGGACGTCGCGGGAGCGGACGAGGTCGGTGATCACGCGGTCGATGCGGTGGCGCTGGGCGGTGAGTTCATCGAGGAGTTCGGAAGTGGCGGCGTCGTTCGGACGGCCGTCGGCGTCGTGGATGCAGGGCAGGAGTTTGGCGATCGTCTTGCTGCCGAGTCCGGCGGCGTAGAGGGTCTGGATGCGTATGACGCGGTCGACGGCCCAACCGCCGTACTCCCGTTGACCGCCGGGCGTGCGTTCGGCGTGCAGCAGCTTCTGTGCCTCGTAGTAGCGCAGCGAACGCTCGCTCACACCGCTGCGCTTGGACAACTCGCCGATTCGCATCCTCGACCTCGCCTGACGACTTGAACCTGACACTGGTGTCAGGTTCTACCTTGCCGGGACACCGGGCACATTGTCCATGGAGGAGGTACTCATGCGTGAGCTGAGCGGCAAGGTGGCGCTCGTGACCGGCGGCAGCCGCGGGATCGGCGCGGCGATCGCGAAGCGGCTGGCCGGCGCGGGAGCCGGGGTGGCGTTGACGTACGTCAACGCGGCGGACCGGGCGCACGAGGTCGCCGAACGGATCGAGGCGGGGGGCGGCAGGGCCGCCGTCATCCAGGCCGACCTGGCCGCTCCGGACGCGGCGGCCGAGGCGGTCGAACGGACCGTGCGGGAACTGGGGCGCATCGACGTCCTGGTGAACAATGCGGGCTTCCTCACGCACGGTCCTCTCGCCGACGTGTCCGCCGACGAGTTGGACCGGGTGCTCGCCGTGGACATCCGGTCGGTCTTCCTGGCCGCGCAGGCCGCGGCCCGGCACATGGGCCACGGCGGCCGCATCATCAGCATAGGGTCGTGCTTCAACGGCCGGGTCCCCGGCGAGCACTTCGTGCTCCAGGCGACCGCCAAGTCCGCACTCGTCGGATTGACCAACGGGCTTGCCCGGGAGCTGGGCCCGCGAGGCATCACCGCCACTGTCGTGGACCCGGGGCCCATCGACACCGACATGAACCCGGCCGACGGTGAGACGTCCGGATTCCAACGCTCCCTCACCGCCCTGGGCCACTACGGCCACGCCGAGGACATCGCTGCCGCCGTGGCCTATCTGGCCGGCCCCGGGGGCCGCTTCATCACCGGCACCTCGCTCGCCGTCGACGGCGGATACACCACCTGACGGCATCGACCGGGCCTCGCCCGCTCCCCACGCGAACAGGAGCGCCGGCGAGGCCCGGTCGGTCGGCGTATGACGTAGAACCCAACAACCGCAGAGCAGGAACGCGAGTGTGCGAGTGATCCGGCGTGCCGATCCGCCGGCGACACCGGCAACCCTCCGCACCTGTCGGTCTCGTCCGGCGGCACCACCACCAACCATTGCCGGGGACGACGCGGTTCGAAGGGGGCCAACTCCCGCCGGCCATACGGTGCTACCCGTGGACGTCGGTGGGCTTTGTCAAGACGCGTCGAACGCCTCGCGGTTCCGCGCGATCGCCGACTGGTGCTCTTGCACCCAACCGACCATGTGGGCGACGGCGTCGCCCAACGAACGGCCCAAAGGCGTGAGTTCGTACTCGACGCGAGGCGGCACCTCCGCGTAGGCGGTCCGCGTGATCAGACCGTCGCGGGTGAGGGAACGAAGCGTCCGGCCAAGCATGCGTTGCGACACCCCCGCGATGCGCTCGTGCAGGGCGGTGAAGCGCAGCGGCCCGTCGGCGAGCGCCGTGATCACCAGGACAGTCCACTTGTCTCCGACCCGCGCGAGTACGTCCCGCACGAGTTCGATGGTGGTCATGCACTCCGGCGCGACCCCGGCGGCCTCCAAGCGCGAACGCAGCGTGGCGTCCATGGATCGTTCCCTCCAGGTACGTAACCGACATACAAGTGCGTGTACTCGAGGTCTTGATCACGACCCCGGCGCCCACGTTACATACGACCAGTAACCAATGCCGGGCGTCCGACCCCGCCAGGACACGACGTGAGGAAACCATGGCCATGGGACCAGCTGCTCCGGACTTCGCCGGTGACGTCCAAGACGCCGCCGAACTTCGAACAATCCGCCACGACACCTTCGCGATCACCCGCACGGTCGCCGCACCACCGCACGCGGTTTTCGAGGCTTTCTCCGATGCAGCGCTCCGCGCACGTTGGTTCAGGCTGCCGGGCCGTACGGTGTCGGCCCGACACGACTTCGCCGTGGACGGCGGCGAGACCGCATCCAGCCGCTACACGGCGGTCGGGACGGCGCCCCAGACGCTCGAATACGCCTCCCGGTACCTGGACATCGTGCCGGACGCAAGGATCGTCTACACCTACACCTCCGCGGTGGACGGCATCCGGCGCTGGGCCTCACTGGTGACCGTCGAGTTGCACCCCGACAACAGCGGCACACGCCTGCTCTGGACCGAACAGGCGGCATTCCTCGCGCCATCCGCAGAGCCGGAGCACGACCTCCCGCACCTGCGCGGCGCCACCCGCCTGCGGCTGAACGGCCTGGCGGCAGCCCTGAAACCGACCTGACGGCGCGACAGGAGTCCGGCGCATCTTCCTTGTCGCCTCCCGACGGCCGGTCAACGCACGTCACCCCTCGTCCTCGACTGCCACTCGCTCCGCGGGAAGAGCATTCGGATGCTCACCGTCCCACCGCTACGCGGACGCAGCTCCCGCATGTTCCGGTAGCGGCTCTTCTCGATCGCGCCGACCGTCGGGCGGCGGAGCGCCGGACGAGCGGGCGTCGGCCTGGTGCGTTGTGGTTCACACCCTGGGGTAGGTCGACCTGCGTTCACGGCGATGGGGAGAGCGGGGCGACGTGAGGCCACCGGGTGTCGGCGATCCATCGCGTATCGGGGTGTACCTGCTTGTGGGCCGGCTCGGCGGGGGTGGCATGGGCCGGGTGTTTCCGGGGCGGTCCGAGGGCGGGCGTACCGTGGTCCTCAGGCTCGTGCACGACGATTGCGCCCAAGTACCGGAGTTTCGGCGCCGGTTCGCGCGTGAGGTGGCCGCCGCGCGGCGCGTCGGGGTTTGTGGACCGCAGTCGTGCTCGACGCGGACACCGATGCGGCCGTTCCCCGGGTCGCCACGCAGCACATACCCGGTCCGGACCCGCGCACCTTGGCCTCCGAGGACTTCGCGCCGCTGCCGGAACACTCGGTACGTGTGCTCGCCCACCGCCTCGCCCGCGCCCTTCGGGCCATCCACGGCGCAGGGCTGGTCCATCGCGATCTCAAACCGACGAACGTCCTGGTCACCGTCGACGGGCCGCGGGGGATCGATTTCGGCATCGCGCGGGCGCTCGCCGCCCTGGAGGTGACCGGTCGCGAATCGGCGCTGACCCGTACGGGCGCGCCCACCTCGTCGAGTCGGCACGCGTCCGCGCACAGCACGGTGACGTCCGCTTCGGCCGCGTCGGCCTTCTCCCTCGCCTGCCGGACCGCGCGGTCGACCAGGTCGACGGCCGTCACCCGCCAGCCGTGCCGGGCCAGGTACACGGCGTCGGCCCCGGTGCCGCAGCCGAGTTCGAGGACCCGGCCCGGCATCAGCGCACCGGGCCCCTCTATCAGGGCCACCAGCTCGGGCGGGGTGATGTCGCTGCCCCACGGCGGCTTGCCGTCCCGGTAGAAGTCCTCCAACACGCGGCGCACCGATGCCTCTTGGTCGAGTTCCGCAGGCGTTCGAGTCTCACTCATCACTACCCCTTCAAGAATCTGGAGTCCAGCTCCAATGTCGGACTCCGGATACCGACTCCCGGTATGGACGCGGTCAAGGGATCCGACAGGCAGGACGTCAAGCGTCCCGACAAGCGGGCCGAGCGCTCGCGGTTCACCCGCGAGAGGATCATCGCGGCGGCGCGGGACCTGTTTGTCGCGCGGGGTACGGCGCGACCAGCCTTCAGGGGGCCGCGGACCGCGCGAGCGTGGCCATGCAGACCGTGTACTTCGTGTTCCGCAACAAGCGCGCGCTGTTCAAGGACGTCGTCGACACGTCCATCGCGGGCGACATCGAACCGGTCGCCACGATGGACCGGGACTGGTTCCGCGCCGCGTGCGCGGGCTTCTCAGACCGGAGCTGTGCCTGAACTTTGTCCGCGACCGGTGCTGGTCCCCCGACGCCTGGGAGGAGTGGGTTGGTGCGGCCCTGACCGCCCACCTCTGTACCGACCACGAGTAGGTCGGCGACCCGGCAATCGGCCCGCGGGCGCGCACCGGTTCGGCGGCGGGGACCTGGAGGAACGTCACGAACTGCAGTGCGGCCGGCCCGGGTCCGGGTGGTCCGATGGGTGTTCAGGCGCAGCAGGCGCAGCCGGGCCGGCAGCCGCAGGCGTCCTTCTGCGGTCGTCGGGTGGCGAGTTCGACGGGCGGCGGCGCGCAGCAGCCCTTGCCCTGCCAGGTGTCGCGGCCTTCCTTCGCGGCGATGGCGGCGATCACCAGGGCTGCGACGGGGTCGGCCCAGGACCAGCCGAGGGTGACGTTGAGGACCAGGCCGACCAGGAGCACGGCGGACAGGTACGTGCACAGCATGGTCTGCTTCGAGTCGGCGACCGCGCCGGCCGAGCCGAGTTCGCGGCCGGCGCGGCGTTGCGCGGCGGACAGGAATGGCATGACCGCGAGCGAGAGCGCGGCGATGAGGATACCCGGCAGGGAGCGCTCCGCCTCGCCGGTGCCGGCCAGGGCGCGGACGGCGTCGACGACGATGCAGGCGGCGAGCGCCAAGAAGGACACGGCGATGATCCGCAGGGTGCGCTGCTCGCGCGCTTCGCGCACCGCGTGCTCGCGGGCGGAGAACTGCCATGCGACCGCTGCCGCGGAGGAGACCTCGATGACGGAGTCGAGGCCGAAGCCGACCAGCGCGGCGGAGGAGGCGAGCGTCCCGGCGGTGATCGCGACGACGGCCTCGATCACGTTGTAGGTGATGGTGGCGGCGACCAGGAGCCGTATTCGCCTGGCGAGCGCATCGCGGCGGGCGGGGGAGGGCCCCAGGGATATCGCGGTCATGGGCAGCAGCCCTTTGCGTCGGCGTCCGGGCACGCCGCGGCCGGGTCCACCGCCAGGACGACGCCCAACAGGTCGCCGAGCGCGTGCGCGAGCCGTGGGTCGGCCAACTCGTAGCGCAATCGGCGTCCTTCGGGAATCGCGACGACCAGGCCGCAACCGCGCAGACACGTCAGGTGGTTGGACAGGTTCGTGCGCGATACGCCCAGGGCGTCGGCGAGTTCGCTCGGATAGGCCGGGCCCTCGCGCAACGCCAGCAACAGGCGCGAGCGCGTGGGGTCCGACAGCGCGTGACCGAAACGAGCCAACACCTCGCCCTGTGTCGAAACAGTCATCATGCGCTGAACAATACAGTCGACGCTGAATAGCCTGGAAGGGGAGTCGCCAGACGCGGGTCGGCCCCGATCGCCGAAGGGCCGCGATCACCGGGGATTCAGTGGGACAACCCCAGCTCGCCGGCTCGCAATCCGGCCTGGAAGCGGGAGTCGGCCTCGAGGTCGGCCATCAGCTCGGCCACGCGCCGCCGGTAGGTGCGCAGAGAGACGCCGAGGCGTTTGGCCGCCGACGCGTCGGTGAGGCCCGAGCCGAGGGCTTCGAGGATCCGGCGGCCGTCGGTGTCGAGGCGCGGGACGTCGCTGCGCAGGTAGGTTTCGAGATCGACCGCGGTGTCCCAGATCGCCCGGAACAGCGAGTGCACGCCGTCGACCAGGATCTGCGACGTCGTCACCGTGTACTCGCGGCCGGCGGGGGTCTCCGCGCCGGCGAGAATCATCACCCGCCGGTCGATGAGGATGGTTTCGTGCGGAAGCGGTGAACGGCTGATCCGAACGAGAGCGCCCTTGCTCCGCACCAGCCGCAGGTGCGCGCGGGCCTCCTCGTCGGCGAGTGCCACCGGGCTGAGCAGCTTCCGAGGGGTGAACCCGGCGGGATCCGCGGCGCGCATGCGATTGCGGACCGCGGCTCTGGCTCCCGGGTGCGACCAGGTCTTGAGGTCCCGGGCGGCACACAGGAATTCGGTCCGCGCGGACTCGAAGAGATGACCTGCGCGGGCGGTCAGCTCCGCGTCTCCGCGTACCGAGAACACTTCTTCGTTCCGCATCCGGCCAGTGTGGCAGCTTGCTGCCACGACCTCGCCGGGCGTCGTGTCGGCGGACACCATGAGCGTCATGACGATCAAGACTTTCTCCGTCGGCGGGCAACTGACGATCAACCGGCTGGGTTTCGGCGCGATGCGCCTGGCGATGGGCACCTTCGCCGGTCCGACGCGGGACCCCGAGACCGGAATCGCGGTGCTTCGCCGGGCAGTGGAACTGGGCGTGAACCACATCGACACGGCCGGCTTCTACGGCAGGGACGCGGTGTGGGCCAACGAGCTGATCCGTCGGGCTCTGGCCCCGTACCGTGACGACCTGGTGATCGCGACGAAGGTGGGGCCGTTGCGCGGACCGAACGGTGTGCCGAGCGGACAGGCGACGGCCGATCAGCTCCGCGGCCTAGTCGAGGCGGATCTGCGCTCCCTGGGGCTCGACCGGCTCGACCTGGTCTATCTGCGGGTCGGCGGGATGAGCGGACCGGGTGGCGAGTCGATCGCCGAACGGTTCGCGGTGCTGGCCGAACTCCGTGCGGAGGGGCTGATCCGGAACCTGGGTGTCAGTAACGTCGACGCCGCCCAGTTGGCGGAGGCCCGGGGGATCGCACCCGTGGTCGCGGTGCAGAACCGGCACGGCGACGACTCGGTCCCGCCGGCGGACAGCGAGGAAGCGGGCATCGCCCATGTGCCGTACTTTCCGCTCGGCGGTGGCGTCGGCAGCGGCCCACTCGACGCCGAACGGCTCGGGAAGGTCGCGGCACGCGTGGGCGCGACCACCGCACAGGTCGCGATCGCCGCGCTGTTGGCGGAGTCGCCGTCGATGCTGTTGATCCCCGGCACGGGCTCACTGGACCATTTGGAGGAGAACCTCGCGGCGAACGACCTCAGTCTCAGCGTCGAGGACTTGTCCGACCTGCGAGGCTGAACGGTCGGCTCGTCCCGGAGAGCCGACTCGGCTGCCGCGTTCCATTTCCGCCGCCCGCCCGACGTCCCGGGGAGCCACCGGGCGGCGCCGGCCGAAGAGGTGCACCCGAGCAGCTTGGTCACGGCGTCGATGGCCGGTAGCCGGGATCGGCTTCGATGGCACGTTCTTCGAACCGTCGTACCTGCTCCGGCCGCAGCCGCACGCCGACGGCCGCCTCGGCGTCCCGCTTCGCGACCCGGGCCGAGCTGCGGAGTGAGCCGAAGGAGTCACCCCCCCGGCCGGCTAGGGTGGACGCCATGTACACCGTCGACTTCGTCGAGTTCCCGTCCGACTCGGCAGCCGCCACCGGCACGTTCTTCCGGGATGCGTTCGGGTGGACGCCCACCACCTGCGGTCCCGCCTACACCGACGTCGGCGGAGCCGGGATCGGCGTCGGTGTCCAGGCGGACCCCGACGAGCGGACGGCAGCGGCGCTCGTCGTGGTGCGCACCGACGACCTGGACGCGGCCCGGACCGCGGTCGTGGCCGCGGGCGGCGTGGTCACCGTCGAGGCGTTCGACTTTCCCGGCGGACGCCGCTTCCACTTCCGCGAACCGGGCGGGAGCGAACTCGCCGTCTGGCAGCCCGTCGACTGACGCGCGGCCGGCCTCTGGACAGTCCGTGCCGTCCCCCGTGGGATCACCACCGGCCCAAGCCAGGGCGGCGATCGCCTCGCCCGCGATCCCGTCCGCTCCGCCCACCGCGGCAGACGGGCGCACCCCGTCGGCCGCGCTCGCCGTTTCTCCGTCGTGTCGTTCGGAGTTCCGCACGACGCCCTCGGCTCGGATCGACTCGATCCAGGTCAATGTGTTGGACATGAACTCCTGCGGTTCCAGGCGTGTCCAACATGTTCCACGACTCGTACGAGCGCGGCTCCATGGGTTTGACGAACATGCCTCGCAGTCAGGGAACGCTATAGACCAGCCGAGCCCGCAGCATCTCGACGTCGGCTCGGTCTTCACCCACCTGCCCGTCGACCCGAGCACGTATTGGCCGGCGACGCAGGAGCTGTCGAGCCATCCGGCAGTCGGCGTTGGGGCGTTCCGGGCGTGGATGGACTCCTTTGAGCCGGGTCAGTGTTCGGCGCTGAAGGCGACCTTGGGCACGGTGGCCACTCACACCGGGGCCGTGCGGATCACGAGCCGCCCGAACTGCCATTGCTGACGACACAGTTGCTCGCCTTGGCGGAGGACCCCGCGCAGATGACAGCACTGCGGCCTCGTCAACTGCTTCGGCGAGACCGCCGGAGGGGTGAAGGGCTGTGACTGGTGATGCGGTGAGCTTCGGCTACCGCGCGACCCAGCCGCCGAGGTTGTTCGGACCGGTGGCAGCCGCTCGGGCCGGCGCGTCCGGGGAGCCCAGCAGGGCTTGGGGCAGGTACGCGGAGTGGACGCCCAGTTGCCACCCGTGGACCTGGACGGCGAGCGCGGCGACGGCGAGGGGGCCGGTGGGCAGCAGTGTCCTGGGGACGGGGTCGTCTCCGATGCTGTCTCGGTACTCGTTCAGGTGAGCCACCAGGAGCCGCTCGAAGGCCGGCTGGTCGTCGTCGAGGAGGCAGCGGAGCAGGCTCTGGTCGGGTGCGAGGGGGCCGGCCGCGTCCAGCCTACGGGCTGCCTCGGCGCGCTCATCGGCGCCGGGCTTGCTCAGGGTGACCGTCGGCCGGCCGCTGGGCAGGTGTCCAGAGGTCGGGGTCAGGTATTCGGCCAAGGCGTCCATCTGGGCACGGTCCGCAGGCTGCGACACCGACTCGAACGTGGAGTAGGGCACCCCGTCACGGATTGCGGGCGCGTAGTCCTCCCGGAGCAGGCCGCCGATGACGCGCCGCCACTCCCATACGAGACCGCTGATCAGGCACAGCTCGAACGTCTCGATCCACTGGGTCGCCGTGGGCGCCTCGTTGACGATGTCGTGGAAGGCCGTTTTCTCGCTGCTGAGTTGCTCTCCGACGAGCGGGAGGAGGATCTCCTGGTCACCGTTGGGGAAGCACCCCACGCTGAGCAGACCGAGCGAGCACTCCGCGGCGGTGTGCAGGACATGACGCAGGGGTGTGTCGAGTGAAGGATCGTTCGCGATGCGAGCGGCAGCGTGGTCCAAGAGCTCGTCGCGCATCTCCGCCAGGTCGCTCAGTTGCATTCCGCCGTATTGCATGGAGTGCCAACGGCCGAACGCACGCCCGCGTATGTCCTCCAGCGCGTGGGCCATCCGCCGGCCGTCGATGTCGTGGGGAGTCACTGCCTGCACTACTGCTGTCCTCTCGTGATCAATTTCGTGGACGCGGCACGCTACCAGCGAGGCCTGACACCGTTGCCTTCCACGCGTCGGACAGCTTGCCGACAGGCGTTCCGCCAAGCGGCGCTCGGCCGCAAGACGGCTGCGCCGGTTCGCGCAACCGTTCGTGGGCCTGCCGCTGTTGGATGCTCTGCGGCGAGAGGTGCGTGATCGTCGCACATGCCTTCCAGACATACCTCGCGCCCTTCCTGGCGGATCTCGCCGCCGTGACCCGCGGACGGCCGGACGGGCGATTCCGGCCGCTTTCCGGGCAGTCGGGGCGACCGGGACCGCCTGCGCACGTCCGCCTCGGCCGTCCCTGATCGTGTGAGGCGGTGACCGCTGCGGCCGTACGACCGGTCGCGGCGGTTGCTCAGCGAAGCTCTCCGGTGATGATCCACAGGTGGTCGAACGGGTCACGGATACGGCCCGAGCGCTTACCGTAGGGCCGGTTCTCGATGGTCACGACCACCTCGGCGCCGTGGGCCGTCATGCGTTCGGCGACCTCGTCCGGGTCGTCGACGTCGATCTCCAGCAGCACCGGGGAGCCGCCCAGATCACGTGGCGATACCCATCCCCACGCCGGAACAGCCGGTGAGACCCGGAAGGACGACCCACCGAGACGCAGTTCCACCACGGTGGGGCGGCCGTCATCGCCCGGCGCACGAAACACTTCCTCGGCGCCGAGAACTTCCTGGTAGAACGCCGAGGCGCGGTCGGGGTCGGACACGATCAGGCGGGGGAAAATCCGGAGCTGCGTCATGCACCGATCATCAGGCGGGGCAGCGGCGGAGTCTTGAATATCTGGGAACGGCCCCGGCCCAAGCTCGGGCCCGAGCCCCACCGGATGTCAACCGGACGCCCTCTCTTCGCCGACAGGCCGTTCGTGGGCCGACGGCTTCCCGGCCGACGTGCCTTCGGCGCGCAGCCACTCGGTGGGTGTGCACCCGGCCATGGCCCGCCACTCCCGGCAGAGATGCGCCTGATCGGCAAACCCCGATGCGGCGGCCACGTCCGCCAGACCGGCCTTTGCGGTGCCGGCGCCGGCGAGCCGGCGCCGGGCGGTTTCGAAGCGGACCAGACGCTGGTATTCCTTCGGCGTCACCCCGTACTCCGTACGAACCCTGCCGCTCAGGTGGCGTCTGGAACATCCCAGCCACCGAGCGGCCTCGTCCACCCGGGTGGTGCGGGACAGGGCCGTGGCCATGGCTCGCAGCTCCGAGGCGTTTTCGCGTTCGCCGTGCCGGGCCAGTCCGGCGAGCAGAGACCGTTCGACCAATGCGCGACGCTGCGGCCAGGTGCGACAACCCGCCAGCCGCTCCGGCAGGTCCGCCAGTGAGGGAACGACATCGGCGAGATCGACGATCCGGTTGGCCAGGGCAGACGCCGGCACCCCCAGCAACGCCCTGACACCCAGCGGGTCGAGCGTCACGAATACACCACGGGTGCATCCTCTTTGCCGTAGCTCGGCCGCGTCCAAATGCAGGCCGGCCACGACAGCGCGAAGGCGATGGGGCGACCCGGAACGTCCGAACCACCCGACCTCGAGAGAGTCGGTCTCGGGGATGGTGATCGACACGGTGGGGGAGGGAAGCCCACGATGAACGCCGACCGGACCCGGTCCAAGGTCGTATGTGTCCAACGTCGCCACGAACGGCCTCAGAGGGAAGCGTTGCCCGGTCACCGATCCAGTCTGCCACCACGCGACACAAGACCCGTCAGGGGCGTCGACCGCCGACCGCGTACTGCCGGGCGGGACGCTGCGGCGACCCTCCGGCGCGACGACGGGGAGTTTTCGACGGTGGTGAGGTGCAGCCCCGCGAAGAAGGCGAGCGCGCAACAGGGTTGGTCTCACACGCCGGTGAGCCCGGCTCGAACGGCAGCGCCCGACCCGATCCGATCCGCGCCTCACCGACCGGAAGCCCTCGGGGCCCGGCTCGAGGAAGCGCGCGCCAACGGCTGGTCCTACGACGACGGTGAATACGAAGAGATCTCCAACTGCGTGGCGGCGCCTGTCCACGGTCGTCACGGACATCCACGAAGGACTGGCTTCGTGGGTGATGACGAAGAGCATTCGATGTCGAGTAGCGGCAGCGGATGTTGGACCGGCCGAGTGGAAGTGTCACCGAGTTCCGAGAGCACCGGCATCGGCATGTCGACCGGCGCAGCAACGATGCTGCGGTTCCGTCGGGAGGACGACCACCGCCTGTTCGCCTCGCGGTGGTTCCACCGGGGCCACACCGTGCTCCGCCAGGGCGTCACCACCTCGTCCCGTTCCAACGCACGACATTCCGGCCGCCGCCGTGCCGATCCGTGCGCCGACAGCCGCCACGCGCTCGACGGCGACGTGTACACCACCGGCCCAAGCGGGGCCGACAGGCCCTGTCCCGGCGGTTCCGGCGTGAAGCGGCCGACCGCCGCGTGTCGGCGCCCTCGGTGGCGGCGCTGCGTGGTGACACGTGTAGCCCTGGTACGTAAGGGAGTTGGGGTCATCACGTGGTGCGAGAACTCGGCTCGGTTCGGTATTGACCATTGGGGGTGACTGGTGTGTGATCAACGCGCACCGGATGTAACCAACCGTCGCGTCAGGGTGTGTCGGCCGTCGTGCGCCGGCAGGCCGCTCGTCCACGAGGACCGGCGCGGCGCGGTGAACGCCGAACGTCGTTTGCACGCGGCATCCACACCACACACCGAACACTGGGGATGGCATGACCGAGCTCCGACCCACCCGCCGCAACATCCTGAAGGCCGCCGGTGGGTTGTCCGCGGCGGCGGTGCTCGGCGCCGCGGGCGTCGTCGGGAGCGCCTCCGCCGCCCATGCGGTCGGCGACGGCTTCGGGCTGCGCATCATCGACAGCAACGAGAGCGACCCCCGCCTGAAGTACTACCGCTTCAAGACGAGCCAGATCGGGTGGACCACCGGTCCCGGTGTCAACATCCTGCTCCCCGACGACTACGACAGCAGCGGCCGCCGGTACCCCGTCGTGTACCTGTTCCACGGCGGCGGGACGGGCGCGGACTTCCGCAACTTCGACGTGCCGGGCGGCATTCGGGAACTCACCGCCGGCAAGCCGATCATCGTCGTGATGCCGGATGGTGGCGGCGCCGGCTGGTACTGCAACCCGGTCACCTCCTTCGTCGGTCCCCGCAACTGGGAGACGTTTCACATGTCCCAGCTCCTGCCGTGGGTCGAGGCGAACTTCCGCACGCATGCCGAGTACGACGGGCGGGCGGTCGCCGGCTACTCGATGGGCGGCTTCGGCGCGCTGAAGTACGCCGCGAAGTACTACGGCCACTTCGCCTCGGTCAGCGCCCACTCCGGCCCACCCAGCCTGCGCCTCAACGGCGGTGCCGTCGGCCACTGGGCCAACGCGTCCTCGGCCGCCATCGAACTGGGCGGCGGCACCGTCTACGGTGTGCCGTTGTGGAACGAAGCGCGGGTCAGCGCCGACAACGCGGTCGAGCGCATCCCGAGCTACCACAACAAGCGAATCTTCATGGTGGCCGGAACGGGTGCCGAGAACATCCCGTGGTTCAGTGCCTTCCAGGAGTCCCATGTCCTGGACGGCCAGCGCGAGTTCCGTGGCCTCCTCGACCAGGCGGGCCTCCCGTACACGGCCCACGAGGTTCCCGGCGGCCACACTCTCCGCTGGCACCTCCTCGCCGAAGACATCGACGGCATCGTGGCCCACCTTCGCCCGGCGGCGTAGCCGTCGGACACATCGGCTCGTCGCACTCGCGACCACATCGCCTGCGCTGCCTCGGACTCAAGTCCCGATGCGCTCACCGCACTCGGGAGCGGCTCGTCGGTTGTTCCCGCGACCGCCGGGACAACCCGACGAGAGCAGCGGGTGGGCGGCACCCACGAGGCGGTGCGCCCGGGTGTCGGTCAGGGTGCGCGCCGCCGTCGAGGATGGCGGTCTCGGTCCGCAACTGCTGTGCTCACCGCCGGCGTTCGGGCACCTCGACGGCCGCAGGCTCGCCTTGGTCCACCTGTTCAAGCGCGGCACCTTCCATCCCTTCGCATTTCCGGCCCGCGCCCGGCAGTGTCGAGGGGGCGGCCACGATCGAACGGGGCCGCCGGGCCAAGGCGCGGTCGTCTCAGCCCGGGAACGCGAATCGATAGCCCTGGTTCTTCAGCCACGGCAAAAGCCGGGCGAGCGCGTCGACGCTCTGGGTGCGGTCGCCGCCCGCGTCGTGCATGAGGACCACGCCGCCGGGGCGCAGCTCACGGCGTACGTTGTCGAGGATCGCGTCGACGCCGGGCTTCTCCCAGTCGCGAGTGTCGACCGACCAGCCGAGGGGCTTCAAGCCGTGCGCGGCCGACACCTGGCGCACGGTCGGCGACCAGGCGCCGCCGGGCGCGCGGAACCAATCGACGTCGTGGCCCGGGGCGTTGCGCCGGGTGTCGGGGTCGTCGGTGATGATCGTTCCCGTGACCGATCTTCCGGTGTCCGATGCCCCTCTCGCCGATTTCGACGCGTACACCCGGGCGGTCGCCGCCGTCTTCGCGGCGGACGACGCCCGTCGCCGGGGGTGGGGGCCCCGGTTGGCCGAGGACGTGTACGAGATGTTGGCGTATGCGATCGAGCGGTATGAGCACGAGCACCTCGAGGAGGTCCTCGCCGACCGGCCTCCGCTTTCACCGGTCCCGGACGTGCTCGCGGGTGCGGGTGTGTCGGAGAGGCCGCCGCCGACCTGGGGGCCGGACGATGCCTTGTTCGCGAGGCGGCGGCGGGTCTCGGGTGCCTTCACGGGGGTGACCGCGGTCGCGGTGTTCGGGGCCGGGCCCGCCGGATGGGACGAGTGGGTCTATGCGCCCGCCGTCGGCGTCGGACCGCTCCGGTTCGGCATGACCGTGGACGAAGTGCTCGAGGCGGCGGCCGGGATACCCGGCCGGGCGAGCGTCGGCGATTGCGCGCCGGGCCACGCGACCTTCTCCCGGACGTGGAGGATCGAAGTCCGCCGTCGCGAGCCCGCCTCTTCACCGCCCGCGGTCACGGCGTACGTGAGCCGAGCCGCAGGGCTGTTCTGCGTCGCCGTCGACGCCGTACACGGCCCCCAAGTCGCCTACGACGGACTCGCGTTGGTCGGCGGGGACCGAGCGGAACTGGAGAGCGACGCGATCGCGTACGCCCAGGCACAGGGCGTCTGGCTTCGCTACTCGCTCGCGGGCTACGCCGGGCCGGACGATTCCGGGATCGTGATATGCGAGCAACCGGTCGGGCCGGCCATGCGATCGCGCCCGTTGTTCATGGTGACGCGCGACGGCGCGAACACCGAATGGGACTCGCTCCCTTCCGAGGAGTACCCGGGCAACGGCCATTCCACGGACTGACGCCGTGTGCCCGCCCGCGATCGACGGGACGGTCGACCACACGACCGACGGGCCCCGGCCGCCGCGGGCCGCCGCGGGCCGACCGCGACCTGGAGCAACGACCCCGGCGGCGCGCCGGACGCGACGAAACCGCCGACGATCGGGCTCCGTTCGACGACCCGCCGAAGAGATCGTCTCCGGCGCGGGATCGAAACCGGAGGGCACCGCGCGCCCTCGCCCGTCGCCCGCGGCCCGAGACGGTGACGGCCGGCCGGAGACGACGACCCAGATCCTTCAGCTCATCACGAAGCCTCCCCTCTGCGCCCTTGAGAAGGGCGCGGGCATCCTTGCGGGGGATCAATCCGTCGGGAGACTGGTGCTGATCTCGCGTGCCCGGCGGGCCGCCGAGACCGGCCCCCTCAGGGTGGCCGAGGTGCCCGCCCGGCAGCGCGTTGCGGTGTCCACGCATTCGGCCGTCGACGCATCCGCACCACGCGCACCCTTCCGCCCACCTGATCGTTCTCCGGTCATGAAGAAGCTTGTGCTCGCCCTTCTCGCCGCGGCTGCGGTGTCCGCTGTCGAACCGGCTGTCGCGTACGCCGCGCCCGCCGACACCCCGATCCGCTTCGACGGCATCGAAGTCCACAAAACCGTCGACATGTCCCAGCACTGGTACGTCGACGACGACTCCACCGCCGGCACGACGTCGACCGCCGCCGTCGACACCGGTGCTTGAGAGGTGCACCGCCGTGCTTTTCGACCTGGGTTCCGGTAGCCGCACCGCCGAAGAAATCTTCGACGCAGGAGGGAAGACCATCGATCCGGCCGTCCGGAGCGTGGTGGAGCGTCTGCCCTCACCGCTGCTCGAAGCCGTCCGTTACCACTACGGATGGGCCGGCAAGGACGGCGCTTCGGTCACCGGCCGGCCCGGCGGTGTGGGACGCCGCGGTCTGGTGCTTCCCCTGCTCTGCGCGGGCGTCGACGGCGGACCCGCCGAACGGGGCCTCGCCGCAACCGTCGTCGGCGATCTCCTGGTGAACACCTCGATCATCCACGACGACGTCCTCGACCGGGATCCGGTGCGCCGCGGTCGCCCGGCCCTGTGGGCTGCCTACGGCACCGAGTGCGCCCTCATGGCCGGCGACGCCCTCCTGGGGCTGGCCTTCTCCATCCTGGGCGAGCAGGACCACCCGCGCACCCATCAGGCGTTGCGGATGATGAGCGACGGTTGGAGCAGGCTGTGTGCAGGCCAAGCTCGCGACACCGGCCACGAGGGGCAGATCGGTACATCCGTCGAACAGGCGATCGCGGTGAACCAGGCCGAGGCGGCCGAGGGCCTGCGCGGCGTCTTCTGCCTGCCCGTCCTGTTCACCGACGCCACCGGCGAACAGGCCGAGGCCATCGGCCGGTACGGCTTCCACTTCGGCATGGCCGCGCAGTACCACAACGACGTGACGGACGTGTGGCCGACGCTCGACCGTGGCCGAGCCCCGGGCGGCGACATCCGCCGTCGCAAGATGACGCCCATGGTCACGGTCGCCATCGCGTCAGGAAGCGATGCGGGCGAACGTCTCGCTGCGTTCTACGCTGGCCGCGGCGAGCCAGGGGACGAGGAAGTCGCCGCCGTCGCCGACCTGATCGACCGATGCGGCGGCCGGGCGTGGGCCGTCGCCCAGAACCGCAAGCACATGCGCCTGGCCGCTGAGCACCTCCAGGCGGCGGACCCGCCGCCCGCACTCTACGATGACATCCTCGCCACCGGCGCCCGCTACCTGGCATGACCACGGAGACTTCCTCCGGTGCATGTGCTCGCCGGCACGGCCGCCCCTCCTGACGCCACGCCGGGACCCGGTAGCGGCCCGATGGAGGCCGTGCGGAAGAGGCAGCGAGGCCGAGCGACGTCAGCGCCGAGTACGGCCCTTCAAAGGCCGGTTGCAGGTGACACAATTGCGCTCAGCCGTCGCGGCCGCCCTCGGGACGCACGGGCAGCGCGGCAATCAGCGACGACAGGGGAGCGGTCACGCTCTCGCCGGGTACCGTCGCGGCGGCCGCGGCACCCGGGTCACAGCAGGCACGACAGGCCTGACGTCGCCCGTGGGGGAACCCAGTGCCGGATCAAGCAACGTCTGCCCTGTTGACGATCTGACGTAGGCGTTCGTCGGCGGCGTGTTCGTTTCGCCGGATGACGTAGCGGCGGATCATGCTGCCCTGGGCCTTGTGGGTTGGGGTGGTCGGTGCCATCCAGAGCGAAGCAGCGCAGGGCGGTGAACTGAGCCTCGACGCGGTTCAGCCACGAGGAGTTCGTCGGTGTGTAGGTGAACTCGACGTTGTTGGCGGCGGCCCGGTCCCCCACCCGTCGGCATCTCCGATTCCCCGCTCCGAACGCCTTCGTCCCCAGCGGCTTGTGGCCCCCGATTCACGGTCGCCTAGCTCTGGGTGTTGCTGAAGCCGATCACCATCGCGCCCCACCAACAGGCCTGGGATATCAGGGCGGTCGCACCTGCCCAGGCCAGGATGCGGGGCGTGGCGGAAGTGTCCTTCGCCACGCGCCGGCCCAGCAGTCCGGCCTGGAGGCCGTTGAGCGTGAGGACCAGGACGAGGGCGAGCTTGACGCGCGTCGGGACGGCTGTGAGATCGGGGTGGAGGATCACGCCGCTCGCGACGAGCCCGGCGAGGCCTGCCCAGATCGGCAGGTGCAGCCGACCGGTGACGGCGACCGTCTCGCGCATGGTGCAGCGGCCGGTGATCCACAGAAGCCCGTGGTAGTCGGCGGCGAGGACCGCGCCGAAGCCCAGGACGAGTGCGGCGAGGTGAACGAACAACGCGGCGGCGTGCAGGGCGGGGTCGGCGTGCAGGTGCGGCGAGATCCAGGCGCAGGCGGCGAGCGTCAGGCAGGCCAGGACCGAGGCCGCGCCGACCGTCCACCACGAGTCGTGGACGCCCAGCGATCTGACGGGCTCGTCATCGGTATCCGCGGCGGAGGGTTGCACGAACATGGAGGTCTCCCGGACAAGGCATGAGAATTAGGTAAGGCTGACCTAATTGACACAGCTGATCAATGCGACAAAGACCACAAAGTCCGGGATCCTCGGATCGTCGCGGCGGACGGCGCAAGTGAGGGCGCCTTCCCGGGGACCTGCGCCCGTGAGGGCCTTTCCAGATACCCAGAACACACCCTGAGGACCAGCGGCACGACCAACCCGCCGATCCGGGCGGTCAACCGCACCACCGGCGAGCCGGCCCACCTCTCCCGGGAGGGCGAGCATGAGGCGGTTGTGTACGGGCTCCTCACGCGCGACGTCCAGCAGGTCGAGCCACTGCCGTTCGCTCGGGATCCACGGCAGCTTCTTCAACCGGGGCACCAGCCTTCGCTGGTTCCCGTCGAGGGCGCGGCTCGGCGTGTAGCGTCCGCGGCCGACCGGATTGGACGCCCGCACCCCTTCCTCGACGAGGTGGTCGTAGAACAGCCGCACCGGCACCAGATGCTGCTGCAACGTCGCATTCGGCAGACCGGCTCCGGAGTCCAGCACGACGACGTTGCCTCCTCGACGGCTCGGCCTCGTCCCCAGTTCCTTTACGAAGGCCGCGACGTGCAGCCGCTTCGCGGCGATCGGGTCGATCCCGTCGCGCTCACAGACCGACAGATACTCGGCAAGTCCCCGCGCTTACGCATCGATCGTTCGGGGAGCCCGCCCCAGGTCCGTCCATATTCGCAGCCACTCGGCCGCCCTCGCGTGCCGGTCCAGGACCGGCCACTTCTCGTCCGACACCACCGCGCTGCCCAACTGATCTCCTCGGTACGTGGGGACGCCGCAGGATACGAGACGCATCCTGCGGCGCTTGATTCCACGTAACTGATAGGAAGTCGTGGGGAAGGTACCGCCAGGGGATCCCGGTGCGGTCGACGTACAGGATCGCCTCCATGATGCGACGCAGCTCGTGTTCGGGTGGGCGTCCGAAGTCCGGTCCGTTTCCCCGGCGTTCGGCTCGCCAGGCCGTTAATGTGGGTTCGAGCAATTTCCAACGGGCGTCGGACAGGGCACTCGGGTAGTGCCGATGTCCGGTCATGTTTCGTTGGTAGCGCCGGGTCTCCCGTTCATCCAAGGCGCGACTGGGCGGACGGGCGCGCCCCGGGACCAGACAGGAGTGAACGTGGTGAAACGGTCAGGGGCGAATCACCTCAAACCGCACCCGTCACAGAAGACGTGCACAGGCCCAATTGCAGGGACCACTCAGGCATTTCGCAAGCGGTAACACGCTTCTACGGGGATAGAGCGCTCTTCTATACGGACCCGCGGTCAGTTTCGTCCCTGGCCCCGATAGAGGTCGAGTTCGCCGTCGAGCTCGACGGCGAGGACGGTCGCGTACTCGTCCTGGTCCTTTTCCGCAGGAGCGGTGATCCAGGTGATTCCGGGGACCTCGCCCAGGCCGCCGGTGACGTGGTGGCTCAGTTCGGTGCCAGTGCCCACTACCGTCGCCTGCTTGACCCGGGTGCGCAGGCCCTTGAGGGCGAGGTGCTCGCGAGGGGTGCCATAGCAGACCAGGTAGACGGTTCGCTGGTCGGAGGAGAGGGTGCTGGGCCCGTAGTGGTGCCCGGGTGGCAGACCGGCGCCGGTGCCGTGGACGGCCGCACGGTGGCGGGCGATCCACGTGCCGAGGCCCTCCAACCGGGCCGACTGCTCGGTGGTGATGCGGCCGTCGGCCATCGGGCCGACGTCGAGCAGCAGGTTGCCTCCCATGCCGATGGTCTCGGTGAAGTAGCGGACGAGCTGACGCACGCTCTTGTGGCTGTGGTCGGCGTGCCGATAGCCCCAGGAGTCGTTGATCGTCAGGCACAGCTCCCAGGGGCCCGTGGGCGCCTGGAGGGGGATGCCCTGTTCGGGGGTGGCGTAGTCGCCGCGGGAGAGCATCCGGGCGTTGAGGATGGTGTCCGGGTTCTCGGCGAGGATCATGTCGGCGAGCGCGTCCGTGCGCCACTGCTGCTCGCTGCGCTCCCACTCGCCGTCGAACCAGAGCAGGTCGGGCCGGTAGCGCTGTATCAGTTCGCTGACCTGGTCGTCGCGGTAGGAGAGGTAGCGAAGCCAGGCGGCGGGGTCTTCGCGGCCGTCGGCGGGCTCGACCAGCTTGTGGCCCGGGATGTACGTGTGGTGGGACGGGTCGGGGTGGATCATGCTGGCGTAATCGGGGTGGTTCCAGTCGGAGTGGGAATAGTACAAGCCGACCTTCAGGTCCTCGCCGCGCAAGGCGTCGACGAATCCCCGTACGAGGTCTCGGCCTGCGGGGGTGCGCTTGGCGACGTTGAGGTCGCCGCACTCGCTGTCCCAGAGGGCGACGCCGTCGTGGTGACGCGCGGTGAGGACTGCGTAGCGTGCACCGGCACGCTTGAACAGCGCGGCCCACGCGTAGGGGTCGTAGCGGGCGGCCGTGAAGCCGTCGAGCTGCGCCAGGTACTGCTCGCGGCTGACGGTTCCGTCGTACATGGCCCAGGATTCCGGGATGCCGTCGACGGCATAGATCCCGTAGTGGACGAAAATACCGAGCTTGGCATCGGTGAACCAGGGCTGCATGGGCATTGGTGTGCTCCTTGAAGAAGGTGTCGGGAGATGGGAGGGCGTTCGACTCAGGTGGTTGCTGATGTGCACAGTAGAACCAGGTAGGTGTTCCTGACGTGGGCCAGGTTCACCAGTTACTGGTAATTTCTCACCATGGTCGAAACTTCGGCGAGGCATATTGCGCACCTGGATTCACCTCCGCGCGTGGCGCAGGTCGGGGTGGGAGTGCACGGGCTGGGGATCGAGCGTGAGGTGTTCCGGTTGCCCGAACTGTGGCAGCTGCACCTGTACCGCTACAGCGCCGAGTTGATCGTCGACGGGGTGACCCACGAGGTCCGGCCCGGGTGTGCGAGCCTCGTTCCACCCGGCGCGGAGGTGGAGTTCCGGTACCGGGGCCGCTCGGAGCACCTGTACGCGCACTTCGAGCTCGGGACCGCCGGTACGCCTCACCGAGTACCAGCCGTGGTGGACTGCGGCGCGGAGGCGCTACATCTGTCGGACGCACTGCTGAGGGCCGTAGCGTGGCACTCGACGACCCCGTTGCGGGCCGCCGCGGAGGTGTGGACAGTGTTGTGGTCGCTGGCGGCCGGCGAGGTGCCACAGGCGGAGGAGCGCCATCCGGCACTTTCTGCGGCGCTGGCCCACATCGAGGTGAACATGGCGAGTCCGCTGACGGTTCCGGCCATCGCCCGGGCCGCGGGGGTCTCGCACAACCAACTCACCCGCCTGTTCCGCGTCGCCTTCGCCGAGACCGTGGTCGCCTATCTGCGGCGGCGTCGCCTCCAGGTCGCCGCGCACCTGTTGCGGAACTCGACTCTGGCGATCCCAGCGGTCGCATCGCAGGTGGGAATTCCTGATCTGCAGGCCTTCAACAAGGCCTGCAGACGTGAACTCGGCGCTTCGCCACGCACTGTTCGTGCGGGGCACCACGACAAAGATTGACTCGGCGACGCGGCAGCTCATGGGGCGGGCCGACGTCGACGATTTGTCCCAGGGGGCCACCGACCAGTCGGGGCAAGCGCCCGGCAGTGCGACGCCTACCGGTTGCTCCGTCCTGTGAGTTTCCCCCAAATGCGGAAGGTGGTTCCGTGGCCTGATGGGTCATGAGAAGGGAGCCATCGACATGCCCGCTCCGAAGAAGCCCGCCCGAGTCGCGGCAGCGTGCCGTGGCGAAGTAGCGGGCCGCGGAAACCAAGCCCGTCGTCCGGCGATGGCCGACCACTTGGGTGTTCATCCCGAGGCGCTGCGGAACCGGATCCGCCGGGACCGGGCCGACTACGGCGCGGGGATGCGTCGCACCCCGGCGGTGACCTGGACCCGGTCGTAGGGGCTTGCGTCGGGATGTCCGAGGGAGCGGTCGCCGGTGACGACCCGCATCGACCCCACGGGGCGGGAGCCCGTTCTTGCTCTGCCGCTACGCCCGGCAACCGGGTCCGCGTGGCCGAGGTGGTGTCACCGGTGGGCGGGGTTCGGGTTTCGGGTGCGGGTGTGTCGGGTGGTGGTGAGCAGGGCTGCCAGGGCGACGATGCGGTCGACGCGTCGGGGGCAGTAGGGCTCTTTGCCGGTCCACAGCAGGCAGTCGCAGGCGTCACCGCTCTCCTGCCAGGAGGTGAGCCATCTTCCGGCCCGAGCCAGGGCCTTGGCGGTGGCGTCGGGTGGGTTGTCGACCCTGTGGAGGGCGAGGACGGCGTAGCCGGTCTCGCCCGCGCCGGCGTGGCGGTGGGCGCCCCAGCCGCCGTCGGGGTGTTGGGCGTCGAGGAGGGCGCGGATGGCGTGTGGGGTGGCGGGATCGGTGGGCAGGGCGGTGACGACTTGGGCGGTGGTGTAGATCCAGGAGGTGTGCCACTTGTCGCCGGTCCAACGGCCGTGGGTGTCCTGCCGGTTGCGGAGGAAGCCGAGGGCGGGTTCGGTCGGTGCGGGCGGCCGGTGGGTGGTTGGGGCGTGGAGCGCGTGGGCGTGCAGGGCGTGGGCGGTGGTGGTGAGCGAGGGCTGGAGTTCGTTCGGGTACGTGTAGTAGTGGTCCTCGTGTCGGAAGCGGTCGAGGGCGGTGGTGTCGGTGGGGCGGCCCGCGAGGGCCAGGACGGCGGTCGCGGTGGCGGTGATGTCCCCGTCGGCGGTGAAGTGGTCGCTCATCCCGATGCCGGCGGGGGCCGAAAGCGCCTGGAGGGCGTCTAGGGCCTGTTCTGAGTCCGGATCATGGTGGGGCGGGGAGGCTGCGGAGCCAGAGCATGGCGCCGCGCAGGTGGAGTCCAGCGAGGTAGCTGTCGGGGGTCTTGTCGGTCCGGAAGGCGATACCGCGCCAGTCCTTCATGCGGTTGATGCAGCGTTCAGCGGTGCTGCGTTGCTTGTAGAGATCCACGTCGTGACCGACGGGCCGGCCGCCTCCGGAGCCCTTCCTCTTCCGGTTGGCGGCCTGGTCCTTCTTCTCCGGGATCACCGCCTTGATACCGCGTTTTCGCAGGTGGGCACGGTTGCTACGGGACGAGTAGGCCTTATCGGCGGCGACCGCATCCGGCCGGGTCCGGGGGCGGCCGACAGGACCCCGCACCCGCACCTTCTTCAGCACGGGGACGAACTGCGGGCTGTCCGCGGCCTGTCCGGGGGTGAGGACGATGGACAGCGGGCGGCACCGCCGGTCGGCGGCCAGGTGGACCTTGCTCGTGAGTCCGCCGCGGGACCGACCCAGGTGGGCGGCTTTCAGCCGGGCCTTGCGGCGTCGGTGCCGGGTGCGGCGTTCTTCCCCGGCGGGGTCGGCCGGCTGCTCGGGGGTTCCGGCCGCCGCGCCGTTCCGTTCCTCTCGAGAATCCCCTTTTCCTCGGTCGCGGCTTTGGCCAGGTCGTCCAGGAGCGCGGGGTCGAGTGCCATCCCGGCCGCGTGGTGGTGCGCGCGGGCGGTTGTCGAGTCGACGCTCACCAGGCCGAGGTCGATGTCGCCGCGGGCTGCCGCCTCTGCGATCATCGCGTCCATCAGGGCCTGGAAGATCCCGTCGCGGGCCCACATCCGGAACCGGTCGTAGATTGTCGACCAGGAACCGTAGCGCTCGGGAACGTCCCGCCACGGGCTGTTGGTCCGAAACCGCCACATCACCGCGTTGAAGTAGCTCCGCAGGTCAGGGATCGGCCCGGACGCTCCCAACGGCAGGCGCGGCTCGACCAACTCCCATTCGGCATCGGAAAGATCACCCCGAGTCATGAAGACCGGTGTACCGCGTTCCGCCGGCCGCCGAGGCTGGATTGACCCAATCGTGATCCGGACTCAGAACAGGCCCTACTGAGCTTTGCGGATCCGGTTGTTGGTGTTCATCGCGTCAGGGCGGTTGCGGCGAGGAAGCCGTCGAGGAGTGCG
Organism: Embleya sp. NPDC050493; assembly: GCF_044458105.1. NCBI lineage: Bacteria > Bacillati > Actinomycetota > Actinomycetes > Kitasatosporales > Streptomycetaceae > Embleya > Embleya sp. NPDC050493. The sequence continues at coordinate 208,321 of NZ_JBITHP010000019.1, forward strand.
GGGTGGTGTTGGATGTCCCGCAGGCCTTGGCGTGCGACGGTGACG